>JAUYSP010000019.1 GCA_030696305.1 Legionellaceae bacterium | reverse complement strand
AGAAAAAGTATAAATACAAACATATAATGATATTAAAATAACAAATAAAACCAAACACTTTTCGAAAGACTTATAGAATTGAAGCGCAAAGATTAAGGCACTTGAAGATAATATAAAAAAGAAATTATGATATAGGCTCTGCTGCTTTAGGCCAAAAATACTGAAGGCCAAACTAGTAATATCTGCCAGCCCTTTATCATCACCAGATATAAAGTACAGGGGCTTCGCGTTTGATAAAGGTTTAATTGTTAAAGCATGCTTTATTAATGTATTTAAATCACCAGCTGAGTGATTAAAAAGCGCCCCTAATTCGTTAAAAGGAGTATAGTCATTAACATTTCCTAATATGCGTGATAGAGCTATTGGTATCGCGTATAGATAATATCTAAAAGATACTTGATTTGCGTCAAGTCCCAGCTTAATGCCCGCATGCCAAGTGAGACATATCACAATAGCTGAAATATATAAAAGCAGCATCGTAGGTAAATTTTGATAATGGCACCTCAGTATACTTGACCGAATAAACAGCATGCTTTTTATAAACTGCAAATAATAATCTTTTGCTTCTGCATGTTTTTCAAATAATTTATAAATCTGACTCATCATTTTTCCAAATTTATATTGGGTAATTAACTCAGTGTGACGAAATTCTGTATATAATCTTAATTATAATTTTTCTATAGCATTAGATAAAGAATCGTATCAGGTTATCAGAATACACCTTTCTAAGAAGATACAGGCAATTTAATTTTCTAATTTAGACTTTGTATATATTTGTGTTTGTAAGTACTGCTTCCCTAAAAAAGCCTGGAAAAAATAGCAAGTAATAAGCCCAATATAAAAGATTTTTTGTTTAATCCACCCTCCCATTGGCACGTCTACAGCCTTAAGAGGAGGGGTGTGTAGGAATTTTTTTGTAATTGTTAGACCCGACGTTTCTAAAGTAGTTTGAAGGGATTTTTTAGTGAAATGTTGTAAATGATGAGCGGAATATAATCGCTTTGCTGGGGTTACCAAACCTACTTTATAGGCAGCTCTAGCAATAGCATATATTAAGCTATCACTAGCTACAGTCATGACTATAATATGACCACCAGGCTTGCATTTTTTAGATAATCCTAGAGCAAATTCTATCGGATCTGCGACATGCTCAATAACTGCCAAACTAATAACCACATCAAATTGCTCATTGCCCACCATTTCCTTTAACTCACCATTGATATACTGAATTCTATTTGTCGAATTATTGTGGCGAAGATCAATCCCCACGAGACGATCAATAGCTACCGATTTTTTTTCTAAATAGCGTAAAAAATTACCGTTACCACATCCGACATCTAAAACAGATCTCGTTTCTTTAGGAAACAATTTGAATAACTTTCCAAAGAACTTGGTATCCGGGTTGTCAAACCATTTCTTATGCGTTTTCTCATAATATTCCGGACCATAGTCTTCTTCTACAAGAGAGAAGGTATCGGTAAAAACATGACTGCAAGCCTCACATGCTAAAATAGGGGCATCAGAATACAATATAAACTTTGATTGCGCTTCATTACACACCGTACAAAATACTTGTCTATTACTCATACATACACCGTTAACATTATTCATCAATTCTGTCACTCATTCAGCAGGGAAATAAATTTTAAGCATCTTCTAGAATTAACAGTAAAAGCTTCAACAACCGCTTAATTATTTATACCAAAACTAGGAAGCACTAATGATGCGTTTCTGAATATAAACTAACTCGCTAACTATGGTTTTGTCAAATTATTTAAAATCCAATGTAATAGTATAGTAAAATATTTACTCATAACTAATTTGCTTTTATGAAAGAATGCCAGATAATTCTAAATTCAAAGCAGTAGAAGCATAGAACCTATTTGACTAAAAACAAGTGCTAAATTGTTCAATAATTGCCTTAGTTCTTTTCACCAAACTGACGCTAGCAAATTATTATCGTTTGCTATATATTATTCAAAATTTATTAATTTTTAGAATCGAAATTATTACTAACGTATATTCTGCATCTGTTTTAAAGTCAAAGCGCATGATTACTAAATTAGGGTTATTACTTACCCCAAGGTTAATATTATCGGTTCCAATCTATTAGATTTGCACGTTTTTCAAAATACATTATTAAAAAAATACAATGGTACACTGATATAGATTCACTGCAGGCTCAAGTTGTTATTAGGATGAAACGATGAAACTAAAAGGGAAAAAAATTTTAGTCACAGGTGCAGATGGATTTATTGGCAGCCATCTTGTCGAGGCTTTACTAAAAAATGAGTACGATGTTCGTGCTTTTGTTTATTATAACTCATTTAATAGTTGGGGATGGCTTGATACATTACCCAAAGAAAAATTAGCTAATCTCGATATTTTTATGGGTGATATCCGCGATCCTAATGGTGTTTCTCAAGCAATGCTTGGCTGTGATGTGGTCTTTCACTTAGCCGCATTAATCGCTATCCCTTTTTCATATCATTCTCCGGACTCTTATTTAGATACAAATATCAAAGGAACATTAAATGTGTTGCAGGGTGCGCGTGCATATAACACTGAGCGAATCATTATTACGTCAACTTCCGAAGTCTATGGAACTGCACAATATACGCCCATCGATGAAAAGCATCCATACCAAGCCCAGTCCCCTTATAGCGCAACTAAAATTGCGTCTGATTGCTTAGCTAAATCATTTTATCATTCATTTCAAACTCCAGTTGTTATTGCTCGCCCCTTTAATACCTATGGACCTCGACAGTCCGCAAGAGCCGTGATACCTACTGTGATGACACAATTATTAACAGGTCAGAAAATTTTAAAACTTGGTTGCACCTCAACCACAAGAGATTTTAACTATGTTGAAGACACAGCTCAAGGCTTTATCGCTCTCGCTGAAGCTGATTCAGCAATTGGTGAAGAGGTCAATATCGCAACTGGGAAGGAATATACTATCCATGAGGTGGCACAACAACTTATTTCCCAAATCAATCCTCTAGCCTCTATTATCACTGACGAACAAAGACTCAGACCCGAGACTTCTGAAGTATTTCGATTAGTAGGCGATAATAAAAAAATATCAACTCTAACCAACTGGCAACCTTCTTATGATCTTGAATCTGGGCTTAGAGAGACTATTTCTTGGTTCAAAAAAACAGAAAATATTCTAAAATATAAAGCTTGGGTGTATAACATATAAACTAAATAGGTAAGCATGATGCGAGCAATTATTTTAGCCGGTGGAAAAGGAACTCGATTACGACCATACACAACGCTTATCCCTAAGCCATTAGTCCCTATTGGAGGCAAGTATTCCATTCTAGAAATTGTGTTGTTGCAGTTAGCAAAATCAGGATTTAACCATGTTACCCTTGCTGTTAACCATTTGTCGCACCTTATTATGTCTTTTTTTGGAGATGGGTCACGCTTTGGCATTAAACTTGACTACTCACTGGAAAAAACAGAATTAGGTACTATTGGACCTTTAACTTTAATCAAAGATCTTCCGGAAAATTTTCTTGTTATGAATGGAGATATTTTATGTAATCTTGATTATCGCGTCTTTTTCGAAACTCATGTCAAAAATCAAAATCTAGTAACAGTTTCGGCGTTTACAAGACAAGTAAAAATTGATTTTGGCGTCTTACAATATGACCATGCTGGCTGTCTCAATGCTTTTGAAGAAAAACCAGCATATGATTTTGATGTCAGTATGGGCATCTACTGTATGAATCGTTTAGTCATAAAAAATTTACAGCCAAACTTACCCTACGGTTTTGACGACTTGATGATTGATGGCCTAAAAACAGGACAGCAAACTAATATTGTTCCATTTTCGGGCTATTGGCTTGACATAGGTCGACCAGATGACTATCAATACGCAGACGACAATTTTATCAAAATATTCAATCAATTAGGAATTTTGGAACAATTAGAACAATTGGAAATTGCATTGTGATCAATACTCTAGTCACGGGTGCAAATGGGGCTCTTGGTCGAGCTGTGATTGCCGAATTAAAAAAACAAGGCAATTATCGAATTTTCACCACAACATCAAGAGAAAATGTATCTGTTGATAATGATTCGACTCAATTTATTTGTGATTTTCGTCACCCTGAACAGCTCACGTCCATATTGGATTTGACAACACCTGATTTAATTTTGCACTTAGGCGCCTCTTTTACAAATAATATCACTGAAGCATATCTTTTGAATGTTGCTCCAGCAAATCATATGCTCGATCTAATCGAGCGTAGAAAAGCACATACTCGTCTTATTTTAATTGGTTCAGCTGCAGAGTATGGCATTATAAAACCTGAAGAAAACCCAATAAATGAAGAGCAAACATTGCAACCCGTCTCCGTTTATGGAGTTAGTAAAGCATGGCAGACTCAACTTTTAGGGCTGTATGCCTCACGCAATATTGATGTTGTTTGTGCACGTATTTTCAATCTGTTTGGCCCAGGAATCTCGGAGAGATTGTTTGCTGGTAGGATACAAAAACAAATTGAAGAATTAAAGGGCAACAGGAGATCTTCAATCAACATTGGGTCTTTAGATGCCATTAGAGATTATATATCTATCTATGATGCTGCTCAGCAACTTCTTTTGATTGCCGAACAAGGTTTAAGCGGACAAACATATCACATTGGCAGTGGCGCAGGAATATCGATGCGTAATTTTTTGATCAATCAACTAGAAAAAAACTCAATGAGCGCATCAGTTATCCAGGAGTCGCCAAATTTTTCCAATCGACAAGGATTCGATGTACCCGTGATCTTTGCAAGCATGAAAAAAACCAACCAATTAGTATGTTTTGCGGACAAAATTAAATCATGAATAAATTGAAATTAACAGTTATTACACCTGTTTATAACGAAGAACAAGGGATTGCTCACTTTCACAAAAGAACACGTGCTATTTTAGATACCTTGGAAAATTTAGACGCGGAAATTTTGTTTGTAGTAGATCGCTCTACTGACAATACGATTGAAGTATTAAGATCCATTGTTTCAAACGATACAAAATCAAGAGTTCTCACGTTATCTTCAAGATTTGGTCATCAAATGGCTCTTTTAGCAGGAGTGGAGCACTCACCTAAAGCAGATATAATTGTGATGATGGATAGTGACCTACAGCATCCGCCTGAGCTAATTCCTCGACTATTAGAGGAGTTTTATAAGGGTGCCGCTATTGTCTACACTATTAGACGACATACCGAAAAAGGAAATCCAGTTCGTCGCCTAGTTGGTAGTTTGTTTTATCGTATATTGAATATCGTCTCTCAAATAAAAATCAATCCAAATGCAGCAGATTTTCGTCTAATTAATCGTAAGGTTGCCGATACTCTGATCACGAATTTTAGCGAACGCAATATGTTTCTCAGAAGTCTATTTTCTTGGATTGGTTTTAAACAAGTTAGTATTGAATTCAGTGCCGAACCCCGCTTTGCGGGCAAGTCAAAATACTCTTTATCTCAAATGTTTCGCTTGGCAATATCAGGCATACTCTCATTCAGTACACGACCTCTTTACACAGGACTATTAGTTGGCTTTACATTTGCAACCATCGCTTTCATTTTAATAATTGGAGTAATTATTAGTTATTTCGTCAATCATAATACTCCAAGTGGTTGGTCAACTTTGACAATTCTTTTCTTATTTTTTAGCAGTGTGCAGTTGATTACTTTGGGGATAATTGGCGCATATATTGGGGGAATTTACGAGGAAGTAAAAAAGCGTCCTCGATATATTATTGACGAGGAAATATCATAACATGAAAAAAGTTAATTTTGATCATTATACAGAAAACTATAACCAACTACTTAATGTGAATACTCAATTTTTTGTATCAAACGAAGAGTATTTTGCCAAATACAAAGTAGATATTGTCCGCCATCACACTAATCATTCGGTAAGTCGGGTTCTTGAATATGGATGTGGGATCGGGCGCAATATTCCATTTTTACAAGCAGCTTTTCCTGAGGCCGTCATTGTAGGTTCAGACATTTCAAGCACAAGTCTTGAAATGGCCAAGGCGCTTAATCCTACAGTTGATTTTTTTCAAGAAAGCATTAATGATCACAATCAACTCCCTTTTGATTTGATTTTTGTTGCTGGAGTTTTTCATCATGTTTCGCCAAATGAACGGAGCTTCGTAACAGAATCATTATTTAACCGTCTATCGCCATCAGGAAGTGTGATGATATTTGAGCATAATCCATTTAATCCTATTACTCGTCGAATTGTTAGTAATTGCCCCTACGATGAAGATGCGGTACTGCTCGCTCCATCGGAAATGAAAAATCGACTGCGACAAAGTGGTTTCTTAATAGAAAATCATGCTTATTGTCTTTTTATCCCTCCTCGATTTCCTAATTTAACAAAAATTGAAAAGTACATTGGCTGGTTACCATTAGGTGGACAATATTGGATACAAGCAAGAAAAGAAAATAAACACAGACCAACCAACGACTAATACTACCATGAGATAACAATAGTATTGGACTTACGTCTGATAAAGCAAGACCGGAATAACGCATACTGCTTGCTTGTAAAAAACGTTATACAATTCCTTTGTACAACGATGTCGCGACATATTTGAACATTTCTATGTCAGTTAATTATGCCGCATATTTTAATTGATTTTTATTGAAATGTGAAACTCGTGTCAAAATCTCCTGTACTCTAGTTTGGCATCTGTTATTTATCAGGGAGATTACCAGCTTTACGCTATTTTTTAAAAATTTAAGTGCAAATCCTTACTAAAAAACGAGAGAAAATTAACTCGAAAACCGCCTTAAAACAAAAACCTATTATTCATTCAATAGATTTTCTGAATCAAAAAATAGTTATCCAAGATAGTTTAAAAAATTTATATAAAACCATTATCTTACTTTTTTTGCAAGAACTCCAATATTACCAACCGGTAGATTTAACGTGATCTTATGAATACTTAAACATTTAGCAAGTTTTAACATTCCATCTTTTATATATGAAGGCAATAAAGGGATTTTTTGAATAAAAAATCCAATAGAGTAACAGTTTTTCGTAGATACAACTTTTATTACCTCATAACCTTGAGACTCTAATAATTTACGTAGCGTAGATTTTGTAAAAAAATAATGATGGTAAAGATTGTATACGGGAAACTTTTCTCCCATCATAACACCTAAAATAGACTTAGAATTATGCACTACAGCAATCAACAATCCACCTATTTTTAATTCATGATGAGCCTTTTTTAAAGCTATAGAAGGATCAACCAAATGATCTAAAACATGAATCATAGAAACTAAATCAAAATAATTAGCTTCATACTCTATCGCTTCATAGAATTTTTCTGAAATTTTTGAGTTAGGTAGTTTTTCAGCAATTACTCGAGCTGGTGTTGTTGGTTCTAAACCATGTATCTCTTTAAAATTATCCTCTAGAGCAGATTCTAAGAAATATCCAACATCGCAGCCAATATCTAATACTTTATCCCGAGCCTTAATATATGGTTTTGCCAAGTCGTAATAATTATACATCGTACGTCGTACATTATCGAACTCGCCATCTGATATATTCCCATTCTCGGATTGACAATATAAAGCTGTTACACCTTGCTCATCTAATATCGGACTAGAGAACCTTAAATCGCATCCAGAACATTGATTAATTTGATAATGAGCAGAATAAGGATCAGGTATATTCTTATGAGAAATTTCACTTACCAGAGTGGAGGGATAAACTAATTTTCTATCTTCACTTAAACAAATTGGACAAACCAACAGCTCTCTCATTTCAACATCCTTTTATTTAAATTACGTGAATACAACAACAAACCAATGCAAATAACTATACCGGCGATCATGATAAAAATACCAAACAAACTAGATATAAATGGAACACTTCTTAATTCAACCAAGGTAGTATGTTTCGGCACAATTAGACCACGCATTACAACGTTAACAGGATACACTTTTGCCTCTTTACCATTAGCATACGCTTTCCACGTATGATGAAACATCTCATTAAGAACTAAAAATCTATCTTCATTAGAGGGAGTTATTTTTATTTTTATATAATCATTATTAAAATTTGCATGGATTTTTCCAGCAGTTAAGAACTCTAATGTTTTTTTAATTCCTTCTACTTTACTAAGAGCTATTGGATTAGCGTATATGTTATCACCTAACGCAATTTTTAACGAAGTCTTTGGATAAATATGCCCCTTAGCATTGCTCAAATCAAAGTTAGCATGAGTCGCATTCTGTGAGCATTCATTTTGATAACAACTTTTAACTTTTATTTGACCCACAATAGATTTATTTAAAGTGATTAACTGACTATGTGCACCACTTTCACTTTTAAACAATTGTTTGTCATCATCTGTAATAACCTCTATGTTATACGAAATATAGGGTAATGCTTTATGCCAGGTTATCAACATACTATACTTATCTATGACATCTACCTTAATATTTTCTGGCAAGGGCAAGCTAGTTTTTGTACTATTCAATGGTATTTTAACACGCTGCTCTTCTCCATATGCAGCAAATTTTCCTAAAGTAGATTCTTCACGATTCTGGGCCCTAATACGAAAATAATACGTTTTGCCAGGAACTAAATTTTCACTTAGATAGAAATTTGTTTTCACGGCAGATACGAATCCATATGCTCCATCGATGGCATCTTTGCTTTCAATGTAGTACAAAAAATCCTCATAATTATAATTGTTATTTTTAAACCATGATACTAAAACTTTTCTTCCATCAACTATCGACAGATGTGGGATTGGAGATAATGTTTCTCTCTTGACATTAAGAGTTAAGTGATAAGGTGCTATTTTTTTAGCAAAAAATACTCTTGGGATTGTTTCATATGGATTTTCATGTATTTCTAATTCTTGATATGGGGCAGTACTAATAAATTTATTAAAATACAAATTATAATTTAAATTAATAATGTATTTCACATTCAACATAGCAAGTAGATCCCATTGAACCTGGTTCCAACTCTCAAATTTAATCGCTCTTAAGCGATTTACTCCATCATTCCATGGAAGTATTGCTAAACGTTTTGGCACACCAGCACCATACCCTTCAATTAATCTTAAATGCCAATATTGTGAAAGATGGGAACTATAATATGCTGGAAACTCTTGGTTTGACCCTACAAATGCTACTCTAAAATTATCTGTTTCTAATTTTTTACGTAAAAGTCGAATATCCTCACGATTTGGAACATTAAATGAGCTACTTGAAGTTGTATACAAATCGTTACTAGCAAAGGGGATCATGGACTTAGTTTGCTGCCCGAAGAGCTGCATTCTAGCGTAAAATATCGCATCTCCCGCCATAAGAGAACCAATCATAATACAAAAGAAAAATCTATAAATACTTCTTTGCCTGGTTTGGATTACTAGTGTCATAAGGAGCATAAATACAATAAACAACATTAGTATATAAATAACAGCTTTGCTAAGAATAATTTGAAGTACAGGCTGCAAAGCAACATCGAATTTATGATAGTCCCAAATTAAATTACAGCTTTTAAGAATAATAAAAGAAAAGATTACTGCTAATACTACCGTGAATATATGTCGCCAATTCCATTTTTTAAGGTTTGACTCACCAAAAATTGATTTAATAAAATATGAAGTTAATAAAGCATATGGTAAAACTGCTACTATGGAAAATCTTGAGTGGGTAAAATCCATCTTAAAAAATAAATTATATACAATTTTCCTTGCAAAGGGCATAAGGATCACTAGTAAACAAACAATTAAAAAACCTGCAAAGAACAATAAATCACTATTATCATCTTTAATATTAAACCATACCCCATTAGGCGTTCTACTATTAGATACTAACCAAAAAAGTATAATTACAGTAATACTAAATAAGATACAACAATAGAGAAATGTCGAAACATCAAAAGACGTGAAGATATAAATTAATGATAACAAAAAAACAAAAAAAGTTATTTTTCCAAACTTACTTTTAATGATATATATACAAGTTAAAAGCAGCACACTAAAAAAAGCTAAAACAGATGTATATATTTGCAATCCTTCATGTATATTATACTTATAATTCTGCGGCAATTCCGAAGGATATCTTCCAAAAATTCCTTCAAAAACCCATCTTAATAACTCTTTAGGATCTGTCAAATGAAATGTCTTAGTTCTTTCTAGCGTACCTAACTCTTGTAAAACAGTATATATTCTTGGAAATGAAATAATAATACTAGTTATAAATGCAACAACCAATAAGCTAAATATTTTCCATTTTTTAGTGATTATGGCTAAGTATAAAGAGTACGCTCCCATAAGAATGAACCCATACGACACCTCTTGCAAAAAACTCATAGTAAGCATGCAAACACAAACTAAAATTAAATATAGTAAATACTTATAATGACTTTCGTAAAAAAATTTTCTAATAGAATATAATGCTAAAGGAGTAAGCAACAGTACAAAAGATGCATTATCTAACTGAGAAACACGAATTAAAGAAATAGCCGAGCATGCATATAAAACTGAACCGATAACAGAAGAAAATTTATCCTTAATAATGTAATTTATAAATAAATAAGCAGAACATGCGGTAAAAAAATTAAGTATACATGTCGTATAAGTCGTAACAATATATATACTTTTAATACTAAATAAACTTTGAATCCATGCAAAAACATCAAAGTTAGGCAACATCCAATGCAAGCCACTTAAACTATAACCCATAAACATATTTTCGTTCCAAACTGGCACATGCCCATACTCCTGCAATGAATCAATCTGAAACTTTCGGATATTTAAAAATGTGTTCAATCTATCTGAATCACCAATAAAGATCATATTACTTAAAATAAAATCTTGAAAAACCAGACAAGAACACACAGCAAGCAAAAGTATCGCGTATATATTATAATTTTTTTTCATCAAAAACCTAAACACTTCTATTTTCCTTATTCTGCATATCAAAGACCCATACTAAATCATTTTTATATGCTAAATTATAATTGTTTATTAATCGGTTAAATAAAACATCCATACAATCGGATGCTCCACGCTCCTGTCCAGTTAATGTTGCACCGGGTAAACAATCAGCAAATCCAGGAAATAAAGCCGCGTTTTTAAAATAATAAAAATATTTAGGTTTTTGAACAGCCCAATATTTTCTTCTTGGTGAAAAAATAACTTTGCATTTATCAATATTGATAGAACCATTATCCAATATGGAATCCGGATTGCACACGCCGAATCCAACAGACTGAGTAATTAAACCTGGTGTGGGGGAGTTTATATTCGTCATAAACAGCTCTCCCTTAAATTGAGATAAATCATTTAGTGCACTGGCCCAATTTTTATCTTGTGAGATACCATGCATTACATATATATTTGTCTTACATCTGTTAATAATAGTAAATAAAGACTGAAAAAGCATAGATGTTAGGAAAATCCAGGCAATCAATTTAATCATTTTTTTTGATGCAGTCAACCGCACAAGTCGCACACAAATTACACATAATTTATGCGCGCAATAATAAAGCAACAATGAATAACGCCGAATAAAAAGCCACATTTCAATTAAGCTGTTTGACAATAAATTCCTAAATAATTTACTTGTATTTGAAACAGAAAGAAAATATTGCACAATAAAATTTTTATCCTCAATTAAAAGATTAAATATGAAACCCAATATACAAGCTACCCCGATACCATTAAGAAAATTATTCAATCCTACGCCCATCAAATTAACTTCTTGAGCAAAAGCGGGAAATAACATAATAGGGCATATCATAGTCCCCAGTAACCAAACAATAATACGGATATAGAGCACTAATGCTTTTTTGAATTTTATAAAAATATCACGGGTTGATGCTTTTGAATTTTTTACATTTAAACAAATACAAACCAAAGAAACACACATCATGCTTAAAATAAATCTTAAACCTTCAAAGTTAAAATTTGCATAAATTTGAGAAAGCCATACTTTTCTAACCACTGGTTTTGAACCATGATGCACTATACCTGCTGCCTCATAGAAATGCCTAATCTCATCTTGTTTAGGATAACCAGTTATACGATTGCTAAGAGTTATATATAATTCTTTAAAAAATAACTCCGGTCCAAGGTAAAGCATATTTTGCATTAAGTGCAAAAAAATCCCCCCACCTATTGCAATCAATATAAAAATCAAATGTTTACCTTTTATAGGTAAAAGTTGCGTTGCAAATAAAAAAATCCAGCAAAATATAATGCCCGATAACATGCTATACTCTAAATATATAGAGGAGCAAAATGCAACAAACAATGCTAAATACAATTTAATTGGTTTACTGCTATTATAATACCCTTGCAAAAACACCATTGGAAAAAACATTAGAAAGGGAAAAGGGCTATATATTTGCCGCTCCATTACACCTATGATTAAAAAAGGTCCTGCAAATAATAATGCTAACCCACCTGCAGGAAATCGCACATTTTTCAATATAAGATTTGCAAATTTATAATAAAAAATTAGCCCGAAACTTGCAACTATTGCATAAAAAATTTTAGTAAACAAAATTGATTTATTGGATATATAGAGCAACACCCCTAAGAGAAGATCTGGCCCGGCTGGCATATGATTGTACACATAGGGATGATCAAGAATATCTTTACTACTGGAAAAATCTTGTAGTAACCCAGAATGCAAAAATCCATATTTAATATAATTAAAAGCACTTGTATATGTATAGGCCGTTTCTTCAGCGAGAGTAAACTTTGTGAACAATGGACTTGCTATTGAGGTTTTTAACTGCACTGCAAATATATAAATAACCATAAATAAAGCACAAACGTTTATAGAGAAACAAATCCAATCTTTAATAGTGTATTGGTTGTATTTTAAGGAGCGCTCAAAAAAATGAGCCCTAATAGAAGCATATGAATTCATCAAACTATTACTTACCATTGCACTAATCATTAAGCATAATCTCCAGACTTCTCAATATGAGATAATTTAGATGAACCAGTGATATATTGAGTTTTTCTCCAAAATATTACCGCCCCAGGAAGCGAGCCCAGTAATAAAGAAATTCCTAATACTATTGAAACTGATAATGCGATTTCTGATGGAATACCAATTAAATTAAATCCAATAACCATCGAATTTTCACGTACCCCCCAACCACCTGTTGAGATTGGTAATAAAGAAATTAACATTACAGGAACACCAACAACAAATGCTTCGAAAAAAGTTAAACTTGCACCTAGTAGGATCGCTATAAAATATATGGCGACTACATTCAGAAATTGAATAAGAACTCCAAGAAAAAAAACATAAAATGTACTGCTTTTTGACACAAAGAGATATCTACTTACTGCTAAAAAATCCAATAATTTCCCAATGTATTTTATTTTAAGCATTTTTTCTGGGATTAGGCTCATACTTATAAATCCAACTATCATTAATATACTAACCCAGGCCAATGCCAGCAGAGTCCACTGAACAAGAGCATCAAATATTAGTTCTAACAAAAAAAATACAGCAATTAAATATAAAACTTGCAAAGCTATAAAACCTAAGACTCGATCTAATAATATAGCTCGCATTGCCGCTGTAGTATTAACCCCGGAGCGCACCAATGAAATGAGACGCATGGCGTCTCCACCCACAAAAGAAATCATAATTTGCGAAAAAAAACTTCCTACAAACCACAATTTAATGGAATCAATTAATTTAAGTTGATAACTAAATAAATTAAGGATTGGTATAAGTTTGAGACCAGCAATCGTTATCTGCAACAAAACAACAATTATTCCAATTCCTAATACAACCAATCCATTAATTGAGTATAAAATAGACATTGTTTTGCTAAAATCTATATTTTTTAACGCCAAACCTAGAAGCAAGCAAGTACATAACAATTTAACCAATTGAATTAAGTATTTCATACAAAAATTACACCTTAATAGGGACCTTTAAACGTATCCTCTTTATCAATGGTCACAAAGTTATCACTATTTTTCCCTAACATTGTTAAAATTGTCTTGGCAATATTAGACGGTTTGGGATAAAAAGCGGTCTCTAGCGGATAAGAAACTGGTGCAGGACAATTTGCTAAAGACATACGACGCACCGGACCTTTTAAATAGTAGTAGCCTTTTTCAGCAGCTAACGCAGCAATTTCACTGGCAAACCCACACAACTCCCAACTGGTATCAATAACTAAAAGATGACCAGTTTTTTCTATAGATCTAAGAACTGCAGTTTCATCTAATGGTCTTATAGATCTAATATCTACTACCTCTACATCTACACCTTCTTTTTCTAAATTTTCGGCCGCAATTAGCGCCTCCTGTACCATCAAAGAAGTGGCTACAATGGTTATATCCTTACCTTCACGAAGAGTATTTGCTTTTCCTATAGGTGTTGAATAATACTCTTCAGAAACTTCACCCTCGATATTATACAAAGCTCTGTGCTCAATAATAACTACAGGGGAAGTGCTTTGTGTTGCGGCAATCAACAATCCCTTTGCATCCGAAGGAGTAGCTGGCATCACTACATGTAATCCTGGGAAATGCGCTAAAATACTATGTAAACTCTGAGAGTGAGTAGCCCCCTGTCCCCAACCTTTACCAACTACGGTTCTTACCACTAATGGCATATTTCCTGCGTTTCCCGCATACATATATTTCCATTTAGCAGCCAAATTAATCATTTGATCTAGCGCTAAAAACATAAAATCATTACGTGGATGATAAATAATTGGCCGCTTCCCCATCGCTGCAGCACCAATAGCTATTCCAGTTAATGCATTTTCCATAGACGGAGCATCAAACACACGAGTAGGAAATTTTTTTAATGCTTCAGTTGTTGTTCCGAAAGCACCAGCTGAATAGTCTACCGAAATACCAGTAACAAACAGATTAAGATCTCTATCCATTGCCTGAACAAGACCTTCAGATAAGGCATCTGTATATTTAATTTTTCTCACCAAAAACTCCATTTTAATCAACGTTTGCGTACATATCCGCAATATTAGGCCAAGCACTTTCTTTCGCATGGATTACACTTAAATCAATTTCTGCTTGCAGCTCTTGTTTCCAGTGAACGATTTCATCATGTGTCACAAGATTTTTTTCAAATAACAATTGTTCAGCTTGTTTTAAAGGACATTTATTTTGAATCCAATATTTTTGCTCTTCCTCTGTTCGGTAGGTACGGCCCCCCGCTTCATAATCAAAATTGGGACCAACATGCTCTCGCCAGCGATATGTCATACATTCCAGAAAAAACGGACCACCACCCTTTCTAATTTGAGGCAATAAAGCTTGCACAGTCTCGAACACCGTAAAAACATTATTTCCATCAATTGTCTCAGAAGGCACCATGAAAGCAGCTGCACGCTCAGCCAAACTTGTTCCTTCGGGTTGTCTAATTTTAACAGTGCTTTCTGTTGAATATAAATTATTTTCACAAACATATAAAACAGGCAATTTATTTATTGCTGCATAATTTAAGCTTTCATAACAAGCACCTTCCTCACAAGCTCCATCACCAAAAAAAGTAACAGCGACGTTTTTATTGTTATCCATTTTAAAGGCTAAAGCACTGCCTGTAGCTACGGCTATAGTTTGTGCTAAAATCGCTGAAGAAATAATGAAACCCTGATCACGAGCTGTTAAGTGTACCGAACCACCTCGACCATTTGAGCATCCTGCCTCTCTACCATATAACTCAGCAGTAAGCTTAAAAAAGCTCCCACCTTTTGCTAAATAATGATTATGACATCGATGATGACTATAAACGACATCATCATTAGCTAAAGCTTGACAAACACCAACCGCGATTGCTTCTTGCCCCGTACCAAAATGAGTAGGAGTTCGCATCTCTTGAGCCTTATATAGTTCAGTCAATTTTTCTTCGCTTAAACGTAGACGTAGAATTTCTTTATAAAGTGCTCGATATCTATTTTCATTTTCCGTGTACATACAAAACCTTAAATCAAGTATTATATTTTGGCCTCTTTCAGCTACAATTCTTTAACAATAAGCTGTATAAACCCCCTGCATTCGATCATGCTACCACAATCTATTTTCATTTAATTAAACATTACTAGGGTCTGTTGACAATTCATTTCCACAAGGCCTACGTCCCGCGGGATGTCGAAATATGAATTGCCCCAACAGATCCTAGTAAAGGAATACTGATTCATTACCAGAAACTATTTATGTCTGTTTTTTCTCATTTTCTAGCATAATTTTATTCGTCTTTAATGGCTCCATTTCAGCTATCATAGGCTCAAAAAATTGTACTATTTTACGAACATTACTCTGAAATTGCGCTTTGGTTTCAGGATTAGCAGTATCAATTTTTTGTGCAATTGTTTGCGTAGCACGAAATAAAGCATCCGGATTTGAAACAATAGATACTGTGCTAGCTTTTATTTTTTCTTTTAATAATGAGGGAAGCTCGATTATTTTATCTGTGATAATCGAGGCAAAATACATGCCTAAAATCAAAAATAATATAGTCCCTAAAGTGAATAATTTTTTCACCGTGCGACGTATGGGAGAAATAGTTTTTATATCACCTAAATTGTAAGATGGTATATTCATGCCGATCTTTTTAAATTCAATAATTAAATCTTGACGTTTCTGAGAGGCACGTAGATAAGCATCATTAAGATTAAGATCATGCTCTACCAAATTAAAAGCGCTACATATTACATAAAAAAATCCTTGGTATTTCTTTATCATAAAAGGATATTCTTCCGGTATTTCTTCACAATTTACTAATTGTCTCATTTTAACTCTCCACTAATTTTTACAATATCACCGAACAACTTATTAACCACCAGCCCCTAATTTCCATATATTTTTAATTTGAGAAAAAATTTTCGCCGTTCTCTTTCCTTTTGTAGTTAAATAATATTTGTTTTCAAATTCATAAATATAACCATTGTCAATCATAAGAGACATTCTATCCTGCATTAACTCTTTGGAAGTAAATTGCTCACGTAAACAGTCAAGCTCTGTGTTTTTTCCAGCCAAACTATTGTCAAATATTTTGATCATTGATTGGATTGACAATGATGATGCAACAGTATAATAAAATGGCATGTATAATATAAAAAAAGATACTGAAATAACTAAGCCATACAAATAATTCCAAAATACAGGATAAAATTCATGATTATTGAAAAAATGACTATATTTTGAATATAACCAAATTGAAATAAATAAAGCACAAATAGACAACTTGAAAGTATTTATGATTATCTTTGCTCTTGACTGATTATCAAGTACGAAAAAAGCAACATTATGCGTGATTATAAATATAAGAAACCAAAAAAAACTTAGTAATAAGGTAGTACACATAACAAATCCATCTATTCTAGCGTAAATTAATAATTTTTCTTAATTGAATGAATAACCTTGATAAACAATTACCACGTGAAGTATTTTCAACTAAATTATGGAATATAAAAATTAAGTCGTTTTGACTTAAATCATTGAGTCTCTTTTCATACATCCAAGAAATCCCTTTTCCCTGGCTATATCTCTGCATGACATTATTTAACGATACACCTTGCTGAATATTTTCCTCCATGTCAATTAGCACTCTAAGTGAAAACCCTCGATCTGCTAAATTATATAGTTGTAATATTCCACCAAAAAACCCTGAAAAATAGAAAAAAATCGTTAAAAAAAGGCTAACTTCAAAATTATTAATTTGATAAATTTTCCCAAAAATCTCATATTTATCAAATATAAAGCAACCTGCGACTACCATTGGTAAATTAACGACCCATAACTTAACCATCAATTTTGCTTTATTTTGAATATTAAACCTATTAAAAATGAAGGTAATTTGAATTAAATATAAAATGCCTGCAATTAAAGCGATAACTAAAGGATTCATAATTTTATACCATGCTTCGCCCAAGCGGTGGACATTCGTGCCTTAAGTTTACCCTCTGGTAAATTGACAATATTCATTCGACACATGGTATACAGATCCGACCTTGAAATATCCATAAGACTATCCTGAAATGAACTGGTATCCCAAGGATCAAAATTAGCACTAATCGTTTTACCAGTTAAACCGTACATTTTTTCTGTTAACATCATACGAACACAATCAATAACTTTTGACATGGAAGCCCCACCTTCTGTCATTAAGAGCTGGGTCTTTTTGAAGTGAGCAGAGCCTGCTAATGTTGCACCTGCAGACAATATAGCTTCGTGGGCTGGCGTTGCAATTCTTCCTGGAGCCAAGGCATTAACCATAATTCCAAATGGAGCTAATTCTATTGCCAATGTTTCTGTAAGCCTAACTAAAGAAGCCTTTGAACAAGCATACGCACTAAAATTTGGGAATGGATTAAATGCCCCACCGCCGGAAAAATTAATTACACGCGGATGTTTCGATTGCTTTAAAAGATTTAATAATTTCTTCGTTGTCAAATAAGGACCAAACAAATTTATCTTTATAGTATCTAACCATTCGTCACTATTAGCTACCTCAATGCTCCCAATAGCTCCAAATTTTCCAGCACAATTAATTAAGACATCCACTCTATCAACTTTACTTTCTAACATTTTTGCAAAAGTCGAAACTTGCTCTTCATCTGAAACATCACAAACAGTAAATTCAGCAAATTCACCATTATTTGTTGCTTTTTCTAGTTTTGTTTTACTTCTTGCGCATGCAAAAACCTGATGACCATCTTCTGCTAATTTTTTAATTAGTTCAGCTCCAATACCCGAACTTGCTCCAGTTACCACAATTATATATGGATCATTTTTAACAGCATGTTGACGAGGTCGACTATCATCGTTTTTAAAACCATTTTCATCTGCACTAAAATTTGAATGAGGTAATGCTCCATCTAACAACGTATTTTTTTTATAAGGACTATGATCAACTTGATTTTTAATCCAATTTTTACTTACTCTTACACTCCAAAACATCCTAAAAATAGTACTAATAACACTCGTAATATTCTTAATATTTACAGCTTTAGAACCACCAGCTGTGCGTTCATCTATAGGTAAGCCTAACTCTATAAATGAGTAACCTAATTGTAATGCTTTAATTAAAGCTTCAGACTGAAATCCAAAGCCGTATGTTGAAATAGGCCTTCTCTTTAAATATTCTATAGGATAAATCGTTAAGCCATTAAAATATTTAAGATCTAGACCAAATAATAAGTTCATAGTTTTTGTGAAAGACTTGGATACTATTCTTCTACTCCAGGGTCTAACTCCCGGATTACTAGAAAATGAGGTAATAATATCTGCTTTTCCCATGTTCCCAAAAAGCTCAACAAATGAGCGATACGGCCATGTATTGTCACTTGGGATATAGGAAAAATAATTCATGGTAGCAAGCTCAGCACCTTGCACATACACATTACCCAGCCCCGTGCATAAAGAATTATGCTTTACCTTTATATTATCAAACTGAGCTGCTAATTGATCGGCGACTTCACCTGTTTTATCTGAACTACCATCATTAATAATAATGAGTTCATATTGATCCATAGTAACATTTAAAGCTTGCTGCAAACGCTCAACCGTAGGTTTTAAGTTTTTCTCTTCATTTAAAGCTGGCAATAAAACAGAAATGGATCGTTCGCGCAAAGATATTTTTGTTTTGATCCCTAATTTATTGTGCATACACCCTTCCCTAGGCAAGTATTATATTGAATATAGTGTCAATATTTAAATGGAATTACTTTAGTTACTTTAGTGAATCATAAAAATCTCTTATTTATTATGATTTTTTTCTAACTTCATTGTTAACGCGACAATCTTGTTATTCGTCCTTGTTATTCGTCGTTTTTTGAGCAAACAATACCATGTATAATTAATTACATGCAATAGTTTTATTTTAAAGTTGGATAAAAAACGAATACTTGTTTATTCAAGGATCACCCCAGGTAGCAGGATAAAATCCATACAAAAACTCATAGTAGATCCACACTCTATCCTTAATCTCATGAGAAACCAAGAAATTAATTACGATATAGCTTATTGAAATACATTCGTCTCATACCAAGTTGTTCCATACATTTCATTTAATGTGTCAGACAATGAGCACGCTTTGTTTCCAAATAGTTTTGTCGATTCGCTATAATCTAAAGAAGTGTGAAGAAGTACTTCATTGGGCATCATACCTACCTCTAAAATCGATTTGGATTTTATTAAATTTCGTCCTATATTCATAGCATCAGCTAAATAAATAGCAACATCCAGATAAGTCACATCCTGTTCTCCTGAGAGATGAATAATACCAAATAAGCTTCGTCTTGCAATTTCTTTTAAGCAATAGGTTACGACATTAATAGAAATAGGACAAAGCTGCAAATCATGGAAAGGCTCAATAAGTCGCTCCTGTTTAAGAGCATCAAGCCAATTCATAATAAGGGGGTAATCGGTGGTTAATACTTTAGATAATCTCACAATAGAACATTTTCCTGACATTTCCATTATTGCTTGTTCAGCCGCAGCTTTGTGCTCTCCATAAATAGTAGTAGGATTTGGAATGTCATCTATTCGATAAGCTGGTTTTTGGCCATCAAAAACGGCTACTGTTGATAGAAAAATCACGTGAATTGATTTATTTAAGAAATATTGTGCTAATGCAATTTGTGCATCTCGATTGATAAGTTGTGAATATTCTGGATTAGCTCGGCAAGTTGCTATTTTGGTTACGCTTGCACATAAAAAAACAACATCTAATGGTAGTTCTATGTGGAATGCATCGACATGCTCCAGATCTAAATAAAAGATGTTTTCTTGCATTTGATGCTTTTGGCGAGTTGTTCCAAAAACAGCCCAGCCAGCTGTCGTCAATTCTTGACGTAGCGCGTTTCCAATGGTGGAGTCAATGCCAATGATTAATGCATTTTTCATTTAAGGTAACTCCCCGGACACGTCATCCTGAGCCAAGGATCTCGGATTGTGCAACATTCAGGAGATCCTTCGCGCAAAAAGACTGCGCTCTGGATGACGTGCTCTCTGTCAGTTGAGTGTAGATGCTGAACTGACCTACAATCTGGGTGGTTCTCATTTAAGAAACCACTTCCTGGTGGTACATTTCCAAAATATCATTCACTGGACCTATTTTGATAATTTTTCCATGCTCGAGCAATATTGCTTTATTACACATTTTTTTTATCAGATCATCCGAATGAGAGGCAATGACTAATATCCCTATTTTTTCATAAAAAGACTCAAGCCGTTCTGTGGCTTTCTTTGCAAAATTGGCATCACCTACACCAATTCCTTCGTCCATTAATAAAATATCTGTTTCTAAAGAGGTAACAATTGCAAAACTAAGTCGTAATAACATACCACTAGAATAAGTTCTGGCTGGTAAATGAATAAAATCGCCTAGCTCACTGAATGCAATAATGTCATCTCGTTTTGAATCAATGATTTGTCGGGTTAAACCTAGATACATACCAATCGTGTATATGTTTTCGTATCCAGTATCATCAATATCTAAACCTAAGCTAATATTAAATAGTGGCGTTACCTTTCCGGAAGTTTTAATCGAACCTGTATGAGGTAAATAAATACCAGCAAGTACATTAAGCAAGGTGGATTTGCCAGCTCCGTTGTGCCCCACCAGCCCTACGCGATCACCTTCTTCTAATCTAAAGCTGATATTATCTAAAGCACGCACACAAACGTGTTTCCCTGTGGTTTGTTTAATGGTGCCACCTAATCGGTTATATAATGATTTACGCAAACTGCGACTAGAATCAAAAACTGGAATATCGACTGTTACATTTCGAACATCTAAATATTTCATTGTCATCACCTTCCTACAACCAAAAAACTAGATGTTTATAATATTTGCCAACCACTTTCATGGTAAGAAGCCATCCAAGAAGACAAAAACCAATAGATGCAATCCAGTCAATGCTCGCTGGTTGTTGGCCTAATAGTGGCGCTCTCACAATCTCTACGAAATGATACAATGGGTTGATTGCAACTAGGATTTGGGCATATAAGCTTGATCCAAGTTGTGAAGGCCGCCAAAATATGGGCGTAACAAAAATAGAAATCTGCAATAAACTTGAAATAATTTGCTTCATATCTCGGAAACGAGCGGTCAAAAATCCCAATAAAACGCAAACCCAACTTGAAGTTAAACAGAGAATAATCATAGCGGGTAAAAACAGTAATGTATTTAGATTAATTGGCACATGAAAAATCAGCATAATCGGTACATACACTGCTAAATGGTGGAGCATGGTTAAAAAATTGCGCGTGACTGCACTGAAGGCATAAGTGGGATAAGGTAAATTAACTTGTTTGATTAAGTTACCTGCATCGATGAATGTTCCACACGCATCATTTATAGTAGTGGAAACAAAAGTCCAAACAATAAAACCTGCCGAGAAAAAGGGTAAAAAGGATTGAACATCGGTGTGCCACAACATCGGAAATACCATGCCCATGCATCCAATAAAAATGGCAACACTCAGCGTAGCCCAAAATGGCCCCAAAAGCGTACGTCTATAACGTCGACGTATTTCTGATACAGCCATGTATAACCAGATTCGCCAATGAACAAAGCTTTGAGCATACATGCGACAACCTGTCATAACTTCATTATCAATCGCATCGTCGCTGGTTAGTATTTGATTGAAATCTGTAGAATTTACTTGTAATTCCGTCACATTAAATCCTTTTTTCTAATGAATCACACATCCACTTAAATTCTTCAAGAATGATTTCAAAATCATCCTCTTGCCATACCCATTTTTGAAAAGGTGTGGCGAACTTGGGATTCTCGCTTGGTATGAATCCTCTGTCAATCATAACTTCCATGGAAGCTTGAGGTACCGTAGTCGAAAAAGCTTTAAATGTAATATAATTGCAACGTGCATTCAGCCAACATAATGCCATAGGGCCTGTATTTACGCCTAAGTTTAAATAGGCGGATTCATAGAGTGCGGCACGTAAATTCAAATTCCAGCATGCTGGGGTAAATAAGTGGAACTCGCTTAACGCCTTTGGCTGCTCGTTTAAGGCCTGATCCATATCTGGAACGAAAACTACAAAAAATTCATTGTTATCTAAGGTTTTTGCAAATTTAGCCCATGCATTTATATTGCTGTTTCGATCAGGAGCAAATGCATATTGACGAAGCGTAATTACAATCGTTTTTTTATGCGGTGCATGTTGGTTTAGCCATTCTAAAACATAGCGTAGCGCTTGATTATCCGCTCTTAGAGGCAACATGTTTTGATAATACTGCATTGCCTGCTCAGGAGCATAGGGTATAGGAAAGGTGACGTTATATTTATCAGGGTATACAAACTTTGCTTGCTTTTGTCTTATAAATCGTGCGTCTTCGCGTGAATTACAAAACGTAATGCCAAACTTACAAGGCAATAATTTTAATGCAGGAATAAGAATAGAATATATGCGCCAATGCCTGGCATCACTGCTTACCGCGCGCTCGTAATCTGATGATTCTTTTCGCAATCCCTGGACTTTACCCGGGACAAAAACCACATGCAAAGAAGTCAAACCTAATTCCTCGCGTTTTGCGTTAGCAATACATAGTGCCCAGACAAAATCGTAGGTAATAGGTTCGATATCCAAATCATAGAAAAAATATAAACTACTTTTTGATTTCGTGGCGGTGAAGCGAAAACTCGAAAAATAATTAATGGGCTTACTGATTGTCACGTAGATTAGCAAAGAAAAGGGTCGGAAGTATTTGCCCAGTGATGTGGTTGGCTTAATCAACTCACTGACAGCGCGACGAACAAACCACATCAATCCATGTTCTTGCAACTTTTGTATTAAATACATAAGTCCTCTATTATCTCAACGCTGTCATGACAGCGGCCCCAACAACGAATCCCATAGAAAAAATAATAGGAAAAAGTATTTTATGATGAGTTAAACGCCTTTTTATTTTTTTCCATAACAAGGGATCATTTAAATACAATGAGATTTTTTCGAAAAAAGTAAGTTGGCTTTTTAAAATTTCGTCAATTAAAGGGAGTGTTTGAGTCTTTAATTTTATATCCGCAAGGGTTAAGTCAGCGGTATGCATATAAATAGGCTGCTTAGCGAATTGCAATTTAAATGCATCGGTTTGCATGTTGAACGTACCTTGAAGCGTTTTTTTAGCGAAAGCAATTTTGCTAATTAATTTACCTTTGTTACTTCGCAAAAGCCAATGAAGTGGCGTTTGTTTTCTTTCAAGGTTTGGGCTAAAGCTAATTAAAGTAAACTCGTCCGAATCCGTAATAAAATGAGACGTTTCTTGTGTTAAATTATTGCCAAAATAAATACCATCGATGGTGTTTCGACCTAATGATGATACATCATGCTCCGGTAATTTATTATAATCAATAAATGCACACCAGCACGTCCAGGTATGAAATAACATGCCTGATTTGTCAGGCAAGGTCCAACTCGTTTCTAACATAAACTCAGGTAAAGAATCAGACTCCCATTTCTGCATTTGCATATCAATATGGAGATGACGCATTGCGGCTGCGACTAAATCTCGGGATTCGATAACTAAAGGCTGATTAATCTGTAAATAGTTTTTATTTCGTAACTCATCAACGATATCCGTTGTAGCAAAACGAGGACAAAAAACCAACACGCCAGTTTTTCCATTAACAATGTGTTGATAAGCAGCAGGAATGGAGCCATTAGAGTAGATCGAATCCGGAATAATCACACTGCCAACCGCTTTATCGGCAAACATTTTTTCAAGAATCTGACGATGGCCTAATGTCATCAAGTACAACTTGCGAGAATTCAGTGCATTATTAAGGTTTTTATACTCCATTTCAGATAATTGAGACATTTCTATGAACTCAATATCCATATGTTGTTGTAACAGGGTAACTAGAGGTTGCACTATTAACCAGTCCCAATCCTCTCTAGTTGTATAAATAATAAAGCGATTTGCTTTAGAGGAATTACCAAGCGCGGGAATGTTTCCTTCTGCTAATAGTGAAGCCAACGCACAATTAATAAAGGACTCACAAAATGCTCGGCCCCATACGGATACGCCAAAATAAATTGATTTGACTTCACTTGTTTTTTTCACATCATCTCCATTAATGCTTAAAATGGCCCTGCAAACCAATTGCCTGGAACATCTTTGAGATATTTATTTCGATTATCTCTCATCGGTTGAATATCTATCGACAAACACAACATGTTACATACTTCGTCAGCTATATCATCACTATAGATATAGGCTGGATTAGCTAATGTAGGGGATGTCAAAACAGAATGATCAGATAGTGCTAGCCGCCGAGGAGCCATGGTCAAGTCATCGAAACAATCCATAGAGACTTTGGCAACAATTTCACTGGCTACGGAACAAAATTCAAACCCGGTATCTAATACCAATAATTTCCCGGTTTTTCTAACTGAAGAATAAATCGCATCCCAATCAAGTGGCTTAATGGTTCTTAAATCTATTAAGTCACAAGAAACGCCATGTTCTTTTAAGAATTCAACGGCGTGCAGTGCTTCAATTGTCATGTATGACATGGATACAATTGTAATATCAGTGCCTTTAGTTACGGTGCGCGCTTTACCCAACGGAACGAATTGATATGGGTCATGTAATGGATTCGCGTTGATGTTATGCAACCAACGATGTTCGATAAAAATCACTGGGTTATCGTCAAAAATACTAGATAACAACAAACCATACACATCTTCCGCCAGCGATGGCATCACGACCTTTAGTCCCGGTATTTGTGCGAAACACGATTGTAAACTCTGACAATGTGTAGGCCCTTGTCCCCAACCACGCCCAACTATAACGCGTGTAGTGAGATTGATTGGCATAGTACCTGCAAATACGTTATTCCATTTTGCTGCACCATTTATCAGTTGATCCATAGCTAGCAAAATAAAATCTAACCGATTATGTGAAATCACCGGTCGAAAACCTTGAATGCATAAGCCAATACCAACACCAGTCATAGCATTTTCAGCTGTGGGTACATCAAATGCGCGATCGTCGCCAAATTCTTCAACCAATCCAACCGTTGCACCAAACATACGGACCCGATCATTCATTCCCTGACCATACGAAAGAACTTTGTCATCCAGTTGCATTGCTTTTTTAAACGCTGCATTGACTAAATTAATAAATTTATTATCCAACTGAGAGTCCCTCCATTTCCTGCGTTAATGCCGTTTGCAACCATGATAAATCGCTATGAGCATATTGATATTTGAATCTATCTTCTGCGTCAGGGAATGCCGATTTTTCAGCAAAATCAAATGCTTCATCCACTTCATTTTGTATCCGTTGCCGGTATTCAACAATTTCATCCAATGAAATAACTGAGTTTGATGTCAATTTATTTTCCAATAACATCAGAGGTTCTTTACTTAACCAATAATCAAGTTCTTCTTTAGGTCGATAACGTGCATCTAAATCATCCTCATGGCCACAATGCACTTTATGTCGATAAGTAAAGAACTCTAGAAACTGAGGACCTTCACCATTTCGTATGTCTGTGACCATGTTTTTAATTTGATCGCGATAAGAAAAAATATCATTACCATCAAATTGCGCGGATTTAGCACCAATATGTTTGGCCATTTCAGCAATCGAACGGTCTTTGGGTTGTCTCAAATTCAAATGGGAGTTAACAGAGTAAAAATTATTTTCACAGATAAATAACACTGGCAGCTTTTTCAAAACAGCATAATTCAAAGACTCGTAAAATGCTCCCTCTTCAATCGCCGCATCACCTAAAAAAACACAAGTAATATCTTTGGTCTTATTTAATTGTTGGGCAAAGGCTAAACCAACACCAACTGGAATTGTATTACCAACAATTGCTTTACTTGCGACAAATCCAGCTGAAAGGTCGCTCAGATTCATTGAACCACCGCGGCCATGAGTACATCCTGTGACTTTGCCATATAATTCAGCAATCAAGCCTTTAAGACTTCCTCCCTTTGCTAAATAATGCGCATGAGCGCGATGCGAGCTCACTGCCAAATCCCTCGAACTCAGTTGTTCACAAATTACGACAGGAATTGCTTCTTGGCCGATTGAAAGATGCGTTGGACAACGCATCTTTCCTTCAGGATATCGTTTAGCAATTTCTTCTTCAATCAGACGAATACGCAATATATTGTAAAATAAGTTTTTGTATTCGTTCTTTTCACCGTTTGCATTTAGCACCTTACCACTCCTGTGTTAAGCACGCATCACATAGTCAGTAGAACATTCTTTCAATTGATTAAAATAACGATCAACCCAAGCTGCTACTTCACTTAATCCTTCTTCCCAAGTAATTTCTGGCTCCCAACCGACATCACGCTTGATCGCTGAGGAATCTAACCAATAACGTGAGTCTTGCCCCAAACGATCATCACTCATTTCGCACAGGTCATCAAACGGCATGTTTAATGTATTTGCGCAACGCTCAACTACTTCTCGAATAGAAGTCGGATTCTTAGAGCCGGCATTATAAGTTGTACCTAAAGGTGCTTTTTCAGAAACCAAGTAAATAGCTCGAGCTAAATCATGCGCATGAATGTACGATTTTTCAGCGCGCCCACCACCATGTAGCGGTAATTTTTTACCCATTCTTCCCAACAAGAGCGATTTAGGAATTACACGATGTAATAATTGACCAGAACAATAGGCGTTTGAAGGACGAATGATATTCATCGGGAAATTTAAAAAACGCGAAATTGACATAAGATGCATATCAAAAGCCACTTTTGAAGCAGCATACGGGCTAGATGGTTTAATTGGTGTATCTTCATTGCATGGATGTTCCGCTGAACCATACATTTCAGATGTACCAATTTGAATAAAACGCTCTAACCAATCGCGTTTCATTAATTCTTCAGTAAGACGCGCTAATGCCATTGAATTGGTTTCAAAATAGCGCCAACTATTTTTCCAAGAAACTGCGCCCTCGCCTTGTGCTGCGAAGTTAATAATGACTTCGGGTTTTTCTTTATCGAGTAGCTCTAATAACAAATCAAGCTCATGTGTAACATGTCGCGCATGGTATTCAAAATTTTCTCGTTTTTGAATTCCTAAAGAAAAAGCTTCTTCTCGTAATAGATTTCTTCCAATACCAATCACTTTTTTGGGGTTTGCATGATCAAGTAAGTATTTGGCAGTATGAATACCAAATGAACCACCCCCTCCTAATATTGCGTACGTTTTTCCCACGACATCTCCTTATGAATACAATTTTGCTTTACACCAACTTACCGCACCCTTAGTTTTCCAATAAAACCGTTTTAGTGGCTCTTGAGAAACTAATGGCAAAAATTTCAGTAATCGTTTAGCCATCACTCGATGAACAACATCATGATTATCTTGAGCTTTTGCAGTTATAACACTTTTTACCATTTCAAAACTGTGTTGTTGAACCTCATCCCACTCAGCTGTTAACTCATTGGGATGTAATTTATATACATTATAAAAATGGATTTTTTGTAGTTCGTTCACAAGTGAACTTTGCGATATATCAACAATCGCTTTTTTCTTTTCTGTGGCATTCCACAAAAGTCCCTCTTCGATTCGATCATTCTCCTGTGTCATGGAGTACAAAATCATATTATCCGAATCGGTTTCCCACAAAAATTTATTCAAATCAAAAAAGTTTTTTTGAATAAAACTGGCATCGATTGTATCGAACTTGTTAAAAGATACAAGCCTCTTGTGACTAGAACAATTCACCATAAGCGGATGTAAATGGAACGCTCGCAGTAACAATCCTTCTTGTCCAGGAATATCCCACGTTACCATATGGGGCCATTTTGTAAATTGTTTGCCTGAAAAATTATAATGTTTAAATTCATTGTGAAAACAAGATAATCCGAGTGTTACAAGCTTTCGCGATTCAAAACATAATGGCTCGTTATCATCAATATTCATTTCGCGCACATGCGATATAAATTTTTCTTTTATAACCCGTGGACCAGGCAATAAAATAACGTCTCGACCGGCTTTTGCATAACGCTCTAATTGAGTAAATGTACCATCAGAAACAATGCCGTCCGGTAAAAGATAAACAGCATACGCGTTTTTTTCACTAGCCAATTTGGTGGCTAATTCATAACCTCGAGTCATTCTACAATAAACATTGTCTTCTAAAGGCGCATCTAATTCGATAAAAACTGGTTCGAGGTATTGCTCCAATGTTTTATAAATTGGCGCTTGAGAAATTTTCAAAAAATCATTTGGGGTCGTTACAAAAATAAACTTTGAAACATCTAAATGCATTAAATTAGGAATGTTTTTTGGCGATAAATAACAACGCAAAGCAATCTGCAGCAACATATCAACATAGCCGTCGCCCCAGACGACGACTATAAAGTAAAAAGGTATTTTTGGTTCTTGTTGCTTCATCTTAATAGCTCAGTTATTTTTTCATGCAACAAACACCAATTAAATAATGAGCCATTTTACTGTAGCCTGTATGGACTACTTCATCATTCATTGAAAATAAGAATACATTATGAAAGTATTTTTCTAAAAAGCATTTTAGATCTGAGCCACTTTTACAATTGATATGGCCCTCTTTGCTTGTTGGTGATGCATATGCTTGTGATTCCAATGATGGCATACCAATAATAAGAACACCGTTATCCGATAGCGAAGAACAAATATTTTGTACAAAAGCATCTTCAGCACTTGCTGGAATATGCTCTAAAACATCCAACGAATAAGCACCATCAAATTGACCTGGAACAGGTGACTGGATAATATCATGTACTTTGGTATTAAAATGCCATTTACTACACATGCGTTCATTTACGTCATCGATAAAGGCTGGTTCAATATCAATAGCTAACAAGTTTTTAACCTCTTGAACAACAACTCGGGTTCCAAAGGCGTCTGCACAACCAATTTCTAAAACGCTATCTTTACCAGAAAGCATTTTACTGACAAATTTATAGCGAGCGAAGTGAAATGCCATGCGCTTAGGATCGTCATACCACGCAAAATTGGACATTAAGCCAAAACGTTGAATGCCAATATCGTTCTTTGCATCAAGCATCATATTGTTAGCCGAATCAAAAAGTTGAATTTCTTCCATAATGTTCTCTCTTAGTTTAATTTTCTAAAACTGTCCAATAGTAATCACCTTTGTATCCGGCCTCTTTGAATGCATCTAACCATTTTTCTGGATAATCATGGAATTCAGCAGTGAGTACCCAATCTTCAAACAATGCTTTTTGCTCAGGTGTGTAATAACTGTCAACTTGAATAAAAGATTGTTCTTTTGTAACACGCTGCACTTCACTTAAAGCATTTACAGCTTTATCGCGTGAAAAATTATGTATTGTATTTAAAGAAATCACTGCATCGAAGCTATTGTCAGGAAAGGGTAAGTCATCCGCACTGCCTAAATGAAGCCTGCCAATTACCTCCGGCTCACAATTTTTTAAAGCATATTCAGAAATATCCAATCCATAGACTTCCAGGCCTGGGCAAGCATTCATAAGATCTTTAACCAAAAATCCTTTGGCACACCCAACATCTAAGACCCGATGACCTGCTTTTAAATTAAAGTGCTGAATGATGTCTTTAGCAACGGGAACCCAACGACCATCGTAATAATAACCACCATATCCATGAGTACGAGGGCCATCAAAATACATTTCACCAAATTGTTTTGCTATTCGAACGACCTCAGGATCTTTAGCTTCCTGCCTCGCTTGAATATTGCGTTTAGCATTAGGTAGTGACCGAAGTAAATTAATTTCCTGCATAACTATTCTCTCTTCTCTCATTTAATTCGGTTTGGCTATATCTTCTTGATGCATTTTTCGCAATCCGTCAGTTAGTGAGGTATAGGCGAATGAAGTAAATGCTTGTTGACATGTTGCATTGCTAAACGCTCTATACCCATTATGCGGCATAGCACCATTTCGTTGTCGATACTTAACTTCGATCGCTTTATCCAAAGAGTTATTTAGCAAACGAACCACATCAGAAAACGAGGTCACTTCTCCTGACGTAATATTTAAAATGCCATAACTTCGATGCATCAAACATAAGTAAATAATTTCAGCAACATCTTCTATATAAACATGATCACGTTGCTCTTCGCCAAAACCAAATAATTCAACTGGTTTATCTGCCATAGCTAAACGATAGAAACTGTTTGGTCCGTAGCCGTTGTGAGGATCGTTTGCTCCGTATAATAAACTGGGTCTTAAAATAGCAAAGGATTCTTTGCTCAGTATTGATTGCAGCATTTGTTCGCGAGCAAGGTGCATAACGCCGTGGAGTGATGTGGGGGCTGCGGGCGATCGTTCGTGGAGTTTATCCATAGAGTCGGTGTAAACGGCATCAGAACTGATATAAATAACATGTTGTACCGGTTGTTTGTTAAGCGCATCACAAACCGCTTTCATCATTTGGATATTTTCCAATAGCATGTCGTAGTTTTTGCAGGGAGCTTTTGCTGAAATCACTACTAACGCGTCCTCTGCCTTTAGTTGGTCTGCTAGTTGATTTGCTGCATTGGGATGAGTTAAATCAATGTCTTCACGGCCAATTGCAACATAGTCAATGTGTTCTTTAGAAAGTTTTTTTATTGTTGTTGCGCCAACAAAACCTTTTGCACCTAAAACAACAACTCGTTTTGGTTTTACCGATGTATGATTAAAATGATTAAGCATGTTCTAATTCCTTTTTATCGCTCCGAATGGAACTTTGTCCTAAACTGAAATAATTGACGTCGTTTGATTGATTACGATCAACTTGTAACAAACGATGGGGGTCAATAATGGTGTTACCCTTCATGTGCTTTAACAGTAATTCAATCGATAAATTTTGATACTCTGCGCAAGGCGTCATAATGATAACGACATCGGCATCTTGGACTGCATCAAAAATCTCGTCTTTGCGAATTGCGTGAGTTAAATGCTGGTCTCTTACAATCGGATCGTGTGCTTTAATTCTGTAATTTTTTAGTTGATTAATCAAAGCTACCGATGGTGAATTTTTTACACTATGTGTGTTGGGTTTGTATGCAAGACCAAGGATGCAGATTGATAATGCTTTTGATACTGTGGTTGGGGTGGAAGCGCTGGTCATTGATGGGAGATCCCTCGCTTCGCTCGGGATGACGGAATTTTTCGAAATGACGTGGTCATTTAAGCAGCGTAACACCCAGTCGCGTCGGTATGTTGAATTTTTTAGCCATGCACTGACAGTTGCTGTTTCAGTCGCATGCGTTTGTCCTAATTTAATAATAGTATTTAAATCGCGTTCTAAATTACCCCCAGCAATGCCCAAGCCAGGAGTAAGGTAAGCATGTTGGCCAATTCGTTTATCTAATCGCAATGTGGGGGCAATGTCATTCCAATCGGCCCCAATGTTTTCACAAATTTCAGCTAGTGTATTGGTTGTCGTTACAGAAGCGACTAAAAACATGTTAATTGATATTTTTGCTAACTCAGCACTTTCGTAACGCATTTTTAGAATTGGACAATCAAATGTCGCTAATAGTTGTGCATATGCTTCAGGCAGATTTTGATTCGGTTCAAATGCGCCGACAATATAACGTTCTGGATATAAAGCCCGTTCAACTGCGCGTCCAAATACAAGAGTTTCAACTTGATAAAATAAACGATCTTTTGGAAATTGTATTTCGCGAGTAAACCCAGGAGGAACTTGACACAATAAGACTAAACTCGTTGTATTTGTAAGCACTGGCTTCACGGTTTCTAATAATCGATGAATAACGTCGAGATTACTATTACCATGATCATCTGTTGGAACATCATAGGCGATAAACACGGCGGCGCATTGTTTCAGTTGATTTAAATCATCAGTAAAATGCAAATACGCTGCATTTTTTGCAACTAAATCATCAAGTTGAGGTTCATTAACAGGTAATTGCTTATTTTGTAACTGATTGATTAATTGTGTGTTTTCATCATAGCAAATTAAATCAAATCCCTTTTCAGCAAAGGCTACAGCGTGGACCAAACCGAGATGAGTCATGCCTACGCAACCAATCGTTATTTGAGTTCTGTTTGTCATAGGTTTATCTCCGATTGACGCTCTGCATGTGAGGCAATTGCTTTAAAATAACGTTCACTGAGTTGATTCAATTCTTGTTGAATCCAAAGATCCGTCATTAAATTAGTAGGAACGCCATTTGCTATTAAATTTTTAAAATGTGCATACTCTAAAGCCCATGTAGGGTCATCTTGAACCAACGTTACACTTTCTTCTGGTGGTCTACCACTGGGTAAAATACGTTCTTGATAGGTAAATCGACTGGGGCCCCATTTACAGAGTGATTCAATAAATGCAGATCCTTTTTCCCCTACCATTTCACATACAAAATGATTGCGCCACGATAACAAACTCATTTCAAACATGAGTTGTGGCGAGGCCTTTTTATTCATAATGACAGTATGATCCGGCGCTTGATTTTCAAAATTGTTCATCGTAACAATTTCAAAATGCTTGGGCTGATTACCAAACCAAAAATTACTGGTATCAAGTAAATGAGAACCCAAATCAGGTAACACCCCCGCTCCTTGATCTCGCCATGCAGAATCACGAACTAAACGCGCAGTGCCATTTCCATAAAACATACGGCAATAACGAATCGAACCCAAAACGCCTGAATCGAGTAATTCTTTCATTCGAATAAAATGGGGTTCGAAACGGTGGTTATAGGCTGTGTAACACACTAGATTGTTACGGTGGGCTATATCCTGTAACTCAAGGATTTGCTCATCGGATTCGGTCCATAACGGTTTTTCCACCAACACATGTTTACCATTTTCAAGTAAGTATTTGAGTACTTGATATTTAGGTTCGTCCGGTAAGCAAACCAAAGCAGCATCATATTGATTAAGAGACACTTCGTTGATATCGCAATAATCTGCTTCAGACTTCACTGGGTCGACACTGCAAACGTAATCACTCCCAGCGTGATGTTGGCGCTTTTTACCTTGAATACCTAATCCGATTACAATAGCTTTCATACTTCCACCACTGCCTCAATATAGCTTGCATTTACCAGGCACTCTTTTTCAACCAATGCTGAAATGGGTTCAAACTGATATTGTGAATGAGCCATTACTTGTTGAATTTTTTTAATGACGTCATCTTTAGCAATTGGAATATTGCCATCAACTTCACATTCGCAAGCAGCTGCCATAGAGCCGACTATGCTTGCTATTGCAGGCGAATAACCTTTGGTTAAAGCTAACGTAGCATAGGCAAGTAATGCATCACCTGAGCCAACTGCATCGATTAAATGATCGACAAAGCTATCAACAAATACGTAAGAATCCATGGATTCATGGTTGTTGTTACAACAAGTTATCGATCCGCGTTCACCTAATTTTAAAATTAACGTTTTACATTTTGCTTCATCGTACAAACGAGCCGCTAAAGGTCTAATTCCTGAGTCCTGATCACCTAACGCAAAACGCGCTTCGCGTTCATTAGGAGTAATCAAATCAAATCCTTGGAACTCAATAATGTTTCCCCAACGACTGGCGACTTGACTATCCGCTACTTTATAGCAACCCTCAGGAATAGCAGCAACGAGTTGGTCGATTGTTCGTTTGTTGAAAATACCATGCCTAAAATCACTGAAAATAACGGCATCAGCATCTGTCGAACTAATTTTTTCAATAAATTGCTCTACGATCGTATCGGAGATAGATGAATTATCTAGCGTGTCGATTTTTACTAAACGATAATTATTTGCAACGATGGCATTTTTATAAGTTGTGGGACGATTTTTATCTACTATCAACTGAACAATAACGCCCGCTTCCTGTAAATCATTCAATACAAACTCTGCTAATGGGTCTTCGCCCAAAACGGTAGTAAAAATGACATTCGCGCCAGCTGCTTGCAAATGTTTAGCAACGATACCGGCTCCGCCAACAAAATTTTCTTGAGACTCTAATCGAACACTTAAAGTTGGTGTTTTGGTTTGTCCGCCAATAACGTTCGTGTAAGTAATACCATCCACAATCGTATCGCCAACGACATGAACTGTAATCGGTTTATCAGTATTTAAACTGGCCATTAGATCATCAAGAGAGATGCCATCCATTTCCATAACCGCGGCTAGTTTTTCTAAGCGAATCATGGGCTCTTCAAGGTTAATCAATTTAGAAGAGGAATACACGACATCGCCTGGTGTGAATAGCATTTCACCACCATAACTTGCTATGAGTTGTTCTTCTTCTTGTGTTTTTTTAGGTTTGGCTTTGGCTGAATACTCATACCCTTTGGCAAAAAAATCGGGTTTTAGTCTTTCAATATTTTCTAGCGGTGTCGGATTTTTATCGATAATCACATAATCGACCATCTCAAATGCTGCTAAATTTGCTGCTCGAATAGTCTGAGGAATATGAGGACGGTAATGACCTTTACTAATGTGACGATCAGCAGTCAAACTCGCAATTAATATATCCGCTTTACCTTTTGCATACATTAAGTGGCGCATGTGGCCAGGATGAACAACGTCAAAAACGCCATGGCACATCACTGTTTTGTTCTCTCTTGGAAATGAACCAATGATTTCAGCCAATTCTTCTACTGTTTTAATTTTATGCTGGTAGCGACTTAGAAACATATTTAAAGCTCCATTTTTTTATTATCCATTTTTATGCTATTGCGCCCCCCAAGGGGGCGAATGATACGCTAGATAAACCGTTTAACTTAAATATTCAAACCATGTTTTGGTTGCGGTAGCAATCGAGCCTTTATCCCATAAAGGCGCATCTCGCCAATGTTCAATTTCAGCCATCATCATCTCGACACCATCAGCAAACGAAACATGAGGCTGCCAACCTAACTCTGTTGTAATTTTGCTAATATCAGCCCAAGTACAATCAGGTTCTCCAGGTCGTTTAGGGATGTAATCGATTGCTCCACCACCTAATAATTCAACCAAATAATTAACTGATTGTGGTTTGCCAGCACCAATATTCCAAACTTCACCAACTAGGTCTGTTTCAGCTGCAGCCAAGAATGCTTTGGCCACGTCGGTCACATATAAAAAATCACGCGTCTGAGTACCATCACCAACAACGGTATATGGTTTCCCTAATAGTTTTTGTTTGAAAAATACACCAAAAACAGCACCGTATGCTCCAGTAGTCCGTACTCTTGTGCCATAGGCATTAAAAATTCGCACTGAATTCACCGGCAATTTATAAACTTGTTGCCAATGAAATGCTGCGCATTCGCCCTGATATTTAGACAATGCATAGGGATATTGTGGATCGATTGGATGCTGTTCGGTAGTCGGCGTGGCAGCTAAACCATAGCAGGAAGAGGATGCGGCATACACAAACTTCTTGACCCCTGCAGCACGCGCAGCTTGTAATACACGCACTGTACCCAGTACGTTTGTTTCCATATACTGAACAGGCTGCTCAATAGAAGGAACGATGTCGCCAATTCCTGCAAAATGAAAAACAAACTGTGCATCTTTGAAAAATGGCGCCTCAGGTTGCAGGGTCATAATATCGATTTGCTCAAACGCAAAATCAGGGTTATCGCGATGATGGGCAATATTTCGCATATGCCCACCAACTAAATTATCAATCAGTCGAACTTGATAGCCCCTATTAAGTAGCAAATCGACCATATGACTACCAATAAACCCAGCACCGCCGGTAACTACTGCTATTGGTTTACTCATGATTATGCCACTTCTAATGCTTGGATACGCTTCACATTAAAATATTTATCATCGGTCATACTATCAACAACTTTCCCGTCACGAAACGCATGGCATAGATCACGAACAGCATCCTCCACGCTTAAGCTAGGTTTGAATCCTAAACAACGATAAATTTTGTCTGAATTAATATGGTATGAACGATTATCATTTGACTCTGTTACTTCCATCGCCAAAGGTGCTTTTTCAGGGAATTCTTGCTCAACCACACGTTTGACCACATGCGCGATATCTCGAATCGACATATTTTCATAACCAGCATTAAATATTTGCCCGGCAATTTTTTCCTTTGGTACAGTTAATAATAAAGTGTAAAGATCACACATATCTTGAACGTGTAAGTTCGGGCGCAATTGATCACCACCAAATACCATGATTTTGTTATTGGTAATCGCATGGTTCGTTAAAATATTAACACTTAAATCAAGACGCAATCTCGGTGCATAACCGCAGATTGTAGCAGGTCGAATAGTCACACAAGTGAAATTGTCATCCATGTGTTTGAATAATACGGGTTCGCACATGCCTTTATATTTATTGTATAACGTTAAAGGAATTAATGGATGCTCTTCTGTTACATTAGGTTGATCAGATACACCATATACAGAGCTTGATGAAGCATAAACAAAGCGCTTAACACCTGCTTTTTTAGCCGCAATGACCATCGGCTCAAACGCTTCTAAGTTGATGGAGGTACTCAGAGCCTCATCTAAAACAAAGCTGGCATCATTTGAAATACAAGCAAGACTAATTACTGTATCCACTCCTTTAAACGCTTGGCTTAAATGAGCAGTATCACGAATATCACCTTCGATAATTGTTAACTTGGGATTGTTTTTTGGTAAGAAATCGTCACCGAAAAATAGGGTGTCATATACCGTTACTTTGTAACCTAAAGCTAGAAGCTGAGGCGTTAATAAACTACCAACATACCCAGCACCACCTGTAATAAGAACATGATCCATTGCTATTATCCTTAATTTAAATTAACTATCCTAAGCAGTCATCAATCTATTGAATACTGCAACTGATTGAGAACCAGCCCTACTATGCTGTCTACTCAGACTATGTGTGAACATTTTATATCACGCTACCATTCGAAATGGAATATTTTACTTCAAAAAATATCCCTTCGTTGACTCAAAAATTACTTTAGATTAATCTCCCTCGGCAATTTGAACAAATTAGATTCTAGATTATGTGAGATGCTCTCCTATGTTATTTACCACGCCACTATTCCTATTTGTTTTTTTACCATTATTTTTAAGTAGCTATTATTTGGTCCCTAATACTATTTCCGCAAAAAATGCAGTTGCATTAATTGCCAGCATTGTTTTTTTTGCCTGGGGCGAACCAGTATTTGTATTCGCTCTGTTTTTGGGAACCTATTTTGATTATCGTATTTCGACGTACATCACTCCTGAAAGCCAACTCAAACTAACTTATAAGAAACTGTTGCTGGCTCTGGCAATTTCTTTAAATGTGTTGATCTTAATTATTTCAAAATATTTAAATTTTATTTGCTCTGAATTAATGCCGACATTCACCCCCAATTTACCGCTTATTTTAGGTATTTCATTTATTACTTTTCATAAAGTAAGTTACTTAGTAGATAGTTATAATGGACGTGCCTTACCGCCGCGTCATTTCTTTGATTGTGCTTTGTATATTTTTCTCTTTCCACAGCTTATTGCGGGTCCTATTATTCGGTACCACGATATTGGTCATCAAATTCATACACGACAACACACCTCGCAAGATTTTATATTGGGCTTTCTCCGATTTACGATTGGATTAATTAAAAAATTACTCCTTGCAGATACGTTGGGAATGTTGTCTGACAAAGTATTTAACTATCCTCCAAGCATGCTTTCGCCCTTATTTGCTTGGGGTGGTATTATCGCCTATACCTTGCAAATTTATTTCGATTTTTCTGGCTACTCTGATATGGCAATTGGTCTTGCCCGTATGATTGGATTTCGTTTCCCTGAAAACTTTAATCGCCCTTATATAGCACGAAGTATTACTGAATTTTGGCAGCGCTGGCATATTTCGCTATCCAATTGGATGCGGTTGTACCTATACATTCCTCTGGGTGGCAATCGAGGTACAGCATTAAGAACTTATCTCAATTTGTGGATCGTATTTTTAATATCAGGTCTTTGGCATGGCTCAAGTTGGAATTTTATTGCTTGGGGAGCTTATTATGGATTATTTCTTTCTCTTGAGCGTGCATTTTCTGCCAGTAGGTTATCTAAAAATATTAAGTTGCCTAATGTATTGTGCCGCTCGATGACGCTGTTAATTGTCATCATCGGATGGGTATTTTTTCGCTCACCAACATTAACGTATGCATTAGATTATATTTTGGTCCTATTTGGCATGCACTCGGTTCCTCCTACAGCGGTGATTCCATGGGGGCTTATTTTTAGCAATCATGCTATAACAGCATTATTCATTGGTTCCATTTTTGCGACTACTGTTATACCTCAAAAAACGCTGATTTATTTTCAAAAACTTAAATCAACGTGGTTCGATACGCGTTTTACCGGTAATGCTCTTGTCATAACCCTGCAGTTTTTGATGGCTTTTGTCTTCTTAGTTTTAGCAACTGGTGCAATGCTAAGCTCGGGCTATACTCCTTTTCTTTATTTCAGGTTTTAACAATGATATCTGCTATATATAAAAAAGCTGGTGTGTTTTTGTCTATTTTTCTAATTGTTATTTTAATGGCACCGACCGTGCAGAGTATTTTAAAAATATGTCGTGAAAGCACACCTTTGTATGGTTATACCGATCCACTTCCAGAAAAACCCAAAAACTATGTCGCTAGTTTTTTTAATAAATCATTGCAGGAGTGGGTTGAAAAAAAATTTAATGCGAGATTAGGGTTTCATCCCTTTTTGGTTCGCTCGTTTAATGAGTTAAATTTCCGATTATTTCGCGAGGCTGATAGTACATATCTCAAATTGATGGTGACGAAGCAACATGGTTTATATAGTAATTTAAGCATCGACTGTCTGAATGATGAAGTCATGCGCAAACAAGTATTGGAAAAAATATATACCAAACAAGCCAAACAATTAATTAAAATTCAAAATAACCTCGCTGCTCAGGGTAAATACTTTGCCGTGGTCATTGCAACGAGTAAAGCTTACGTTTATCCAGACGAATTAGGGAGTCGATTTTTAGTAGGAGGAAGTACCAATATTTTTAATCGAAAAGCAAATTTTGGAGCAATCTTAAAACGAGCAGGCGTTCATGTGATTGATTCCAGGCCGCTTCTAAATAAGATCGCTCATACTTTAAAAATAGAAACCCATCCGACTTCTGGAGTCCATTGGAATTATTATTCAGGTTGTTTAATTGCAAATAAGATCCTGGCAAACGCACAAACCAAGTTTCCTTCGATTACAGAGATTAATTGCGGTCCGTCTCAACGCATGGTGCCAGTAATGAATGCTGTTGACGTGGATGGTTACTTACTTTTGAATATTTGGTCACACGCCGGTCTTATTCAAGAAACTACTTATCCCACGATTGAACCTGCCACACATCCAGCAACTCATTGGCGACCTAATATTGTTTTTATTGGAGACAGCTTCTCTGATCAAATTCGTTCTGCTTTCAAAGAGGCGGGCATTTATTCGCGGATGGTTATGTCGAGTTATTTCAAACAACGGGAAGTAGATAATCCACAGGATATTATTACATCGGATGATGATAAATCCATTAAGCGTAAGGTACTCGCTGATATTGCCGCGAGTGATATTATTATCTTAGAAATGGTCGATTATAATATATCTCGCAATCTATATGGTTTTGCTGATTATTATTTGAAGCACGCTTAATATCTTTTAGGGCTAGCCAACGCCTCAGCATATAATTCTAACAGCATACTTGCACTGTGTTTCCAATCAAATCGCAGCGCTTGTTCTTTTGAATCAACACGCATTTGTTGCCGTTTTGCAGGGTCATTCGCTAATGAAAACATCGCCTGCGCCCAACTTTCGGTATCTTCAGGCTTCAATAACAAAGCGGCTTTACCAGCTACCTCAGGAATAGATGTTGATTGCGATGTTATAGTCGGAGCACCGAATTGCATGCCTTCCAGAACTGGCAAACCAAATCCTTCAAACAATGAGGGGTAAAGATTTGCATAACACGAGCGATAAAGCCAGATCAACTCATCATCTGAAATATACCCGGTTAAAATAACATGTTCCTCAATGCCCAACGACTGTAACTGTTTTTGAAAATCATCCATCAACCAACCATTACCACCGGCAAACACTAAAGGCATTGGCTTACCACCCAGAGCAAGATAACGGGCATAGGCTTCCGCTAAGCGAAGTTGGTTTTTTCTTGGTTCAATAGTTCCCACTGATAACCAGAAATCACCTTCTAATGATTCTAAAGCCTTAGGACGTACACCTAAAAGATTAGGATCAGAAAAGCGAGAACAGGGGTAAATAACCCGTATACGATCTTCTGGAAAATAGGGAAAAATAGTCAAAAAGTGTGCCCGAGAAGCTTCGGAAATAGCGACAATCCAATCCGCAGCAATTGATGCACGATAAACACCATTGAAGCAGCCTATACGGTTTGCTTCGGTAGACCAACTGGGATCGACAACAAATCCCATATCATAAAATGTATAAATTAACCGACTAGTTGTTAATTGTGTCGGACACCAAAAGTTATTCGCATGGATAATATTAGGATTATTTAATTTCGCTTCTAACTCATTATTTTTCCAAAAAATACTGGCTTTTTCGCGGGTAACATGGCGCGGCCCGTATTTTCCTTTTTTATAAGGGTTTTTGACTGGCATAAATCGATCAAAATAAAAATCACCAAAAGAAGGATAAAGCGAAAAGCGTGTTTGAGCACTCAAATCAAGCATGGCTTGAATCAGGGCATAAGCAAAAAATCCACATCCAGCTTTGTGAGAACCTGTTTGTGACACATCGAAACCAACATGCATAGCAGGAGGCGATTGCTTAGAAAACATTGCTTATCCTTTTGATCAAAATATTGCTTAAAAATCTCGCGAGACTATCATGATATATTTTCAATTACAATTATTTCCACGTGTTGGACCACCTATACAAATTGACATTTTTTAGCAAAATAAGTACGCTGCCCAAGTTCAAATTATTCGGGTTAAATAAAGGGTAAACATGAAAAGAGCTTTAATTACAGGAATTACAGGCCAAGATGGCTCTTTTATGGCTGAATACTTATTGGAAAAAAACTACCAAGTATATGGATTAGCTCGCCAAGATAGTTGGTTGAAATGCAACCTGCCTGCCCACTTAAAATCTCAAATTCAAATCATGTATGGTGACATGTCTAATGGTATTGATATTGTAACAGCCATATCTAACACCCTACCCAATGAAATATATAATTTAGCTTCTCAATCTCGTCCGAGTGAATCATGGGCTCGAGCTGCAGAAACAGTAATTATTAATGGCATAGGAGCGATTCATTTATTTGAAGCTGTTCGGGTTATGTGTCCCTCAGCTAAAGTGTATCATGCCTCCTCTTCAGAAATGTTTGGTCGCACAAAAGTATCTCCTCAAAATGAAGAGACAGCCTTTGATCCGGCAAGCCCTTATGCTGCATCAAAAGTATATGCGCATCAAATGGCGCGTATTTATCGTGAAAGTTATAATCTATTTATTGCAAATGGCATTCTATTCAATCATGAAAGTGAACGCCGTCCTTTGCATTTCGTCACGCAGAAAATTGCTTATGGGGCCGCATGTGCGGCATTGAATATCAACAACTCTCCCCATATGAATGAACGCGGTCTTCCAATCGTTCAAAATGGAAGGTTAGCCTTAGGCAACCTGGATATTTCAAGAGATTGGGGATATGCCAAAGATTTTGTTCGAGCCATGTGGTGTATTTTACAGCAAGAAGAACCAAGCGATTTCGTCATTGGCACTGGACAATTACATACATTAAAAGAATTGTGTGAAATAGCATATAAAGTAGTTGATAAAGACTGGCAGGATTATGTCATCAGTGACCCCGCACTAATCCGTCCTTTAGATGCAACGCGAACCGTAGCAGATCCATCCAAAGCCGCTCGTGTATTAAATTGGAAACCATCGATTAGTTTTGAGCAAATGATTGCGACTATGGTTCATGCCCAAATTGAATCACTCGAACTATGCAACCCACCATCCAAGAAAAAACCGATCTAACAACTGAAGCCAAAATCCAACTAGAATGAGTAGAATAGGAACTAGTGCGCAACATAATTTTGTTGGACTTAAACGGAAAAGACATACATTTTGCGGATGAGTTATATCGCTAATAATTAACAATACCCAAACAGGATACAAGCATCTACTCATTGATTCGTAATGCCGCGTGGACAGAGAAAAGCAGTTAAATAAAAAAATTAATATGGCAGCGAAATACCAAGTTAAACTAGTTAAATCTAACTCCGTACTTTTTTTACACATACGTATTGAATAAAATATACAATACCAAAGAAATAGTGGTACTAACATTTCAGAAAAACTGTAAGCAGCCATTCTAAAAAATTTAAATACAAAAAAAGGAGCATGATTGTTCGGCAGTGGCGGTGCCCAATCAAGACTATAACCAAAAGGTGGGGGAACCCAAGTAGGAAGCTTAAACAGAAACATAGGATCCGCTGTGCCTTTCCAACCGATACGCTCCATATCAAAATACAAATGCCATGAATCAAATTGAATTGCGCAATAAATTAGAAACCCAAGGCAGCCAAAGGATCCGACTATCAAAATAAAGCCGGGATTAATCCATTCTTTTAATAGTGTGTGTAAGGTCTGTTGACAATTCATATTTCGAGGTCCCGCGGCTTGTGGAAATGAATCGTCAACAGATACTCTTTGTTTCTTATTTTGAAAATAGGCTCTGGATTGCATATACATCGTTGATATTAGGGGAGCCATGAGTGCAGGAAGACCTATAATCCGAGTCGCAGTCAGCAGCACACCTGTAAAACCTGAAGCAAACCAGCGCCTTTCCGTGGCCAGCCATAACATGAGACAACACGTAAGCATAAAAAAAGATTCCGCATAAGCTGTATAAAAAAACCAGCTTGTTGGAAATGACATAACTAATACAGCTGCCGCAAGTTGTTTGAACCACTGAGCATGTCGCACAATGTGAAAAAATAGCCACCAAAACAACAAGGCTGCTGTTTGTGAAACAACCAGTAAAGCGATTTTAGCCTTCACGCCAAAAAACAGAATACACAATCGTACTAGGTAGGGATATCCAGGGAAAAATACTACATTGGCATTTAAAAGCCCTGTATGCTCTGGGCCATCAATATTGATATAGCCATAGGTTGCGATTGCTTCATACCATTCAGAATCCCAATGAGTTGCTAAACTTAACCATGACTGGAGCCATGTTTTTTCTGGGCAAATTAGTAAAATAAGCCCTAGTTGCATTAGGAAAAAAAAACTTCCGATGAACAATGGATGACGAAAAATGACTTTCATACCGCTTAACCACCATTCAATTTATCTTGATATAACTTCAAATTACTATGCAAATGAGGGACTTCTGGATATGTCTTCAATGCAATTAACGTCGCCTGCTCTCCTAAGGCATATTCTCCAACATGCCAAGCGCAACGACTCATAATTTCATACCGATCAAAATAATACATGCCTTTCTCTATAAATAATGTATCATTTTTTGGATATGGCATATCGTATGCGTGTTTGATAAATAAATAACATGCATGAATATTATGAGGCCAAAAATAATCCGCGATTTTTACAAGTGGTTCTATGCGGTGGGGTCTCAGAGAAAACGCTTTTAAGAAATGATTCATAGCATGATCCCATGAATAATTCATATTGAATTCAGCAAGTTGCTGAGCGATATACCCCAACCGCAAACAGGTAATAAAATTTTCCTCATCCCAACCGGGTAAGGTTTCGCGATGTTGATAAATTTGATAAGCATTTTCGAGCAGACCTAAACATTCATAGGTTTGAGCCAAATAAAAAGCCGTGCGAGGATCACTTTTATCCTGATGAAACGCATCCGATAATAGCAGTAGGTCACGTTGCCAACGCCTTTTACTTTTTTCAATTCCATGACTTGTCGCATTCACTTCAAAATATACGTCATCAGGGCATTTAATATCAGCAACTACGTCTGGAACTTCGTGGACAGCGCCTTGAAATTGAATATGACTAGCAACTCGAAATAAACGAGCAGTAGTAAATTCTGTAGCATTCATTCGAATGTTCATCAAATAAAGAGGCGTATCATTATTTTTTTCTTGCTCACAAAAAGCAATTAATGCCTGCGGATTAGATAGATGCCATTCTGCATCAGGCATAACGAAGAAACACGCATCATTAAAATGCTGTTCTGCGAGTGTTAAGGCTCTGTTACGTGAGGTTGAAAAATCAATAAATGCTTCTTGTTTCGCATAACCAATAACGGCATTGTTCCGAAAAAAATCCTGTGCAAGTTGCAAGGTATTATCACTTGAACCAGTATCAAATATAAAAAAATGCGTTAATCCGCCTGCCATAAAAGAAGATAACGTCGATTGCAGTGAGATAGATTCGTCTCTAACCATCATGACAACAACAATCAGAGGAGTTTCTGATTTAATCATAAATATGTTCTCTTAATATAGGGTCTGTTGACAATTCATTATCAGAGGCCCAAGTCCCGCAGAAACACAAACACTGGATCCCGCGAACAAGTCGCGGGACGTCGAAATTCCTTATAGTAATATGTTAAGAAACCGGTTCCCCGTTTGTTAACGTATTACGACCAAGCTGCATCCGTGCCATCCAACGGAGCCCCAGTTGAGTCTTCTAATCTCGAAACACCAAGACACAAAATAACCAGGCCGTCATTCAAACCATAAGTTAACGTTGAGGTATTCTTAATATTAACTCGTAACGGTGTTGCCACTCCAAATGGAATATTGGTCGGTAATGACAGCGCAGATTTATAGCCAGGCTCTTTCAAGCTTGTGACTTTCGATAAAAACCGCCCCGAAATTTGATAAATTGCACAGCGCGCTGGATTTGTAGTTAATAATGTAATTTCTGGAGTAGAACCCACTGCATTAGCATTCGGTCCAAAAACTTTAATAAATCCACCGTGTGTAACTCCACGAACTACGTTCAAATAGCTCGATGCACCACCAAGAGCGGAGTCTAACTGCTTATATGCAGGAGAGGCTGTATCAACTAGACACCCTGCAAAATCCAATGCGCTTTCACCGGGAACACAAGCTTTTTGCCAATCTGTTATGTCGTAAGCGGTTGCTAATTGTCCAATTTCATTACTTTTAAGATCCGTTGAATTACGACTTAAGTAGTTAGCTGTCGTAGTCGTAGTTTCACTTTGCGTTGAATTCAGATCAACGTTATCTGTCACCTGCAAATTATCCTGATCGGAACTCTGTGTCAGCTTTGTTAAATCAGAATCTTTCCATATCCATAACCGGCCTGTAGCACCTGTAGCGCCTGTACGACCCGTAGCACCTGTCGGACCTGTCGGACCTGTTGCGCCTGTAGCACCTTTACTGCCTGTATTTCCTGTCGCCCCAGTCGTTCCTTTAATACCTGTATTTCCTGTTGCTCCAGTAGAACCAGTAGAACCGGTGACACCATTAGTACCAGCAGCACCTGTTGCCCCTGTAGAGCCAGTGGCACCGTTTGTGCCTGCTGAACCTGTTGCTCCAGTAGAGCCAGTTACACCATTAGTACCTGCTGTACCCGTTGCTCCAGTAGAACCGGTGACACCATTAGTACCTGCTGTACCTGTTGCTCCAGTAGAACCGGTGGAACCATTAGTACCAGCAGCACCTGTTGCCCCAGTAGAACCGGTTACACCATTAGTACCTGCTATACCTGTTGCTCCAGTAGAACCAGTAGCGCCGTTTGTGCCTGCTGTACCTGTGGCCCCTGTAGAACCAGTTACACCATTAGTACCTGCTGTACCTGTCGCTCCAGTAGAACCGGTGGAACCATTAGTACCTGCTGTACCTGTTGCTCCAGTAGAGCCAGTGGCGCCGTTTGTACCTGCTGTACCTGTGGCCCCAGTAGAACCGGTGACACCATTAGTACCTGCTGCACCTGTTGCCCCAGTAGAGCCAGTAGCACCGTTTGTGCCTGCT
>JAUYSP010000014.1 GCA_030696305.1 Legionellaceae bacterium | reverse complement strand
TTTCCTCGAGTGGTGAGGAGTTTGGTGCCATTGAAGCCTTGATGCAACAAGGGGTGTCGTTAATGGATGCCATTCAGGAGGTTGTATGCCAAAAGGAATAGCGCGTTATCTCGGGGGGATTCAATGGGTGTTGATCGCAGTGCTTTTTGTCCTGTCTGTTTTTCATATTTTTAAACCAGTGCCATCAAACGTTGTGACGTTCGATAAAGCACGTGTTGTGTCGAAATTTATTGCGGAGTTAAGTGCACACCATGTGTCAGATGAGGTGATTAAACAAAAGTCAGCTCAATTTGGCCGTGCGTTAAAAGAGACACTCAATGATTATGCCACGACACATCATGTCTTAGTTATGGATAAAAGCCAGGTATTAGTCAGCAATTGCGATAGAACAGATGACATTGCGGCACAGTTAGCTTCTTCCATGCGAGATAAATTGTGAAATGGTTCTGGGTGATTGGTATTTTGGGATGTTGTGGACATGCAGGAGCTACGTCACTGGGTGTTGTGGGTTCAGTATTTCCTATAGAGGAAGAGAGCTTTTTGATGTTAATTGAGTCGCGGTTAAAAACAATGGATGACACAGGTGAGTTAAGTCGATTAGAAGCAGGTTGGGTGAATGACGCGGAGAATTATACAAAACGACCGACACCCGTGGGCCTTAAGCGTGCTGAGAAGCATCATATTCATCGTCATGTACCGGCGGTGGTGCTTCAACAAGATATTAAGAATGAAAAAGGAGATGTGCTTTTTCATCAAGGTACAAAAGTAAATGCACTAAAAGCGCTTGAAACGTATCAGCCACATTGGTTGTTTTTCAATGCTGATGATAAAGCCCAAGTCTTATGGGCTCAGCAACAATTAAAGAAGTTAGGAGATGCTCGCATTATTTTGGTTGGAGGGGACGTGAGCGGCATGGAAGCACTCTTTAATCAACCCATCTATTTTGATCAAGCGGGTCGTATCACGCGTCAATTAGGAATCAATGAGGTACCCGCATTAGTGTCTCGCGATAAGAATGCATTGCTCATACGAGAAGTGGCAATTACGGAGGATGGGTATGCGCGTTAACGTAGCCATTTTTTTCTTGGTGATGAGCTGTCAGAGTATGGCCGCTATTTGCAATGGTCACTTTGTTAATCCCATTAAAGACGTGTGCTGGCGTTGTTTATTTCCATTATCGATTGGGCATGCAAATGTCGTGTCTCATCATTTGCCGGATACGGACAATGCCGCAAGCCCTATTGGGGTTTGTCCTACCAGTATCGGTGCACGTGTTGGTCTCAATATTGGTTATTGGGAACCTGTTGCAATGGTCGATGTGACGGACTCGCCTTATTGCTTGGTCAATTTAGGCGGTACGCAATTGCATTTAGGCTCTAAAGTGCGTCGTGGTGGAAAACAGGTGATTCAAGAAGGGGAGATGCGAGCGTTTTATCATGTGCATTGGTACAAGTATCCGTTGATTGCATGGCTTAATTTGATTACATCCAGTGGCTGTCAGCAGGGCGGGGATTTTGATATCGCTTATATGACAGAGCTTGATCCTACTTGGAACGATTCAGAAATGGCATTTGTTTTAAATCCCGAAGCCGTGTTGTTTGGAAATCCGGTGGCCGCAAGTTCTTGTGCCGCAGATAGCTTATCTTCAACATTACGCAATCAAGCGATGGATAGTTTGTTTTGGTGTGCGGGTTCTCAGGGAAGTATGTATCCACTGACAGGACATGTGAATGCCCCTTTGTCACCAGTACAAGCAGCTCTTCTATTAACCGAACGTATGAATTACAAAATGCATCGCGAAGCACTGATAACCGATTCAAGTGCAAAAGATAGCTGCAAAGAACATCGATTATCGGTTTTGCCTAAATCCCGCTATCGCTACGAAATGGTGAATCAAGTGGCTGATGGCAAGCATTGCTATCCATCAGGTCACACAACGCTTGATTGGGAAATCGATAAAATTAAACCGCATACGCCAGGTCAATATGGGTTTTTAGTCTGGAGGAAGCGAAATTGCGTTTACTTATGATTTTGATGGGGTTTATCGTTTCTTTGACAACGTTTGCTGAATCGGTGCATGTTTTTGTGAGCTTTTCTATGCCAGAAACGCTTCTTATTGAAACCTTACATGATAGTGCGCGCCTAAATATTCCTGCAACCTTAAATGGACTGTATCAAAATTCAATCGAAAAAACGGCGCAAAAAATTATGGTGCTTTCAAAAGAAGTACCTCAGTTGCAATTGCAAATTGATCCAACTGCATTTGAGCGATTTCATATTCAGCAAGTACCTGCTTTGGTTGTAGAAAACAATCATTGCTTTGATGTTATTTATGGTCATTTACCGCTGCAAGAAGGATTAAATCGCATTTATGAAAAAGGGGAATGTGGTAAGCGAGGTGATTCATGAGGCATTACCTCGCAATACTGTTGGTTTTCTCCAGTGTAAGTTTTGCCTCGATGGATGATGCTGTTGCTTTGCGTAATCAGGCTATGAATGCATTATCATGGTTTAATCCAAGCCAGGCCATAACCAATTTCACGGAAGCACCTGCCGAATCTAATTTAAAGCCGAACGAATCCAGCGGTAATCAGGCATTACACGAGACAGCCCAATCGCGATTAGCACAGGATGATACGGCGCGTTTTGTGGTAGCAGAGGAGCATCAGCGCGCTAAAATCACACCTAACGATAAAGCATCTGAAATTGCAGAAGGGGCGCGATATATTGATTCTGCAGAAGAAATTGTGCGACCTGGGTGTCATAAAGAGCCCGTTCCTTGTGAAGAACATGTTATTGATAAGACATGCGAAGAAAAACGAGCGTTTAAGCCCGTCACTTGTACTCGCAAACTTAATGTTCGAGTGCACACATTAAATCATCCTGATTTGCCACGTATCATGTTTAAACAGTTACCCACAATTGATTTAACTAAATGTACAAAACAAGATGTTTATTGTACGAATAAGCAATTGGTAACCTTGCACTCACAGTGTGAGCATTTGAAGGTTTCGATTAGTTTTAAAAACCGAGACATTCCCATCATTAAAGCCCCGACTTGTGCTGATCCAACGATGACCATTGACGATCGCGCTCTAGAACCATTATTTAAAGCAATGCTTAAGATTAGCGAATATTGGACTGAGGATGCATGGGATGGCGATACATGCCAAGCAACAGGAGATAGTGCTTGTTTTAATGAGACCTCCAATACTTGTATGGACGCCAATCAAACGAAAATTATTGAAGGTGTTCCTGTTACAAGGCGATGTTGGGGTGAAGAGAGGAAGTACCAATGTGTTGGAGATACAGAGTCCAATTGTGACGCGCTTTTAGATGCAGCGTGCTCTAATACGCAGGCGGAATGCCTATCAAAAATTGGTGAATACTGTGTATTGACCTCTAAAGTATTTCAATGCACCGAAAGAACATGTTTTCCGGATCGAGAGGTTTGTCCGCCTGAAGGAATTCCTTGTGCCAATGGTAGTTGTGACAATTCTAAAGCGGATGAGAGTGATGACATCAATGAAGGTATTAGTCGCTTAGGGACTCTAGCGGGAACTGCCACAGAAGTAGCCACCAATCAGGTGCAATCACGTCAACCGTCTATTTTTAAAGGTGAGTCACAAGAGTGTGAAAAGTATATTTTAAATATACGTGACTGTTGTACGGATGATGGGTTTTTAGATGGTTTGGTTCATTGTCCTGCTGAGATGCAAGTGCTGCAACGAGCCAAAGTTGAGCATCGAGCGGTATACCTGGGTCATTATAAACATCATTTACTCGGGACGACACGTTATGTGTATTGCGTGTTTCCGTCCAAATTATCTGGCATTGTTCAAATTCAGGGCCGATATAATCAATTGCAGATCCCATTTGGTGAAGCTGAAAAACCAAACTGTCGAGGCATTACGCCTGAAGAATTGGAGCGTATTAACTTTAAAGTATTGGATTTGCATGAGTTAGTCGATGAACTCGTTGGAAAAAAAGCGTTGCCTGAGGCAGGAAATATTTCAAATGCGAATGAAGCACACATAGACAAGCTCAATGAAAATGGAGTGCCTTATGATAAATAGGTTCCTTCTTTTAATCTTGTTGTGTATGAGTGCCGTGACTCACGCTGAAAAGCCCGGGGGATTTTTGTGGTATAACGTACCGAAAGCAGAGGTAGCTAAAAAGCCTCAAGGTACTCCATTTAGCCAATTGAGTTATACCGATAAAGATGCCGTACTTAAATACTATACGTTGGAAGCACTGCATAAAGTGCGTTTTACACACAAATTAGAGGATGAGCGTGTATTTCTTGCTTTGCAAGATTATTGGTTAAGAGAAGCATCCCTTCATGGCGCATTGAATCAACAAGCATTACTTAATTACCCTGAATTTGATTTTTCAGTTACCCATCCAACCTCGGATATGGGATCTAAATTTTATGACTCCCTTATAGAGCAAAAGCAAAAACAAACCGTAAAATCTTTAGCAAAGAATCATGGATTACTCTTTTTCTACCGCGCTAACAATCCACTCGATTTACAACAGATCCCTATCTTAAAGAATTTTTGTCAAACCTATCACTTTCATTTAATGCCCGTCAGTGTTGATGGTATTAAATCGGAAGATTTACCCCAAACACGATTGGATAAAGGACAGGCAGAACAGTTAGATGTGCGTTATTTCCCGGCGATTGTTTTAGTTAATCCAAAACAACAGCAATTTGCACCAGTAGCCTATGGATTAACTACACAAGATAGGTTGATTCGTCAGTTGAATGCGGTTGCAAATCATTTTAACGCGGAGGCTACATGAAAAAAATCTTGTTTGTTTTCTTTTTAATGTTTCAGGTAAGTCTGTGGGCGGCAGGGAGTCGCGATTATGTGGCTTCAAAAATCGCCTCTCTTGAGCATCAAACAGCTCCACAAGCACTCGATGCTGAACATGCCTTTTTCAAAACACATCAATTGATATTTTTCTTTGCGAGCACTTGTCCGCATTGTCATAAAGCGGCACCGCAATTAAAGGCCTGGGCGAATGAACAAGGCATAGAAGTTCAAGCGATATCATTTGATAACAAATCATTATCTGAGTTTGAAACGACTATTCCTGCCAGCAAAGAAATAGTGGCCGCTGCTTTTCAAGATAGAACGATTGAATATCCCGCTTTGTTTGTCATCAATATGAAAACACAAGCCCTATATCCTGCCGTCATTGGCGAGTTTACAACCCAAGAATTGGATACTCGAATGAAAACATTGATTCCAAAAATCATGGCGTTTGAAAGGGGGCACGGATGAAAAAATCACTTTTTATATTAAGTCTCCTCTTGCCAATGGTTAGTGTGCACGCAGATGTCAGTTCTGATTTAGATAATTTTTTTAATGGCATCGGTTACGCATCCAACACGACTAAGATGCAAGCATTTGAATCTCAAGCGTCAGGTTTTTTTGGTGGAGGCTCACTTTATACTCGAACGCCTGTGAGGCAATACGAGTTAGTCACGTTAGACATGCCAGACTACCGCGCGGGATGCGCGGGCATTGATTTATTCACTGGAAGCTTAAGTTACATCAGTGGTGACAAGCTAACAAATCTTGGCAAACAAATCATGACCAATGGCGGGGCATACGCTGTAGATGTGATGCTTGCCACTACGGTTCCAGAACTAAAACAAGTACGCGATTTTTTACAAACAACGGTTCAAAAGATCAATCAAAGCAGTATTAATTCATGTGAAATGGCACAGAACTTGGTGGGCGGGATGTGGCCAAAGACCGTGGCCAGTCAACAAAAGGTTTGTAATGATCAACGACGCATGGGACGCGAAGGGTTAGGGCACGATTATGTGGCGGCTCACATGGCGTGTGCTGGCGATGGATTTCAAGAGGCGATTGATAATGCATCCAAAGATGAAAAACGCAAAAAAGAAGTGATCCTAAATAAAAATTTGGTTTGGTCGATGCTGAGAGATAATTCTTTTTTAAGCTCAGACACTGAGCTCTCTGAATTAGTGATGAGCCTCACAGGCACCATGATTATTGATAAAAATGGCAAAGTCACCGAAGTGCCCTCCATGGCCAATCATGCAGGTCTCATTCATGCTTTATTAGGCAATGGCGGCTCAAATGACGCGCCTATTTGGCGATGTGATGAAAGCAATGCTTGCCTTCATGTTCATCAAGCCACCATGAATATCACTGAAGCACGTTCGTTGAGTGGCCGAATTCGACGGGTTATTAGTGCAATTGATGACAAACTTAAACGAGATGAAAAGCTAAATCAGGCAGAAATTGGCTTTCTCGAAATGACCTCTTTGCCTGTGATGAAATTTCTAATGGTTTTAAACAGTACGCATTATGGCAATGCAGCGGTTGACATGGAATCGTATTCAACACTGATTGCTAGCGATCTATTGCAACAATATTTAAGCCATTTACTGCAATCAGTAACGCTTGCCAGTAATGCAAGCACATTAAATGACGAGATTTTAAAGACACTGCGTCATCGCATTGATTTTGCAAATCAACAGATTGCCCGTATTGAACCGAATGTCGGTCGAAAGTTATCTGAAAAATTAATCTTGATTCAATATGTCGCACGTATTGAAAAGCAATTGGCCGCCAGCATGGATGTATAAACGATGATTACAATACAGGTTTTAGGATTTGGAGAACTTTTTCAGCAACTCTTAAATGCAGTAGCTGCCTTCATGGGACAAAGTTTTTTTAATAACTTTTTAAGGTTAACCGCACTCATTGGCATTATTATGGCCTCGATTGGCTTTATCAAAGAGCGCAATCCGTTAATTTATGGCAAGTGGATTATGAGCTACGTGTTAGTGCTGCAATTGGTGCTTACGCCAAAAACTGATGTTGCAATTTATGATATTGCTGCACAGCGAGATGCGGTAGTCTCGAATGTACCAGTCATCTTTGCAACGGCTGCAAGTTTGATTACTTCCGTTGGGGTTGGATTGGCTGAAAGTTACGATGCCTTGTTGTCCTTACCTGATGATTTAACCTATACCAAAACCGGTAGTCTTTTTGGTTCAAAGCTTATTCAAGCCTCAAGAGATTTCAGAATTCTTGATCCAAAACTAAAATCAGAAATGAACGAGTATTTGCGTAATTGTGTGGTGGGAGATATCCGCCTAAATCATAAATATAGTGTCAGTGACTTAAGTACAACACAACATATATGGGACTTGATTAGTAAAAATGCATCTCCGCTTCGAATGACAGAAGTAAATAATACGCGTGTGTCATGCAGAACAGCAGCATTACCATCGGGTCCTTATAGCCTTAAAGCTAAATTAGATGCAGAGGTTAAAAAAGCCTATACGATTTTTGGTGTAGAACTTTTTGGGTCTACACGTAGTACGTATGAAAAGCTTTTCGAAACGCATCTGACCTCAAGTTTTGATTATTACCAGATGATGACAGACTCATCTGCTGACATTTTTTTACAGTCCATGATGATTAATGCGATAGGCGATGGTATCAAAGACTATCAAGCGTTTACTGACAGTACGGCAGGGGTCGTTAATAATCAAGTGACCAAATCACAAGTGCAGCATCGCTGGAGTTGGGCAATAGCAGGACTTAAAGCGGCGTGGTTTTTGCCAATCTTACATACTTTATTAACGGCTTTACTCTTTGGCATCTTCCCAGTGATTATGGCCATGGCAACATTACCGAATGGCGCTAATATTTTCCGAGGCTATATTCAATTTTTTATTTCTCTACAATTTTGGCCAGTACTTTTCGCGATTTTAAATGCAGCGATGACTTTATATGGCAAAGAGCAATCCGCTCATTTTGGCGGATTGAATCTCGTTAATATTGATAAAATAGATGAGTTGCACGCTGATTTATCGGGTGTGGCTGGTTATTTAATGTTGATGATTCCATTTCTTGCAAAAGGATTGGTGTCTAATCTAAGTGAAGCCTTTAACAATCTTGCAACATCAATGACGGGACATTTACAAGGTTCTGCGATGTCAGTAGCAAATGATGCTGCAAGTGCGAGCTTTAGTTTTGGGCAATCAAGTTTTTACAATACCTCAGCCAATAATTATTCGGCTAACAAACACGATAATAATTTTACTAACATGCATGGTATGCATGCCGAGCAATTGCCTACAGGTGTTGTTAAAACCCATACGGCGAGTGGTAATACGGTCTTTGATGTAAGCCCTGGCATGAGTCGCAATGCGGTTTCAGTGAATAGTGTTGACGGTTTAAGCGGTAGTTTAAATGAAGCGTTTGAGGCGTCCAAACAGACCAGTTTCAATGCGCATCAAAGTTTTCAAACGTCTGTTTCAAATTTTGCGCATAAAGCTATGCAGCTTTCTCAAATGCAAGGACATGATTTGCGTTTAGGAGAGGGGGTTTCACAAAGCGAGACGGGACAATATCAAGAAGCCCTTTCTACTATGAGTCATATTGCTTCAGATGTGTCGAAGCGTACAGGAATCAGTGAGGAAGATGCATTTACGCAATTAACCAGTGCGAGTCTTAATGGGCATATTAATGCGCCTAAAATGCTCACTACCGGACTTAGTGTCATTACTCAAGGTTGGGTTGATGTTAAGGCCGATGTATCTGGTCAAGCAAGTCGCACCTCAACCAATGCGGATAGGGCACATCAAAATGTTGATGCTTCTTTAAGCGCGAAAGAGGCGCACGATTTTAATGAGGCGTTTAGTCATGTGAAAAATGTTGTGCAAAATCGACATATGGACAATAGTCATTCTGAAGCAGCTCATTTATCATCGCAAATGGGAGCAGATCTACGAGATGCACAAACCGCAAGTCAACAATATGATGCGGCACTCTCACGTGGGGAGCGCATCAGTCAGGCTAAAAGTTATGTGAAATCACATGGTGATCAGATTACAAAAAACATGGATCAAGCTTTTTCTGGTTATGTGGCCACACATATGGGTAATCATGAGCGGGATCGCTTGTTCTCAAATCCAGAAGATCAGCATGCTTTACAAACGTTACAAAAATTGGGAGATGGATTTTTGCGAGAAGAGCGCGAAAGCATCATTGCAAATGCAACGCAACATCTACCCATTGAAACAACATATCAGCGTAATCTTCAAGAATTGAAGTCCACCTCAACGTCCACTCAAGCGGGTTATGAAACTGCCGCCAAAGATGTTCATCAAGCAGCATCTGCTGAGCATATTGGTTTTTCGAATAACGATTTAAACAAATTTCAGGAGCAGGTTGATTCAAAATTTGCAGATTACAACACATATCTTGAGGCAGGGAAAAAAACCATACATAAAACAGCAGATGACCTTGCAGAAAAATCGTCCAAAAAACTAGATGTGGGTGGTGAGAATGCTAAACGAGGAGTAGCGTGGCGTCCTTTACGAAAGGATGAAGATAATCAATGATATTTTGAATAGACTGTAGATCTGCTATGATAACAAGAGTTGCTAGGGAGAATGCAATGAACAAGGTTAAGTTATTTTTAAAGCAATATTGGGAAAATACTAAAGTTCGTTATAAGCAAGCGATGGAAGAGCAAAATGCGCTTGAAGATAGTAATGATGATTATGATTATCCCGGAGTTAACCCATCTACGGGTATGCCCATGATTTCGAAGAGTGTTGATTGTATGGGGAATTCGTTTGGAACAGGCAGCAGTTGGCATAACCGGTACTAGGGTAAATATAATTAACGGCTTTAAGATCACAGATTGTGATCTTAAAGCTTGAAAAGTATGCTCCTTATCGTGGAATGGTGGGTCTTTTGATCAGTAATACGTGCATACGGACATTTCTTTTATACGACTGCGATAAAAGCAATCATGAGTGTGTATTTGTCGCTTATTTTTGTTAAAATAACATAGAAGAAAATAAGTTATCAAAGATAAGCGACCATATGACGACAGAAGTAATTGTTAAAAATAAAATTAACGAAAAAATATATCATCTACGTGGTGTTTACGTCATGCTGGATCGCGATTTATCTGCGCTATATCAAGTTGAAACACGTACCTTAAATCAAGCCGTTAAAAGAAACCAAGAAAGATTTCCATCTGACTTCATGTTTCAGTTAACACAGGATGAGCTTGAGGAATGGATGTCACAAATTGTGATTTCCAATAAAGAAAAAATGGGTATTAGAAAAAAGCCTTATGCGTTTACTGAGCAAGGTGTTGCTATGTTGTCTGGGGTCTTAAAAAGTAAGATTGCAATAACTACAAGCATACATATTATTCAAACCTTTGTTCAGATGCGGAGATTTATTGCAGATAATGCACTTGTTCATCATCGGTTAGAAAAGCTTGAAAAACAACACTCAATCACAACGACGAAGCTGGAGCATATATTTCAAGCCATTGAAGATAAGAATATGAAAGCCCAGTCAGGGATATTTTATGATGGACAAGTTTTTGATGCTCATGTTTTTGTATCAGATTTAATGAGACAGGCAAAGAAATCTATTATTTTGATCGATAACTATATTGACGATACGGTTCTTACTCAATTATCCAAGGCTAAGCAGAATGTTAATATCTATCTTTTGACAAAAAATGCTAGCAATGCGTTAAAACTTGATATAAAGAAATACAATGAGCAATACGCCAATATTACACTTGCAGAGTTTAGTTTAGCGCATGACCGATTTTTAATTCTTGATGAAAATGAAATTTATCATATTGGCGCATCGTTAAAAGATTTAGGTAAAAAATGGTTTGCTTTTTCAAAGCTAACATTTGACAGCTTTGGTTTAATGGATAAAGTTCGAAATATCATGCACACACAAGGAATTTCGTTATAAAACCTCCATAAGGGCAGGGCTTGGGACAACAAAAAGTTAGTGATACAATGTGAATGATACATTAATTTAAGGTCACAATTTGTGACCTTAAAGGTACAAAGCCACAAACGGAAGTGTGGCGACAGAAGTCCATTTTAAGGAAAAATTATGGCAAAAGAACCTCATTATAAGCATTTCACCCGTGGTGGTCAGATAGCATTTCATAATCTGCGCATGTTTTTTCAGATTAACAAAGCGCTCTTCAACGCCCATTGTGTGTGCTGGTTAGTTTTTTTCGTAGGCACGGTTTATTACCTTTTGCCGCTTGAATTATTACAGCAAACCTCAGCGTACATTGGCGCATATTGTTTTAAATTGCTGAGAAAAGAACATATATTCGTCCTTTCATTTTCTGGCGAACATTATCAGCAATCAGTTGCTCAAATATTACATTATCCTTATTACGTCACTACAACTTCCGCATGTTTTCAAAAATTATTGTATTGTGTGTGGGTATCGTTTGGTGCATCGATATCATTAGCTGTATTAATAGCAGTGTACTTTATTAAAAAAGGCAAATTCGAAAGTCAAACTCAATTGATTCGCGGGACAAAATTAGTTGATTCACACGTTTTAAAACGTCAACTCCGTATAGAAAAGCAAGCCTCAGATATTATCCTTGATGGGTTTCCAATAATTAAAGACAGTGAATTTCAACATATGTTGGTTCATGGTACGGTGGGTACTGGTAAAAGCCAACTGATGATGAAGATTCTTGATTGTCTGCGTGCAAGAGGCGATCGAGTCATTTTATATGATAAAGGCTGTGCCTTCATGCCACTTTATTATCAGGCGCAACGAGACAAGGTTTTAAATCCTTTTGATACGCGCTGTCCAAAGTGGGATTTGTGGCGTGAAGCGCCAAGAGATTCTGATTTAGAAAATATGGCGGAAAGTTTAATCCCAATACAGGGAGAAAATGATCCGTTTTGGGTAAACGCAGCGAGAACGGTTTTTGTAAGTGCTGCCTCAAGAATGCGCCACGATAAAGAGCGTTCATTAGATAAGTTATTACGTCTATTATTAACCAGTGAGTTTTCGCAATTAGAGGCTTACCTTGCGGGAACACCGGCATCCACCTTGGTTAGCCAAAAAATAGAAAAAACGGCAATTTCGATTCGTTCAGTGATTACAACCTATATCAAATCATTACAATCCATATCATCCATTGATAGTGATACGGTTTTTTCTGTTCGAGACTATCTTTTAAATGATCAAGATCAAGGATGGCTTTTTATTTCATCTAATGGTGAACATCATAAAACGTTAAAGCCATTGATGTCGATGTGGCTAGCGATGGGGTCACTTACCATGTTAAGCCTTGATCCAAATGTAAAGCGTAGAATCTGGTTTATCTGCGACGAACTACCTAGTCTTCATAAGTTACCACTTTTAGGGGAAACCATCGCCGAGGTGCGTAAATTCGGTGGATGTTTTTTATTAGGGATGCAAAGCTTTGCGCAACTTGAAAAAGTCTATGGGCGCAGTGGGGCTGGTGAGATTTTTGATTTACTCAATACACGATTTTTCTTCAGAAGCCCGAGTAGTGAAATGGCGCGTATTGTGTCACGTGAGCTAGGTGAGGAGGATTTAGACGAGTCTCGTGAAAATTATTCGTATGGGGCAAACAGTGTAAGAGATGGTATTTCTTTAGGTAACCAAAGAGTAGTGCGACCTGTTGTAACGTATCCTGAAATTTTTAACTTACCGAATTTATCTTGTTTTGTTCGTTTGCCAGGCCATTACCCTGTAACGCAGTTGCAATTAAAACATCAAAGTCGCCCAGTTATAGCAGACGCGCTACATTTAAGAAATGTTATTGCCATGGACGAATTGAATGCATCCAATTATAGATTACAAGAGGAGCAATGTCAGATTTCTGAAAATGTGATGATGACACCGATGCAAAATGTCATTGATACGGTTGAGTTAATTGAAAGCGGTGGCTTATGTTAAGCATCAAGCCCTTAAAATCTGCCAAAGCCGCGTGTGATTATTACATGACGGCTTTTAATTATTACCAAGGTGATTCAGAGGCGACCGCATGGTTTGGTCAAGGTAAAGAGCATTTAAAGCTTGGTGATGAAGTAGATCAAACGACGATGCTCAATCTATTACAAGGCATTTTACCAGATGGAACTCGTATTCAAAGTAGTCGAGGAGAACATCGCCCCGGATTTGATATGACGTTTTCAGCACCCAAAAGTGTTTCGATTTTGGTCGGTCTTGATATTGTCCCTGAGCTTGTAAAATATCATGATAATGCCGTTAAATATGCATTGTCTGAGATTGAAAGCGAATTTACAGAGGCACGCTTTGTTCGAGGCGGTGAAATCAATTATAAAAAAACAGGCAATTTAATAAGTGCTACGTTTAGGCAACCGAGTTCTCGTGCAAATGATCCTGCGTTACATACCCATTGCGTAACCATGAATCTAACTTTTTGTGATGGACAAGCTAAATCGCTCGCCAGTGATAGGCTTCGTATTCATGGTGTTGTGGAGCAAATTCAAAATAATGCTCATTATTGTGGTCTTCTCTATCGTCATCATTTAGCAAATAGCTTAAAAGAGGCGGGGTTCTCTTTACGCATGACAGGGGATGGTTTATTTGAAATTGACGGTGTGCCTGAAGAAGTTCTTCGTGAATTTTCAAAACGTCGTGAAAGTATTGAAGAATTAATGGATGAAAAAGGTTGGGATGGTGCAAAGGCCGCTTCTCATGCAGCTCTTCTGACACGTCAAAATAAAGAAGAGCACAATATAGAAAAATTAAAAAATAATTGGAAAGAACGGGCTTTAACTCTGGGCTTTGATGATCAAGTTTTTATGCAAAATCTATTACATGGGCATGGTTCGCAAGACTCAATCTGGCAAAGCCTAAAAGATAGATTTAAATCAGTATTTGATAAGGATCAAAAAACACCAAATGAAGGAGAGATAGCGAACATTTGCGTTCAAGTGGCTATTGAAACCTTAAGTCAACGAACATCTGTATTTACTGAAAGAGCACTCAAGGCACAGAGTTTAAAGCACAGTTTGATTTACCCGAACAAGGTCTCTGAAAAGGCGATTTCCGCGGCAATTTTGCATGAAGTAAAGTCCAATCAGCTGTATAAATCTTGTTGTGCGGATACGAATCAAACCTTAATGACAACACCTTGGTTACTTACAATGGAAGCAGAGAGCTTGGCGCGTATTGAGCAAAACAAAGGTAAAGTTAGCGCTATTTCAACCAAACAAGAAGTGAGTGCATTACAGAAACAAATTGATAACGAGCGTGAATACCCTTTAACCGGCTCACAAAAAGAAGCGATGAACATGATTCTGACGTCTCATGATCGATATTTAGCGGTACAAGGATATGCTGGTGTTGCCAAAACAACCATGCTGAAAGAGGCTAAGGTACTTATTGAGAACAAGGGATATACACTTCGAGGTGTCACGGTCGCTAGTTCCGCAGCAGAAGAGTTGCGTACAAAATCGGGTATCCCAGCAGATGTTTTTCCGATTGTCCATCAAGAATTAAAAAATGCTTCAAAAAATTCATTGTCTAAAACAATTATTATTGTTGATGAGGCGTCTATGTTATCTTCTCCTCAGGGTCATGAACTCATTAAATTGGTTGAATACACCAAGGCGCGCCTCATCTTGGTAGGGGACACTGCGCAATTACCCACCGTCAATAATGGTCGTGTGTTTGGTTTGACTCAAGAGTATGGTATTCAAACCACAATCATGGATGAAATCGTTCGTCAAAAAAATGAAAAAGCTCGAGCATCTGTTGTGCATGCAACCAAAGGCGAGGTTAAAGAATCCATCGAGAATTTGCATCATGTTGAAGAATTAGCATCGCATCATGAGCGCATTGAATGGATTGCATCTTATTGGTTATCTCAAAATCAAGAGCGACAAAAACAAACCTTGTTATTTGCACCTACACATAAGGATAGAGCTGAGATTACAACCATTATTCGTCAGGGATTGGAAAACTCAGGGGTACTGAAAGGAGAGGCCCATGTTCAAAAAATATTAAAAGCCAAAGCCCTGGAAGCGGTTCAACTACGTTTTTCTTCTTATTATCAAGCAGGCGATGTCATTCGATGTAATCAGAATCTTCAACGTAACAAACTAAAACAAGGGCATTATTACACGGTTGATACGATGAACAGCCGCCATTATCGTGACAATATGTTGCCGCTTGTTGATGAAAAAGGGCAAAAGCACCTATTTCAATTGAAACATTTACCGCAATATAAAACACACACCGCTGCTTTTGAGCGTGTGATTGAAGTCTATCAATCGCATCGTCTTGATTTAAAAGAAGGAGATCAGGTGTTATGGAATCGAAATTTTAAAGATCAAACTATTCGTAATGGACAACGAGCAGTCATACATGCCATAGAAAAAGATAAAATTGTATTCAATTTAGATGATGGGCAAGAAAAAACTATCCTTAAAGATAATCCAGCAATGAAGCATCTTGATCATGGATATGTGCTAACCAACTACAAGGTACAAGGCAAGGATGCTGCATTTGCAGTAGGCCTCATGGGCTCTCATCATCGATTTAGCGCCACGCTTAAGAATTTTTATGTGCAAATCTCGCGTGCTGTTCATGAAATGACTTTGGTAACAGATGATAAAGAAGCTCTGATTGCAGCGATTCAACGTAATAAAGATGAAAAACCTGCGGCTCTCGATATTGTTTCTAGCGAACGATTGAAAGCCCATGAGCATCAATTTCAATCCAAACAGACCGTATCTTTCAAATCAATTATTGATAAACAGAAGCAATTTGAAGATAAGGCTGTGTTACGCACAAGCGCTATTCCGGCCAAGGATATTGATTATATTTCTAAAACAACATTACCAAATAAAATAAAGGGCGATTTTGAAAGAGTTAAAGAACTGGAACGATAAACCAATGAGGGACTAATATGCCAAGATTTACCATGACATTATCCGATGTAACATATAAAACCGCTGAGGCGCTTGCAGTAAAACATGGTGATTCGATTTCTACAGTATTGAATCAGTTTATTCAATTGGGCATGGAATATGCAACTCAAAACCGTGCCCAGAGGCAAGCAGAGAAATATTGTCATCAATTGACTATTCAAACGAATGCATTGATGAAAAGCATGACGGCTCACTTTTTGAAGATGACACCGGAAGATTTTGAGAAATTAAAGTTGGCTTCCGTGGAGCGATATCAAGAGTTGTTGCAAGAATCTTGAACTTGCATCGATCTTACCGATTTTTATACTTCCAAAATTTTGGCATGAATACACAACAAGCGATGACCGCGACAATGCTAAGCATACCGCCTGAAACAACAGCTGTGGTAATACCAAAGACTGAAGCGATAGCACCAGCTCTGGCGTTACCCAACATCGGTCCACCCATATAGCTTATCATTTCGATCCCTGCTAGGCGTCCGCGATAATCATGAGGAATAACATGATTCCATAACGTGCTTCGAAAAATACCACTGATTGCATCAAAAGCACCAGCAAGTGCCAAAAACAACAAGGCAGCATACAGATTAGTACTGAAACCAAATCCAATCATGGATAGTCCCCAAAAAGCCGCCGCAATAGCAATGGCTTTTCCATCTTGTTTGATCCCTGCAGCCCAACCACTAAAAAATGAGATGACAAGAGAACCTACGGCCGGAGACGCATAGATTAACCCAAAAGTTTTAGCACCACCCAGAGATTGGGCAATGGCAGGAAACAAAGCAAAGGATGTAGCGAAGATCATGGCAAGGAAATCCACAAGATAACTACCCATCAATTCCTGTCGGCTTACAGCAAATTTTAATCCTTCTTGTAAGGCTTTAATGACTGGGAGATGTTGTTCAACAACGGGCTGCTTTAATGGGTTCATCAAACTCAATGATATTAAAGAAATCAAGAAGGTCAGCAGATCAACGGTATATGTTACCATTACACCGAATTGTGCGATCAATAAACCGCCAATTGCGGGCCCCGTAATCATACAGAAACTGAATTTAAAACTAGCGAGTGCGCCTACAGATTTATAATCTTTTGGCTTGACCAGCTGCTGAGTCATACTTTCAAATGCAGGTCGATGCAATCCGGTAATAGCCGACATAATCGATGACACAAGATAGATTATCACTAAATTCGGTTGAGGCAGACTGGCATTGAGTACCAATATGGCACAGCCTATTATCAAGATACACTCACTCAAAATTACTAGCTTGCGTCGATTGTAACGATCAGCGAATACGCCACCTAACAATGCAGTGAACAATAGTGGGAGTAATTGCACGAGACTTAACAAACCAACCATGAAGGATGAGTGCGTCAATTGATAAATTTGCCACGGCAAGGTCACACCAGAGAGCATCGTTCCAATAAAAGAAATAAACTGACCACTATAGAGTAAAGAGTAATCTCGATTGGTTTTTAATAAAGAAATATCGATTAAGTGGCTCATTTGATAAAATGAATATATGAAAAACAACATTTATTTTATCAGTTTTTTAATGACTCTACACTTAGATTGGAAATTAGTGCGATGAATCGACGATGATAAATGATGATGAAAAAAGATCTAAAAAGTTTGTCATTATCTTGAAAAATAAATGATTTTTTAATTTATATGTTCATCACTTGTCCTCATCATGGCATCATCGCCAATTTTTGTTGAAAATCGGCTTTAAATCCAAATTAAATCATTAATTATCAATGGGTTATAATATGTCGGATATCCGACGAAAGGTGTGTAACTTTTATTTTGTGAGCTTAATTTTTTTGTTTATTTTGATGGGTTTTTTATATCTTTTGGGTAATTAGTTTTTAATCGAGCGCACGAAGGTTGCGCGTTTGTGACAATGAATAAAGAAAAAATTAGAAGTTGATTGATCGAGACTTAAAAAGAAAGGCAGCGTTTGCTGCCCTATGGATTAGTGATTGGAAAAAATATGGACATCTCCGTCAGCTGATATCGAGTAGTAATCACTCATAAAGAGATCCCGACAAAACGCTTCATAATCAATGTAGTATCGTATGTTTTTTGGCACATCATGGATATAGCAATCATCAAATAGATCGATAGCATATGATAGCTCGCTGTTGTATGACCCATGATAATTATTTTCCAGGGCATCTTGGGCACTTTCAAGGTCACCTAGGTATCCTATGAGCTCTACCCCTAGCTCTCCGTGTTCTTTGATAAATAGCGCCAGATCATGAACTGTCGAGAGGCATTCGTTTTCACTTAAATTTAAAGATCCAAAATCAGAATAACCATGAATCGAATACTCTTCAGCGTGGGGTATACTACTATTTGAAAGCATGGTTTGAATTTGATCATTTATAATGTCTTTATTTTCTGTGGCATCACACCAGCATCCGTAAAGTACCCCATTATTGTAAGAAGCTAAACATGCGACGTAAATTTGTGGATTGAAATTTTGATTGCTAGATAAACTACTATTTGATAAATTGTTTTGAGTCATTTTCACTACTCCAATAGTGTTGATGATTAGTGGTATTTTGTTGTTAGAGCAACCTAATACCACGCCTTATACTACCTTTTAACATTATCACTAACCGCTTGATTTTACGATTAAAATATCATTTTTTATTGATAATTTTCAACGAAAATACACTTAAAATCCTTTGCTTTTAGAATGCATTTAGCACTGCTTTTGATTCTGGAACTCATCGCTTTAAAAATACAATATGAGTGAAGCGAATTCATTATTGAAAAGAGATAAATACCTCAGGTGGTTATTTCTGCTTCGTCATCTTTCTCTCATTCGCGACAAAATGATTTAACGGAGTCCATTGGCAATACAAGGTGGAACACAGGAGCTTGCGACGAGTAGACCTTGTATTGCCAATGGATGGAGTTAATATCAGTCGGGAATGAGAGAAAGATGACGAAGCAGACCCATGGATGGTTATCAACATTATTAATGTTTTTTAGGATCTCAGCCAGGGTGCATAAAGAGACAGTTTCGCGGGTATTCTTAAAAGACTCCATATTGTTCTATTATGTGCAATTCCATGGCATTTCACCAAGCAGGATTCAATAAAAAAATAGCTTAAATGTATTGTAATATCATTACAATACCGGAATTGAGCTGATTTATATTTTTATTCGAGATATCATAATATTTCTATTTGTAAATAAAATCACATGCAAGGAGACAATGGATTGTGAGTAATTGTGGGTGTCATCCAACAGTAGCCATTGAACGTAGGGTTCTAGTGATGGCATTAATATTAAACCTCATGATGTTTGTGGTTGGATTAATTGCTGGCATTTTAGCTGAATCAACCAGTCTACTTGCTGATTCGCTCGATATGCTTGCTGATGCCTCGGCCTATACCATAGGATTATTTGCAATCGGTCGCAGCTTACAATTTAAGACCACTGCAGCAAAACTCAGCGGGAGTATATTGCTGCTTTTAGGTCTTGGTATATTATTTGAAGTGGCATACCGGGGATGGCAGGGGAGCTTTCCAGAAAGCCATACCATGATTATAGTCGCTATTATTTCACTAATAGTTAATGCTTTTGTATTATATAAGTTAGGGCAGTTGCGCCTAGGAGAAGCACATTTGCGGGCTTCTTGGTTATTTACTCGAGCAGATATCGTTGTAAATATTGGTGTTATTTGTTCTGGTATTTTAGTGGCATTCACAAATTCGCGTTATCCTGATTTAGTAGTTGGATTTTTTGTGAGCCTCTACGTTATTAAAGAAGCAATTGGAATAATCAAAGAGAGTTGAATTCAGAATAATTCAGAATTAACATTTGGTGTGCTCGATATGGGGCATGCCTTTTTTTAACGTTGCAAAAATGACTTCTGGTTTCTTATTACTAAAATCACCAACAAATAAAGTTACTTCTTTATCCGGGCCGCGTGGCTTAGTTTTTATCTTTTGATTAGTGATTTTTAATCGAGCGCAGGAATGTTGCGCGTTTGTGACAGTCAGTAAATATACATAGATCGAAAGCTGATTAAGCTGAAAAATTACCTAATAAAGCGTTAAATCTGTTTAAGAAAGATAAAAGTTTTTCTCGATTAACGATTGAAGGTATGGTGACAGGGGATAGTGACATGCGGCTCCCGTCTAATTGACTGGTAGCCTGTGCCATTGAGATCTTAATTGAAGAAAAACTACAGGCTTTAAAATCGGTGCTATCAAATAACGATATATTTGTTCTTTTGGCAAAGCTTCCTTAAAATTGAATGAGCTATCCTATATTAATAACCGGTAGTAGTTCATAGTTACCACGAGAAACCGCTCGCATTGCTCCATTAAAATTTAATTTAGTGTCGTTTTTGGAAGTTATTTCTACAATAAATGGAAAACCAGGAGAAGTGGCCGTGCTTCGACCTATAATAACCGCATTGGTTGTTAATCCATTAGTCAATATAAGTTTTTCTTGAAACCCTGAGTCAAACATCCCCTCATCAACTGCGCGATAGTTTAAGTCCTCTTTTAAATTATCAAGGAGAATTAGATAGTTTGAATGGGGCTCCATATACACTTCTGCCCTAAATTCAATAATTAATTTCAACTCTTCTTGAGCTACATATGCCCGAATGTTGTGAAAGCCTGGCTCGAATCGGTATGTATTATTTCCAGATATTACATCGATCATTTGTCTAACTGCAGACTCCGTACCTTGCCCAAAAATATCAATATATAAAGTTTGAGCAAAAATTGCTGGCATCATACTGTTATCAACTTTTACAGGAATAATGCTTATTTTCTCTCGTGTGCTTTTAAATAATGCATTTTGCCATTCAAGTTTGACCATATTGCTTTGAAGACTTTTTTTACTCACAAAGAAAAAGAAAAATTTACAATTTTCTAATGCAGTACTCATTTTATCGATAATTCCATCACCTGGCTGGATTGACCAGCTATCATAGAATACCTGCTCTTGCCCGAATACTTGAGCTAAAGTATGTGCTATTTGATTGACTATTTTTTTATCCGAGTGCGTGTGACTTAGAAAAATCATTTATATTCCCATAACGGATCCTAGCTAGGCTCCCAAAAAATACTCAGTAAACTACACTTAATTAGTTGAAATTTCAAAACAATTGTTTCTGTTAATTAATATTGTTATCAATGAATCATACCATTCATATTTAGCGAGTTTAAATTCGGCACCTTAACATTAGCATAATTTACTATCGTCATCATGCCACTTTCCTGATGGTAGAGCATATGGCAATGCATCATCCAATTACCTGGATTATCCGTGTCGAATTGTATCTTAACTGTGGAGTTCGGCAATACGAGTACCGTATCACGCATAGCTCCTTGTTTTAATGGTTTGCCGTCAATCTCGGTGACTTCAAATACGTGTCCATGTAAATGCATAGGGTGCGCCATGGATGAGTGATTGTTAAATACCATTTCTACTCGTTTGTTTTCAGAAACGAGGAGTGGCTTTATTTTGGGCCATGCTTGATTGTTGATATTCCAAGTATATTTCATCATATCGCCTTCAAGATTGACAACGAGAGTTTGCCCAGGTGCTTTTGACTTAAGAGGGACCTTTCCTTGAAGTTTAAATTCTTGTTCATAATTTAATGCACCAGCCATCGCATCAGTCTTTTCTTTTTGTGGAGCAATTGTCGCTTTGGGCGTAGCTAGAATAAGACCGGTTTGCAATTGTGTTCCTTCACCTTGAGCAAGAATTGGATAGGCCTGCTCACCCATAGGAATTTTAACCAAAATATCCATGCGTTGTCCTACAGCTAATTGAAATTGACGCGCTTCAATGGGTTTAATATTTTGGCCATCAACAGCTATTGCTTGCCCTTTTAAAACGCCTGTATTTATAAAAAAATTCGTCATGGCGGATCCTGCAATAATGCGCAAACGCACAACTTCACCAGGTTTTACAGATACAATCTCAGGATTTTTTAGGGTGCGGTAGTTGGTAAGAAAGGCATCATATTCAACATCATTCAGATCAGGCCTATTCATTTTTTTATGATCCATCGGCATATCCATTTGCATGGCGGTACCGCCATGATCCATATGGGCCATGCCTTTTTTTAACGTTGCAAAAATCACTTCCGGTTTTTTATAGCTAAAATCACCAATAAATAATGTCACTTCTTTATCCACTTGTTTTTCAGCAGGATCGGAGATGATGAGAGGGGCGGATAGAAATTGTTGAACTTGCAAGTCATGATGAGAATGCATCCAATACGTACCCGATTGTTTTAATTTAAATCGATAATGAAATTCTCCACCTGCAGGAATGGGCGCTTGCGTGACATAAGGAACACCGTCGTAAATATTGGGTACAAGCAAACCGTGCCAATGAACAACCGTCGGCTTATCGGTAGTGTTTTTCACAATGGCATCAAAAAATTGACCTTTGACACCTCGATAACCCCATGTACCATCAGGTTGCTCAATCTTAAATAGATCTGCCATTTTTCCATCAACGTCTATCGTGATTTTTTTAATAATCAATATGGTTGGCTTAACGGTTATGCTGGGCTTTTCTGATGAAAAGCCCATATTTGACAACAAAACAAATAAAACCCCAACAATTGGACGAAAAGAGCGTAGCATCATATTGATTACCCCTTAGATTTGCTATTTATTAGCGGCATTTGGTGTGAGTTCATAATTAGTTCTTATCTGTTTTAAGATTTTTTGTAGTTTATTAAAACTGATTACAGTACCGTCTTTATCATTGGCATCGCCTGTTTTATCCAATCGTACTGCAAGTTGATCAACATAACCACTATCACGTTTAACGACAGCTACTTGCTCAAAGGATAAGTTGCTGCTTAGTCCAGGAAGCGCTTTAATTAAATCACGAATAGCAAATGCATGGGAGTGAATGGTTGTTAACTGATTAGAGGCTATCAGTTTATCAATAGCGACAGTGTGCTCGTCTACGGCCGTCCAAACACCCGCGACCGTGTCAGGTATTTTAATTTGAGCGGATTCTTCTTCATTCGCATGTGCAATCGATTGAATAGCCAGGGTAAAGACACACACACTGAATAATGCCATAAGTAATTTACGGCTCGTAGATAACAATCCTTTCATTTTAATTCTCCTTTATTTTGGTAATAGTGGATTTGTTACGCTTTTCGCGCCATTGCTCCATGGCATTATAGACTGTAGGCACAACTAACATATTGAGGATCGTAGACGTAAATAAGCCGCCCAATAAAACTTGAGCCAATGGTCGTTCGAGTTCTTTTCCTGCAGGCGAACCCCATAATAAAGGAATTAACCCAAGCCCCGCTGTAGCAGCCGTCATTAATACAGGGACCAGTCTATCAAGCGTACCTTGAATGATCACCGCTTGTCGAGATTGTCCATCTGCGTGCAATTGGTTGTAATGACTAACCAAAATAATTCCATTCCGTGTGGCTATGCCAAATAAAGTAATAAACCCAATCATGGCGGCCACACTCATTTCACCACTTGAAATATAAAGTGACACCACACCACCAATCAATGCTAAGGGCAGGTTGAACATCACAAGCAACGCTTCACGCATGGTTCCAAATGCTTTGTAAAGCAATAAGAACATAATCAGGATAACGACACTTCCAAAAATTAAAATCACACGCGACGCTTGCTGTTGGCTCTCAAATTGTCCGCCATATTCAATAAAGTAGTCGGCCGGTAATTGGATAGACTCGGTAACGCGTTGTTGAACATCTTTGATAACACTACCTAAATCGCGTCCCTGTACGTTAAACGCCACAGCAATATATCGTTGTACATTTTCTCGATTGATGGCAAACGGTTGAGATTCCAGCGTAATATCAGCCACAGAACGCAAAGGAATTTTACTAATACCATTCACAGCAGCACTGTGTGCATCAATCAACATGCCTTGTATTGCTTTCACATTGTCACGCCCAGTCGCTGCCATGCGCACATACAAATCAAACGTTCGCTGCCCCTCCAGTACACTGGACACAGAAATTCCATTTAACAAAACTTGAATATCTTCTGATATTTGTCCGACATTAACGCCATAGCGGGCTGCTTTTTCACGATCAATTTTAATGATTAATTGTGGAACATCGATTTGTTGTTCCTTATTAACATCAACGACCCCAGGTACCTTTTTCAACATGGTTTCAATGGATTGCCCTAACTGATTAAGCGTTGACAGCTTGTCACCAAATATTTTAATTGCGACCTGCGCTCTGACGCCAGACAATACCTCATCCATCCGATGTGCTATAAATTGGCCTACATTGAAAACGGTTCCAGGAATTTGGCTCAAATCCTGGCGAATACGTTTCACTAACTCCACTGGAGACATAGTTTCGTCTTTTGTAAAATCAAGACGCACATCAAATTCGCTAACGTTCGGTGGCAACGCATCCTCATCCAGATCGCTTCGTCCAGCCCGCTGAGAAATCGATAACACTTGGGGATATTGAAGTAATTTTTTACGTACTTGCTCTCCTAATCGCATGGATTCGCCTAATGAGGTTCCAGGTAATGTACTCATTGCCACAATAAAATTGCCTTCATGAAACTCTGGCAGAAAAGACGTTCCGAAAAAAGGTAACAGCGCTAAGGCTAAAATAAACGCCGTACCTGCCATTAAGAGCACGGCCTTACAGTGATTCAAAGACCAGGTTAATAACGTTAAAAAATGTCCTTTTAGCCAGACAACAAAACGAGTTTCTGATTCAGCATGTTTGCCTTGAGAAGAATGTTCAATTTGATAACGTTCCTTCTGCTCTATAGGATGTAATTGAATAAGCACGTCTTGTTGTTGTTCTTTTTTACGAACCAGCAATAAATAACAAAGTGCGGGCACCAATGTGATCGATACAACTAAAGAACCTAGAACAGAGGCAATATAGGCTATCGCTAAAGGACTAAAAATACGCTCAGCAATACCTGAAAGAAAAAAAATAGGTAAAAACACAAGGCTGATAATCACCGTGGCATAAACAACAGAGCTCCGAATTTCAAGAACCGAGTCAAAAACCACCTCAATGGTAGGGAGGGGATTTTTAACTAGCCGATTCAGACGCAATCGATGTACTACGTTTTCAACGGTGATAATACCATCGTCAACGACTTCACCAATTGCAATAGCAATCCCACCTAAGGTCATCGAATTGATGCCAAATCCGAAAAAATGCAGCACAAGAATGCCTACAACAAAGGAAATGGGCATAGATATAAACGTAATCAACGACGCACGCCAGTTCATTAGAAAAATGAAGAGCACGATGATAACAATGATGGCTCCTTCTAAAAGTGCCACCGTTAAATTATGAATCGCTGACTCAATGAAATTGGCCTGCCTAAATACATTAGTCTTTAACTCGATTCCCGCCGGCAATGACGCCTTGATCTTAGCCAGCGTTTGCTCCACCTTGTCTGTGGTGGTCACTGTATCGGCACCGTATGTTTTAGAAATGGTTCCAATCACCGCATTTTCAGTATTATAAGCACCATCGCCTCGTTTAATCGCACCGCCAAATCCAACCGTTGCAATATTGGCAATGGTAATTGGTATACCTTCACGCGTTACAATCAATGTTTTTTTGATATCATCTAACGTTTTAATGCGCCCGACGGCCTCAACAACAAGTTCAGAACCGGATTGATGTAAAAATGCGCCAGGGACATTGCGGTTTGTTGTTTCTAACGCCTGACGTACTTCTTCAACACTAATACGATAAGCAAGCATACGCTCGGGATCAATGCGCACTTGATATTGCTTAACATCTCCGCCTAACGACACGACAGACGCGACACCGCCCAGTGCTAAAATACGTGGCCTAATACTCCAATCAGAAATGGTTCGTAGTGTTTCAGGGCTCGCTGATTTGCTAATCAGTGCATATTTAACTAACCAACCCACAGCCGATGTGACGGGCAACATCACGGGCGTACTGCTTCCCGAAGGCAGACGGCTAGCTATTTGTTGAATCCGTTCATTCACCAATTGTCGATTACGATAAATATCCGTTTTATCATCAAACACCACGGTGATTGTTGATAGTCCAACAGACGTTTTGGAGCGCACATGAGCCACACCCGGCGTGCCATTAATAACACTTTCCAACGGATAGGTTATTAATGCCTCCACATCTTGTGGCGCCATACCTGGCGATTCCGTTTGGACAACCACTTGAGGTGGAGCGAATTCGGGGAACACATCCACCGGCATTTTTTGCAGGGTATAACCACCAAAAAGACAAAAAATAAGCGTGAAGGCTAAAACAAGGAAGCGGTTATGCAATGACCAAGCAATCAAGCGAGTAAACATTTAATGGTGACCCTCTTTAGATGCTTTCGACTGACTTCCCGTAAGCCACAAGGTATAAAGTTCTCGATTGCCTTGTGTCACCACTTCATCCCCTGGAACAAGACCCCCTGTAACTTCCGTATTTTCATCATCACTGGCACCGAGGTGTACATCCATTCGATCATACGAATTACCACTACGCACAAACACAAATTTTTCCCCATTAGCCTCTATCAGTGCTGAATTAGGAATACTGAGAACCGAATCCGCCTTGTTTAAAACAAGATTAGCACGTACAAACATACCAGGCTTTAACAAGTCCGCTTTATTAGCAAGAATAATCTGAACATTTACAGTTCTTGTCAGCGCATCTAGGTTAGGCTCGATTAAAGTTACTTTACCCGTAAAAACTTCTTTAGGATAACTAAGCACATGAACATTGACGTCTTGTCCTAATTTCACCTTACCAACATCCTCTTCATAGACCACAGCAACGACTAACATGTTCTCGCGATTGCTAATGTGAAAAAGAACTGTGTTAGGCTCAACTGCCTGACCTAAATTAACATTGCGTGCATCAATAACACCCGCAAGTGGTGCGTATACAGCCACACTGGGTGGTGGGTCACCAATCAAGCGAGATTGTATTGTAGCGAGTCGTTGTCCCACTTTCGTTGTATCACCTAAATTTGCATCAAGAGCTGTAATACTACCGCTAATTCTAACACTTACGTCTGTTTGTTCATTAGGCAATAATTTTATTTGTCCATTTAACGATAATATTTGAGCTAATGGATGCATGCTCGCTTCAGCGGTTTTAATTTGAAGCATGCTTGTCTGTTCTTCGGTTAATTGAACAGGACCCTTGGAGCCACCACCTATCTCAATTTCATCACCATGAGCACTTGCTATGGAGTTAAAACAGACGAACCCAATAAAAAGGCTAAATTGTAAAATAGCTCTAATTCGCAACGGTACAATGTTGTGCATTTAAATTCCTTTTATAAGAGAGGTAGTCACAAAACGCTAGCGACTCAATTGGGGCAACAGCCGTGCACAAGGCAACATAGGCTTGTAAGTATTTTTCCAAATTTGCAAGATAACTCATCTGCAAATCATTTTGTTGTCGTTGCACCTGAACAAGATTTAATAGAGAGAGTTGGCCATTTTTATAGGCTTCTCGTGCTAAATTAATATTTTTTAATGTGAGCTTAAGAGACGTATTTTGTGTTTGTTGTAAGGCGTTGTGTAAAATTTGTAATTGCGCATAATTGTTAGCGACTTCTGTTTCAATCGTTAAATTGATGGCACGTAATGCCATGAGCGCTTGGGTGCCAGTAGCACTTGCTTCCATAATTCGCCCCTGATTTCCATTTAATAAAGGCAATGGAACAGCGATATTTACACCCAATGTGCGATCGGGGCGCTGAGGTGGTGCGCCTTGAACAACTATTTCATCTTGTTGTACTGCCAACCCAAGCGTCCAATCAGCAAACCGCTCTGCTTTTGCTAATCGGACATCGGCATTGGCACGCTGAATGCCTAACATAATCGCTTGCTTATCCGGTCTATTTTTCAATGCGATCGCTTGCAATGACTTAAGTGCTAATAACGCGGTTTGCTTCGGTAATGTTGGATCCAGAGTTATCAGTACTGTCGGCTGCCGTCCCAATAATTGATTGAGCTGGGCTACCTGATTAACACGCACACTATCTAATAATTGTTTTTCTTGATTAATACGTTGATATTCAAGACGCGCGGTATTCATATCCAGCTCAGAAACTTCTGCCACGTGATAACGATTATGTGTAACCCGAACCAGTTCCTTGTTTAGCCCTAATAAATAATTAAGTTGATGCAAGCGACGTTCCGTAATAACCAACGCATAAAACGCGTTTGCAACATTAGCGCTTAATTTACGTTCGGCCTCGCTAATTTCAGCCATTGCTTTCACAACATCAATACGTGCCACTGTTTTTTGTTTTGCAATACGGCCTGAAATAGGAAATGCTTGACTAAATCCGGCACTACGTGAGTATTCGCCTTCATTCGTAAACGCTTTATCATCAATGTTTGTTATATTGAGACTGGGATTTGGCCAAAGGCCCGCCTGTATCAGGCGTGCGCGAGCTAAAGATACGGTATAGCGCGCAGCAATTAAATCCCGATTATTATGAATGGCAATTTGTGTTGTTTGCTTCAACGTTAATGCAGGCATAGCGAAAACGATTGCCGGAGAGACTAGTAAAGCCATAAGCAAGAGTTTCATCCAGCTTTTGATAACACATTTATCCATAAGTCATTCAATCTTTCCAAAATAGGAATTATTTCAGCACGTTGCTGATAGAGTTACTCCCTGTGATTTTTAATTATGCCATGCAAACATCCATAAACATACCTTATATTTATATCAAGTATTTCTATTTTAAACGTAATCTTAATGCATTTAAAATGACCGAAACCGAGCTTAAAGACATTGCAGCCGCGGCAATCATGGGGCTCAATAATAGTCCCGTAAATGGATATAAAATGCCCGCAGCAATCGGCACACCCATTGCATTATAAATAAATGCAAAAAATAAATTTTGACGAATATTTCGTAAGGTTACTTTTGATAAGTCAAAAGCTATAAGAATACCGTTCAAATCACCTTGTAATAAAGTGATCCCTGCACTATTTATCGCAATGTCACTTCCAGTACCCATTGCAATGCCAATATTTGCCTGGGTCAACGCCACAGCGTCGTTGACGCCATCTCCCACCATTGCAACCATTGAACCTTTTGATTGTAAATCTATGATGACATCACGCTTATCATGGGGTAATACATCTGATATAACGGTATCAATCCCCAGCTTGGTTGCTATCACCTGCGCTGTTTTTTGATTATCTCCGGTAAGCATGATCACCTTAATGCCTCTCTTTTTCAGAGATTTAATAGCAACTTGACTCGAAAATTTAATTGGATCTTCAATTATAAAAATAGCGGCCAATTGGTCGTCTATTGCCATATAAAGTACGGTTTTCCCCTCGCTTTGCCGAGCCTCTGCTTCATGAGTCAAGGCTGAGCTATCAATTTTTGACGCCTGCATAAACCGCCTATTACCCATAATAATTTGTTGTTTATCAACGAAAGCCTTGACACCTTGCCCTGCTATTGTAACAAAGTCCTCTGCCGTCCTAATCGATACATTGTTATCTTTTGCTTTCATCATAATTGCTTTTGCAAGTGGATGCTCACTGTGACGCTCAAGAGCCGCCGCTAAAGCTAACACATCTTCTTCACTAAAATTATCTACCGTGA
>JAUYSP010000009.1 GCA_030696305.1 Legionellaceae bacterium | reverse complement strand
CAACCCTCATCCCGCGAAGGACATTATCATACTACTCAAACTCCTAGCGCGGGAGAGGGGGCAGATCGAAGTAAACTGAAAAATCCGTGCTCAGATTATGCTTGAGAAAACTGCAAAAAAACTTTAGGGACGTTGCCTAGTTTGATTTCTGGGAGTTAAGCTAAGTAAAAACATTCCCCCCGTAAGCGGTAGTAAATAAGTTGGGAGCAAGGTAATTCCCTCAAACTGAAGCAACATCTTCCCGAACGCAGTGATGGATTTCCGGAATTTGGCACGAATCTAGCTAATAGGAGATCCCTCAATGCGTTCGGGATGACGTACCTGAGGAGTTACAATTTAAGAAAGAAATAATTTGTGCTTATCAATATAATCACGTACTGTCGATGTAATTAACTTATCCGTAGGCAATTTATTTTTAATAGCATGTTGAATCATCGAACGAATATAAGTAGAGGAAATATCATAATGGCCGGCATCAAAAAGCTCAATCGTTCCAACCGTTTTGTTCGATAAATTGTTATCTGGTGTTGGTTTATGATTGGCAAGTAGGGTTTGCAGGACAGGGGACAGATCAGCGGTAATATTGGCTCGATTTACCACAAGCAAATGGCTCAGAGTTAAAATATCTTGCCAGTGATGCCATCGAGGAAATTGCAAAAAATTATCCATTCCCATAAATAAAGTTATCGATACAGCTTCACCTAGTTTTTTCCGAAAATGCAGCAACGTAGTGATCATATAAGAGGGTGTGTCACGCTCTATCTCACAAAGATCTAATATAAAATTTGAAAAAGGTTTTAAGGCTAGGCGTAACATAGCAATGCGATGGGTCACTGACGTACCGGCTGCTTTATCTAAAACGGGTTCTTTACACGGAACAAAAATGACTTGATCAAATGCAAAATGATTCTGAACTGCAGTAATAATAGCCATATGTGCTTGGTGGGGAGGACAAAAAGTGCCACCAACGATAAGAATTTTTTTCATATAAGCCCTGAGTCGCTTTATTGTTACTTTCTTCGCAATGACGAATTTTTTGTCGTACAAATTCGTTTATTTATCTAGAGTCGCCTTTGTGCTATATCATATCAAGATCTAATTGATTTGTTGTTAATTATCTTGAACTGGGACTATACTTATAGTCACACAATTGCATATAAATTTTAACAGGGAGTGTAACATGGCTGATCAAAAATCAAAATTACCAGACTTTAATGAGATTACCTCAATGATGGGGAAGTTGTTTAAAGACGTGAAAACAAGTATAGGTGAAATTGTTGACGAGTATAAGGCAAAACATAAGGAACCAGAGCCCCAGTCATGTGATATAAACCAAACACCTAACAAATCTCCAAAAGTAGAACCGAAACAGCCGATAGAGCCGAATCCCATTACTAAGCCGGAACCCATTGTTGCGCCGAAACCAATGATGGAGCCGAACCCCATTACTAAGCCGGAACCTATTGCTGAGCCGAAGCCAACGATGGAGCCTAACCCCATTGCAAAGCCAGAACCTATTGTCGAATCAAAACCAATAAAACCCAAGAAAACAAAAATTTCGGAAGTTGATGCGGAAATGATTAAATCAACTCAAGATATACCGAAAAGGAATGATGATGAAGTATAATACAGGGTTTTATATTGCTCTAATTTACTAATTATTATCCTGTATCATTTTTTATAAAATTGGTCTATCCTTATAATGTTGTTCTTATTCATGGAGGATAAAATGGAAAAAATTAAAAAAGTTAAAACAGGTGTGTGTAATATGTCTCATCGCTCTGAAATTTTAGGAATCATATTTTTAGCAATTGCTACAATTCTTACTATTTTAACATTCAGTGACCTGGGTATTTTGGGGATGTTTTTAGTCGGATCGGTGTTTTGCTGTCATAAACACTGGGGAAGACGCTGCAAATGTGGATGCGAATGCTGTTCAGAACCCAATATGGCCTTTGAAGATCCAGATATGACATGCACAACTACTGTATCTCAGCATAAACCAGTAGTTCATCATAAAAAACAATCAGTTACTGTTAAAAAAACAACAGCAAAAAAACCGTAACTGCTACACTTATTCCAAAGCGTAGCGAGGATCTCTTTGATTGAGGCACGGTATCGTGCTTCGGAGATAGCTCACTACGCTCTGGATTATGTATGGAAGTGCGCAGTTACAAAAAAAAATAATAATCCAATTTGAAATCCCGCTGAAATGCGGGATTTTTATATCGTAATTCAAAAATAAAACTATGTCTAACTTGAAGTGCTTCGCTGAGGATGGATCTTCTACGCGCCCCAATTTTATAATTTATCACAAAGTTAAAGTCAATAGTCTATACTTAATTTATAATTTATATTCTATATGGTCGTAAAAATGACAAAAGTAATTTTTTTCTTCGCGGGAACAGCAGAAACTGCAAAGGAGTATTATGATGCTCATAATGCCAGTTTTACTGACTTCGAACCTAATGAGGATGTGATAAAAATTTTTATTGATGGTTGTCAAGCACCCAAAGTTGGAGGTAGTGTAATCGATCCAGATTTAGAAACTCCCACGGATAAAATTGCAAAATGTTTTACTAAACAAGAAAATGGATACGCTGCACTAGATCTTGCCTTACTAAGAAATACGTTTGAAGAATCAATTATTATTACAAAGCAAAAAGCAGGTAGTAAAACAGATGAGACAAATACCACAGATAATAATATAGATGTTGATCGGATTATAACAGCAGGCTTTAGCCGAGGGGCCTGGACAGCGATTAAGATACTACCAAAACTGGATCATTTAGGAGTTGATTTGTATGTTGGTGGCGCGGATCAGCCGGTAATGGGAAGGACTAAAAATTTGTTTAATAAATCTAAAGCGCAGCAAGAAAGTGCTATTGATTTTAGCGCATTGAAAAATCTCAAACGTTATTTTGGCTATGTGGGTGACTATCATCTGAATACCACTGGATTTGAGAGAGAGTATTTTTGGCAAACTCTAGTTAAACTACCGCAATTAGCTAAAGATAAGATCCAAATTTTTTTACTTCCTCATAAAGATCATTGGGACTCTAGTCGCGGAGAAAGTCAATTTGGTCCGAGGATTGGATTAATTTCTCGACTTGTGACTTCAAATAAAATTACAGAACAAACTGATGTATCTCCGATTCCTTGTCACATGTGCCGTTCGTTAGAAATTGCGGTAAATGAGCCTAAAAAAATACCAGAACCAGAACAAACACCAGAGGCTAAAGCAGATAAAAATAAAGAACAACCTATAATAGAGTGGTACTTGAACAAATTTTCTAAAAATTCTTTTTTTGATTTCACCCCGAAGGCACTTAAATTGCCTATCTATGGTGCTAAGGAAAACGATAATGATCATTTAGATGAAGATCCATACTATTTTGAGGCATTAAAAATACATGTAAAGGATACTTTACAAAAGTTAATCCCACCGATAAACACAGATAGCAGTGATATGTCAAACCAGCAGGTATATGCAATTTACCATCTTTTATCAGTTCATCAAGAAGAACAAAAGTTAGAGCATTTTTCAGCAGCTATAGATTGTATCTTAAATAACTCACAGGATAACAATGCTAAGCAAGGCGCTTTACTTGCTGTTCTGAATGAAGTTGGTCAGATGTGTAATTATATGCGCAATGAAAAAAAAGTACATAAAGTAAATAATGCGAAGCTATTAACAGCAGTCAGTGATTACCAACATACGGTTTATAATCTATCAATTAAATATTTAACTGACAGCCATAATGATGAGGTTATAGCGGGAGTAGATACTGGTAAAAAACTTGCTGAAGCAGAGAGGATATTATCGTCTAGGTTAGTTCGATTTCCTACACTTCATTTATGTTTGCAAGTTCTTAGAGAAACATTTTCAAATCTTTTAATGGGCGGGTGTTGCACTTTTATGATGAAAAAACTACCTGATACAGTCATAAATATGCCAGATGATCTTTTGAATATATCACTAGCTCCATATAATTCTGCTTATATTCGGATTGAAGATGAGGATAAAAAATACACACTTTATTATGTAAACAAATTAGCGAAGATATCAAGACGATTAGAGGTTAACGAGGGATTTAGTAAGTCCCTGGCTAAATCTGAGGGGCGTATTTCGGTATCCAAAGAAATGCAATATGCCATTAATTTAAACACAGGATTTACTCCGCCAACATCTACTACTATTCGAGATCGATTTTTTCCAGTATCTCCGCTGGAAATGGTTGCAAAAGGAACGCACCAAGCTGCAACTTCTCTAGTGAAAAAAGTTCAAGTAGAGATAAAGCAAATGGGAAAGCATATCGATGAGGGGGTGGAGGAGTTGAGAACGTTGACGAATAGTAAAGGCAAAGGCCTTTAAAGTCACTAAATTACCTAGGCGTTATGCTACTCGTAACGACGTTTCTCCGTTTATTACTTAACTCGTTTGAACGGTAAATACGTAGGCTTCCAAAATAATTCATTAATTAATTGGTTTAAATCGCTTTTTTGATTCGATTGAGCCATGCCCGTTTCAATGGCATTTTGGGCAACGGCAATCGCGACTAGCTTAGACACTTTTTCAGTTTGATCTATAGCTGGTAGCACTGGTAAAAAACTATCGTCTTTACTCGGGGACACCTCACTGATTGCAATGGCTGCAGCCCAGAGCATATCGGCTGTCAACCGTTTTGCTTTAACCGCTATTAAGCCAAGCCCTATTCCGGGGAAAGCTAGCGCGTTATTGCACTGAGCAATGGTCATGATGCGATTTTGGTAATGAATGGTACCAAACGCTGTTCCGGTTGCAATTAAAGCTTTACCTTCAGTCCAATTGACAATATCAATAGGTTGAGCTTCACATTTATCGTTGGGATTAGATAATGGGAAAATAATGGGGCGCTCGCAATGCATCGCCATGGACTGGATAATTTCCTGAGTAAACCGACCTGTTTGAGCTGAACAACCAATCAATATCGTTGGTTTTATCTCGGCGACTGTGGCGGAAAGGGAGCGCTCAATGGCATTCTGAGTGGACCATTTTGTGAAATCTGATTTTTTACGTGCGTAGGGCTGTTGTGCTTCTGTTAGAGTAGCGTCATCATCCACCAGCAAACCTTGCCTATCAACTAACCAAAATCGATCATACGCTTCCTGTTTAGTTAATCCCATACGTATCATGGCATCCACAATTTGATCGCTAATTCCTGTTCCTGCAGTGCCTGCTCCGAAAACTACAATACGATGCTTTGTAAGCTCCAGGTTTGTTACTTTGGAAGCCGCTAATAATGCGGCAAGCGTAACAACACCAGTACCTTGAACATCATCGTTGAAGGTACATAATTCATTTTCATATTTATCAAGCATGCGACGTGCATTATTTCGACCGAAATCTTCCCAATGTAGAAATACATGCGGAAATAGTTTTTTAATTTTAGTAATAAATTTATGAATAAATTTATCGTATTCTTCTGTATATATTCGATTATGACGACAACCTAGATATAATGGATCTTCCAGTAATTCAGTGTTATTGGTGCCGACATCCAAAAAAATAGGTAATGTGCGAGTTGGATCGATCCCGCCACAGGCACTATAAACCATCAGTTTGGCAACAGGAATATCCATACCACCGATACCTTGGTCGCCTATGCCCAAAACACCTTCACCATCTGTGATAACAATTAAATCGATTTCAGGATTAGAGCGATTACTTAGTATTTCTTCAATCTGATCTTGATCCGTGTGTGAAATATATAAACCTCGGGCTTGTCTATATTCGCGACTAAATGCTTGCACCGCCAGACCAACGGTGGGTGTATAAATAATTGGGATAAGTTCGTTTAGATGGGCACGAATAAGGCTATAAAATAAAATCTGATTTTTATCATGTAAGTTATTTAGATAAATATTTTTTTGTAGCGGGGTATCGTAGTGTTCTAACTGTAAGTAAGCACGTGCTAATTGTTCGTCAATTGCTTCAACACGATGAGGAAGCTTGCCTGTTAAGGCAAATGCTTGTCGTTCTTCGACAGTGAACGAAGTCCCCTTGTTAAGTTGCGGTGTGGTTAATAAATTTTTTCCGTGAATGGATGTTTCGATAAATTTTTCTTTTGTTTGAGGATCAACGCATAATTTAAATTCAAGCACGGCATTTCTTAATATATATTCAGAATAGTAATACAATAACGAAAGTTCTTTATAAGTACAAGTTCTGAATTAATCATGTTCAATGATTAAACTTTTATTTTGTGGTATACTCGCGGGTTTTCGATGCAAGACTAACAGGAATCCATATGACTTTTTCCTCTTTAGGTTTATCTGAACCTATTTTACGCGCTGTTTCAGAACAAGGGTATATAACGCCCACACCAATTCAATTACAAGCTATTCCAGTTGTATTACGTGGGCAAGATTTATTAGCTTCTGCTCAAACAGGAACGGGGAAAACAGCCGGATTTACCTTACCTTTATTACATCAGTTATCGAGTTTGCCACGTGCCACAAGCAATCAAATTAGTATGTTAGTATTAGCACCAACTCGAGAGCTAGCCGCACAAATTCATGAAAGCATCTTGCAATATGGGCAATATATTAATAATCTACGTTCAGCAGTTGTATATGGTGGTGTAAAAATTAATCCCCAGATGATGAAATTACGCGGTGGGATTGATATTTTAGTGGCAACACCTGGGCGTTTGTTGGATTTATTTCAGCAACGTGCAGTGCGTTTTGAGGAAGTGAAAGTATTAGTTTTAGATGAAGCCGATCGTATGTTAGATATGGGATTTATCCATGATATCAAACGTATAATAGCTAAGCTGCCTAAAAAACGACAAACACTTTTGTTTTCAGCAACGTTTTCGAAAGAAATATGCCAGTTAACAAAAGAGTTTTTAACTAATCCAGCTGAAATTAGTGTGACCCCTCGTAATGAGGCAGCGATTAGTGTTTCACAAACGATACATCCGGTTGATAAAGCTCAGAAAGCAGCGTTATTGAGCCATTTGATTCGAAAAAATCAATGGGGACAAACATTAGTATTTTCTCGAACCAAGCATGGAGCTAATAAATTAGTCAAACTATTGGCTGTTGATGGCATCGACTCAATTGCGATTCATGGCAATAAAAGTCAATCACAACGGACTAAAGCGTTGGCAGATTTTAAAAATGGTAAGGTGCATATCTTGGTTGCGACTGATATCGCTGCCCGTGGGATTGATATCGATGAATTGCCTATTGTGGTCAATTTTGATTTACCCCAAGTAGCGGAAGATTATGTTCACCGTATTGGGCGTACAGGTCGTGCTGGTGCTGTGGGTGCCGCTGTTTCATTAGTAAGCGCTGATGAAATTAAGCAATTACAGGATATTGAAAAATTAATCAAACGCAAGATTCCTCGCGTTGAAATTGATGATTTTGAGCCTAGCCATCAATTGCCGACCCAAGCAGCAAGTTCGCATATTAAGCGTCCTGCTATAAAGAAAGGTGAAAGTATGAGTTATAGAACTAAAGCAACGCAACCTCGGGGGAGAGGTCGTTCTAATAACGAACAAAGACGGCAAGGAAGAGCTTAAATTATTAGGGTCTGTTGACAATTCATTTCCACAGAGTCTACGTCCCGCGGCTTGTCCGCGGGATCCAGAGATATTGTTCAATACACAATTCTATTGCACAGCTATAGTTCGAACTGGATCCCGCGGACAAGCCGCGGGACGTCGAAATATGAATTGTCAACAGACCCTAGTATACGCTTTAAAGGTCACCGGGCTACAAATTTAAATCAAAATGGATAAGTTATGTTAAAAAAAATCGTTTATTTATTGTTACTAGTAGGCATCAGTGACGTGTCTCTAAGTTATGATGTCAATTATTACAAAATGAACCCTAATCAAATAGAGCAAGCTTTACTTGATTGTCAGGATCAACAAGCAACGAGTGGAGCGTGTAACGAATTGAGTGAGCTTGAGGGTTCTGTAAATAAATTAATTGCTGAGTTGCGCATGGATCCACAAGCTTACGGGCGCACTATTTTAGCTATGCAAGAAGCGATTGCTAAACAAATGGCACTTGCTAAACAACAATCGACACCGGAATTAAAAATAGAGCTGGCAAAAAATCAACAACTTCTTCGCGAACGATTGAGTGTTATAAAGTGGTTAGAGTCGCCAGTAGCTCATTAAAGGAATTTGGATCATGAAAATACTAATTAGTAATGATGATGGTGTGCTTGCACCAGGCATTGTTGTATTAAGTCGCGAAATGGCAAAAATCGCGGATATTGATGTGATGGCTCCCGATAGAAATCGAAGCGGTGCTAGTAATTCATTGTCTTTGTTACATCCTTTACGCGTTAGGCAATTAGATAATGGTGCTCACTGTGTTGATGGTACACCAACGGATTGTGTGCATTTAGCGTTAACAGGATATTTTGATCATGCCTTCGATATCGTGGTTTCTGGGATCAATGATGGTCCAAATTTAGGGGATGATGTCCTCTATTCAGGTACTGTGGCAGCCGCTATGGAGGCATGTAATTTAGGTATACCAGCTATCGCATTATCTATGGCAAGTCATGACGTAAAACATTATGAAACTGCTGCAGTAATTGCTTCGCGATTGGTGTTACAGTTACAAGCGGATAGTTTGACGGCACGTACTTTATTTAATGTCAATGTCCCTGATTTACCCTTGGATCAAATTCAAGGGATTGAAGTAACTCGTTTAGGTACACGCCATAATGCCGAACCTACTCACCAAATGATGGATCCACGTGGTCGTCCTATTTATTGGATTGGACCACCGGGAATAGAAGCTGATGCGGGCCCAGGAACAGATTTTCATGCTGTTCATCGTGGTTTCGTTTCAATTACGCCCTTACATCTTGATCTGACTTATTATAAATTATTTGATCAAGTTTCTTCTTGGGTAAAAGGAATTAATTTAGGTAGTTTGACACATGATTAAATGGGTTATTGTTATATTTGTATTGTGTTTAACAGGGTGCGCAGATCGGGACACTTTAGCGCCAGTAGTTGAATCACGGTGGCATGCATACAATCGAAATGCAACACAATATGTTGTGCATCGCGGTGACACGTTATATTCAATCGCATTTCGTTATGATCAAGATTATAGACAACTAGCTGTGGCCAATCGGCTTCGTAGTCCTTATACTTTGTCTATTGGCCAAATTATTCATCTGCAACCGATGCGGCGCATTTCTCGCTCCGCTGCACCATCTCGTTCGATTACTAAACCGATTTACACGCCTCGCAGAACGCCATGGAGTGGTTTTTATAATCGAAGGCGTTGGTTATGGCCTGCCCAAGGTCGTATCGTCTCATCGTTTGTGCCCACTCAAGGAAAAAAAGGCATTGAAATTGCAGGACATAAAGGTGATAAAATCTACGCGTCTAAGGCTGGTGTAGTGGCGTATGCTGGTAATGGTCTTTCCGGGTACGGGAACTTAATCATCATCAAACATGATAATCAATTTTTAACTGCTTATGGTGATAATGCACGCAATTTAGTCCGAGAAGGGCAATCTATTAAAGCAGGTCAAGTGATTGCGGAAATGGGTATTGTTAATCGCCGATTTTATGGCGTTCATTTCGAAATTAGACAAGCTGGACATCCTGTGAATCCATTAAGTTATTTATAGTCGTGCTCATAGAAGAGTCCATTCGCATGAAACTATAGATTTTATTTCCCCAATAGTTTAACGTATTGAAAGTTAATAACTAACAGGTGAAAAAATGTGCCCAAATGATGGACCATTGGTTGAGAAAGCTGAACCTGAAGATGAATTAGACGCATCGATGGAAGATGAGGAATTAGATCTTGAGATTGATAGTATTGCTGAGCTTGATGGAGATGAGCCTGCTCCTATTGTTGAAGTAGATGAGCCTGATTTTAGTGATAAGGAAGCGTTTCCTAGTTACCAAGCGGGTGGGAAGCGTTTGGCTAAAGCTATGGATGCAACACAATTGTATTTGAATGAAATTGGTTTTTCGCCGTTACTTAGTGCAGAAGAAGAAGTGTATTACGCCACACTTGCTTTGGAAGGTGATGCTGCAGCAAGAAAAAAAATGATTGAATCCAATCTACGCTTAGTTGTTAAAATTTCTAGACGTTACCTGAATCGAGGCTTACCCTTACTTGATTTGATTGAAGAGGGGAACCTAGGATTGATGAAATCAGTAGAAAAATTTGATCCTAAACGAGGATTTCGTTTTTCAACTTATGCAACTTGGTGGATAAGACAAACAATCGAACGTGCTCTAATGAACCAAACACGAACTATTCGATTGCCGATTCATGTCTTGAAAGAATTAAATATCTATCTAAGAGCAGCCCGTCAATTAACGCAAAAATTGGATCATGAACCTTCAGCAGAAGAAATAGCTGATATGTTAGACGTTCCATTAGAAGATGTAGAAAAATTATTTTGTTTAAACGATAAAGTGACGTCTTTTGATACACCACTCGGTCATGATGAAAATAAATCATTGCTAGATACCATTCCAGATGAAAATAGCACTAATCCTGCCATTTTACTTACCGATGAAAGTTTGCGAGATCAAATCGAAGACTTATTGGACGAGCTGAGCGAAAACCAACGTCAGGTCATTGCTAGACGTTTTGGGTTGCGGGGATTTGAAAAGGCGACCTTGGAGGAAGTTGGAGTGGAAATTAATCTAACACGAGAACGTGTTCGACAAATTCAAGTGGAAGCGTTAAAAACCTTACGTAAATTGCTAGAGCGGGAAGGATTAACTCACGACGATTTATTTTAGTAAGCGCTGTAATCGAGACGCTCTAACAACAGAGCGTCTCCTAGATAATCGACCGCCTGTAAGTGATCTTTTTCATAAAGTCGAGTTTAAGCTATTATGCCTTAAATCCCTGCCAACAATCCGTATAACGTGTTTGTCGTGCAGCATGTTGTAAAGTTTCTTCAGTCACCAACCACGGTTCGCGTGATTCAAACATAAAGGCAAGGGTGTTGTCATAATAAGCGGGCTTTAAGCTTTGAACAGTAGCGGCTTGGTAAGATTGAGTATCCGGCCCATGAGCAGTCATCGTATTGTGAATACTAAAACCACCAATTTCAAAACCTTCTGCTTTTGCATCGTAGTGACCTACTAATAACCCCATGAATTCATTCATAATATTACGGTGAAAATAGGGCGGCCTAAATGTATGCTCAGCAACCATCCAGCGTGAAGGGAAAATAACAAAATCTAGATTTGCAATGCCTGGTATTTCACTTTCCGATGTGAGTACAGTGAAAATGGAAGGATCTGGATGATCAAAGCTCACTGTGTTAATGGTGTTAAATAAAGATAAATCATAAGAATAAGGGGCATAATTTCCATGCCATGCAACGACATTTAAAGGAGAGTGGTTGCTTTGTGCCATCCAAAGATTATGTTCATACTTACTGATTAATTGTGTTGGTTTATTTATATCTTCAAATGCTGCTGTTGGATAAAGAAAATGACGTGGATTTGCAAGGCTGTTTGCACCAAGAGGCCCTAGAGAGGGTAGTGCGAATGGCAATCCTTTATTTTCGCATAAATAACCAGCAGCGGTATTGTCTAGCAAGGTCACTTTGAATTTGATCCCACGGGGGATTACCGCGATCATTCCTGGTGCAATTTCAAGCAAACCAAATTCAGTATGTAATGCTAATCGACCTTGATAAGGTACAAATAAAAATTCGCCATCGTGATTACTAAAGTAACGAGAAGTCATTGATTGATTGCATTGGTATAAATAACTATGCATATGAATATTACCAGCTAAATGGGTAATACCGTCAATAAAATCTATATTAATCTCAGGGTCAGAAAATCGAGACCAACGCATGGGATTTGGTGCTTGCAAAGCGGCGAATGGCTTATAAAAATTTTTGGAATACAGTTCATAGTCTTGATGAACGACAGAAGGCAGTTTACGATAAAGCCAAGAATGTAAATTCACATGCCGAGGGCGAGTGAAAGCACTGCCGCTTAGTTGCTCTGCAAATAATCTTAATGGGCATTTTTGAGGGGAATTTTGGTCGGTAGGCAATGCACCTGTAATTGCTTCAGTTTGATGATGATTGCCGAAACCTGATAAGTACATTTTATCGCTCCTTTTTTTGTCTAATTCCTTGTTTCTAATTTTGGCTAGTGGGGCGTTTGACAGGACCCGGGGGCGCTGGAATAGATCTTATTAGATAAAATTAAGAAACCAAGTACTAGCTTAGCATTTTTTTTATAAGCCTGACATTGTATAATCGCTTTATCTTAGATTAAGGGGTATTTTAATGGCTGGTCATAGTAAATGGGCAAATATTAAATTTCGCAAAGGTGTGCAAGACGCAAAGCGTGGAAAAATATTTACTAAATTAATTCGTGAAATATCAGTTTCGGCGCGAATGGGCGGGCCTGATGAGTCCTCAAATCCAAGATTACGCGACGCAGTAATTAAAGCTCTCAAAGCAAATATGAAGCGGGATACGATTGATAACGCGATCAAACGAGGTGCTGGCGGATTAGACGGTGCTAATATGATCGAAATGTCCTATGAAGGCTATGCTCCTGGTGGAATAGCGATTTTGGTGGATTGTTTATCCGATAATAAAAATCGTACTGTTTCGGAGGTTCGTCATGCGTTTACTAAACATGGGGGCAATTTAGGTACAGATGGATCGGTTTCTTATTTGTTTAATAAACAAGGTGAAATTTTATTGGCGAAAACTGAACAAACCGAGCACGCTATGGATATAGCAATTGAGGCAGGTGCTGATGATGTGGTGTTATTAGAAGATGGGCTACTTGAAATTATTACTCCTGTAGAACATTATCATAGCGTATTAAATGCGTTGCAAGCGGCTCAATTTGAAGTGGAGCAATCGCATATAACACGTCGTGCGCAAACGCTAATCCTCCTAGATACAGAAACAGCTGAACGAGTGGATAAATTAATTGATATGCTAGATGATCTAGATGATGTTCAAGCGGTATACAGCAATGCTGAATACCCAGCAGATGTAACATCTGAGCCTGTGAATTAATGACCCTTATTTTAGGGATAGATCCTGGGTCAAGAGTGACAGGATACGGTCTTATTCGAGAGCATAATCGTCAATTACATTATGTCGATAGTGGTTGTATTCGTACTTCAGAAGGGGCGTTTAGCGATCGCTTATTACAAATTTTTAATGGAATTTGTTATTTAATGGAGCAGTTTAATCCGAATGAAGTTGCAATTGAGCAAGTGTTTATTTATAAAAACCCCAGTTCAGCTTTAAAATTAGGCCATGCGCGGGGTGTCGCTATGGTGGCTTGTGCATCACATCGTATCCAGATTAGCGAATATTCAGCACGACAAGTGAAGCAATCTTTAGTCGGTTACGGTGCGGCTGAAAAAGATCAAGTAAAGCAAATGGTGGTTAATATATTGATGTTGTCTGACGCGCCGCAAAGTGATGCGGCTGATGCTTTAGCAATTGCTGTTTGTCATAGTCACATGCGTGGCGGATTAACTCAACTCAGGAGAAAACGATGATTGGTTGGTTAAGTGGATTTATCATAGATAAGGATCAACCGGGAAAAATCGTGATTGATGTTAATGGGGTGGGGTATGACATTGAAACGTCCTTAGCAACATTTTTTCAGTTGGAATTGGAAGAAGGAGCGGTAGGTTTGCATATCCATACCGTCGTGCGTGAAGATGCTTTATTGTTATATGGTTTCATCACAAAACAAGAACGTGCTTTATTTCGAGCATTAATTAAAGTGAATGGAGTAGGTCCTAAATCAGCAATAGCTATTTTATCAAGCACTACGCCAGAAGAGTTTGTTCAATGTATTTATCAACAAAATACGTTACTATTAACCAAATTGCCCGGTATTGGGAAAAAAACGGCTGAACGGTTAGTTGTTGAAATGAAAGATAGTATACAACAATTGTCACTGACAACAGCTGATAATACCAAAAATATAGATTTGCGTAATCAACAAGACGAAGCTATTTCCGCTCTAGAAGCACTCGGATATAAAAGAGCAGAGGCTAGCAAAATTATTCACAATATTGATGATGGTCAACAGTCTTGTGAACAATTAATTCGTCAAGCGTTGCGATCATTATCTTTAAGACAGGGGATTTAAATGAAACAAATACAGCGATGGTTTTTCATTCTAACCAATCCCTGGGTGATTGTTATGTATTGGTCTTTAGTTGTCATTTCTTATTTTTATTTAGATAAACCGCTAGCACTTTATTTACACTCCCTGAATCTTCATGCAAAGTTTCCTGTTTTATCGTGGATTACTCAACTTGGTTCTGCAATAATATATATTATTGTGCTTTTGGTATTAGCACTTATTTGTCGTTTTATTATTCATAATAAAAAAGCAGAAAGGTATTTTTGGTTTTTATGGTTATGTGTATTTATTGCTAACCTCGTCGGGAGTGTGTTTAAAACGATATTAGGTCGCGCTCGTCCAGAAGAGCTGATTAATCATCAGCAATTTGGATTTACTGGTTGGCACTTTGGGCAAGACGCGTTTTCCTCATTCCCCTCAGGCCACGTGACTGTTGTAACATCGTTATTGGTCGGTTTGACGGTTTTATTTCCGCGTTATTGTTATGTTTTTTTAACCACCACAGTAATCGTTATGTTAACTCGCGTTTTATTGACACGACATTATTTAAGCGATGTATTAGCAACATTTTATTTAGTGTTTATAGGACTGAATTTATTATTTTATCTCGTACGACGTTATTATCCTAAAATGTGGAGTTTTATACCCAATGAGTAAACTAGCGGATATCCCTGTGGTTATTGAAAGCGGGAAAAAATATAAAACTGATCAGGGTTTTGTGGCAATAAAAGATGGCATGAAGGCGATCGATGGCGAACACCAACGGTTACCAAAACCTGAGTGGCTGCGGATTTCTAATCACACTTCACCTGCTTACTCGCATGTTAAACAACAAGTGAAAGAACATCGTCTTTCCACAGTATGTCAGGAAGCCAAATGTCCTAACATTGCAGAATGTTGGTCGCATGGCACAGCAACAATTATGTTAATGGGGGCTGTTTGCACACGAGCCTGCCGATTTTGTGCCGTAGATACAGGTAATCCCCAGGGTTGGCTGGATCACGATGAACCTGAGAATACTGCAAAAACAGTTGAATTAATGAACTTAGATTATGTCGTGTTAACTTCGGTCAATCGAGATGACTTATTGGATGGTGGAGCAAAACATTACGCTGACTCTATTTTAGCAATTAAAAAACGTTGCCCTAAAACTAAAATTGAAGCATTAACGCCAGATTTTCAAGGGAAAGAGCATGATATTGCTGTTTTATTGGATAGTGGGTTAGATGTATTTGCCCAAAATGTCGAAACAGTAGAGCGTTTAACGCATCCAGTTCGTGATAATCGTGCCGGATATTGGCAAACATTAAATGTGTTAGCTTATGCAAAGCATTATCGACCGAATGTGCTCACTAAAACAAGTCTTATGCTTGGTCTAGGCGAGACAGACGACGAAGTGATAAAAACAATGGATCATTTGCGTGATTGTAATGTTGATATTCTAACTTTAGGACAATACTTACAACCAACAAAACACCATTTACCTGTTATGAGATACGTTACCCCAGAGCAATTTGCTCATTTGCGTGAGATCGGTTTGAAAAAAGGCTTTTTTGAAGTGGCAGCCGGTCCTTTAGTACGCTCTAGTTATCGTGCTGATCGCGTATTTAAACGAGATAATTTAGGGCTTTAATAAGTGATAACGTATGGTATACTTATCGCCTCAAGTATGTAGTCTGCCCGGAAGTTCTGTCTAAAATATTATGAATAAGGATGGCATCACAGTGAACCGTCAAAGACCAATTAACTTAGATTTGACTAGTCTAAGCTTTCCACCGATGGCGATAGCGTCAATTTTACATCGTATATCCGGTATTCTAATTTTCTTATTATTGCCGTTTTTGTTGTATTTATTCTGTCTCTCGTTACAATCAGCATCTTCTTTTAGCCAGCTCCAGAAGCTGATGATGAATACTCCTGTGAAGGTAGGGTTATGGATGGTAAGTAGTGCATTAGCTTATCATATCATTGCAGGTATTCGGCACATCACACTAGATATGGGATTCGGTGAAAGTTTACAAGTAGCAAAACGTAGCGCTTTGATTGTTATTTTGCTTGGTGTGGTTATAACAATTTTTTTAGGGGTTTGGATATGGTAACGAATGTTACAAGTCTAACCGGTAATGGGTTGAAAGACTGGTTGTTACAACGTGTCTCGGCTATTTATTTAGCTGTATACCTGTTGGGTTTATTTGGATATTTTTTGATTTGTAAGCCATTGGATTATTATCAATGGCATCAGTTATTTCAAATGCCTTGGATGCAGATTGCAACTGCCCTTGCATTACTTTTACTCCTAGTCCATGCCTGGATAGGAATTTGGACAGTGACAACAGATTATCTGAAATGTACTGTTATGCGACTCTCCATACAAGTATTGGTTGCCTTGTTTTTAGGTAGTCAGTTAATTTGGGGAATCATGATAGTTTGGGGACAATAATAATGGCTATTGCACGTAATCAGTTCGATGCAGTAATTATTGGTGCTGGCGGTGCTGGTATGCGAGCAGCTTATCAGTTAGCAAAATCATCCGATATGAAAGTGGCATTGATTTCAAAAGTTTTTCCAACTCGTTCTCACACGGTTTCCGCCCAAGGCGGAATCACGGTGGCATTGGGTAATTCGGCCGATGATGATTGGCGCTGGCACATGTATGATACAGTGAAAGGTGCTGATTATATTGGTGATCAGGATTGTATTGAATACATGTGTAAAAATGGGCCTGAAGCTATTTATGAATTAGAGCATATGGGATTACCGTTTTCACGCATGGACAATGGTAAAATATACCAACGTCAATTTGGCGGGCAATCTAGAAACTATGGCGGAGAACAAGCAGCTCGAACAGCCGCAGCAGCGGATCGTACTGGTCATGCATTATTACACACGTTATATCAACAAAACTTAAAAGTAAAAACACAGATTTTTAGTGAGTGGTTTGCACTTGATTTAGTCAAAGATGCACATGATAAAATCGCTGGTGTAACAGCGATGTGTATTGAAACAGGTGAAATTGTGTTTTTTCAATCTCGTGTTTGTATCTTTGCAACAGGTGGAGCTGGCCGGATATTTCAATCCACTACAAACGCCTATATTAATACAGGTGATGGCTATGGTATGGCATTGCGTGCTGGTATCCCTTTGCAAGACATGGAAATGTGGCAATTCCATCCGACAGGAATTGCGGGTGCAGGTACTTTAGTAACAGAAGGCTGTCGCGGTGAAGGCGGTTACTTGATCAATAAAGATGGCGAACGTTTCATGGAGCGTTATGCGCCTCATGTAAAAGATCTTGCGTCACGTGACGTTGTTGCTCGTGCGATTGCTTTAGAACTTCGTGCTGGTAAAGGTTTTGATATTGATGGTGTGGAATGTGTTAAGTTAAAAATTGACCATTTAGGTGCTGATTTAATTAACTCCCGTCTTCCAGGTATCCGTGAGTTATCTAAGCAATTTGCTGCGGTTGATCCTATTTCTGAACCAATCCCAGTTGTGCCAACCTGTCATTACAGCATGGGTGGTATCCCAACTAATATGCACGGTCAAGTGATTACAAAAAATCATGGTAAAGAAACCATTGTTGAGGGGTTGTATGCAGTAGGCGAATGCGCTTGTGTGTCAGTGCATGGCGCTAACCGATTAGGTGGTAACTCGTTATTAGATTTAGTTGTATTTGGACGAGCTGCTGGAATGCATGTTGAAGAAATGTGGCAATCCAACCAAATGCGTAATATGCCGTCTGTTTCAGATGATGATGTCCTAGCCTCACTAACTCGTTATAACCGTTGGCAAACATCAACTGATGGAGAAAGTCCATCAGTAATTCGAGATGAAATGCAACGTGTTATGCAGTCAGATTTTGGTGTGTTCCGTACTGGCGAAATTATGGAAAAAGGTTTAGAACGTCTAGATGCATTACGTGAACGTCTTGCTCATGCGAAGCTATTGGATAAAAGTGAAGTATTCAATACTGAACGTATCACAGCATTAGAATTGGATAACTTAATGGCTACCGCGTATGCAACAGCGAAAGCAGCATTAACTCGAACTGAAAGCCGAGGAGCTCATAGTCGTGAAGATTTTCCAAATCGGGACGACGATAAGTGGATAAAACATACGTTGTATTTTATGGACGACGATACGATTGACTTCCGTCCCGTAAACATAACACCGAAGGAAGTTAAACCATTTGAACCGAAAGAACGTGTTTATTAAAGAGGAATAACATGGCTGATGTCAAAAATGTAAATTTGTCTATTTACCGATATAATCCAGATGTAGATGATAAACCTTACATGCAAGATTATTGGATGACGATTCCAGTAAATAGTGATCCTATGTTGTTGACTTTACTTGAGCGATTGAAAGCAGAACAAGATGCAACTATTTCCTATCGTCGCTCTTGTCGTGAAGGCGTGTGTGGCTCTGATGGTATGAATATCAATGGTGCGAATGGGCTGGCCTGCATCACGCATATTTCATCATTAAAATCAGATATGATCATAGTCCGACCTTTACCTGGCTTTCCAGTGATTCGTGATCTTGTCGTAGATATGAGTCAGTTTTATCATCAATACGAGCGTATAGAACCGTACCTACAAAATGATGGTGTTGTGCCTGCTCGTGAACGATTGCAATCACCTGAAGAGCGCTCAAAATTAGACGGTTTATATGAGTGTATTTTATGTGCTTGTTGTACTAGTTCTTGTCCGTCTTTTTGGTGGAACCCAGAAAAATTTGTAGGTCCTGCAGGATTACTACAGGCAAGACGGTTTTTAGCTGATAGTCGAGATACTGCAAGTGAACACCGCTTAAACAAGTTACAAGATCCGTTTAGTGTTTTTCGTTGCCGTACGATTATGAATTGTGCAAATGTTTGTCCCAAAGGATTGAATCCAACAAAAGCGATTGGAGAAATACGCAAACAAATGCTGAGAGAAGAAACTTAAGTTTGTGCTGATATAAATAAATTCAAGAATATTGATTAATGGTATATAACAACTGATGTTTAGGGATCCTACCATTAAGTTAAATAAAATTTACAGCGTACGAATTCCCGGATTTGATCTCGGAATTCGGTTTTTTATTGACTTAATGTTAACTGTTAGTGAGAGAGAAACATCTGTTCTATTTAAATTATTCGACGTTCTATAGATAATAGGTATCATTTAGATTTGATGTCATGAAGTGCTATATCAGTTCCTTTGGAGAGAATACGAATGAGCAGCAGTAATCTACAACACGAATGGGCAACAGCCTATTTATCTGGTGGGAATATGGCTTATGTTGATGGGCTATATGAAGACTATTTGAATAACCCTAACTCGGTATCTGAAGATTGGCAAGCACTATTTAAAACACTGCCTGCAGTGAATGGGCAAACTAGTGATGTCTCACATCGTGATATTAGAGCGCACTTCCTGGAATTAGCTAATCATAGAAAAGCAGCTCCAGTTGAAGTCAATACGAAGCAAATGAACGTAGCCGATTTGATTAATGCATACCGTTCACATGGGCATCATGCGGCCAGTTTAGATCCGCTAGACATGGCAGAACGCGTTCCTGTTCCGAGCCTCCAATTGGACTACCATCACCTTTCTAATGAGTTAGACCAGCCATTTAATGCTGGGAAAACCTTTTCTGATGGCACGATGCCTTTGTCTGATATTTATAATGCATTACGTGAAACCTATTGCGGCAGTATCGGCTTACAATATATGCATATTGCAAATACGGAAGAAACAGATTGGTTACAAAATAAATTTGAAACAGTTCGCGGCCGTACGACGTTTGATGCCGAGACAAAACTGCAATTGTTGAAGGATTTAATTGCGGCCGATGGTCTTGAGCGTTATTTGGGTACGCGTTATGTGGGACAAAAAAGATTTGCCTTGGAAGGTGGTGATGCATTAATACCGATGATGAATGAAATTGTTCGTCAAAGCTGTGCTAATGGCGTGAAAGAAGTCGTGATTGGTATGGCACATCGTGGCCGATTGAATGTATTGATTAATGTATTGGGTAAAAAGCCTGAAGTATTATTCCAAGAATTTGAAGGAAAGTATGATACAAATCGCACAGGTGATGTTAAATATCATTTAGGTTTTTCATCTGATATTGCGATGAAAAATGGTGCAATTGCGCATGTTGTTTTAGCATTTAATCCATCGCATTTAGAAATTATTGGCCCAGTAGTTGAGGGGTCAGCTCGTTCACGGTTACGACGATTAAATAATTTAGAGAAAAAAGATCAAGTACTTCCTGTTGTTATCCATGGTGATGCTGCATTTGCTGGTCAAGGCGTTGTAATGGAAACGTTCAACTTTTCTCAAGCACCAGGTTATTGTACAGGTGGCACAGTTCATATTGTTGTCAACAACCAGATCGGATTTACGACAAGTGATCCATTAGATGCACGTTCAACATATTATTGCACTGAAATTGCTAAAGTTGTACAGGCACCAATTATTCATGTTAATGGAGATGATCCTGAAGCCGTGGTGTTTGCAACACAAATCGCATTTGAATTTCGTATGCGATTTAAACGAGATGTTGTGATCGATTTAGTTTGTTATCGTCGTCATGGTCATAATGAAGCGGATGAGCCGATGATCACTCAGCCTTTGATGTATAAAAAAATTAAAACGATGAAACCACTGCGTGAATTGTATGCTGCTAAACTAGTGCAAGCAAATATTATCACTGCGAAACAAGTTGATGACTTAGTTGAATCGTATCGAAATAAATTGGATAAAGGTGAAGCGATAGTAAATACAGTTCAAGGCGGTGACTACAATCATCGATTGGCTACTGATTGGACTCCCTATTTACAAGCTAAGTGGACAGATCATGCAGACACCTCTGTAAGTCTAGAGACCATTCAAAAGCTCTCAAAGCAATTGTTAACTCTGCCTGCTGATTTCGAGTTGCATTCAGTTGTTAAACGACTATTAGACGAACGTGAAAAAATGGGTTCAGGGGAAATTCCTATGAATTGGGGATTTGCTGAAACTATGGCCTATGCGACATTATCTGCGGAAGGGCACGAAGTACGATTGTCAGGACAAGATTGTGGCCGAGGAACATTTGCACATCGCCATGCAGTACTACATGATCAAAAAACAGGTACTAAATATGTGCCATTAGAGCATGTTGCAAGCGACTCTAAAAAACGGTTTAACGTAATCGATTCAGTTTTGTCAGAAGAGGCTATTTTAGCATTTGAATACGGTTATTCAGCTTATGATCCAACAGCTTTAGTATTATGGGAAGCTCAATTTGGTGATTTTGCGAATGGTGCTCAAGTTGTAATTGACCAATTTATTAGTTCCGGCGAACAAAAATGGGGTCGTTTATGTGGACTAGTCATGTTATTGCCTCATGGTTATGAAGGACAAGGCCCTGAGCACTCCTCAGCACGTCTTGAGCGCTACATGCAATTGTGTGCTGAACAAAACATGCAAGTTTGTACACCGACAACACCAGCACAAATGTTCCACTTGTTGCGCCGACAAATTGTGAGAAATTTCCGTAAGCCGTTAATCGTCATGACTCCAAAAAGCTTACTCAGACATAAATTGGCAGTCTCTGACTTATCTGATTTATCACAAGGTAAATTTCATACTGTTATTCCTGAGATTGATGCACTCGACCCGAAACAAGTTACCAAAGTCGTATTGTGTTGTGGAAAAGTGTATTATGATCTACTGCAGCAGCGTCGAGATGAACAACTGAAGCATGTAGCAATTATTCGCATAGAGCAGTTGTACCCATTTCCTAAGCGTGCGTTAATTGATGTGTTAAATGTATACAGTAGTGCAAAAGAAATTGTGTGGTGTCAAGAAGAGCCACAAAATCAAGGTGTTTGGTTCTCGTCACAGCATCATATGAGAGGATGCTTGAACCCATCTCAAACATTATCGTATGCTGGTCGCGGATTTGCGGCAGCGCCTGCTGGTGGGAGCGCCTCTGCACATCTACAGCAACAATCAGATTTAGTTAAAGATGCGTTAAAATAATGTAACTACTCGTGCGGCGTGTAGGTATAAAATATTTTTATTATAAATAAATAGGGTATGAATATGTCAATCGAAGTCAAAGTCCCTGCCTTGCCTGAATCAGTGGCTGATGCCACGATTGCAACTTGGCATAAAAAAGTTGGAGATAAGGTTAGTCGTGATGAAAATCTTGTCGATTTAGAGACCGATAAAGTCGTACTTGAAGTACCTGCACCAGCAGATGGTGTAATAGAAGAAATTTTATTTCAGGAAGGTGCTACGGTTAACTCTGGACAATTGTTGGCTAAAATAGCAGCAGGTGAATCTGCTTCTTCAAATGCTGCTCCTGAAGCTCCTAAAGAAAATATAGCATCTGAAAAAGATGATAAGTTGACTAGTCCTGGTGTTCGACGCATGTTGGCAGAGCACGATATTCAACCTGCTCTTATGAAAGGTACAGGCAAAGACGGTCGGATTACAAAAACGGATGTGGTTGGTTTTATTGAATCAAATCGTGAAACTAAATCACCAGTTCAGACGTCTGCTCCTGCTTCTTCAGGCGCCCGTGAAGAGCGCCGTGTGCCCATGTCAAGATTACGTGCAAAAGTAGCAGAGCGCTTACTTGAAGCCCAGCATAATGCAGCCATGTTAACTACTTTCAATGAAGTTAATTTGAAGGCAGTGATGGATTTACGTGCACAATATAAAGACGTATTCGAGAAAAAACACGGTGTAAAACTTGGTTTCATGTCTTTTTTTACTAAGGCAATTGTTGAATCTTTGAAACGTTTCCCGGCAGTAAATGCATCCTTGGATGGTCAAGATGTTGTCTACCACGGTTATTATGATATTGGCGTTGCGGTATCTACGGAACGAGGACTAGTGGTGCCTGTAATCCGTGATGCTGATCAGCTAAGTTTAGCTGATATTGAACGAAAAATAGGCGAATCTGCTGCGCGAGCTCGTACAGGTAAATTATCGCTGGAGGAAATGCAAGGCGGTACGTTTACCATTACTAATGGCGGCGTATTTGGCTCGTTATTATCTATGCCAATTCTTAATCCCCCACAAACAGGGATTTTAGGCATGCATAAAATTGAGGATCGTCCAGTAGTTGAAAAAGGTGAAATTGTAATTCGCCCCATGATGTATGTTGCATTGTCTTATGATCATCGATTAATTGATGGTAAAGATTCAGTTCAATTTTTGGTGAGTGTGAAGGAGCTTTTGGAAGACCCATCGCGTTTATTACTTAATGTTTAACTAGGATATAACTAATGAATTTACATGAATACCAAGCCAAGGCATTACTCGCTAGGTACGGTTTACCTGTTCCAAATGGTCAAATTGCATATAATGTAGAAGACGCTTTACAAGCAGCACAACAATTAAAAACAGCACGTTGGGTTGCAAAAGCGCAAGTACATGCCGGTGGACGTGGTAAAGCAGGTGGCGTAAAAGTTGTTTCAACTAAAGAAGAACTGACCGCATTTGCAAAATCAATATTAGGCACACGATTAGTTACTTATCAAACTGACGCAAATGGACAACCTGTTAATGCGTTGCTAATAGAAGAAGTGAGTGACATTGGGCGTGAATTATATTTAGGCGCAGTAGTTGATCGAGCTACTCGTCGTGTTGTATTCATGGCTTCTACTGAAGGTGGCGTTGAAATTGAAACTGTAGCAGAAAAAACACCTGAAAAAATTCTTACAGTCGTCATGGACCCATTAGTTGGCATTATGCCGTTTCAATGTCGTGAAGTAGCGTTTAAATTAGGTTTGGTAGACGCCCAAATTAATCAATTCACACAATTGATGATGGGATTAGGCAAAATGTTTGTTGAATGCGACCTAAACTTATTGGAAATTAACCCTTTAGTTGTGACTAAATCAGGCCAACTGGTCTGTTTAGATGGCAAAATAAGTATTGATGACAACGCGTTATTTAGACATCCAGATTTAAAAGCAATGCGTGATCCATCACAAGAAGATGAGCGTGAAAATCGTGCGCATGATTGGGAATTAAATTATATTCCATTGGATGGCGAAATTGGTTGTATGGTAAATGGTGCTGGTTTAGCAATGGCAACCATGGACGTTATCAAATTATATGGTGGTGACCCAGCTAATTTCCTAGATGTTGGTGGTGGTGCTACAAAAGAACGCGTAACAGAAGCATTTAAAATTATTTTGTCTGATGACAAAGTAAAAGGCATTTTAGTGAATATCTTCGGTGGCATCGTACGATGTGATTTAATTGCTGAAGGCATTTTAGCAGCTGTTAAAGAAGTTGGACTTAATTTACCGGTTGTAGTGCGGCTTGAAGGTAATAATGCTGCATTAGGGGCTGATATTTTGAATAAGAGCGATCTGAATGTGATCGCAGCAGAAAGTTTAACTGATGCGGCTAAAAAGATTGTGGCAGCTGTAAAATAACGAGGGCAGAATGAGTATATTAGTCGATAAACATACGAAAGTAATATGCCAAGGTTTTACTGGCAAGCAAGGCACATTTCATACTGAGCAAGCTATAGCTTATGGTACTAAAATGGTTGGTGGTGTAACGCCAGGAAAAGGTGGACAAAAACACTTGGATTTGCCGGTATTTAATACGGTTCGCGAGGCTGTTGAAGAAACGGGCGCGCAAGCAAGCGTCATTTATGTTCCAGCTGCTTTTTGTAAAGATTCTATTATTGAAGCCGCAGAAGCTGGAATTCAGCTTATTGTGTGCATTACAGAGGGTGTTCCTGTTTTGGATATGTTGGAAGTGAAACTTTACTTACAACAAAATACGCACAGCCGTTTGATTGGTCCAAACTGCCCAGGTGTAATTACGCCTGGAGCATGTAAAATTGGTATTATGCCAGGTTCTATTCATTTACCTGGTAAAGTAGGGATCGTATCTCGTTCAGGAACGCTGACTTATGAAGCGGTTAAGCAAACAACAGATACAGGGTTTGGCCAAAGTACATGCGTTGGAATTGGTGGTGATCCTATTCCAGGTAGCACATTTATCGATATTCTTGCTTTATTCGAAAAAGATGATCAAACAGAAGCAATTATTTTAGTGGGTGAAATCGGCGGTAGTGCTGAAGAAGAAGCTGCCGAATATATTAAGTCCAATGTTTCTAAGCCTGTTGTGTCATACATTGCTGGTGTAACAGCACCTGCGGGTAAACGCATGGGACATGCTGGCGCCATTATCTCTGGTGGTAAGGGTACTGCAGCTGATAAATTTGCAGCACTTCAAGCAGCAGGCGTAAAAACCGTTAATTCACCAGCGGAACTTGGACAAGCAGTTGCTGATATAACTGGATGGTAAAACTTGATGAGCAGATTCGAATTATCGACTATTCGGGAAGAATATAGCGGAAACGGTCTGCTCGACAACGCATTAGTTGAAAATCCGTTAATTCAATTTGATGCTTGGTTAAATGAACACCTATCCCATGATAAAGAAACACCCAATTCGATGGTTTTGTCAACAGTAGATGAGCATGGATGCCCAGATTCTAGAATAGTTTTGCTCAAAGGACTGGACAACGGCAATTTTGTATTCTATACCAATTATTACAGTGCTAAAGGATTACAGTTAAAAAATAATCCTCACGCAGCTTTAAATTTTTATTGGCCTGAGTTAATGCGTCAAGTACGTGTTCGAGGTACTGTCATTCGAGTAGATAAAAAACAAGCCGATGAGTATTTTTATTCTAGGCCGGTTGAAAGTCAACTTAGTGCAATAGCCTCACCGCAAAGCGCAGAAATCGCCAATAGAGACGAGCTTCAAAAAGCCTTCAACAAGGCAGCAAACGACTATACTGATAAAAAGATTGAACGTCCTGAGTATTGGGGTGGTTACGCAGTTGTCCCCAATGAAATTGAATTTTGGCAAGGGCGTGAAAGTCGGTTACATGATCGAATTCAGTATTATCGTGAAAAGGACGCCTGGTGTCATCGAAGATTGGCACCATAAGAATAACTAGGAGAGCGGCATGAACGATACAACGATGTTTCTACCAGATATTAAATTACGTTTTAATATTGAACATCCAAATTTTGAAGAGTCGTATGTTTTTGGTTATGAATGCGCATTAGCCGATATTTCTGAAGAAGAGAATCCGTTTGTTGCTGGTTCCAAAGAAAGTGATCAATGGATCGATGGTTGGTGGGCTGGATTTTACGGCGAAAAGCCTGCATTTTATTTAGCCGATGACTATGAAATATCGCGTGATCATATATCAGCAAATGATCATTTTTATCAAGAGCACTCTGATCATTTTTTAACAAAATTTCTTGAAATTTCAGGTATGTTAGTGATGTCTGCCATCGTAGGGTATCAGTTGATTGAGTTAGTTGCTTAATCTTGCATAGCAATCTAGAGTGCTGTGGTTGGCCTTCTGGATTGCTTTGTTCCAATGTGCTGAACACCTCTAGCAAAGTTCATTTTGGCTCAAAAATTAATTCTTAAAAATCTTTAACACCATACTTCGCATACGAGCTATTTCAGATGCATTAAATTCTTTGTATATTGAACTTCCTATATTTAAACTTACAATGACATCATCACTGACACCTTTTAAAAGGTCTACACCAGATAGTTTGAGTAAATTAATTTCATCGCGAATCTCATGAGCCCATTGATCCAAGTAATCCATGTTGGAAAAAACGGGTAAAAAAGTTTGATTATCACTTTGTAAATATAATACTTCAGGTTCTTCGGAATTTGGATTTTTTTCTACGGGAATTATAAAATTGGCCTTAATAAACTCTAGATAGGCCTTATTTGACTTTGTGCTGTCTCCTTCGGCTTTAATTGCTTCATCAATGGCTTGTTCAAGAGCGTTCATACAGTATGCTTAGTTGAAATCAGGGCAGATAATAGTATACTAGCTCTTTTATATCTGTACAGTATGATTATGAATATATCGTCAAAATCCTCGAGTGGATCGTCGGATCCCAACTATAAAATTGGTTATGCTTGGTTAGTTTGGGGTTTGGCGGCAACGTTTTATTTTTCAGATTACATGGCCCGTGTTGCACCAGGTGTCATGCACCGATATTTACAACTAGATTTTGGTATTAACGAGGTTGGCTTTGCAACGTTAACGGCGTTTTTTTATATTCCTTATATTTTGATGCAAATTCCGGTTGGTCTAACTGTAGATCGCATTAAAATAAGATATCTTTTAACAATCATGTCGATTATTACAGCAATTGGTTGTTGCGTATTTGGCGCTGCAAATGGACTTGCTATGGCTTCATTTGCACGATTACTTATTGGATTTAGCGCGGCTTTTGCCTTTATTTCCGCTTTGCGCTTAGCCACTTCTTGGTTTCCTCCAGCAATGTTGGGCTTGCTTGCGGGGTTAACACAAGCCCTCGGTATGTTAGGAGCATCTGCGGGTCAAGCGCCTCTATCGTTTTTAGTTAGCGCGGTAGGATGGCGGCATAGCATGTTTGTTATCGCTTCCTTTTTTGTAGGTTTAGCTGTGCTGTTATTTATGTATATCCAAGATAAACCCATGTCGGATAGCTCAACAACACAGTCATCATCTAAACCGCATATCAATATTATACAAAGTTTACGTATAATTTTATCTAGTCGACAAACATGGATCAATGCATTGTATGCTGGTTTTTTATATGGGCCCACAACCGTCATTGGTGAAGCGATGGGGCCCGCTTACCTTGAATATGGTCGCGGATTATCAGCGCATGCAGCTGCTTTTGCAACTGGTCTGATTTTTATCGGATGGGTTGTAGGCGGTCCTTTTACTGGCTTTATTTCAGATCGAATAGGACGACGTAAACCCTGTATGGTTATCTCTGCGGTTTGTGGTATAGTCTTAACGTCATTGCTTGTGTTCTATCCTCATATGAGTCGTAATATGGCCTATGGGATATTTTTCCTATTCGGACTTACTAACAGTGGTGTATCCATAGCATATGCAGTTTCTACAGAATTGCACCAACGGTATGTGGTTGGTACAGCGATAGCATTTACAAATATGATGTCAATTTTCGTTGGCGCAACGTTACAACCGATAGTGGGGCATCTAGTTGATAGTGTAGCCGCTGGACGTGCTTACCATGTTGAAACATTATTATTATCTGATTTTCAATATGGTTTGCGAATTTTGCCATTATCTTCATTAATTGCATTTGTTTTGGCATTGATGGTAAAAGAAACTTATTGTAAACCGATGACAGGTTTGAAATAAAATTTAGGTAAGGTCTGTTGACAATCAGATTTCGACATCCCGTGGTTTCTACACGGGATCTAGTTCGATCTAGTGCTGTACAATAGAGTGGTTTATTAAGCAGTATCTTTAGGCCCCGCGGTCAAGCCGCGGGACTTAGGCTTTGTGGAAATGAATTGTCAACAGACCCTAATAGCGTTTAATTAATATAGGGAGATAAAATGAAAAAACTCGTTGGATTTGTAGCGCTTGTAGCTGCATTAGTCCTCGGTGGTTATTATGCCATGGGCATTTTAACCGAACGTGCCATCAAAAAAAATATTGATGTTTTGAATCAAGTGAATGGGGTTACTGTTACGTTAAAACAATACCATCGTAGCTGGTTTAAATCGGAGGCACTATTAAATTGGACTTTAATTTTACCCGCTCGTAGCGTCATTAAAAATGGCATCACTATTAATCAACCACTTAAAACCTATGATCTTCAAATGCCGCTTCATATTTGTCATGGGCCATTTATCTTTGCTGATTCTAAAGTTAAGTTTGGATTAGGATATGCCAATAGTATTGTTACGATACCACCAATTTATGAAAAACAATTTAATGAAGCGTATGCTGCGAACTCAACAAAACCATCCTTAAATCTCAGTGTTTTTGTAAGTTATTTAAATAACACCTCCCTGGGGGTAATTGTTCCTGAGTTTAAATTAATTTCTAATCAGGCAAACAATCGTTTTGAATGGAAGGGCATGACGAATGATGTCAAAATTTCTGCGACGAAAAAACGTATGCAAGGTGATTTGCTTGTTAACGGATTAGCGTGGGTCAAAGATCAAATAAAAGGCAAAGTGACGGAAGTAAAAAGTCAATATGATTTACACGTTACGAGTTCTGGTTTGTACTTAGGGGATGCTGATTTATCTCTTCCTGCTATTTTAATAACTCGAAATAATGATAAATTGTTTGAAATGAATGGGTTTGAGGCGCATTCAAGCAGTGATGTAAAAAATAATTTATTCCATTCTTCATTAAAATTAGAAATGGCTAAGTTATTTTTAAATCAAAGAATATACTCATCGTGCTCATTGATGTTTTCAATTAAAAATTTAGATGCAACTGTTTTCGCATCAATGCACAAAAAACTTGCACAAGCTAACCAGAATCCGAATGGGAATAGTCAAAGTGCTTTATTATCTTTATTGTCTGACTTACCTAACTTGCTGAATAAAGGTGCTGAATTAAAGTTATCTGATTTCAAAGTGACGACAGCAGATGGTTCGATTAATGCAAATATGCTGTTCGCATTACCAAACGAAAATATTACAAATCCATTTCAGTTAATTCAAAAATTGAAAGGGGATGGCAATATTGTCGTATCAGCAAGCTTACTGAAAGAATTAATCAGAAGTTCGTTACAACAAAAACTGCAAGCATCTATTGCTGCACATAACACAGCGTTATCACAAGACGCAGTGGCTGGGACAAACCAAATAGATCCAAGCAAATCATCAAGTGTGGCGACACCTGGTATTAATCCAGAGTCTTCTTCAATGGTTGTGTCATCTATTGAATTGAACCAGCAAGCTGAACAAAAAATTAATAGTTTAATAAAATCAGGCGTATTTTTACCACAAGGTGTGGATTACATTCTTGCCTTCAAATTTACGGATGGCCGACTAACTATTAATGATAAAATCTTTGATCCAACAATGTTACAAATGTGAGGCTAATTAGGTTCATTAGATTTTGTTGATCATTGCCAACAAAATCTAGCTATCTTATTGGATTTAGTGAAATATTTTAATAAATTTGCATTCTACACTTGTCAGGAATTGTTCAATTAGTTAGAATGCTGATTTTAAGTTAAGGAGTTAAAAATAATGACAATAATCAGCAACGAAACAGGAGATACAACGGCGTCTTTGGCCGCAAGTGTAACCCAGTCAGTCCAAAAATATTTTTCAGAGCTGAAAGGGACGGATCCTGTTGATTTGTATCAGTTTGTTCTTGAAGAAGTAGAAACGCCTTTATTTAAGGCTGTTATGGAACACTGTAAATACAATCAATCTCGAGCTGCTATTATGTTGGGAATCAGCAGAGGTACGTTAAGAACTAAATTACGTCATTATTTTGATGATAAATATGTTGGTACTCGCGATTAAAATCTTCACAGCTGGTTTCTTTATCAGAAGCCAGCTGGTAGTTTACCCTTCAATTCTTACTCTTATTTAAACTTAGTATTTCACCCGCTTCCTCCCCATTAATTTAGATGTCTGTGGATTGTACTCATCAATCGATTTAAACAGCAGTCAGCGACTATTTTGTAGTTATATAAAGACGATATGAACCCACGGTTGTCGCATCAAAATTTGATCAATAAGATGTAGGTTGGGCCTTGGCCCAACATAGTGAAGTTTCATACCTTGCTTTTCTTGTCATCGATTAGCTTTATGTATAATCTGTCCACAAAGGAATAATTGAGGTCCAACCAAATGAATTACCTACGAGTATTTGTACCCGGTGCAAGCTACTTTTTTACGTTAACATTGCAAGATAGACGAAGTGATTTGTTGATTTGTTGATTTGTAAAATAAAAGAATTGCGTATTGCGTTTCAACGGGTAATGAAAACCAGTCCTTTCACGATTGATGGTATAGTCGTACTGCCAGAACATATGCATATGACCATG
>JAUYSP010000001.1 GCA_030696305.1 Legionellaceae bacterium | reverse complement strand
CTAAAAAGCATGGATGTAAACATCTTGTGTACTATGAGCTTATTGAGGACATGGTGAGTGCCATAGCTCGAGAGAAACAACTTAAAGGCGGCTCAAGAAAAAAGAAATTGGCTTTGATTGAGAAAGTAAATCCTTATTGGGATGACTTGTATGAAAAACTGATGTAATCATTGGTATCTGTAAGGTCACTAGATTGCTTCGTCGCTACGCTCCTCGCAACGACGGCTTTAAAAATCGTACCGTACAGAGCTAATAGCCTATACTAATAATATAAATCTTACTCTGTATAGGAGCTAAATATGAACACCAAGAAATCGAAAGATGGCATAGGCAACCACCCCGAGTCTCAAAAACTTAAAGACATATGTGATATCTCGCCTCAAGATGATGATACAAAACGCGTATGTAAAAAAACTAATCAATATAGAAAGGAAAAATCTCACAAATAGCGTGTGCTGACAATTTATTTTCTGAACCCCGACGTCCCGCGGACACAAGCCGCGGGACGTCGAAATATGAATTATCAACAGCCCCCTAATAACAAACACCCATGTAACGCATCGATTGATATATTTCCATATTTGATCTAAAATTGAATAACAAGACTTTTATTTTTGCAAAAAAATATGCGCATCCCAACTCAATTCTATTATACAACGACAACAAGAGGTGAAGGGTTTGCATGGGAATCTCAAGGTGAGGGATTCGATGTGGATCGCTTTGCCGAAGGGGCTAGTGATTTTTGGATCGATCCTGAAAAAAAAGAAAGGAAACAAAAAAAGTTGCTCTTGGCAGATTGGCGTCTTCGTAGCTGGACTGAAGAACAAATTGAGGCTCTTCAACTCAGTTTAAAAACATTATTATCCGAAAACTTTTCTCTTTTCATTGAACAAAATGGGACTATAGAACCCTTGTTAGCCAGCCATTTACCCATACTAAAAAATCGGGCCGTTCTAAAAGCAATGGGCTTAAGCGCTCCAGAATATCTTACGCAGCAAGCCTATGCACAGCAGCGGATCACTAAAGATGAACTATTCATTCTTAATGATTATTGGGTAGATGGTTTAGTCTCGAACAAATTTAAAGAACAGAATGAACGCCGCTTAAATGTAACCGATTATCACTCCCTCTCTATGGATGAACGTGAAAAATTAAAAAAAATTATTCCCATGACCCACGGTTTACAAATTATTTTATCAACGTTTGAAGTAGATGCAATAAGAACCTTCAACGAGTTAAAGACGAAGGCAACTAATTGCGAATTTATTTTACAATTTAAGGAAGCCTCTTTTAATGAGCACAATTTAAATGATTTATTGGCGGGCAACGAAATTCATTGCCTTGGCATTGAATTTCGTCGAGATAATTTGCAAAGCATAGAAAAAGTGGTGATTCAAGATCCATTAACCTTTGATACATTAGTTAGGTTTTATAAGCTAACACCTAATCTTAAAGCACTATATCTTAATGATTTGACTAATATACCAACGGACCTCCCTTTCTCAACAAATCGCCTTGAACAAATTGAAGAGCTAGGTATAGCATCTTTTCTCATGTGCAATCAAATAACATGGTTACTTTCAAAGACTCCTCAGCTTAAAAAACTTACTATAGTAGAGTATGAAGGCGCCCTCCTCACCAACTCTAACGCCTTTCCTCCATTTGAAGCGCTTTGTTTCACATTTGGAGAATCTCACCTAGTCGGACCTCAATTGTTGTTGTATGTGAGCCCCTTCCTTAAACGACTTAGCCTATCAGGCGATATAAACATTGTCGATATTTCAATTTTCAAACATCTTGAGGTGTTGGATCTAAAAAACGGACGGATTAAAAAAGCGCTGGCAAACTCATTACTCGAATCAACGCCAACATTGAGGAGCCTTTATTTATCATCCACGACCTATCGCGATTTGAATGAATGCTTCCTAGTGAGGACGTCACTAGCCCCCTCTGAAATGAATTATAACAATCAAAATCAAGCACCAGTTTATTTACTATTCGATAAAAAATTATACTTTACTGCGTACAATAGTTTAAATAACAGTGTTGACTTAATCACGCTATCTGTCAGCGATATTGAGTGGCTTGACAGCCTATTCCCTAAAAATCCTGACGAGTATTCATATGCATCTCAAGACGCGTTAAAAGAAATAGCCAACCGAACAGGTCACTATCCATTGGGTTGGAAACTCACACAATTAGGTTTCCCCAATGATTTTGCGGTTTATGTCAATTCCGCTATTTATTTTCCGGTTTCAGAGCAAATTGGACCCCTCATCCCAATCGCAAGCAATACTGCTAGCACAAAGAAAATTCGCTCATCTCTCACAACCCCTCAAGCACAAATTGATGGTGGGAAATACGTAAAAGATAGCGAAACTAGAATTATACAGAAAAGAGTATCCACAAAACCTTTTTTTATAGCTAAAGCAACTCCGAACCCAGATAGAAAAAAGCATAATCTACTAGCGGAACAATCCCCAGTTGGTAAATCCAAATTAAAATTAGCCTCCCCTGAGACTAACATACAAGATACAACAAATACCTCACAACAACCCCCTACAACTCATTCTTTGGTAACTCAGGCAACTCGACAATCCGATACAATTAAACAGCCAGCGATGGAGCAGCCTGAACCCCAACTGGGTATCGTTGATGACGAGTTTTCTATATTTGAATATTCATTTACTAATAAATTCACCAAAAAATTAACCCCAGGTGATATGATATTTAAATACCAACCGATGTCACAATTATCAACAGGGATGATAGTCAATAAATTCTGTCAATATTTAATGTTGATTCAAGAAGAACAATTCAATATCCCCAAACTACAAAATGGCATTTGCAGTGCACTTTCGCATTATTTTTTAAGCCAACATACCGATGAATGGCGAACATTTCTAAAAAGCATACTGAAATGGAATGGTCAAAAACAAACATTAGATTATTCTTTAAAAAATTACCTTGAAAAATTACGTTTTTACATTCGAACCTACCAAATTAATCCCTCACACCAATCACGCGTATATCTCGGCGATAAAGATAATATCTTTACTCTTTATTTAGATCATATTCCTCCCGAACAAGGTTGTGTTTTAGCTAACCCTTGGCACATGATTGCTATAAGGCGACGCGCTTCCGGAGATTGGGAGCTTTACAATAGCTATTGGGATGTTGGCCACAACGGGGATTACGTAAAAGTTGTTCAGCAAGGGCAGATTATTTCCGAACTCAGAAAAGAGTTAGGTCCAGTAATATTAGGGCTCTCACCTAATTTCCCGATACCGACCCCAAAGGTAACTCATCCTCAACAATTTTTGGCAAAAGGCGGGCTTTTTCTTCACTGTCAACATGTCAAGCATATATTCAGACAACTGACAAAAGATAGTGCGTTGATTGATTTTTCTCCAAAGGATCTGAAAGGTTTACTAATCCGCACAAACGCTGGCATCCCTGCCTGGCTAATTGGCATTAAAGATCCCGATAAAGCCTCCTTTACTCGTCTCGTCTTGCAACAATTTATCCAAAAAAATCCCAATACTTACTATGAGTTACTAGAAAACAGCATGGAAGAAGTAACTCCTTTTCAAAAATTTGAATACATAATAGCTATCATCCAGGAGTTTAAAGATGATCCTGAGCATAGGGACCCGCTCATTCGGCTGGTAAGGGATTCATCCGATACTAACTATTACGAAACCCGTTTGAAGTCATGGTATAAAGCTAGACCAAATAGTTATGATACGACATTATATTGTCAAAGGCTGACTACAATAACAAGAAAAAATAACTTAGTTGAACTGCCATCAACCACAGCGATTCAAGGACTACGATTTGCATTAGAAAAATACGCTAAAGACACACACCGTCCAATATTTTATGCTCATAGCCCCCATGATTTGGTTATAGCAAAGCATGTTATTGAACGCAAAGGTGATATTGGTCGAATTCAAAATGGCCCAGCCGTTTTTGGTGGTCCTTTATATAAATTTTTGCAGAGTGTAACCCCATTAAAAAACACAAACCAACTTCCTAAACACGAAAAAGGTCATGAAAGAAAAAAATTACAAACACCTTTCAAACCTCACGCATGGCAATATTCGACCAAAAAAGAAATTGTTATTTCTCCCATAGAACAACAAGGACATATTTGTAAGCCAACAGCAATTGCAGCTATTGAGGGATATTATGCAAGAATATTTGGTTTCCCTGCTATTCCACTGCGTAAACACAAAAAGCATGCGTTATCCATCCGGCAAATAGCCAAAAACCATGGCTCTTTTCAAGGAGAGTTACTTGAAGTAAGGCAAGTACAACATGTACTGCGAGATATAGGCTATGAAACTAATTTGATTGATGTAACATTAAATAAATCTTTATTTCAAGACGCAATTTTACACCACTTAAGTGTAGGTGATTTGTTATTAATTTGTTTCGCGGTAGATCGTTCTACTGGTCTTCCAACTAGCGGTTATGACTATATCAGAAGTAACGAGCATGCCGCGGTTATTACTGGTTTTGATGCAAACGAGAATACAGTAACTATTGTCCATTGGAATAGGCAATATACAACTTCATTCGATGAACTGTATCATTCATGTATGGCGCTTCAAGATGAAAGAAAACCGGAGTATTATGAAAGAAATGACTTACACGACTGGGATAGCGCGTATCCAAAATATGAACTTTGTCCCCCGCCATCTAACAATCATACCAACGTATTGATACCTAAAGAAGGTAGCGGTTTTCGAGGTAAGCTACTGGCTGTCAAACAACCTACTCCGGCAGATGTACATGCATGGCAAAAAGGCTCATTAGTTAATCGAATCCAAACTATTGAAGATCGAAAAAACAATTATAATGAGCGATCCCAGGACATTAGCCTTACTCCAGAGGAAAATCGAACAATACAAACCCAAAGTCTCAATCACATGAGCTATCAAAAAAACAGCAATCCTGTGGACAATAATAATGCCCCTATTTTACTTATTAATTATGAACAATTCAGTGCCAGTGATATAGCCCGTCTTAATACGATGATCGATAATCAACGTACCGTGGGCAACGTAGCTATTCCAGAAAATATTGTATTAATTGGTCTAATCAATCGCAACAATCCGGATTGCTATCAAGGCTCTGATTTTTATGGTCGTTTTGCCAATGCTGTAGAAACCTGCCCTATTGATGAGTCTGTGTTGCAAGCAGCTATTCCACAATTACCTATTGTTGATAAATTATTAGACAATAAACCCATACAAATCAATGCAACGATTCATCTATATCATGCTAGCAACTGGAAAGCACGTTTATTAGGGCGATGGATTATCAACAATGAGCACCTGATTTATCAACAGGGTGCACTTGTGCCCGCTCTGGCCAAAGGTCCAAACATTATTTTGGAAAATGCTCCTTGGGATGACCCTGAGTTTGTTTTGTTTTGGCAGACAGCTATAGCACGGGGCAGCATCATCCATGAAGGACACACCATTTTAATTCCTAAAAATCTTAACCTAATTAAGCAAACAGGCTACGATTGGGAAAAACTCACTTCTTATGTAGTAGATCAACCGGTATTAAACAGAGCAAGTGAAATTCTAAATCCCAATTTATTACCCTCATTTTTTGGCCGATACGATTGTAAAAATGGATTATTGAACTACCAAGCAGGTCTTGTTGAACTATCTGAAAATAATTCATTGAATGTGTATGTAACTCGTTCTCTTTCTGAGGATGAATGGGCCATGTTATTGGCTGAATGCCAACAACACCAGGTAACGCTTCATGTAATCTGTGCCCCCAATGTGACATTACCGCACACGTCAGTAAATAAGATGCCTGTTACCTCTTTAACATACCGCCAGTTTACAGTTGCCTCAGCTCAAGTTATTATTAGCACAGATATAGATACTACGGTTACTACCCAAACCCAAAATCAGTCCGACTGGGAGGTAATCGATGTATCTGAATTGAGTCCGGCTGATTTATTATTTCGTTTAGTACGAGAAAAACATCCCCCCCTCGTTAGTTTTTTTAACTTCCTTGACCCCATTGCTACGCTATTATGTTCATTGGTAGAAAGAAATGATGAATCATTATTCCATTTTAAAGCAGTGTATGGTCTTATTCCAACGGCTTTAGCTAACAACAAAAAATTGATTCTCAAAGGGCGTTTTTCAGATAAATTGATTGATAATTTAGCTCCGCTGTTAATTGATCGGCAACATAAATTATCTAACAGTAAATTAGTCATAATCACTGACGATCCCAAAGCATTTCAGTACATGAGTCAAATATATATTCATACCGTAACAGCAGAAGAAAAATTAGCTTGCCTTAAACTACCATCAAATTCACCACATATCGCAGCCCTACAACCGTTGATGACAAAACCATTAGGTACATTACGATCACTGTGTCATTTCTGGGATAGAAACCCCAATCGATCTGCGGGGGAAAATTGGGCGGGTATGTATACCCAATTTTCTGGACAGCAACCTATAAAACCACTTGATCCAAATCATAGCGCCTTAGAATCACGCCAATTCCAAACCAATCGCATGGATAGCGTTAATAACGTATTAGCTACTGAACCTTATGTATTTTTGAGCGGTTTATCAGGGGTTGGTAAATCTACCTTTGTTCGAAAAATATTTAGTAAAAAGCCAAATACGACCGTTTTTACAGGAAAAGAAACGATTGAGGCATGGGCTAAAAGTGATACTGGACATAATGTACTTTTTTTAGATGAGGTCACATTAGATAAGAGTAATTGGACAACTTTCGAAGGCCTGTATGATAACCCGCCCTGGATCGTGGTCAACGCCACATATTATAAATTAACCTCGCAACATAAAGTGATATTTGCCGGTAATCCTGTCAGTTACGGTAATGATCGTGTATTAGCATCACTGTTTGAGCGACATGGCAATGCGGTATGGTTTGAAATGTTACCAGAAGCGGTGTTATACGAAGAAATTTTAAAACCGCTTATTTCTAGTACTGTAAGGAATGGACCAGGAAAAAAAGCGCTTGTCCTAACACTCAGCCAACATTTTTTGGCTATTTATCGATTTCTTGCGATTCGTTCGACAACGGATGTGCTTATTTCTCCTCGCCAATTAGAAATGATGGCCTTACTCACTTTTGCGCATTTTCAAAATCCCAGGGCTAACCCTGAGGATGTAGCTAAATATTATGCATTTCAAATTGCTAAACCATTAGTCCCGAACGATCACATGCAAGCATTTCTGGCTGAATTTCAACCTACGATACCACTTGAACATTTTTCCCCATTCACAACAGCAGAGTTTATTATAACCCCGTCAAGGCAACGTATTGTCAGCCAAATAGAAGATATTTTGGCATTACAACAATTACGTAAAAAAATTTCGCAACAACATAAGCCTCCATCGGAAGCAGATAAGCTCGTGCTCTACGGAGGATTGGGCCAGTTTGTATTAACAGGCGACCCAGGCGTTGGGAAAACAGAACTAGTTATTGAGACATTAGCTGCTCATGGTTACGCAGAAGAACATAATTTAGCTGAACCAACGACCAAATCAAAACCATTTTATTGCTTACCTGTAACACTTTCATACTCTAAAAAAGAGGCAATTCTTTTGAAAGCCTTTCATGAAGGGGCTATTGTAGTCATTGACGAAGTAAACAGCGCGGACATGATGGAGTCTCTGTTAAATGATTTACTCATGGGCATCGATCCAAACGGCAATAGACCGCAAAAACCTGGTTTTTTTATACTCGGGACCCAAAATCCTCCCACAATGGCTGGCCGTCGGATCGCTAGCACAGCCCAATTGATGCGTTCAATGACAGAGACCTGTGTTCTTTATCCAGAAAATGAACTTATTGAAATTTTGATTCAAAAAGGGTTACAAGTAGGTAAAGCAACTCGGCTGGTTGCTGCATTCCAAAAACAAGTAGCTTATGCCACCAACAATCAGCTATCTCCTATTCCTTCTTTTCGCGATTTGTTATCTCTGGTTAATGAAATTGTAGCTCATCAGCAACAAGTTCAAACAATTCTCGATACGCAGCTTTCATTTTTTCATACAACCACAAAACGCAATCCCTCTCCCAAGACGGTCGTAGACATTGATAATGAAAAATTATTTAAAAAACAGTAGGGTCCGTTGACAATTCATTTTCACAAGACCTACGTCCAGCCGCTTGTCTGGCGTTGTTGCAGATTTTGCCAACAGACCCTAAAGCGAAAAAAACCATCAAACATGTTCTTTTTTTGAACCGTTTGATTTTATGTGGTATAATGACATCCTATTTTAAAATCAAATATGCCCTGAGGTATTTAAATGCAGAATATAATAGAGATTAAATTTGGCACAGCAGCTGAGATATTGGCGGAACCACACGCAGAAAATACAGCTTATGTATTTGTTGATGAAAACAATCATCATTATTACTGCCGATATCAGAATCAGGACAATATCCAATACGAATTTCTTCATAATCTTCTACCCAATCATGGTTTTAACTCAGGTGAAGAGCATTTAAAAAGCGCCAGCATAAATGCACTAAAACTAGTTTTAGCTGAGAAAAAGAAAGAATTCACGCTATCAGAGGAGCTTGAAGAACGCATAGAATATACTCCTATTTCCTCAATTGAATTTCTTTTTTTTGATGAGATAGATAACAAAACTTATTTTTTTGACGAGATAGAGAACAAAACTAATATAAATCGCACATGGAGACGACCAGGTGTTTTATATGTCCATGTTGATCGAAAAGATGAAAAAACTGAGACTGCTAAGCATGTGATGTGTAGTTTTGTCGATCCAAATGATTCAACCGAAGTCGGATATTCAAACGCATATATTAATTGCTTAATACCAGAAAGTACTAATTATGAACAGGATTTAATGGCGGCGGTGAACGAGTTATTAGCCAAATCCCAGCCCACCAAACAAAAGAATTTTAGCAGTCAACATATTCTCTCGAAGCCGAGATTAACAGGCGACAATGAAGCGAAGAGAAATGTTCAAATTAAAATTGATATACTAGAACGATGGTTAGAAGGAATCCATAAAGCTTTCGTAAAGCCGCTCACTGCTGACCTACTCGAAATTTTTGAACTTGACAAAAAAGATCTAGAATCAGGTGAATGTCTCGTACACATGCATAAAACGTGCATCTATACGATTAGAAATCAAAACGACAACCAAGTAGAATTGCTATTCCTGGATGATTGCCAACATGATCCACAACTGTTAACTGCAAAAAATCTTAGGCATCATGTATTAGAGGGCGGTTCTCATTCCGATGAAGATATAAAAAATGTTGTAATATATCTGCGCGACAATAGTAGAGGAGCCGTGTTATCCAACGCCCCCAAGAATCACCTATTAAGGGCGGCAATAGTCGTAAATAGGGATAAGCAACAAACCGCTTGGAACAACTATGACGCTTTTAATAACATGGCAACCTGGTTACCTGAGAAATTTGGGGAGGTCCGGAATATGCTTTCACCACAAATTTCAAATCAAACTAACACCCAGGAAACACAACCACCAGTTCCAGCAAGCAACGAATCAGATATGCAAGATACACAACGACCCATTCTCGCAAACAGCGGACCAGATACGCAAGATACACAACCAAACAATCAAGCAACATATCACTTGTATGAAAAACGAAAATTAGCTTGTGAAAAATATCATAAACATTTAATAAGCTACCGCATTAAAGATAAATTAACACAAAAGAAAATAACGATTGTCGAATCGGCGCTAAATATACTAGCGCCCGCGGGAAATGAAAATAAAATAGCTGACCAAGACACAAATGGATGGGAAGCGTTTAATAACATCTTTGCCGATCAAGCAAACAAAAAGACATTAACCACGCGCCGTGATTGGGCAGTTATTAGCTTCCTTAAAGCTATCGGTTGTGCGCTTACTTTTGGATTAGCTTATTCGTCGTTGTTTTGTCCTGTTAAAGGTGAGCAATTCATTAACGATGTTACTTTAAAAAATAGTTTAGCACCATAAAATACAAAGCAGGTTGGGTCTTTGGCCCAACCCACCTACTTTAAGCCACTTTATAATTTACACCCAGACGAATTATATTGCTGTTAAAACTGGATTTAGCAATATAATTAGAACCTAGCGAATTCAGATTCGTATTTAACGTATTATTACCCAAGTTTGCATAAAGGTATTCGGCTTTATAGGTGGCTCGCTTAGTTACCGCGTACTCTATACCGCCGCCTACTGTCCAGCCGGTATTAGTTTGATGTTGATTGCCAGTAGCGCAAGCGCCTGAGGCACAGGATACTTCAACTACTCGCTGATCAAACGCTAACTGCGTTCTTCCAAAAGCTGGTCCCGCAGTCACATACGCTAACATACTATCAGACGCTAATTTTCCAATCCGTCCTCTGATGGTTGCTAGCCAGCCAATATTTTTAGAAATGGTAGTTACCAACGGTTGGGGATTAGCCTGTAGAACAGAATTAGCACCACTAACATGCGCATAATCTAAATCCGATTCTATACCCAAAATCAGTCGATTAATTTGCCAATTATAACCAAGCTGACCACCGCCTAAAAACCCTGATGACTGTACATTAAGCAATGTAGGCGTGCTTTCTGCCAAACCAATTGCGGTTGCTGAATTAGGGTAAATACTAACATTATTAGGATACATGCCATAACCCACATTTGCACCTAAATAAATACCTTGCCAATTAAATGGTGTTAGCGGTGCAGGTGAGTCCTTCCAAAGTAGCGGGGGAGACACAGGGTCATCGCCAAAGGTATAATTGGTTTGTAAAAGGAGTCCATACACATCTTGCTTCAGGTTGATCGGTTGCGGATCACCCCCACCAGACGTTTGATCAAAATGAGCAAAACCATTGGTAGAAACATGCCACCAACGACCACCGACTCCTAACTTCAATCGCTCACTTACTTCCCAATTTAAAGTAGTATCCAGTTGCACGCCATTGCCGATACCATCTTCAAAAATACCCCGAATACTAGGGCGTAGATTATGAAAATCATTTGCACTCAAATAGCTATGCGTATAAGCCGCATCCACCACTACATTTAAATCATCTGTAATGTCTGCGGTGCCATTAAGACCTAATCGTAAAGCATTCCAAGTAAGATTGTCATTTAAAACATCGACAGAAGTCGGGATTGGTGTAGCACACACAGTTCCATTCACGGTTTGTGTACAACCAAAACTATTATAATGTTCCAACCAATAATGGTAACCTGCGAATGCACCCATTTGCCATTTATCCTTGGCCAATAGGTTATAACCTAAATCCATACTGAAATAATTAAGCGTGCCATTTTCTTGATTACTAGCGGTTCGCGAATAAATAATACCCGGCGGAAAATCTTTATCAATCAACTGACCATTTGCATTCGATCCGCCACCAAAATACCCTTTTAGAAATACACCATTGGTATTATTAAGGCTCCAAAAGCCTTCGGCTGCATTACTAGTAAAACCGCCATAGGTTAAACGAGAGACTAACTCATTGTTATCACCCATAAGTGTCATCTTATATTTACCACTGCCTAACCAATAGCGCATACCAAAATCAACATCCCAAGGAGAATGATTGACGATAATGGGAGCATTCGTTGAAACAGTATTCTCAGAAGTTACATCAGCTAACAATACCTGTGAATAAAACAAACTGAAAAGAAGAAAAACGCGCCCTATCCGAGCTAGCGATATATTAAATAAATCCATTTTTTATTATCCCTTACCTATTTTAAGTTAACACGCCGCCTGGGCTGCGAAATATTGAGGTATAAAACAGGCGAAGATTGTAATATGTTTTGAATATTCAAACACTTGTTTTTTGACATTAGGACTCTCGTTTTAGTGCATACAGGAGTCGAAGCGCCATAAAACCAAGTCGTAACCGTTAGGGAGCGAAAATATATCCATTATTTTCTACTTCCTAGCGGCATTTGAAACGACCCAGATGGCTTACTTACGGATTTCATGTGTTGTTTATCGAGTAAACCGGCTTCCTTCTACCACCGTAACATCCGAACAGTCCCACCCAGATAAATCACAGGTTCGATCAAGCTTTTGATGTTGAGAGGTAGAAGGGCTTACCTGCTGTGGTTTAAAGGTAGGTTTATCTTGCTGTGCAGCAGGACTGCCATCTGAGCAGGACCACCCTGTTAGATCACATACCCGAGGTTCTTTTGGGGGCGTTTGAGCATTGGGTTTTCCATGGATTGTATTATTGAAAAATCGAACTGAAGGATATGAGCTTTGCTGTTGAAATGCGCGTGCAGAAAATAATTTTATTGCTTTCATGGTCTTCTCCAAAAAATGATGTGGGTTCAATTGTGGATTTCGCTCTATTTACCCCTTAGAGGGGCGCGAAATCAACTAGCCAACCACTCTAAGGGAGAGAAGAGACAAATGACGAGCACTCGAATTTGAGCTAAAGAAGATAAAACAACAACGCAAGCAGATACGCTACTCAAAGAAGCAGGCTTCGTAGAAACGCATGTTAAAAAACCGTTGTTATTCATAACGATACACTTTTGTTTAAAATAAAGTCAAAATGACAGTAAATAACATCCTATCACATTGTTCTTGATTAAAGCAATTAATTTTTAATATTTGCCTCTGTTTCATACCCGCATTAATTTGGGCGCCCATTACACGTTAAATTGTATCCCTTGTGCTAACGGTAACTCATCACCCCAATTAATGGTGTTTGTTTGTCGTCGCATATAAGCCTTCCAAGCATCGGAGCCCGATTCCCGCCCACCGCCTGTTTCTTTTTCGCCGCCGAAAGCGCCACCAATTTCTGCGCCTGATGTACCTATATTAATATTCGCAATACCACAATCACTACCTACAGCACTCAAATAGCGCTCGGCATGATTTAAATTTTGAGTGAATAAAGCAGACGATAAACCTTGCGAAACAGCATTTTGTAACACAATGGCCTCATCCAAATGACGATACGTCATCACATATAAAATTGGGGCAAATGTTTCTTCTTGCACAATGCCAACATCATTTGTTAAGCCTGTTACTAACGTTGGCTGGACAAAATATCCTATCCGATTGAGTACCTTGCCTCCAACCTTAACCACACCACCAGCCTCTTGAATACGGGTGATAGCTGCTTTAAATTGCGCAACCGCTTGCTCATCAATCAAAGGGCCCATCAACGTATGACTATCTAATGGATCGCCAATCGTAATTTGTTCATACGCATGCTGTAATTTTTTAATGACTTGAGGATAAATCGCCTCATGCACAAATAAGCGACGAGTGGACGTACAACGCTGACCTGCGGTTCCAACAGCTCCGAACACGATCGCCGGGATAGCCAAATCAAGTTTAGCTGACTCATCAAGAATGATGGCATTATTTCCGCCTAACTCAAGAATGGTTCGACCTAAACGTGAAGCAACGGTAGCAGCGACCCCTTTCCCTACGGCTGTTGATCCGGTAAACGAGATTAAAGGGACGCGTGGATCACTCACAAACGTCTCGGTTATAACGCGAGACTCAGGAATAATCAGCGAGAAAATGTCAGGACAATTATTTTGCTGCAATATCTTATTACAAATCTGCTGTATGGCAATCGCACATAGGGGCGTTTTTGCTGATGGTTTCCATAAGGTAACATTGCCGCAAATCGCTGCAATAAAGGCATTCCAAGCCCATACGGCAACCGGAAAATTAAATGCCGAGATAACGCCCACAATACCATAAGGATGCCATTGCTCATACATCCGATGCTTAGGTCGTTCTGAATGCATGGTTTTCCCATATAACATTCTTGATTGACCCACTGCGAAATCAGCAATATCGATCATCTCCTGCACTTCACCATCACCTTCCTGTTTAGATTTACCCATCTCAAGTGACACCAAACTACCTAAACTATCCTTATGTTCACGGAAAGCCAGACCGATTTGTCGAATTATTTCACCGCGTACTGGCGCCGGGGTTTCGCGCCAGGCAAGGAATGCATGTTGAGCTCGTTCAACAACTTGTTGATAATCCATCAGGCTACACATCGCTATATCCGCAATGATCTCACCATTGGCAGGATTGATTGATTGCAGACGTGACTCGCCAATAGGGCTTACCCAGTTGGCACCACTATACGCACCAGCATTCAATGTATTTATCTTTAACCGCTTTAATACCCCGATCATATTATTCTCCAAAATATTGACCAAAACGATTGGCCAATACATCAGCCAGTTTAAATGTTTTTTGTGTAATAAGACCACGATATTTATTGCTTTTAGTCAACATCAAATCAACCACAGCACAAACACCCGACGACGTACTCACTTGTATCGCCGACCATTCAATCCCTCGAATTAATTTAGGATATAATTTTTTTACATAATTTTTTTCAATTAATTCACCATGTTTGATGCCTGACACAGACACATAAACCAAGATCATATCTTGGCGCGTTTTAGGAATTGCTCGTTCCAAAATACGTTTCAATGTATCTCGATCGTCATTTAACTTCAGATCGTTCATAAGAAAACGCATTTTTTCGCAGTGCCCCGGATATCGAATAGTTTTATAATTTAAACGCTGGATTTTACCTTTATATTGCTCCACAAAGCTGCCAAGACCACCCGACGTATTAAACGCCTCATATGCACTACCATCAATTTCGAGAGACTCCAATCCTTCCAAAGGCATTAATTCAGTTATCCGACCGTCTTCAATTCCATAACAGGTATTGCCATATTGATTAATTAATCCATCTGTAGACCATGTCAACGAGTAACGAAGCGCATTGCTGGCTCGTTGAGGCAACGCGCCAACTCGCAACTTGGCGTCTACGCATTCATCAAATTCATCCATTAAACTACTTGCAACAATACTAATAAAACCAGGGGCAAGCCCACACTGAGGAACAAATGCTGTTTCAGCGTCCTTTGCGATGGCTTTAATGGATTGGGTTATAACGATATCTTCTGTCAAATCAAAATAATGCGCTTTAGCATTTTTAGCCGCTAAAGCCATATGGGTATTTAAAAAATAAGGTAAACTGGATATAACAGCAGCAATTTTATGTTTAATTAAATACGCGTGCATTAACTTGTTATCATTTACATCCAACGAGACCGCCTTTATTTCAGGCATGACTTGCAATAAATGTGTTACTTCGGCTCCATTAAACTCTATATCAACTAAATGAACCTCGTAGTCAGCACAATCCGCTAACAAACATGCAATTAAACGACCAATCTTGCCTGCTCCAGCTATCATTATATTTGGCATATAGCCCTCTTCTAACTTACCCTAAGATCTCAATCGTACACTATCCTTCATGCGGTGAGAATTCTCTTAAAGCTCAATAGCCTCTATTTTACCGGCGAGGCGACAGGACTCGCATACATAAGTAAAATCGATTTGCCTACGACGACTTTTTTATTGATTTTATTTGAAAATGGCGTACAATTTTTAAATAAGTTTTTAAAAATGGCGTCAATGTATGTTTGAGAGATTAATACGGCTCAGCGAAAAACAGAGTGTCTTTTTATTTGGTGCACGCGGAGTGGGAAAGACAACGCTATTAAAATCGTTGCCCTGGCTTAACAATGCGTTAATGATTAATTTACTAGAGGCTAAAAACGAAAACCATTTTTCACGGAATCCAGATGCATTGAGTGAGATTGTCAGGGCACTGCCAGATACTCAACCGTATGTTATCATTGATGAAATTCAAAAAATCCCTAAACTGTTAGACATTGTTCATGATCTGATAGAGACGACTCAAAAAATATTTATTCTCACTGGTTCGAGTGCCAAAAAATTAAGGCACGGCGGTGCTAATTTGTTAGCAGGCAGAGCATTGCTTTATCACCTATACCCACCCACGTACTTAGAGGTCGGAGAACAATTTAATCTTTCTCATGCCATGCAATATGGGATGCTGCCAAAACTATTTGAATTTGCGGGTGATCTTGAAAAACAGCTTTTTTTAGAAACCTATGTCAATCTCTATTTGAAAGAAGAAGTATGGGCCGAGAAATACGTACGCGACTTAGCGCCATTTCGTCATTTCTTAGAAGTGGCAGCACAAAGTAATGGGAAAAAGATAACAATTTCAAATATTGCGCAAGATGTTGGCGTATCTGATTATATTGTACAAGATTATTTTTCGATTTTGGAAGATACCTTAATTGGATACTATTTATATCCCTTCCAACATTCCTTTCGTAAACGACTCAGTAAAAAACCAAAATTTTATTTTTTTGACGACGGGGTGGTTAGAGCATTGATGCGATTGATTGAAATCCCATTGGTGGAAAGCACCTCCGCTTTTGGTGAAGCCTTTGAACATTTTATAATTAATCAATGCATACAATTGGCAAGTTATCGTCATCGTAATTACCGCTTCACTTATTTAGCAACGAAAGATGATGCAGAAATTGATTTGGTCATTGAGCGTCCTGGTCAGAAAACTCTATTCGTCGAAATAAAAAGCGCCGTCATGGTGGAGGCGCGTCACCTATCAACATTAAAAACACTCGCGCATGATTTTGGTGATTGCGAAGCGATTTGTTTGAGTCGAGATCAATATATAAAACAAATTGATAACGTAACAGTTTATCCTTGGGCCGTTGGTGTTAAAAAATATTTCTTTGATGCGTGAGTGATCATCTCCATATTAAGGCGATGGATGTACGGACAATCTATTCTGCCCCCAATGGCACCTAGGCGGGAGCAACGCGTTATTAGATCCCGCCAAGACACAGGGTTCATTGCGGGCTAGGATCTACTCACGTCTTAATGGGTTACAATATTGTATAAGTCACATTGACCTGTACACCATTCGTATACAGATGCGCTAAAGACAATCCTGTTCCCACGCTTTGCCCGGGCGCTGCAGCCAATTGACTCCGTCCCCAATCTGCAAATTCATAACCAACACCCGCAGCCCATTCCTTAGTCAACTGCTGTTGTATCCCGGCAATTGCTGTGTAACTAAATGCGGTTTGAGTTTTATCAGTGTAATTGGGGAAAGGAAAGACATTAACCTGTTGACCAAACTGATCTGGCGGCAGTGTCTTAGCTCTGCTGCTATAGTTGTGCGCACGGTTAAATCCAACACCTAAGCTTGCGCCAATGTAGGGTCTAAGCGCCTCATTCGGTCGCCCAAGGAGTTTGCCTTTAAAGGCCACGTGGGTGTGATTAACTCGGTATCCATAGTACAGATTATTAAATTGAGAGCCACCTTGTTGCCAAATATCCCCCCCTAACATCACACTATTTGTTACAGCAACTTCAGCACCGAATTGCCCATCAACCCAATCATGTAACTTGTACTGACGGCCTAAGAAGATTTCACCTTCTAGAAAACCCGCTGTGTTATGATAGGGAACATAGGTATTAAAAATACTTGGGAGTAGATACCCTGTTTGCTGTTCGCCTGACGTTGTCCATCCAGGACCAAAACTTGCTGTTACAACTGTCGGTTTTAAGTTTTGAAAAGAAAAAACATCGGCATTTGCTATAGAGGCATGGGTTGCCATACAAAAACCAAGCGCACTAGTCGCCAAAAAAATCTTCGATCTGCACATTTTTACACCTATTTTTCTTGCTAAATATGTCTTAATAATTATGATTTCGAGTAAATATACGCCGTTTACTAGCACCCCGATGAATGATCAATGCCAACAGTAAAAATTGTCTGAGTATAAGGAATGGGCGTCGCTGAGACCAAAAGGAAATAACGAACCGTCACCTTAGCTTGCGATGCAAGGCAACACAGCTGAGGAAATCTAGCAGTATAACTTACTGATTGCGGTTGCGAAGTGCTACCAGCAGGAAGAGTAAGCCCTAATACAGGAACGAATTCGCTCACAAGTGGAACGTCAGTGCCTAGTATATTACCATTGATATCGCTATATGTAGCCGAAAGATACAAGAATCCTCTATCCAATTTTATATTTGTTGAACTATTATTCGTGAATGACACTTGTGCCGTTTGTGGGGAAGTGACGCAGTAAAAATTTGAAGGATCAAGTCCTATTGTAATCACGTTACTAGGAGGTAGGGGAGGAGGAGTGGGAGGAGTTATTGCAAATGCATTTCCCAAACCTAAAATAAACAACAACACAAAAATCCGTTTCATTGTAATCATCCTTTTGTATATAATCCCAAATAGCTGACGCATTTTAACCATAAATAGGGTCTGTTGACAATTGATTTCCACACGATTTACGTCCGGCGTGTTGCACAGCGACAGAGCGAACTGGAACCAACGGACAAGCTGCGGGACGTCAAAATCTGAGTTGTCCAACAGACTCAAGACAATGGTAACAATCTTTTTTGTCATCTACGAAATCTAGTTTGACAAAACATATTTCTTTGTGACAATATTAAAGACATTAGTAGAGGCGTGTTTATTATATGAGCAAAAATAACTTACAAGCTACTTTACAGTCTATGACCGATTCGTCTGTCATTGTGGCTATTTGTTCGCTCGTCTCTTTTTTTGTGGTGATTTTTTTCTTCCATTCCTCCCCCTAGAGTTGTGACATGATAATCCGACTTCTCTAGGGAGAAGTTACTCGGATCATCTTGAATTAATCAAATTAATGTCACCTCACAATCAAGGAGATCGCAATGGCTCGATCACACCACACCGAATATTTAAAAATACCAAGCGATTCGGAAAAAATGAACTGCTCTCATACGCGTACAGCAATTTTAGTCTTAACGCTATGTGCCGCTTTTTTATTTTATAAATACATAATTCAAAATTTTCCTAGTGTGATATCAGGACAGTTAATGTCCGATTTTAACTTACAAGGCCTTGGATTAGGCATGTTATCTGGTGGGTATTTTTGGACTTACCTGCTTGCCCCGTTGTTTGTTGGAATTATTATTGATCGTTATGGCGCGCGCTGGGTTACAACTCTAGCCATTTTAAGCTGCGCGGCTAGTGTCCTTTGGTTTTCCAAAACACATACGCTAACCATGGCGATAATCGCTCGAGCTGTGATGGGAATTGGGGTGTCGTTTTCAACAGTGGCTTATATGAAACTAGCCGCGACGTGGTTTCCAGCAAAACGCTATGCATTGCTCATCGGATTACTTGTTTCTGCTGCTATGGCAGGTGCTGTATGCGGACAAATGCCATTTGCATGGCTGATTCAGCATGTGGGTTGGCGAACTGGATTATATGATGTTGGATTAGCTGGGTTTGTTTTAGCCTTTATCTTTATGATAGTAGTAAGAGAAGCACCGGCTGAGTCCGGTTCTCTTGGCAAAGTTAACGAAGCTCCGATTTCAATGCAAGATGTATTGCACGTTTTTAAATCTAAACAAAATTGGCTATTGATGTTGTATAGTGGTCTATCCTTTTCGCCTGTTGTGATTTTTTGTGGTCTATGGGGCAACCCTTTTTTGCAGCGTGTATATCACCTTGATGCCATCACGTCGTCTTCACTTATATCGTTTGTATTTATCGGATTAGCTATAGGAAGTCCGGTATTTGCATTATTTTCTAATCGAAAAATAAGCAAATGTCACTTGATGATATATAGCACCCTACTTTCTTCCGTATCGCTCGGTTTAGTTCTGTATTGCCACCCTATGCCGGCATGGGGTTTAGGCGTCTTGTTATTTATTTTTGGATTTATGTTAGGTTCATTCTCTTTAGTATTTGTAATCGGTAAAGAAGTTAATCCCATTCGACTGGCAGGAACAGCTATAGCAATGATTAATGCGAGTGAGGCATTACTCGATGCCATTACAGAACCGGCAATTGGTCGCATTTTGGATGTGTTAAATAACTCGAGTGGAACGTTTTCACCTTATAGCTATCATATTGCATTAGCTATATTACCTATCTATCAGATCATTGGTAGCGTGTTGTTATTCTGGGTAAAAGAACAAAAGACCGGATAATAATTGCGAGCCAAGAACCTATAACATCGTCTCCATGTTGAGACGATGTATTTCATTCAAGCTAATACGAAGCGTCATACGCCATCCACCTTCATCCAATGGGATTTCACTCAGCACTGCCTCTAAGTCAAATAATTGTGAGCGTAATTTGCCATTATCCGCTGGCACACAAACTTCTATCTCTTGCAGCTCACCAAATAATTGCGTGGTAATTGCTTCTTGCAAAAAGTCTAAACCCGCGCCAGACTGAGCAGAAACCCAGACTTTACGACAATTAAAATTCATTTTCGCTTTCACATTGTTTACATCAATTTTATTGAAAACTTGGACAATTTTAATGTTTTTTGGCAGTCCGATGCTGGCTAATACTTTGTCAACTTCTTCAATCGTTTCACGCCAATTTGGATCGGTTATATCAATCACATGCAATAACAAATCGGCTTCTTTCGTTTCTTCCAATGTTGCGTGAAACGCATTCACTAAATGATGAGGTAAATCGCGAATAAAACCGACTGTATCCGCTAAAATCACGGCTGGTGAACCGGGTAAATTTAATTTACGCATTGTAGGATCAAGTGTTGCAAACAATTGATCGGCTGTATAAATATCAGAATCAGTTAATACATTGAATAAAGAAGATTTTCCGGCATTGGTATACCCTACTAATGAAACCGTTAACATACCTGATTTACGACGTGCTTGGCGATTTTGAGCGCGATCACCACGAACTTTTTCTAGTCTTTTATCAATATATTTAATTCGGTCTCGAAGCAATCGCCGATCAGTTTCTAATTGCGTTTCCCCAGGCCCTCTTAAACCAATACCCCCTTTTTGTCGCTCAAGATGTGTCCATCCTCTAATTAAACGTGTTGATAGATGTTCTAATTGAGCGAGCTCAACTTGTAAGCGCCCTTCAAATGTACGAGCGCGTTGGGCAAAAATATCTAAAATTAATCCGCTTCGATCCACTACTCGGCACTTAAGTAAGCGCTCTAAATTACGCTCTTGAGAAGGTGATAATTCATGATTAACCAACACAAGCTCGGCGTTAAGCAATTCCACTTGCTCACGAATTTCTTCGGCTTTCCCTAAGCCCACAAAATATTTAACCTCGGGAATGCTTCGCGAACCAATAACATGGCCCAAAATTTCCGCATTAGCAGAAACGGCTAGTTCTTCAAACTCGAGAAGCGCATTTTCTGCGTGCATACCCGGTAAATTCAGCTGCACTAAAATAGCTCGCTCACCACTTTTAGGACGTTCAAACAAAATAGTTACCTATTCCTTTACTTTATCTGTATTCAATTGACGTAAAAATGCCAGTTTTTCCGCAATTTTACTTTCCAAACCACGATTCACAGGCTTATACCAGTTTGGTTCGTCAATTCCCTGGGGAAAATAGCATTCCCCTGCTGCAAAGGCATGAGGTTCATCATGCGCATATCGATAAGCTTTACCATGACCCAATTTTTTTGTTATAGAAGTCGGGGCATTGCGCAAATGTACCGGCACTTCTCGAGATTTATCTTGTTTTACAAAGGCTGCGGCTTGTTTGTAGGCTTTATATCCAGCATTACTTTTAGCAGCAACAGCCAAGTATATAACAGCCTGGGCTAATGCTAACTCACCTTCCGGCGAGCCTAACCGCTCATAGGTACTTGCTGCATCATTCACAATTTGCATTGCCCTTGGATCTGCCAAACCAATATCTTCCCACGCCATTCTAATAATACGTCTTACAAGATACAATGGGTCCACACCCCCATCGAGCATACGGCATAGCCAATACAAAGCAGCATCAGGATTTGAGCCCCGCACTGATTTATGTAAGGCAGATATTTGATCGTAGAAATAATCTCCTGACTTATCAAAGCGACGAGGAGCTGAACTAAATACCTGCTGCAAAAAATCCACTGAAATAAGCGTAATTGCTTGTATTTGAGTATACAAAGAAATTTGATCGAGTAAATTGAGCAATCGACGTGCGTCGCCATCCGCATAATCAACTAATAATGCACTCGCATCATCCGTGAATTGAAGTGAGCCCAGCACTTCTGCATTGGCTCGTTGTAATAATAGTTTCAATTCACTATTGGTTAATGACTGCAAAACATACACTTGTGTACGCGATAATAACGCTGTATTCACTTCAAATGAGGGATTTTCGGTTGTGGCACCAATTAACGTAAATAATCCTGATTCGGTATGAGGCAATAAAGCGTCTTGTTGCGATTTATTAAATCGATGAATTTCATCAATAAACAAAATAGTTTTTTGTCCAATTGCTTGGTATTGCTGAGCGACATCAATTGCAGCCCGAATATCTTTTACACCAGAAAATACGGCTGATAACGCAATCCAATGACAACCAAATGCTTCGGAAGTTAATCTCGCCAAAGTTGTTTTTCCAACGCCTGGTGGCCCCCATAAGATCATGGAGTGTAATTTTTTAGCTTCGAAGGCAAGGCGCAATGGTTTACCAGGGCCCAATAAATGGCTTTGGCCAATAACGTCAGACAAATGAACTGGTCTAAGCAGTTCAGCCAAGGGAATATGCGGTGTAGAGCTATTAATCATAGTCTTTAATTATATCATAATATCTCAATTTAGTATGAGTTTTGTAAAATAGTCTATACTAATATTATGTCAACTTGATTACAATTAAATCATGGATATGAGAAAACGAGTTAACAATATTCACCATTTATTGGTGCCCGATACAACCAAAATCCGTTTGTTAAATGACGTAATTAACGATTGCCTTAACGAAATGGAAGCTCAGGAACAAAATATGCGTCCTGAAGTGGAACATAATTTGGCCGAGGGCTATCGTATGGCAAAAAACTATTTACGAAAACTACAACCACTTCACTGAGTAAGTATAAGTATCCCATTCGAGTTTTGCTGTAGACGTTCGTGATATTGAACTGACGCCACCCGGCGTTCCGGTAAACACAATATCCCCAGCTTTTAAAGAGAAAAAACCACTTATATATACCAATAAATCAACAGGATGCATCATCATATCCTGCCCTTTGGCACACTGAGTTACCCTTTCATCTAAGGTTAACTGAAAGTTACAATCCATAAAATGCTGAAATTCGTCACAAGAAATCCATGGACCTAAAATAGCAGCATCAGGAAATACTTTTGCAGTAGTCCACGGATGGCCTTGTTTTTTTAATTCTGATTGGTGAGTCCGCAACGTCATATCAAGTCCAAAACTCACAGCAGTAATACTTTGCGCAGCTTCCTCGGCATTCATCCGAAAACCATCTTTACCAATAGATAAAACCAGTTCACATTCAGGTTGAACTGACGACTCTCCCTCAGGAAATATGGCGGTCAGCTGCTCGCCCCAATGCAGCGCTTGATTTAATACACTAGCAGGCTTTAAGAAAATAACGGGCTTTTCAGGTACACGATCGCCTAATTCCAGCGCGTGATCCAAATAATTTTTTCCAACACAAATGATTTTATCAATCGTCATTTTATCTTCCCTAAATAAAGAAGATAGTAACATAACTTCAGGACTGACGAAAAAAGTGATACCTTGGATGAGTGTTATTTTTAGGAAGGCATGATGACTTATTTAATTTACATTGCTATCGGTTTATTTATGCTAGCTGCAGTATTAGGGCTTATTATTTTAATTGAGATTTTAAGTGATCGCGCTACGCCCAAACTCGTTGCATTTATCCATGGCTTAATTGCCGGTGTCGCGCTGTTGCTTGTCGTGATTTACATAGCTACTCACAAGGGAACGGGGCCTCTACTAAGTATGGTTATTCTGATGTTAGCGGCCGTCAGTGGGTATACATTATTTGCTATAAATGCCCGCAAACGTCCTATTGGAAAATGGTTAATCCTGCTTCATCCATTATTAGCAATTGTTGGGTTAATCACGCTAGTCGCTTATGCGTTGTTTTAAACCCTGGCCGATGAAGGCCAAGGTTTCTTTATTAATTACTTGAGGCGTCGACTGCAGCATCAGTGCTTGCATCAGCATCAGTTGTTTTAGATTGATTTTTACTTTTCTTTGGGGCTTTCACAGATTTAGAGGACGTCGAAGATTTCCCTGCTTTGCAATTACAAGCAAGTACTGCTGTCGAAGATAAACCGAATAATACTAATATCATACTCAAACAAACTTTTTTCAACATGTTAATTCTCCTGCGGGAATAAAGAAATTAATACTACTTCGTTTATAAGTAAAATACTATGATAGAACTTATAAACAATGAAGATTATGTACTTTTATTTTATTATATGGCAATATAGCTTCCATCTATTTGGGTTGTTTGGTGAATAATGCAGGCAAAATCGTTTAGCTATTGGGAAACCAAATGGAATGATTATCCAGAAACAACTGATGTAGAAAAAACCATAGCTATTCTAAAAAGTTATATCCAAGAATCAAAACCACCTGTTGTTAGCATCAATTTTCTAAGAAAAAAAATAGTCGGATTATCGGCAAATTTTGCGCGCGCTCCCGAAGTTGAGTATGTATTACCAAATCAACATGCAGATAACTCAACCGTTGAATCAGTTTTAGCTTATTTGAAACAAAAAATAAATAATTATCCAAGTTATCAATTACTAGAGGAATCGATGGGATATGAAAAAGACTTCTCTAGCCCGCTAACAATATGGATAAACAGAGGGCTGGTCGTCACCCCCAAAGTTTTTGTTCCTAAACCAGATCATTTTTATGTCAATAAATTAAAAATATTAAATAACACTATTTATTTTGATTTTAAAGTAATTGCGCTTAATGGAGAACTTATCTCTGATGAATTGGTGCTTAAATTGCCAAATATAAACAATAAAGAATCAGAGAGCGAATACCCCTCTACAGAGATTACGCTTAAAGATCTCGGTTTTTATTTCTCAGATATTTTAGAGATCACCTCAACAAAAGGCATTACTCGAGGCGGTGGTATCCATCGACAATTAGATAATCTTGCTGTTATTTTGGATGTTATTAAGCAAAAAACAACCGTTGATTATTTTTCATTAAATGCAACCTATGTGATTGATAAATATAACAACATCGATTATCAACAACATTTTGCCGCGGCATCAAATTGGCAAAAACAAGTACTAAAAAAAGTAAAGCCTCAGCATAATGTGAATCCTAATCCATATTGTTCTTTACGCTACATAAATACAAATCAATTAGAAAATAATTTGCAAGAAATAGAGTTGTGGAATGATATATATCATAAGCATACTACAGATGGTATAAATACTGGCCTCGCTATAAAAGTAACATTGTCATCTTTAGATGCCTACGATAAATTATTAACCGAAATCAAAGATAACAATTTACCTACACCAGTAGAAAAATTCTTTATACCAGGACCGTATTCCACTTATCCTGATATTAATGAACACGAAACAAATGTATTATGGAAAGACCTCGTCCCGGGTGGTTATTATTTCATTAACAAAAATCGTGAAAAAAAACCGTACGCGGAGCCAAGAAAACTAAGCGAACAACTGAGATTAATCTCCGGGATAAGGTGCTATTATGATATCCCTATAGAAATATGTACACGCAACGATCTGCATCCCCCCGCGCTAGGCAATCGTCAAGAAAAACAATACTCACTTTTTATTGCAAATTTCTCCTCTGAAAACCAAATATTACTCACTAAATTTTTAGATATCCTAGAGAGTATTGAGCCCAAAATCTCAGATATCTTGCAAGATTTTTGCGACGCAATACGATGTAAACGTATTATATTAGATGATATACAAATCGATTATGCTACGAGACGCGCGATTCAATTACAACAGACAGGTGAATATGAATATATTTGGACTTTGGCCAATCATTATTATCAAGATATATATTTAGCAGATGATCCGGACAAAAATATTACGACATTTGAGTTACATCGAATTTTTTCTGCTATAACAGCAAGTAATCCCTATTATAGACAGGCACAGTCCATATTAAGTGATTTAACGTTTGATAGCCCAAATAATCTTGAGCAAGCAATTCGTTATGCGCTCTCTGGGAATGATCCCTCGCATACAGCTCGCTTATTAGGATCGTATTGTGACTTTGGATTTAAGCAATTTCCTCTAACAATCGCCCAACCGAATGCTGATACGATCATAGCACTCGCTAATCTAATTAAACAACAAGGCTTTTTTAAAGAAACTAAAACTCAAGCCACCCAAACTACACCCGAGCATATTTTGAGTTATCAGGCTGCTACTTTGACCTAAATGCTAGCAGGACAATTTTGTTCTATACGTAACCAATATAATCTAGACTTTATATTTCAATTTAGTTAACATGCAATCCACATAGCACTTAGTACATTTTAAGGGCAAATATGAGCGAAAAGGAATTGCGTTTAGCGATTGAGCAAAAAAATCAGGCCGAATTACAACGAATCATCAAAAAAAACCCTGCTATATTAGATTGCCCACTGACCGAAGATGGGTATACTGCAATACACTTAGTTGCAGCACATGGTGATGCATCTTCCATGAGTTGGCTACTTGACTATCAACCCCAATTAAAGGATAAAACAACCTCGATAGGCTATACACCGCTCATGTTGGCAGCTCATCATTACGATTGTCCACTCGAGCAAGATGCACGCATGCACTTAAATGAACAAGCTGCATTACTTAGTCAATTGAACTCGTTATTTGTCCGGGTAAAACCAGGGCCTAATCACTGTGCCATTATTCGTCTTTTAATTCAAAATAAAGCAAATCAAACACTAACAATAAATGCATCAGGACATCCTCTCCATGGGTATAGCTTCTTAGATTTTGCTCGCGCCCCCCAAATCCGTATCTTTTTAGTTGAGCTATTAAGTACGAATGAATATAATGGTAAACAATGGTTAGTTCAAACCATTGATGCGCTAAAATCGGACTCTTATCACCCTCACAGACAATTTCTCAATAAGCTAAATCAGACATTACTAAGCAAAGATCCTAACCTAACTGATTCATTATTAGAAAAAGCGTTTGAAGATGAAAATTTACCTACAGATGGTGAGTATTTGCCAATAAACTTCAATATGGACGAAGCGTTTCGGCTACAAATTTTTTCAAGCTATAAAACCAAATTTCCACAAAAAATACCCAAATTTCTGTACAAACTAGCCGTACGAGAGAGCAGTTACTCCGGAAATTCCGATCTCATACATCACCCAAATCTGCGCGATTTGTCCTGGTTATTAAACAGAGATATAGAAATTTGTTTTAGCGGTAATGACAACCTCCTGCCGGGAATGGTCTATTCGATAATAAAGAGTGACTGTTGGAATAGCCATCCTAAAGAACAAGAGTTGTTCGTAAGATACTGCATTAAAAACTACCCAAAAGAAATAAGCCAACCGATATTAGGCTCTAGGGATACATTGATTGCACGTCTTACACGAGAAAACAACATAAAATACATCATGCTGCTCAAAGAGCTACCTATCGAATCTGTTATATACACAAGCAATGACCCTATATTTTGCGCAAATTCGCTCAATGTTTTTAAACTATTCGATTATAGTGCTTATCTTGATACTGCCAAAGACTATACAGATGTATTACATCCTATCTTTACCACCGATGTAATAGAAATTTTAGAATTCATGCTTCAATCTTTGCCTACTTTAGTCCATATACGGAACAAGGGTGAAACCCCATTATTAAAATTCATATCAAATGCTTGCACATCTATTCATTCTCTTACGCATATTGATAAAATAAAATTATTACTAAAACATAATGCCAATCCATTTGATGTCATTAATAATCCCCAACATATTTACCATGGCCTCAATGCAATCCAAATATTAAACTGTCACATACTGACGTTAAATCAATATTCTTTCCCGCAAATTAAGGGGATGATAGATGAGTTACACACCTTAATTACACTATGTAAATGTACTACAAATTTGACTAACAGATTGGATCCAAATAACTTAGCAGCGGCCCCAAATAGCGAAAATACCTTGAATCCACACCGTTTACTCATGCCTAAAAAACAGCCGGAAAATGATGGGGTTCAACCAAGCCAAACTGGTGACTACCTTAACGCTTGGAACTGGTAGGTAGCTAAGGGCTAAAATGCTTCTGCAACTCCCTCTCGGCGGGGATCTGCTGCGCCCCACCATCCTCCTTGAGGATCACGTTTAATCGTTGTCATACCGCTGATGAAACGATCGGTAGTTTCTATTATCTCCCCTCGTTTTTTTAAAGCAGGAATAAACGAAATTAAATCGGAGTGCGCTTCAATCACGGATGCTTCACCAATCACACATAAATTCCCAGACGTAACACTTTGTTGGGGTGTCCAATTAAAATCAAGCAGTTGAATAATATTTTTAGCCACATAACAAAGAATGGGTGTACCACCGGGGCTTGCTGTGAGCGCTTGTAATTGCCCTTGATTAAAAATCATTATCGGAGCAATGGATGAGCGTGGTCGTTTAAGGGATTCTACACGATTTGCAATCCAACGACCTTTATTGTCTTGCGGCACAAAAGAAAAATCGGTTAATTCATTATTTAAAAAGAATCCATCAACCATAATGTGATTACCAAATTGGTGTTCGATCGTCACCGTCATCGCAACGGCGTTTCCTTTGGCATCAACAATGGTTAACGATGTTGTGCCATGAAGATGAAACTGTGTATCGGCGCCACGTACAACATCAACACCGCGAGGTCTGCCCGGTTTGATTTTACCCTGCATTGCGTTATCAGAGATTAAATGACTGCGAGTTTGAATGTAATTATCATCAAGCAAACCAGCGATCGGTTGTTTCACAAAGGCGGGATCAGCAAGGTACTGATTACGGTCAGCGAACATTAATTTGCTGGCTTCCAAAAAAGTATAAACCCATTTGACGTCATCAAATTGGCGCCCTAAATAACGTGCGGCATATAATTTTAAAAGCTCAATAACCGCGATACCACCGGCTGAAGGCGAAACAGTACATAATTTATAATGCCGAAATCGATCACATAAGGCGGGCCTAAGTATGGCTTGATACTGTTTGAAATCATCTAGCTGATATAAATGTTTGCCACTCTTTTGATTGAGTACAACTAAGATGTCTTGGGCGATTTTGCCATGATAAAATTCAGCAGGGTTATCGGCAATTAATTTTAATGTTTCTGCTAATGGTTTATTAATAACCCTGTCACCTAATGGTTTGACCTGGCCACTGGTGTTGAAATAAATGGATTTTATTTGCTCGCTTTTAACTAAAATAGCTTGATCTTCTGTTAGTAACGTATGCAAACGAGGTGTCATAGGGAATCCTTGGCTTGCTCGTGCGATAGCAGGTTGTAAAAGCGTCTTCCAAGGCAAACGGCCTTCTTTTTGATGCATTAAATACAACATCGCGACCTCGCCTGGAATGCCAGTTGAGCGAGCACTTAGCATTGCAAGTGGGAAATCTATCGGCTGACCATGTTGATCCAAAAACAAGTCAGGTGTTGCTGAAGCTGGCGCGCGCTCACGTCCATCATAGGCATATAAACGCTGTTGATGAGGTTGATAGGTCAACGCATACCCACCACCTCCTAGTCCGGAAGATTGTGGTTCAGTAACGCCCAATACAAATGTCGCGGCAATCGATGCATCAACGGCATTCCCTCCGTGAGTCAATATCATTTTAGCTGCTTCAGACGCCCATCGATTGTTCGTAACAATCATTCCTTTTTTACCATGGACCAACGGTTTTAGCAGCCAATGAGAACGGCTTTCCGGGTTTATTGATGTGGTAAAACCGCTCATCCATGGGATAACCAGCAATAGAAGATATGATCTTAAGCGCAATCTTTTATTCATCCAGGCTAAACGGTAAAGCGAATACCACCCGCACCCATATTGTAGTACTGCGCTCCTAATTTTGTATTCCAACTGCTAGTCGGTGCGTGAGTTAGATAACTTGTAGAGCCAAATGTAAAACTAGTATCGGCCATGTAAAGCCAGCGATACTCACCAAAGATGCTAAAGTGTTCATTAAGAGCAAAATTCAATCCGGCCTTAGTTTGAGCGGCAAACGCAGCAACCTTATCATTGGGATTCCCATTATAATGATTAACATCTGCTTCGAGCGGATTTAGTTGTAATGAATTTGCATTTGAAATAGATAAAATCGCTGCACCAATGCCAGCACCAACATAGGGATTCAATCTAGCGAAATTAGCAGATTTAAAATTCAAAACAGTGTTGGTAAGAAAAACATCTGCACTCATTGGATAAGTTACCAGAAAATCATACTCAGCAAGTCTTGTAGTATCATTGTTTATGGTATGGCCTGTAAATGAACTTTTCCCAACATAGTACCCTTCTAATTCAATAGCAGGAGACAAACTAGCTTGAGTGTTGAATGCATTTAAAAATATATCCTGCCATTCATAACCAATATGTCCACCGATAAATTCTACATTCCGATTGTTTGTACGACCAAAAGCAGTTATTGCTAAAGGCCCCCCCAGTATTTCGCTGAAAAAGGTTGTACCATACTGATTCATTTTTACTTGATTAGATGATCCACCCCCACCAAAAACACCGAAGTAAATTTTTTCAGTAGCTGAGATTTGAGCCGGTCCCATTGTACCTGCTTGTGTTGTAGTGCCACTTAAGGCCAATAAAGCACCCAATAAAGAAGCGAAGTAACTTGATTTCATTTAGGTCATCCTTGATATAAATTTAGTCCTGAGAAAATCGTACAGAATTATGCTATGAAACTCAACATGGTATCTGTTCTTTTTTTTGAACAAGACAATTGCCCCCGCGCCTACGTGCCTCGAACATGCCAAAAGCTATGGGTTTGAAATAACGCCACAAGCCGTACGCGGACCACCGCCACCTAAAGGAGGATTATCTGAATAATTATCGCCATTTGCATGAATCATCACAGTGAGTCCTTGTAAATCACTCACATGCAGTCTTGGAGCCAGAGTTGTAAGACTTGCCTTGCCATTCTCATCAACGAACAAGGCCGGTAAATCACCTAAATGCCCTTCTCCATAAGGCCCATGATGACTATTAGTATTTTGCGGGTCAAAATGTCCACCAGCATGATTCCCCATATCACCACAATCTGGATGCTGATGTAAATGCAGACCATGTATACCTGGCGTTAAACCGCTTAGTTCGGGTTGTATTTTTAACCCGTAACGCGTGTCGGTAAAAAACACTCGTCCCAATGCCGCACTGTGATTATCTTTATCGGTAAAATATACGGTCGCAGAAATCGTATCAGCTTGGCTTAAACTCGACCATAAGAGTGCCGCACCTAAAATAACTTGATATTTTTTCACGCTAAACCTCCAAATTAAAATGATCTTAAGTACTTAGCGTCTGTTGAGCCAGTAGAAAAATAAATCCCTATTTTTATGCTACCATCTTATTATCCGATTAAAAAGGAGCAAATAATGGCATGGATTTATTTATTACTCGCGGGTGTTTTTGAAGTTGTATGGGCAGTTGGATTGAAATATACTCAATGTTTTACAAAACTGTATCCTTCTTGCCTAACGATTTCAGCAATGTTAATAAGTTTTTTATTGTTTGCTCAATCATTAAAAACATTACCGATTGGGACCGCTTACTCTGTTTGGGTAGGCATTGGTGCAGTAGGCACTGTCATCTACGGCCTCTATTTTCTTGCTGAACCTGCAAGTATTATTCGTATTGGTTGTATTGCTCTTATCATCATTGCCATTATTGGATTAAAATTAAGTCATCACACATGAGAGACTGATTAAAAAACCATTCTCAACTTTACTCTCATCGTTTCGCATAAGCCGCAATGGAAAGTATAACCATACTCATTCCTACAGTTTGTCCAAACGTTAATTGCTCACCAAGAATCAGCCAAGCTAGAAGCACTGTCGCTAATGGCATCACGGCCGTTGATAATGAAGCCATAACCCCATCAACTTTCTGGCAACCTAAATACCAAAAAACATAAAAAAGACCTGAACTTAAACCAAGGATAATTAGGATTCGCCAATCCAAAAGATTGATAGTTAAGGCGTCCCACGCCGTAAATCTCAGACAAAATAATAGTACAATTGCATTAATCCCATTAAGCAAGGAAGAAATTAAAAATACTGGCAGTTTATTGACGTGTATCTTACTCAAAATGTAATAGATTGCCTCAGGCAGAAGTGAGGCTAAAACAAGCACATCGCCAAAAAAAGAATGCGATACGCCGATGCTCCTGAGCTTATCACATGCAATCACAACTAATCCTAGGGTAGCAAAACCGACACAAATAGACTTCTTACCCGATATTTTCTCTCCAAGAATTACCCAGGACATAATAGCAATAATCGCAGGTGAAGCACTGGTTATAATGCCGGCCACATTAGCATCCGTGTAATGTAATCCCCATAATATAAAGAAATTAAACAGTGCTCCGGCACACAATGCTTGAGCAAAAATAAAAAACCAATCTCTTCGTTTTAATTGTAAAAAATAAGAATATACTGGTAGTTTTTTTGCAGGTGTTAGCCAATGCAGTGGTAATAAAATAATCGCTGCAAGTGTAAAACGTAACGCTAATATATAAAGGATAGGAATTGACGACAGCACAAATTTTGAAAATACAATATTAATACCCACCATAGTTTGGGCAAGAATAAGAAATAACATGCCTTGGCGAAAAGTATTAAATTTTTTCACAGCAACATCCGTCTTAGTTTTATTTAGTAATTGATATAACTAGCTTGTTGGCAACTCAGTTTTTTAATTGCACGCTGATTTAGATAATTAATGAAGACTACTTAAATTATGTTGTAATATTATAACCACACATACGTTGAAAAACGCTATCTTTGTGATCCTTAATCATTTTCTTGGTTAAAATATCTATCCGTATTAAACAAGTTTATAAATTGATATATTGTACATAATCAATCTAAATTAGCATTTATTGCGTATAAAGGCCTGCATATGCGACATAAAGAATACCATCGAATTGAGCGAATTGGTTGGCTCCGTGCCGCCGTGTTGGGTGCAAATGACGGCCTTATCTCTACTGCGAGTTTGTTGATTGGTGTTGCTGCTGCTAATACGCCTTATAATGGAATATTTATAGCCGGGATGGCGGGATTAATTGCTGGTGCAATGTCTATGGCCGCCGGCGAATATATATCAGTAAGTTCTCAAGCTGATACAGAAAAATCTGCCCTACAGCGTGAAAAGAAAGAACTTGCAGAAAGTTTACCAAATGAAATTGAAGAGTTAACTGCCATATACGTTAATCGTGGGCTCGAACGCAATGTTGCAGAAGAAGTTGTAAAGCAGCTAATGGCTAAAGATGCATTAGGTGCCCATGCCCGAGACGAGCTTGGAATTACAGAAGTCACGACTGCTCGGCCACTGCAAGCAGCAATGTTTTCTGCCTGCAGTTTTACCCTTGGATCATCATTACCTTTATTAATCTTTTTTATAGTTCCTAGAATTTACCTTATCCCGTCATTATCAATAATGACCGTTGTATTTTTGGCATTACTGGGAGTAGTGGCTGCAAGAGTTGGAGGAGCTCCAATCTTATTAGGGGCACTCCGAGTTGTGATCTGGGGAACAATAGCGATGTTTGTAAGCGCAGGCATTGGATCGCTTTTAGGCATAGCAATATGACCATCACCTTAAATATTTCGCGCCATGCTACATTTGTCGGCTGAAATAAAGCGTTGAACAAACACATGTAATTTACTTGGAAACTATTTCATTGTAAACTAATATGGATGAATAAGGCTGAGTTTATGGAAAAAAGAAATGTGAGTACTTTTAAGAGTCATATTGGATATCACATGAGAGTGGTTTCAAATGAAGTATCTCAAGCATTTGCTAAAAAACTACGTAAATATAATGTCGCCGTTGCAGAGTGGGTCATTTTACGTGAAATGTATGAAACGAAAAAATCCACTTCACCAAGTGCTTTAGCAGAAATGGCTGGACTGACCCGTGGTGCAGTTTCTAAATTAATTGATCGTCTTTTGAATAAAGATCTAGTTACTCGAACTGAATCGTCAAATGATCGTCGGTTTCAAGAAATTAAATTAACTTCTAAAGCGATTCAGCTTGTACCTAGCCTTGCTGGTTCGGCCGATCAAAATGACGAATCGTTTTTTGGTATTCTTTCCGAGAACGAAAAGGCCACTCTTATTAAAATACTAAAAAAACTCACCGATCATCATAAGCTCAACTCTAACCCAATTAAATAATCAATAAGAGAAACCCATGTCTAAATTAGTAGAAAAATTAATTGAAACACAAAAATATGCCATGTCTATCCGTCCCAAGGTTGGCGGTTTTCCAATTCTAGCAGAAGCACTTCGGCAATCTGGCGTTATTATGAACCGTTGGACGCTACCCTCTTGTCAATCAGTTTACACACTGAATGAAGGCGTCGTTGTTCAACAAGGAACCCCCTTACTGACTGGAACATTCGAATGTCCTATGTTTAATCATGATGCGTTGATAAAGGCTATTCGAGATGATCAAGATGGTAAAAGCAGTTTTCCAGAGTTTTTAATAAATGTATGGGAGGCCGGTGTTGTTGGTTACGATGTCGATTTTTCAGAACGGAAAGTTATTTATTATGGTGTTACTGGTGAAAGTTATACAGAAGAATATCCAGCAGTAGAAATTAAATAGGGAAATATATTGGGTAAGGAATGCCTGGCAATTCTCTTTCAGGAAATTTTGTAGCCGCTTATGCAAATAAAGACTGGGTTGAAATTGAAAGATTAACGCATAAAATGAAATACACATACCAATATCTTGAGCGTTATCTCAGGGCTTGGCATTTCCAATTAGCCAAAAAATTATACCAACAATTACTTTCTAGTCGCTGTCGCGAAATGTTTTAACCAACTGTCATGAAGGTTTTTTTGAAAAAAAATTCAATTTTACAATGAAGAAACAAGCATGATATTCCCATGATTGTAATAAAATAGCAATTGAAATAACTCTGAGTACGGTTGTCGCATCAAAATTTGATCAATAAGATGTATGTTGGGCCTTGGCCCAACATAGTGAAGTTTCATACCTTGCTTTTCTTGTCATCCATTAGCTTTATGTATAATCTGTCCACAAAGGAATTATTGAGGTCCAACCAAATGAATTACCGACGAGTATTTGTACCCGGTGCAAGC
>JAUYSP010000069.1 GCA_030696305.1 Legionellaceae bacterium | reverse complement strand
TTCCTCGAGTGGTGAGGAGTTTGGTGCCATTGAAGCCTTGATGCAACAAGGGGTGTCGTTAATGGATGCCATTCAGGAGGTTGTATGCCAAAAGGAATAGCGCGTTATCTCGGGGGGATTCAATGGGTGTTGATCGCGGTGCTTTTTGTCCTGTCTGTTTTTCATATTTTTAAACCAGTGCCATCAAACGTTGTGACGTTCGATAAGGCACGTGTTGTGTCGAAATTTATTGCGGAGTTAAGTGCACATCATGTGTCAGATGAGGTGATTAAACAAAAGTCAGCTCAATTTGGCCGTGCTTTAAAAGAGACACTCAATAATTATGCCACGACACATCATGTCTTAGTTATGGATAAAAGCCAGGTATTGGTCAGCAATTGCGATAGAACAGATGACATTGCTGCAAGGTTAGCTTCTGCCATGCGAGATAAATTGTGAAATGGTTGTGGGTGATTGGTATTTTGGGATGTTGTGGAAATGCAGGAGCTACGTCACTGGGTGTTGTGGGTTCAGTATTTCCCGTAGAGGAAGAGAGTTTTTTGATGTTAATTGAGTCGCGGTTAAAAACAATGAGTGAAACAGGTGAGTTACATCGATTAGAAGCAAGTTGGGTGAATGAGGCCGAAACTTATTCAAAACGACCAACACCTATTGGATTGACGCGTGCTGATGCGCATCACATACATCGTCATGTACCTGCAGTGGTACTTCAACAAGATATTAAAAATGAAAAAGGAGAGGTTATTTTTCATCAAGGTACAAAAGTTAATGCACTAAAAGCGCTTGCAACCTATGAGCCGCATTGGTTGTTTTTTAATGCCGATGATAAAGCTCAAGTGTTATGGGCGCATCAACAGTTAAAGAAGTTAGGAGATGCTCGCATTATTTTGGTTGGAGGGGACGTGAGCGGCATGGAAGCACTCTTTAATCAACCCATTTATTTTGACCAGGCAGGTCGCATTACGCGTCAATTGGGAATCAATGCCGTACCTGCCTTGGTGTCTCGCGATAAGAACGCATTACTCATTCGAGAAGTAGCGATTACGGAGGATGGCTATGCGCGTTAACGCAGTCATTTTTTTATTGGTGATGAGCAGTCAAAGTATGGCCGCCATGTGCAATGGTCATTTTGTTAATCCCATTAAAGATGTGTGTTGGCGTTGTTTATTTCCATTATCGATTGGACACGCAAATGTCGTGTCGCATCATTTGCCGGATACGGACAATGCACCAAGACCAATTGGTGTTTGCCCCACCAGTATTGGTGCACGTTTTGGTTTAAATATCGGGTATTGGGAGCCGGTTGCGATGGTCGATGTGACGGACGCGCCTTATTGTTTGGTCAATTTAGGCGGTACGCAATTGCACTTGGGCTCTAAAGTGCGTCGTGGTGGCAAGCAGGTGATTCAAGAAGGGGAGATGCGCGCATTTTATCATGTGCATTGGTACAAATATCCACTGATTGCATGGCTTAATTTGATCACATCCAGTGGCTGTCAACAGGGTGGGGATTTTGATATTGCTTACATGACAGAGCTTGATCCCACTTGGAATGATTCGGAGATGGCGTTTGTTTTAAATCCAGAAGCAGTGCTGTTTGGCAACCTCGTGTCTGCTGGTTCTTGTGCTGCAGATAGCTTGTCATCAACATTACGCAACCAATCGTTAGATAGTTTGTTTTGGTGTGCAGGTTCTCAAGGGAGTATGTATCCACTGACAGGGCATGTGAATGCGCCTTTATCACCCGTGCAAGCAGCGTTGTTATTAACCGAGCGGATGAATTACAAAATGCATCGAGAAGCGTTGATAACTGATTCAAATGCAAAAGATAGTTGCAAAGAGCATCGATTGCCTGTGCTTCCAAAATCACGGTATCGCTATGAAATGGTGAATCAAGTGGCCGATGGCAAGCACTGTTATCCCTCTGGTCATTCAACATTGGATTGGGAAATTGACAAAATCAAACCCCATACACCCGGACAATATGGGTTTTTGGTATGGAGGAAGCGAAATTGCGTCTACTTATGATTTTGATGGGTTTAATGGTTTCTTTAACAACGTTTGCTGAATCGATGCATGTGTTTGTCAGTTTTTCTATGCCTGAAGCGCTTCTTATTGAAACCTTACGTGATAGTGCGCGTCTTAATATCCCTGCAACCTTAAACGGACTTCATCAAAATTCAGTTGAAAAAACGGCACAAAAAATTATGGAGCTTTCAAAAGAAGTGCCCCAATTACAATTGCAAATTGATCCAACGGTATTTGAGCGATTCCATATTCAGCAAGTACCCGCTTTGGTCGTAGCAAACAATCATTGCTTTGATGTTATTTATGGTCATTTACCTCTGGAAGAAGGTTTGAATCGTATTCATGAAAAAGGGGAGTGTGTTAGGCGAGGTGATTCGTGAGACGTTACTTGGCAATACTGTTTGTTATATCGAGTGTTAGTTTTGCCTCGGCTGATGACGCTGTTGCTTTGCGTAATCAGGCCATGAATGCCTTGTCAGAGTTTAATCCAAGTCAGGCCATATCCAATTTTACAGAAACACCGGCTGAATCGAATTTCAAGCCGAATGAATCTGGCGGTAATCAGGTTTTACACGAGACAGCCCAATCGCGACTAACGCAGGATGACACGGCCCGTTTTGTGGCAACAGAAGAACATCAGCGCGCTAAAATCACACCGAACAATAAAGCATCGGAAATGGCAGAGGGATCGCGGTATATTGATTCTGCAGAAGAAATTGTGCGGCCTGGTTGTCATAAAGAGCCCGTTCCTTGTGAAGAGCATGTTATTGACAAGACTTGCGAAGAAAAGCGAAGTTTTAAGCCAGTCACTTGTACTCGAAAACTGAATGTTCGTGTTCACACACTGAATCATCCTGATTTGTCACGTATCATGTTTAAAAGGTTACCCACGATTGATTTAACGAAATGCACAAAACAAGATGTTTATTGTACGAATAAGCAGTTGGTTAGTTTGCATGCGCGGTGTGAGCATTTGAAGGTCTCAATTACTTTTAAGAATCAAGAAATTCCTATCATTAAGGCACCTTATTGTAGTGATCCAACGCTCACGATTGACGATCGCAATTTAGAACCCTTATTCAAAGCAACGTTCAAGATTAGCGAATATTGGACTGACGATAACTGGGATGAGGATAAATGCCAAGCAACAGGAGATAGTACTTGTTTTAATGAGACCTCTAATACTTGTATGGATGCCAATCAAACAAAAGTCATTGAAGGTGTTTCCGTTACAAGACGTTGTTGGGGTGAGGAGAAAAAATATCAATGTGTTGGTGAGATGGAATCTAATTGTGAAACGCTTTTAGATGCAGGGTGCTCTAATACGCAAGCAGAATGCTTATCAAAAATTGGTGATTACTGTGTATTAACCTCTAAAGTATTTCAATGCACCGAAAGAACTTGTTTTCCAGATCGAGAGGTTTGTTCACCTGAAGCAATTCCTTGTGCCAATGGGAGTTGTGACAATTCTAAATCGGATGAGAGTGATGATATCAATGAAGGCATTAGTCGTTTAGGGACATTAGCTGGCACCGCCACCGAAGTTGCTACTAATCAGGTGCAGTCACGTCAACCGTCTATTTTTAAAGGGGCCTCACAAGAGTGTGAAAAATACATTTTAAACATACGTGATTGTTGTACAGACGATGGCTTTTTAGATGGACTGATACATTGCCCTGCTGACATGCAAGCATTACAACGGGCAAAGGTTGAGCATCGCGCGGTATACCTAGGCCATTATAAACACCATTTACTTGGGACCACGCGTTATGTGTATTGCGTATTTCCATCTAAATTATCCGGGATTGTACAAATTCAGGGTCGCTATAATCAATTGCAGATCCCCTTTGGTGAAGCTGAAAAACCGAATTGTCGAGGCATTACACCAGAAGAATTAGAGCGTATTAACTTTAAAGCATTGGATTTGCATGAATTAGTCGATGAGCTTGTTGGTAAAAAAGTTTTGCCAGATGCGGGGAGTATTTCAAATGCGAACGAAGCGCACGTAGGGCGGCTCAATGAAAAAGGAGTGCCTTATGATAAATAGGCTCCTTTTGTTAGCTTTTTTATCCATGAGTTCGATGATTCATGCTGAACAACCTGCCGGATTTCTTTGGTATAACGTAGCTAAAGAACCTGTAGTAAAAAAATCTCAAGGTATTCCATTTAGCCAATTAAGTTATACCGACAAAGATGCTGTTCTTAAATACTACACATTAGAAGCACTACATAAAGTGCGTTTTACTCATAAGCTTGAGGATGAGCGTGTATTTCTTGCCTTACAAGATTATTGGTTACGAGAAGCATCCCTTCATGGCGAATTGAATCAACAAGCATTGCTTTATTATCCTGAGTACGACTTTTCAGTTACGCATCCAACATCTGATCTTGGATCTAAGTTTTATGACTCACTGATAGAGCAAAAGCAAAAACAAACCGTAAAATCTTTAGCAAAAAATCATGGGTTACTCTTTTTTTATCGTGCTAATAATCCACTCGATTTACAACAAATCCCTATCTTAAAAGATTTTTGCCAAACCTATCACTTTCATTTAATGCCCGTCAGTGTTGATGGCATCAAAGCGGATGATTTACCTCAAACGCGATTGGATAAAGGACAAGCTGAACAGTTAGGTGTGCGTTATTTCCCGGCGATTGTTTTAGTTAATCCCAAAGAAGAGCAATTTGTACCTGTGGCCTATGGATTAACCACGCAAGATAGGTTGACTCGTCATTTGAATGCAGTTGCCAATCATTTTAATGCGGAGGCTACATGAAAAAAATCGTGTTCGTGTTCTTTATAATGTTTCATGCCAGTCTGTGGGCTGCAGGGAGTCGTGATTATTTCGCCTCACAAATCGCGTCTCTTGAGCATCAAGTTGCGCCTAAATCACCCGACGCTGAATATGGTTTTTTTAAAACACATCAATTGATATTTTTCTTTGCGAGCACTTGCCCTCATTGTCATAACGCGGCCCCGCATTTAAAAGCATGGGCTTCTGCACAAGGCATTGAAGTTCAAGCGATATCATTTGATAACAAATCATTACCTGAGTTTCAAACGACAATTGCGGCTCACAAAGAAATAGTAGCTGCTGCTTTTCAAGATAGAACGGTTGAGTATCCTGCTTTGTTTGTCATGAATTCAAAAACACTAGCCCTTTATCCTGCTGTCATTGGCGAGTTTACAGTCCAAGAATTAGATACACGGATGCAGACCTTGATTCCCAAAATTATCGCGTTTGAACGGGGGCACAGATGAAAAAATCATTTTTTATACTCAGTTTCTTCATTCAAGTAGCGAGTGTACATGCGGATGTCAGTTCTGATTTAGATAGTTTCTTTAATGGCATAGGTTATGCGTCCAATACGACTAAAATGCAAGCGTTTGAATCTCAAGCATCAGGTTTTTTTGGTGGAGGATCACTTTATACCCGAACGCCTGTGCGGCAATACGAGTTGGTCACACTGGACATGCCAGACTATCGTGCGGGATGCGCAGGCATTGATTTATTCACCGGAAGCTTGAGTTATATCAGTGGTGACAAACTCACGAACCTTGGCAAACAAATCATGACCAATGGTGGAGCATACGCGGTCGATGTGATGCTGGCCACCACGGTTCCAGAACTAAAACAAGTACGCGATTTTTTACAAACAACCGTTCAAAAGATCAATCAAAGCAGCATTAACTCCTGTGAAATGGCGCAGAATTTGGTGGGTGGAATGTGGCCAAAGACCGTGGCTAGTCAACAAAAAGTTTGTAATGATCAACGGCGTATGGGTCGAGAAGGGCTTGGTCATGATTATGTTGCCGCTCACATGGCATGTGCTGGCGATGGATTTCAAGAAGCTATTGATAATGCATCTAAAGATGACAAACGAAAAAAAGAGGTGATTTTAAATAAAAATTTGGTTTGGTCAATGTTGAGGGACAATTCATTTTTAAGTTCAGACACCGAGCTTTCTGAATTAGTGATGAGTCTAACCGGCACCATGATTATTGATAAAAATGGCAAAGTAACCGAAGTGCCATCCATGGCGAATCATGCAGGCCTTATTCATGCTCTATTAGGTAATGGGTCTTCAAACGATGCACCCATTTGGCGATGTGATGAAAGCAACGCGTGTCTTCATGTTCATCAAGCCACCATGAATATTACTGAATCACGTTCATTGAGTGGCCGTATTCGACGATTAATTAGCTCAATCGATGACAAACTCAAACGCGATGAAAAGTTAAATCAAGCTGAAATTGGCTTTCTTGAAATGACGTCTTTGCCGGTGATGAAATTTCTCATGGTTCTAAATAGCACGCATTATGGCAATGCAGCGGTTGATATGGAGTCTTACTCAACGCTGATTGCAAGCGATTTATTGCAACAATATTTGAGCCATCTACTGCAATCGGTCACGCTTGCCAGCAATGCTAGCACACTAAATGATGACCTTTTAAAGACATTGCGGCATCGCATTGATTTTGCGAATCGGCAAATCGCACGCATTGAGCCGAACGTGAATCGCAAGTTATCTGAAAAATTAACCTTGATTCAATATGTCGCGCGTATTGAAAAGCAATTGGCCGCCAGCATGGATGTATAAACGATGATTACCATACAAGTTTTAGGATTTGGAGAGCTTTTTCAGCAACTCTTAAATGCAGTGGCTGCCTTCATGGGACAAAGTTTTTTTAACAACTTTTTGCGCTTAACGGCACTCATTGGCATCATCATGGCATCCATTGGCTTTATCAAAGAACGCAATCCATTGATTTATGGTAAGTGGATCATGAGTTATGTGTTAGTGCTGCAATTGGTGCTCACGCCCAAAACCGATGTTGCCATTTATGATATTGCCGCTCAACGAGATGCGGTGGTGTCGAATGTACCTGTCATCTTTGCAACCGCGGCTAGTTTGGTGACCTCTGTTGGCGTTGGATTGGCTGAAAGTTACGATGCTTTGTTGTCTTTGCCTGATGATCTAACTTATACCAAGACAGGCAGTCTTTTTGGTTCAAAACTCATTCAAGCCTCGCGCGATTTTAGAATTCTTGATCCAAAGCTGAAGTCGGAAATGAATGAGTATTTACGCAATTGTGTGGTGGGTGATATTCGCTTAAATCATAAATATAGTGTTAGTGACTTAAGTACAACACAACATATATGGGATTTGATTAGTAAAAACGCATCAATGCTTCGAATGACCGAAGTGAATAATATGCGTGTATCATGCAAAACCGCAGCGCTGCCATCGGGTCCTTATAGTCTTAAAACAAAATTAGATGCGGAGGTTAAAAAAGCGTATACGATTTTTGGTGTAGAACTTTTTGGGCATACGCGCAGCAGTTATGAAAAGCTTTTTGAAACGCATCTTACTTCCAGTTTTGACTATTATCAGATGATGACAGACTCCAGTGCTGACATTTTTTTACAGTCCATGATGATTAATGCGATAGGCGATGGCATCAAAGATTATCAAGCTTTTACCGACAGTACGGCGGGTGTTGTTAATAACCAAGTCACTAAATCACAGGTACAGCACCGTTGGAGTTGGGCAATTGCGGGATTGAAGGCAGCATGGTTTTTGCCAATTTTACATACCCTATTAACAGCATTACTCTTTGGCATATTTCCTGTGATTATGGCGATGGCAACATTACCCAATGGTGCTAACATTTTCCGAGGATATATGCAGTTTTTTATTTCCTTGCAATTTTGGCCCGTGCTTTTTGCGATTTTAAATGCAGCGATGACGCTGTATGGCAAAGAACAATCCGCGCATTTTGGCGGACTTAATCTGGTTAACATTGATAAAATAGATGAACTACATGCTGATTTATCGGGTGTGGCTGGTTATTTAATGTTGATGATTCCTTTCCTAGCCAAAGGTTTGGTGTCTAATCTAAGTGAAGCCTTTAATAATCTTGCTACGTCGATGACGGGACACTTACAAGGCTCTGCGATGTCGGTTGCGAATGATGCGGCCAGTGCAAGTTTTAGCTTTGGTCAAACGAGTTTTTATAATGCATCGGCCAATAATTATTCCGCCAACAAACACGATAATAATTTTACGCATATGCATGGCATGCATTCTGAGCAATTGGCTACAGGTGTTGTTAAAACGCATACGGCGAGTGGTAATACGGTTTTTGATGTAAGTCCTGGCATGAGTCGGAATGCGGTTTCAGTCAATAGCGTTGATGGTTTAACAGGTAGTTTAAATGAAGCATTTGAGTCGTCCAAACAGACCAGTTTCAATGCGCATCAAAGCTATCAAACGTCTGTTTCAAATTTTGCGCACAAGGCTATGCAGCTTTCTCAAATGCAAGGTCATGATTTGCGTTTAGGAGAAGGGATATCGCAAAGTGAAACTAGCCAATATCAGGAGGCCTTATCGACGATGAGTCATATTGCATCGGATGTTGCGAAGCGAGAGGGGGTTAGTGCAGAAGATGCAATGACGAAACTAACCAGTGCAGGGATAAGTGGGAAGTTGCATACAAGCGAAATTTTATCAAAAGGCTTGAGCGTGATGACTGCTGGGATGGTTGGTGCGAATGTTGGAGTAGAAGGTCATGCTACTCGAACATCTACCAATTCTGACAGAGCTAATCAAAGTTATGATTCTGCAATAACAGCGCGAGAAGCACATGATTTTAATAAAGCATTGAGTCATGTTAAACATGTTGTACAAAACCACCATTTTGATGAAACACAGTCTGAGTCTAGCCATTTATCTTCTCAAATGGGTGCCGATTTACGCCAGGCGACGACTGCAAACCAGCAATATGATGCCGCATTACAACGCAGTGATCGCATTAGTCATGCGGTGAATTATGTAAAATCTCATGGCGATCAAATTACAAAAAATATGGATCAAGCGTTTTCTGAATATGTTGCTTCCAGTGTAGGCTCACATGAGCGTGATAGATTATTTTCTCATCCTGATAGTCCAGAAGCACTTCAATCCTTACAAAACTTAGGCGATGCTTTTTTGCATCGGGAACGCGAAAATTTGATCGCTAATGTGGGAGCGCATTCAATAGAAGGGATTCACCAACGTAATCTTCATAAGTTAGAAAGAAAATCACAAGATATAGAAAAAGATTATCAGCATGATATGCAAGGCGTTCAGAAAAAGCCTCTAAATCATCCAATTGGTATTGAAAATTATACATTAGATCGGTTTAAAAACACATCTACTGAGCAAATTGCTCAGTATCAACAGGAGCTTCATGCAAAAGAAAAAATACTTCATGAGGTTGAGGCTACAGTATCGCAAGAAACATCTAATAAAATTGGGGTAGGAACAAAAGATGCCAAACGTGGTGTAGCATGGCATCCTTTACGTCATAGTGATGATGAAAAACCATGAGTTTTGCACATACATTCAGATTTAAATCTGCTATGATAATTAAAAGTTTATGAGGAGATAGCAATGAAAATAAAAGCTATTTTAAACGAATGGTGGATAAATTTTAAAGTTTCTTATCAACGAGCTAAAGCGAAAGAAGAGGTAAGAATTAGAGCAATAGAGAATAGTCATGATCATCATTACGGCGTGAATCCCTCTACAGGTATGCCAATGATTTCTAAAAGTGTTGATTGTATGGGCACCCCTTTTGGATTGAGTGATTGGTCAAGACGGCATTGAGTATTTTGAAAGGATGAATGATTTTTAATATGAGTCAGATATCGGTTATAAAAACTATAAAAGATAAAATATATCAGGCACGTAATCTGCAAGTTATGATTGATTCAGAGATTGCTGCGTTATATGGTGTAGAAACGAAAGTCTTTAATCAAGCAGTGAAGCGAAACATAGAAAGATTCCCTGACGAGTTTAGATTTCAATTAACAGAAGAAGAGTTTAATAACTTGAGGTCACAATTTGTGACCTCAAGATTTGAGCATGGTGGCAGAAGATATCTACCCTATGTTTTTACCGAGCAAGGCGTGGCCATGCTTTCAGCAGTACTAAAGAGTAAAACGGCTGTAGAAATCAGTATTCAAATTATGCATGCTTTTGTTGAAATGAGAAGATTTTTTTCTATCAATGGTGATCTTGTCAATAAAATTCAGCAAGTTGAGCAGAAACAAATCGCGTTTGAAATGAAAGCTCAAGAAAAGTTTGAGGCCATATTTTCTGCATTAGAAGATAACCCAGTGAATGCTAAACAAGGCGTTTTCTTTGACGGTCAAGTTTTTGATGCATACCTTTTTGTTTCTAAATTAATTAGATCAGCAAAAAAATCGATTATTCTATTAGATAACTACATAGATGAAACTGTTCTTGAGCAGTTATCGAAGGCCAGTAAAAATATAAAGATTTTTATTTTAACGAAAAACATAACCAGTAATCTGAAGTTGGATGTGAGCAAATATAATGCGCAACATACTAAGATTGAGTTGATTCAGTTTGGTTTGTCTCATGATAGGTTTTTGATCTTAGATCAGCATGACATTTATCACATAGGTGCTTCATTGAAAGACCTGGGTAAAAAATGGTTTGCGTTTTCCAAACTAGAGCAAACAAGTTTTGCGTTGATGGATGAGATTACTAAGAGAATAACGCAGATCTAACTTGAGGTCACAAATTGTGACCTCAAGTGGTGTTGATTTTTGAGTAGGCGGTATAAAGAAGTCACGAAAAGCTCTCACCACCTTTAAGGTCACAATTTGTGACCTTAAAGGTACAGCCCCACAAAACGGATGTTGTGGGTATAAAAGTCCATTTTAAGGATAAGCCATGGCAAAAGAACCTCATTATAAGCATTTCACCCGTGGTGGTCAGATAGCTTTTCATAATCTTCGCATGTTTTTCCAGATCAACAAGGCGCTCTTTAATGTCCATTGTGTGTGCTGGTTAATTTTCTTCGTAGGCACGGTTTATTTCCTTATTCCGCTTGAATTATTACAGCAAACCTCAGCATACATTGGTGCCTATTTTTTTAACTTGTTGAGAAAAGAACATTTATTCGTACTGTCATTTTCTGGCGATCATTATAAGCAATCGGTTGCTCAAATATTGCATTATCCTTATTACGCGAACACAGCCGCTGTATGCTTTCAAAAATTATTGCACTGTGTATGGGTTTCCTTTGGTGCATCGATATCATTAGCCGTATTCATAGCGGCCTACTTTATTAAAAAAGGCAAATTTGAAAGTCAAACGCAATTGATTCGCGGAACAAAACTAGTTGATTCCCATGTTTTAAAGCGTCAAATTCGTATAGAGAAGCAAGCCTCAGATATTACGATTGATGGATTTCCATTAATTAAAGACAGTGAATTTCAACACATGTTGGTCCATGGGACGGTAGGAACTGGTAAAAGCCAACTGATGATGAAGATTTTAGATTGTTTGCGTGCAAGAGGGGATCGAGTCATTTTATATGACAAAGGTTGTGCTTTCATGCCGCTTTACTATCAAGCGGAACGAGATAAAGTTTTAAATCCGTTTGATATGCGTTGTCCTAAGTGGGATTTGTGGCGTGAAGCACCCAGAGATTCTGATTTAGAAAACATGGCCGAGAGTTTAATCCCAATACAAGGAGAAAATGATCCGTTTTGGGTCAATGCAGCAAGAACCGTTTTTGTAAGTGCGGCGTCAAGAATGCGTCACGATAAAGAGCGGTCGTTAGATAAGTTATTACGTCTATTATTAACCAGTGAATTTTCGCAATTAGAAGCCTATCTTGCTGGTACTCCGGCATCTACGTTGGTTAGTCAAAAAATAGAAAAAACAGCTATTTCGATTCGTTCAGTGATTACAACTTATATCAAATCATTACAATCCATCTCATCTATTGAGAGTGATACTGTTTTTTCTGTTCGGGATTATTTATTAAATGACGAAGAGCAGGGATGGCTATTTATTTCATCCAATGGCGAACACCATAAAACTCTAAAACCATTGATGTCAATGTGGTTGGCGATGGGGTCACTTACCATGCTAAGTCTTGATCCTAATGTAAAACGTCGAATTTGGTTTATCTGTGATGAATTACCCAGCCTGCATAAATTACCTTTGCTTGGCGAAACGATCGCCGAGGTGCGTAAATTTGGCGGATGTTTTTTGTTAGGCATGCAAAGCTTTGCGCAACTTGAGAAAGTCTATGGACGCAGCGGGGCTGCTGAGATTTTTGATTTACTCAATACGCGGTTTTTCTTCAGAAGCCCGAGTAGTGAAATGGCGCGTATTGTGTCACGTGAGTTAGGTGAAGAAGATTTAGACGAGTCTCGTGAAAATTATTCGTACGGCGCAAACAGTGTAAGAGATGGTATTTCTTTAGGAAGTCAAAGGGTCGTTCGGCCAGTCGTAACGTATCCTGAAATTTTTAACTTACCGAATTTAGCTTGTTTTGTCCGTTTGCCAGGACATTATCCGGTGACACAGCTGAGATTGAAACATCAACGTCGCTCGGTTATAGCAGACGCGCTAGATTTAAGAAATGTTATTGCCATGGACGAACTTAATGCTTCCAATTATAGCGTAAGGGAAGATCAAAGCCTGATGTCTGAAAATGCAATGATGACGCCGATGCAAAATGCCATTGATACGGTTGAGTTAATTGAAAGAGATGGCTTATGTTAAGCATCAAGCCCTTAAAATCTGCCAAAGCCGCTTGTGATTACTACATGGCGGCTTTTAATTATTATCAAGGTGACTCAGAAGCGACCGCGTGGTTTGGCCAAGGTAAAGAGCATTTAAAATTGGAAGATGAAGTAGATCAAGCGACAATGCTCAATCTATTGCAAGGTATTTTACCGGATGGGACCCGCATTCAAAGCAGTCGAGGAGAACATCGCCCCGGGTTTGACATGACGTTTTCAGCACCTAAAAGTGTTTCTATTTTGGTTGGCCTTGATATTGCACCTGAGCTCGTACATTTTCATGATAATGCCGTTAAATATGCACTTTCTGAGATCGAGAGCGAATTTACCGAAGCGCGCTTTGTTCGTGATGGCGAAATCCATTATAAAAAGACAGGCAATTTAATCAGTGCGACGTTTAGGCAACCTAGTTCTCGTGCAAATGATCCTGCACTACATACTCATTGCGTCACGATGAACTTAACTTTCTGTGATGGCAAAGCCAAATCGCTGGCCAGTGATACGCTTCGTATTCATGGTGTTGTGGAGCAAATTCAAAATAATGCGCATTATTGCGGCCTTCTCTATCGCCATCATTTAGCCAATAGCTTAAAAGAGGCTGGGTTTTCCTTGCGCATGACAGGGGATGGTTTATTTGAAATTGACGGGGTGCCAGAAGAAGTTTTGCGTGAATTTTCAAAACGACGTGAAAATATTGAAGAATTAATGGATGAAAAAGGTTGGGATGGTGCAAAAGCCGCTTCTCATGCAGCCCTTCTTACACGCCAAAATAAAGAAGAGCACAATATAGAAAAATTAAAAAGCAACTGGAAAGAGCGGGCTTTTATACTTGGTTTTGATGGCCAAGCTTTTATGCAAAATAGATTACAGGGGCACGGATCGCAGGATTCTATCTGGCAAAGTCTTAAAGATAAATTTAAATCCCTATTCGATAAAGATCAAAAAACACCCGATGAAGAGGAAATAGCGCAAATTTGTGTTCAAGTGGCCATTGAAACCTTGAGTCAACGGACATCGGTATTTACCGAAAGGGCGCTTAAAGCACAGAGCTTAAAACATAGTTTGCTTTACCAAAGCACGGTTTCTGAAAAATCAATTTCGACAGCAATTTCACATGAAATTAAGTCTAATCAACTCTATAAATCTTATTGCGTCGATACAAATCAAACCTTGATGACAACACCTTGGTTACTGACCATGGAAGCAGAGAGCCTCGCACGTATTGAGCAAAACAAAGGGAAGGTTAGCGCCATTTCAACCAAGCAAGAGGTGAGTGCATTACAGAAACAAATAGATAGCGAGCGTGAATACCCTTTAACGGGCTCACAAAAAGAAGCGATGAATATGATTTTAACGTCTCACGATCGTTATTTAGCGGTGCAAGGGTACGCAGGTGTTGCCAAAACAACCATGCTGAAAGAAGCTAGAGTACTAATTGAAAACAAAGGCTATCAACTTCGAGGAATCACTGTCGCAAGCTCTGCAGCAGAGGAATTACGTACCAAGGCAGGCATTCAATCGGATGTTTTTCCGATCGTTCATCAAGAATTAAAAAATGCTTCAAAAAATTCATTGTCTAAAACTGTTTTTATTGTTGATGAAGCGTCGATGCTATCTTCTCCGCAAGGGCATGAACTCATCAAATTGGTTGAATACACCAAAGCGCGTCTCATCTTGGTAGGTGATAAAGCGCAATTACCAACCGTCAATAATGGGCGTTTGTTTGGATTAACCCAAGAGTATGGTATTAAAACCACGGTTATGGATGAAATCGTACGTCAAAAAAATGAAAGGGCACGTGCGTCTGTTGTTCATGCAACCAAAGGTGAGGTAAAGGAATCCATCGAAAACTTACATCATGTTGAAGAGTTAGCATCGCATCATGAGCGAATTGAGTGGATCGCATCCTATTGGTTATCCCAAAATCAAGAGCGTCAAAAACAAACCTTGTTATTTGCGCCTACGCATAAAGATAGAGCTGAGATTACAGCCATTATTCGTCAAGGCTTGGAAAACGAAGGGGTGTTAAAAGGGGAGGCTCAAGTTCAAAAGACATTAAAGGCCAAAGCGTTGGAGTCGGTTCAATTGCGTTTTGCTTCTTATTATCAAGCAGGCGATGTCATTCGATTTAATCAAAATCTTCAACGCAACACACTAAAACAAGGGCAATATTACACGGTTGATACGATGAACGGCCGCCACTATCGTGACAATATGTTACCGCTAGTTGATGAAGAAGGGCGAAAGCACTTATTTCAATTAAAACATTTACCGCAATATAAAACGCATACCGCGGCTTTTGAGCGTGTGATTGAAGTCTATCAAGCCCATCGTCTTGATCTAAAAGTAGGTGATCAGGTGTTATGGAACCGAAATTTTAAAGATCAAAATATTCGTAATGGACAACGCGCAGTAATACATGCCATAGAAAAAGATAAAATTGTATTCAAGTTAGACGATGAGCAAGAGAAAACAATTACCAAAGACAATGCTGCATTAAAGCATCTTGATCATGGATATGTGCTAACCAACTATAAAGTTCAAGGCAAAGATGCTGCATTTGCTGTAGGTCTCATGGCGTCTCAACATCGATTTAGTGCGACACTCAAGAATTTTTATGTGCAAATCTCGCGCGCCGTTCATGAAATGACATTGGTCACGGATGATAAAGAGGCATTGATTACAGCGATTCAACGTAATAAAGATGAAAAACCTGCGGCTCTTGATGTTGTATCTAGCGAACGACTGAAAGCCCATGAGCATCAATTTCAACATAAGCAAAGCTTATCTTTAAAATCAATTATTGAAAAGCAGCAGCAATTTGAAGAGAGGGCGGTGTTACGGGCAAATCCTAGTCAAGGCAAAGATATTGATTATCTGTCCAAATCAACATTACCTAGCAAAACAAGGGGTAATCTTGAAAGAGTGAAAGAATTGCAACGATAAAAATCATAAGGGACGAATATGCCAAGATTTACCATTACATTATCTGATGAAATATATAATACAGCCGAAGCGCTTGCGGTCAAACATAGTGAATCGATTTCTACTATATTGAATCAATTTATTCAATTGGGGATGGAGTATGCAACGCCACATCGTTCGCATAAGCAAGCAGAGAAATATTGTCATTTATTGACCATTCAAACGCATGCATTGATGAAAAGCATGACAGCCAATTTTCTAAAGATGACGCCTGATGATTTTGATAAATTAAAAGACGCTGCATCGAAAAGATATGAAGATCTCCTGAGCGTTACTGAAAACTAACGTATCGATGCACTATAGGCTTTGGAAATGACACATAAATTCGTTATGTGTGATGACTTAATTTTAATCCAAGAATGGCGACAATGATTAGGGCAATACAACCAAGACGAATAAAAGTTGCTGGCTCACCAAGAAAATAGAGGCCATAAATGACAGTGCCCACGGCACCAATACCGGTCCAAACAGCATAAGCTGTTCCAATGGGTAATGTTTTTAAGGACTGTGCCAACAATATAAAGCTTACCAGCATTGCAGCAAGCGTTAAAATAGAGGGGTAAAGTTTTGTGAAGCCTTGCGTGTATTTTAATCCAACCGCCCATACCACTTCAAAAGCACCTGCAAACAATAAATAAATCCATGCCATAACTTACTCCTGTAAATGGGAAATACATCAGATGGTAGCATGAAAAATTGCATGAGGTTTACTGCTTGATCCCTCTGAGTTGCGACAAATTATGATGAAGAGGCGATGAGGATCGCTGATGAGCTTTACCTTAATAACCAGTTAATCTTATTGAAAATAAAGGTTTTTTTATGTTTTAAGGCTCATCACTTGTATTCATCACCGGCTCATCGCTTGTTTTTGTCAAAACAACCATCAAAAACGTTAAATAAATGATTATTTATCAATGAGTTGAGCAAAAGTCGGTTATCCGACGAAAGGTGTGTATGCTTCTATTTTATGTGCGTATTTTTGTTTGCTTATTTGCCTTCTGATTTGCTGTTTTCGTGACTTATGTTTTTATGGAAGAGCGGTTATTACGCGATTGTGATAAGATTATTTTTGATTTCTGTCGCAGATGTCGCAGTGTCGCAAACCATTGTTATGGTCCGTTTGGTTTTCGTATTCATCCATGTTTTTATGAGGAATATGCACTAAATATAGATCGCCAAGATGAAATCTATGTGAGATTCATTCCAAAAGTGTTCTTTTTGGTAATATTTAAAACGATTATGGTTTGTTTCTCGACGAATAATTTTTTATTATGGTGCGACATCGCGACAAATGCGACATATTAATTCATATAAGTCTTTTCTGATTTTACTGTGGAGTTGTCGCTGATGATAAGAACCATTAAGATTTGGTATGATAGAAATGAATTATTACCCTGCTCTTGCTCAGAGGTATTACTAAATTAATTCTTAAGGGAAAAGTGCGATGAAACGAATGAATGATTTAGTAGAATACTATGTTAACGACCAAGAGTTTATGGGCTCTGTTCTCGTTGCGAGAAATGAAGATATTTTACTGAGTAAAGGATATGGCTTTGCAAATTTAGAATGGCAGATCTTGAATACACCAGCGACAAAATATCGCTTGGGATCTCTAACTAAACAGTTCACTGCTGCTGCGATTTTGTTGCTCGAAGAGCGCGGACTGTTCAATACAGAAGATTTAATTGTCAAACATATGCCGAATGCGCCTGCCGCATGGAAGAATATCAAAATTTTTAATTTACTGAATCATACCCATGGCATTCCAAATTATACCCAACTTTCTGAATTTAGAGCGATTACATCGTTTAAAAAAACACCGTTGGAGCAAATTCAGCTTTTCATTGATAAGCCATTAGACTTCGAGCCTGGAACTCAATATGTTTACAATAACTCTGGTTATGTACTGCTTGGGTATTTGATTGAGTTATTGAGTGGTCAAACATATGAAGGCTTTATTCAAGAGAATATCTTTAGTCCGTTGGGCATGAATGACTCAGGGTATGATTCGCATATAGAGGTTATTTCCCATCGAGCGTCTGGCTATACCAAAGAGGTAGATGGCCATGTGACCAATGGGGATTATTTGGACATGAGTTTACCTTATTCTGCGGGTTCTCTGTATTCAACTACAGAGGATTTGCTTAAGTGGACGCAGGGATTATTCGGGGGAAAATTGTTGTCACAGGCATCATTGCAAAAAATGACAGCTCCTTTTAAAGAACATTATGGATTTGGGGTTGAAGTTAAAGAAATCGATGGGATTTCAGTAATTATGCATGTTGGTGGCATTAATGGGTTTCATACGGCCCTGGTTTATTCGCCAGAAACGAAAACAACGATCGCGGTTTTATCGAATTTAAATACCTTTGGATATGTCTGGGATATAGGGTTTCTTGCACAAAACATTGCTCTGAAATTGCTTTTAGCTATGAACGGTAGAGACGTGAAACTTTCTAGAGAAAAGAACCCAATTGAAGTAACCGTAAAATATTTCGACCAATGTGTTGGTGAGTATAAAATTAAGGAAAATTTAAACCTTATAGTCAACGTCAACAAGGATCAACTTGAAGCACACTTTTCGAATCAGCCCATCATGTTGTTATTTGCTGAAAAAGAATTGGCGTTTTATGCCGTAGTACCTGATCTTGAGTTTAAGTTTTTAAAAAATACAGCAGGCCAGGTGACGCACGTTCATTTATCTCAAAGTGGTTATGAATTAACTGGAGTGAAACTATAATTTATGAATGACCCGAAATCCACCGCTTTCATTTGGATGCGCCTCATGATTGGAGAAAATAAATGAATCTTAGCATTAGAGAGCCTGTTTTGGCCGATGCCAATCAATTTATCAAAACGATGCAAAATAGTGTGAGCTTACATTCTCCATGGACAATTGCGCCAAAAACATTTGAAGAATTTGAAAAATACATCACGCGCTGCCAGCTGCCTAATCAAAAAGGTTTTCTAGTGGAATCTGCAGAAGGCGAAATCGCAGGTGTATTTAATATCAGTGAGATAGTACTTGGGTGCTTTCAAAGTGGTTACTTAGGTTATTATGCTACGATTGATTATGTTGGAAAGGGTGTGATGAGTACCGCACTGAAGTTGGTCTTAAAAAACGCATTTGAAGAGATGAAGCTACATCGTATCGAGGCGAATATTCAACCAGGGAATGAACGATCGATTCAATTGGTCAAGTTTAATGGTTTTAGGAAAGAGGGCGTTTCACCACGATACCTGCAAATCGATGGAAAATGGTGTGATCATGAGCGCTGGGCTATAACTTATGAAGATTGGGATAAACGAGCTTGATGGAAAGCCATCTCATCCATTTTAGTGGTTAAGGGGTATTTATGACATGTGTTTTTGAGCAGGCTTCTTATCTTACTCAAGTTAATAGATTAAGAGCTATGGCCTGTGAAGTGGTGAAGTGTTATCCATTTAAAGTAAAGACAATAGAGTTTATAAAATACAGCGCAAATGCCATATTTAAGCTGACTGATACCGAAAATAAGTCATACGCACTTCGAATTAATCCTACACGACACCATACTAAACAAGCGATTCTTGAAGAAATAAACTGGCTTTTGCATATTGTTGATACAACAGATTTAAGGGTGCCATTACCTGTAAAAACAGTTGAGGGGCAATTTCTGATTGAGGCAAAGCATCCACTCATTACGTCGAGTCGATTTTGTATGGTCTTTGAATGGTTGCCAGGTAAAAGAAGGTGGAAAAGTATCAATGAGCAATATGCTTTTCAATTAGGTTCGACTATTGCCAAGCTACAGAAGAGTGGACAGAGCATAGAAATGGAACATCGCCACAATTGGCTTGCAGATAGTTTGGTTGGTACGGACACGGCTAGATTTTATAATATAGATCAACTATCCGATGTTCCCGCTCAAGAGCAAAAAGAGATTACTGCGGCAAGGCGATTTGTTTATGAAAAATTAAAACACTATGAAATAGCACAATCAGCGAAAGTAGGGATCATACACTCAGATACGCAGCCAAATAATATTCTTATCAACAAAGGTGAATATGCCGTCATTGATTTTGATGATTGTGGTGTTGGTTTTTATGGTTATGATTTGGCCCAGGCATTGTGTGCCTTTGAGCATGTGGCAGAGGCCGATAAGCGTAAGCATTTTATAAAATTAAGAGATGCTTTATTCCATGGATATTCTGAGTTTATGCCCTTATCTCATGAAGATATTGAATTAAGCGCTTACTTTATGTTGGCGAGCAAACTCACGACAATTTCATGGTTAGAAGCTAGGAAACACAATCCCAGCTTAAGATATTATTTCCCGATTGCGATAAAGAGGTCGATACATTTTTTTCTTAATATGGATAAAAACAGCGTATAACCAGATTTTACCTCAAAAATCAGTGCCTGTTTTTCGGTGGCAATCCTTTTTAGTGCTGATATAGTTCATCACTTTCATAATAAGTGAATACGTATGATGTTAACGAATAAACAAGCTGAGCTGTACTATCAGGCTTTGTTGGATAAAAATCCTGAATTTGATGGGACTTTTTACGTAGGTGTCACGACAACCGGTGTATTTTGTCGCCCAACGTGTCCCGCTAGAAAACCTAAATTTGAGCATTGCGAATTTTTTAAAACGGCCCAAGATGCAACACTTGCGTCTTTTCGCCCCTGTAAGCGATGTCGGCCGTTGTCGCATCCGAATTATGTATCGGATAGCGTTAGGATTTTAATTGAAGCGGTGGAGCAAGAGCCCAATAAACGGTGGAAAACATCCGACTTTAAAGCGTTGTCTATTGATGAGTCTACAGCAAGACGTCAATTTAAAAAGCGCTTTGGTATGACGTTTGTGGCTTATGCAAGAGCACGAAGAATAGGATTGGCGATGCAAGAGATTAGGAAGGGTGGTTCTGTGATTGATGCTCAGATACAAGCAGGCTTTGAGTCAGGCAGTGGTTTTCGAGATGCATTTTCAAAGATTTTAGGTGATGTGCCTGCTCGTATTCATCATCAAACAACCATCTTAAAGGCTAAGTGGATTGATACTGTGTTAGGTCCTATGGTGGCCATGGGCGATGATGAAGCGCTTTACTTACTAGAATTTTTGACGAGAAGAGGGCTAGAGCGCGAAGTTGAGCGTTTACGAAAACGTGGATTTGCGATTATTCCCGGAGAGTCGTGGCCACTGCAATCGATTGAATCTGAATTGATGGCGTATTTTGATGGTAAACTAATGCAGTTTAAAACACCCTATCGTGTATTTGGCAGTGAATTTCAACAACAGGTCTGGCATGCGTTATGCCAAATTCCTTACGGTGAAACACGAAGTTATCGAGAGCAGGCGCTGTCTTTAAATAAACCTACCGCCTATCGCGCGGTTGCCAATGCCAATGGTGCTAATCAATTGGCCATTATTATTCCATGCCATCGAATTATTAGTAGCGATGGATCATTAGGTGGTTATGGTGGAGGAATTGCTGTTAAACAATGGCTGTTGGAACATGAGCAGCACAACAACTGTTAAGTTTTCAAGGATAAAAGCATTATGGTTATAGATCGTCCGATTTTAGATGCGAATATCAATCCATTGCATTTTAAACAATTTTATTGGGAGAAAATTGAGTTAATTGCGTTTTGTCGAAAGCATTCCATATCAACGCAAGGGGCAAAGCTTGATCTTGCAAATCGCATAGAGGAATTTTTGTCGTCCGGGAAAAAAGAGAGACCTATTGTCAAAAAAGTCGGAAAAGGGACATGGGATAGTGAAAAAAAACCATTAACTAGGAGCACAATTGTTGTCAATTATAAAAGTGATCCTGTGACGCGTGCTTTTTTTCAGCAAGAAATAGGGGGGCATTTTCATTTTAAAGCGGATGTATTGACCTGGATAAAAACAAAATTGCAAGCTTTCGAAGCGTTAACCTATGGTGACATTATTAATGAATGGCAGAAAAACGAGCAGTTAAAGCTGGACCCTAATTATCGTCGAGCCATTCCAAAACAATTTCAATTTAACCAATTCATGAAAGACTGGAAAGATGCAAATGCTGGCCCTGGTGTTAAAGAAGCATGGAAACTGATTCGTTCTTTACCAGGAGAGCCAACTTACGCTCATTATATTCAAGCAACAAAATGTGAGTGACTATGAATCCATTAGAATTATTGCGAGCCGAATTGCGCAGTTCATCAATACCTGCGCATGAACGGAAAGGTATCTTTTTTAAGACTGGTCCTGGTGATTATGCTGAGCATGATCAATTCATTGGGGTTCCTGTACCGACATTACGAAAAGTAGTCAAAGCCTATAGTGCGTTGCCGATAGAGTCCGTATTGTGTTTATTAAAATCACCTATTAATGAAGAGCGTCTCTTAGCGTTGTTGATGTTGGTTGAACGATATCAAAAGGGGGATGTGGCTTTAAAGCAAACGATTTTTGATCTGTATCAATCGCATATTCAATATGTTAATAATTGGAATCTAGTCGATGCATCGGCTCATTTGATCGTAGGAGCGCATCTTCATCAACGTGATAAAACGCGGTTACTCTCGTGGGCGTCATCTGATATATTATGGGAACGTCGAATTGCGGTTGTTTCAACATGGTATTTTATTCGTCAAAATGAACATGAGTGGACAATCAGGTTGGCTGAAAAACTTTTGCATGATCCACATGATTTAATGCATAAAGCGGTGGGATGGATGTTACGTGAAGCAGGAAAGCGAGATGAAACCGTTTTAATTAAGTTCCTTGAAAAATATGCTTATAAAATGCCGCGAACAATGTTGCGTTATGCGATTGAAAAATTTTCTGTCGAGAGACGCAAGTCTTATTTAGTGCGATAATATATTTCGCACTTATGAAATAATTGAGAAAGCAATCAATGGGTCATCGAGCTATTTTTTTTACTTTATCATTATTTATCAACGTACTTCATCCGGTTTATGCATCATTAACAGCATCGCTAAGCAATGTGCCAACAATAAGGCTGGCCGAAGAGCAACCATTAACATACATGATATCGATTTTGTCCAAAATAACTAAAAATACAACGGTTCTGTTCATGAGTATTGAGGATAGTGTTTTGGAAGATGGTACATGAAATTTCAATATAAATATTTTGTTGCAGCAATATATGCGATTGTTTTATTCTTGGACCGTTTAGATTTAACTATTGTAAACATAACCCTTCCATCTATTGCAAAGAGTTATCATATTCCAGTGACCTCAACTGACTGGGTGAGTTTATCCTTTCTTCTCGCATTAGCGATTTCAATTCCGATTAGTTGTTGGCTAGGAGAGCGATTCGGATTTAAAAAAATCTATATTTTATCAATGCTTTTGTTTGGTTTCGGCTCAACACTCTGTGCCTTTGCGCCGAACTTACCCATTTTATTATTATTGCGATTTGTCCACGGCATAGGAGGTGGCATGCTTATTCCTGTGGGCATGACTATTATTTACCGAACATTTGATAAGTCAGAATATGCGAGCATTACAAGCTTCACTTTTTTACCCTCACTTATCGCACCTGCAATTGCGCCATTTTTAGGCGGTGTTATACAGGATTTATTTGGCTGGCAAATGGTTTTTTTGTTCTCTGGCCCGATTAGTTTGATGTTAGCTGCTATTTCTATGTATACCTTACGTGACGATCGATCCAAGTGCATTAAGAAGTTAGATTGGATCGGGTTTTTGTTGTTTTCCGCAATATTGCTGGATTTATTTTATACGTTATCATTGATTGGTCATACAGGATTTATATTGATGATCTTGGTCGGTATTTTAAGCGTATGTGTTTTGGTTTATTTGTTCATTTTTCATGAAAAATCAGCACCCAATCCCTTGATTGACTTGCATTATTTTTCAAATGAAGTGTTTGTAAAAAGCAATCTGATCCAGCTTTGTTTTCAAGTATGTCATTTTGGTGCCATTTACATTGTTGGCATATATCTACAAATTGGTGTCGGTATGATTGCAAGTATGGCTGGGTTAGTCATGGGGATGCAGGCTATTGGTGCCATTTGCACCAGCCGTTATTCAGTAAAATTATTTAACCAACATGGGGCTAAATTGCCAATTACAATTGGGTTGGTTGGTGTTGCCGTATTGAGTCCTTTAGTTTTATTCATTCGTAGTGCGGATATGTTCGGATTTGCTTTACTTCTTTTTTTCATACGTGGCCTTTTTAGTGGTTTGTGTGGAACACCTATCCAAACCTTGAGTGTAATTAGCTTTAACAAAGATGATATCGCTTCAGTGAATACCATATTTAATGCGTGTCGTCAGGTATCAATTAGTTTAGGAATGGCCATCTCGTCCGGGTTAATGGTGATTGGCTTTAATGACGATGATTTGAGTAAAACCTCTGAGATCATAAACAAGTCCGATTTAATTCAAGTGTTTGGTTTGGGGTTTTTAGTGATTCCTGTCGTTGCGTTGATTGGTGTTTTAATTACAAGTAGTTTGAAAAATCGTACCTTGAGGGGGGGCTAGCCGCAAACCTCAGAAATTTCCGGACAACTTTTGAACACCGATCATTTAGGTTTTTGCGAATTTACACCAAGGTAATCATATGGACTCATCTAGCAGCAATTTAAAAGGGAGGACGAGTCCATATCATTATC
>JAUYSP010000057.1 GCA_030696305.1 Legionellaceae bacterium | reverse complement strand
CTTATCGGATGAAGACCGAGTCTTATTCTTAGACATTTTTGCAGAGGTGTGTTTCAGGAGTAATTGGATATGTTATGCCTATTGCCTTATGAGTAATCATTATCATTTACTTATTGAGACTCCACAAGGTAATCTGAGTCGGGGTATGCAATTATTAAATAGTATATATACCCAGAAATTTAATCGAAGTCAGAAGTGAGTCGGGCATGTTTTTCAAGGTCGTTATAAAAGTATACTTGTTGAAAAAGAAAGCTATTTGCTCGAGTTGTCGCGGTACATTGTATTGAATCCGGTAAGAGCAAAAATGGTGGAGAAAGCTGGTGATTGGTTTTGGAGTAGTTATCAAATAACTTTAGGCAAAGCCTCTAAACCTTTCTGGCTATCCCCTGAATTGATTCTTGCCCAATTTAGTACAAAATCACTAATTGCATTAAAAAAATATCAAGATTTTGTTGAGGAAGGATTAATCACTCATTCCCCTTGGATACACTTTAAAAAACAGATTTTTCTTGGTTCGGAAGATTTTGTAAATAAAATGCAGTCTCAAATTAATTTGGAAATAAATTTAACTGATATCCCGAGAGCGCAATACACTCCTGTTGGCTGCAGCTTAATGGAATATGCGGAAAAATACACCAATAGAAACGGAATGTATTCAATTGGCTTATAAAAGCGGGCAATTTAGTTTAACTGAAATTGGAAATTATTTTGGATTACATTATTCTCGCATAAGTCGAATCATTAAAAATGATAAATAATTATTTTTAATGCAAAAAGCAAGGCTTGACCCCTTTGGTGCTAAATTCATTTTTAATTGCAACGAATTGCCTAAAGATGTTGAGCATACAGAGGGCTATTTTAGACGCTATCAAATTGTTCCATTTGAAGTCACGATCCCCGAGGAAGAGCAAGATAAACAATTAGCTCAAAAAATTATTTCAGCTGAATTGTCGGGAGTCTTTAATTGGGTGTTATCCGGGCTTGAGCGATTATTAAAACAAAAGCGGTTAACTCATTCTGATAAGGTAAAGCAGGCTCGTGAGCAATATGAGAAGGAATCTGATAGCACAAGGCTCTTTCTGGATGACAAGGGGTATCAACTAAGCCCCACAGCTCACGTCGCCCTTAATAAGATTTATCCGGAGTATCGAGCATTTTGTTTGGATAATGGTTTTCATCCTTTTAATGCAACTAACTTTAAAAAGAGACTTGTGGCAAGAGGGGTACTTTTGGATAGAACTAATATTGGCCTAGTTGTCTATTTAACGCTTGGGGGCTATAAAAATTTTGGATAGCAACTGAGCACAAAAGGGTGTTGATCGTGACGATTGTGACAATGAAAAACAATTTATTTTATCACACAGCTTTTGTACAACAACCGAATTAATTAAGGAGGTACCTAAATGGATGACGCTAACAATGAAGAAATAGAACAACAAGCTAAGAGAAAACAGGAACGAATGAACAATGCAAAGATACACACCAATTGCTTCGCGAGTGCCGCGTTAGCAATCAGTAATCTACACGGTCGATTAGATTCAGGCGTAGCAATGGATAAGTTGCTCAACAGCTCCGAAAAAATAAACAAGGGTAATATTAGCGAGATAGAAGAGATGCTAATGACGCAAGCCAAAACGCTTGATTACCTATTCTACGATGCAATAAATAAACTGGTTCATCTCGATATGATTAATCAAATCGAAGTATTTACAACCATTGCCTTTCGTGCTCAGGCACAATGTAGAAAGACATTAGCGACACTAGCTGAAATAAAACATCCTAAACGCACCACATTTATACATAAACAGAACAATGCCATACAAGTTAATCATGCTGTAAAATCTTCTCCTGAAAAAAATAAAATTTCATCAGAAGTTGCAAACGAATTATTGGCGGTGAAAAATGAGCAACGGTTGGACACCAGAGCGGCGACTTCGCCAGTCACAAATGATTCAACAATGGAAACCGTGGCAATCCGCTGGGGTGAAGACAATTGAAGGTAAAAATATAAGTAAAATGAATGCTTATAAACATGGCGCTCGTCGTGCTGATGTTAGGAAAATGAGTAAGAAAATTACAGAATACAAGCGAGCATTAAGCCAATTTATTGACAATAAATTTTGACAAAAGTGACAATCGTTGCTATTGTGTACTTATGTGTACACAATATTAAAGGTTGCCATTATGAGTACGAATGTTTTAAAAGTCGGCATGCGAGAGTTTCGCGCACACCTGCCTCAATACTTATTAACCGCCGTGCCTGTTGCCATTACACGTCATGGTGAGACCGTCGGTTATTATATTCCGACACGTCATCATGTAGAACAAGCTGAGTTAGATGCTTTAAAACAGGCAGCTATGGCGCTTGAAAAACTACTCGTTTCCCATGGCGTAACAGAGGATGAATTATTTCAAGAGTTCCGCGCACTGAGAGAAGGGAAAGAATAATGTCGTCCAGTATGCTGGTTTTGGATGCGAATATACTCATTCGCGCTGTACTTGGTAATCGAGTAAGAACGTTGCTTACAACATACGCTGGCGTTGTCGATTTTTTTACGCCCGATGTTTGTATGGCAGATGCTCAAAAATATTTACCCCTGCTTTTTGAAAAACGTTCACTTCCGGCAGAACCAGCATTAACGTTGCTTTCTAGCCTTGAATGTCTCCTACATATCGTGGATGAGAATGTATACAAGTCGCTAGCAGATGATGCGCGTCTTCGCATAAAAAGCCGTGATATTAGAGATTGGCCTATAGTAGCAACAACATTAACGCTAAACTGCCCGATCTGGACAGAAGATCAGGATTTTTTTGGCACAGGGATCCCAACATGGACAACAGATAGAATTCACATTTATTTTGAAACGGCTGCTGTGAGATAAAACGCATGAAAATGACAGTCGAGCCAGTGGCACATAACAGCAATCCAAATAATGAAACTATCCAATGGGCTTGCAATTATCTTATATCTCACGGATATGAATTAAAAACTAAGTTGCCTGAAATTGTACAAGACACACCTTGGTCTTACGTAATTCGTTTTGCAACATCAGACGGCCTCATTTATTTAAAACAAACACCAGAGCAGTTGGCATTGGAGGCAAACATTATCCAAGCATTGAATGATCAATTTCACGCGCCTGTGCCAACCGTTATTGCACACAATACCGAATTAAATTGTTTTTTAATGAAAGATTCAGGCAAATCGTTAAGAAGTATTTTAAAGCAAAACTTCGATGAAGCGTTGCTTTGCAAGGCGATTGATCAATTCACCTCTCTTCAAATAGCAGTTGCAGAACATGTTGATGTGTTTTTTGATTTAGGCGTTCCCGACTGGCGATTGGATAAGGTTCCGGAGTTATATCGGCAGTTGCTTTCACAAAAAGACATATTGATAGCCGATGGATTGTCAGAAATGGAACTGGATGAATTGGAAAAACTAACTCCAATTGTAATTGCCTTATGTAACAAATTGTCTGGTTATTCCATCAAGCCAACGCTTGTTCAGCCAGACTTTAATGATAACAACACGCTCATCGATAGTGTATCTCAGAAAATTACCATCATCGATTTAGGTGAAATCTCCATTTCACATCCATTTTTTTCGCTACTTAATTGTTTGTATGTCATCAAAAAACATCATGCATTAACAGACGAAGATGTTAGATTTTTACGGATTAGGGATGCTTGTCTTAAAAATTATATGAATTTTGAATCCAAGGATCGCTTGCTGGAAGCTTTTGAGATTGCTCTCGGGTTATTTCCCATTTATGGAGTGTTCGCTGGTTACCGAATGGTACTTGCCTGTGGACGATCAAAATTTACCGGACCTTTTCAAAGGCATGCACGACCTGGTTTATTGTTGCGAGAATTTATCAATGCACATAAATGAACATGAAAAAGCACTACAGTGGGCTGAGCATGTTCTAGCCTCCAATATTGTCGCTCATCAAATAACATGTTAGTGGTCAAGCCTTGCTTTTTGCCTTATCATCATTTGACTAATAAAAGCAGTTAGATTAGTTTTATTGTCAAAAGGAAGAACAAAGAAGGTCCAACATGGCACGGTCATTGCGTATTGAATATCCAGGTGCGTTATATGACATAACGTCAAGAGGTAATAAACAGGAAGATGTATTCTTATCGGATGAAGACCGAGTCTTATTCTTAGACATTTTTGCAGAGGTGTGTTTCAGGAGTAATTGGGTTACATTATTCTCGCATAAGTCGAAGCATTAAAAATAATAAATAATTATTTTTAATGCAAAAAGCAAGGCCTGACCACTTTGGTGTGGTACTTGGACTATTTATAAATAGATTTGAGTTTCAGCGAAATGTGTAATCAACAAATTAATGGCACCACCCATTTTTTTCATCAGCACATCAATTGACTAGGGTAGGTTAAATCGTAGCTATTTAACTAAAACAAATTTTTTCTTAGGATCATACGGGCCTGTACCGATTTCAAAAATCATTCCATTATCGAGCATTTGTTTTAATCTGGATGAGGCTGTTCTTTCCGTTACTTTCCAAAATAAACTTGCATCTTTGGTGCTTACAGACCCATGTTGTCTTAAGTAACCAACTATTTCTTGCTGCCAAGCCACGGGGATCGAAATAAAATGAGCATCGTGATAAAGTGTTACGCGAAAATGATGATCAAGCTCTTCAAATTTTGGCTCTTTCATACCGTGTGTGCGACATACATCCATCATTCGACCTAATCCAGATCCCCAACGCTCAATCAAGCCCAGTTCTCTGAAAACATGCCCAATCACGCGATTGCGCAATTGTGAAATTCCACTTAATGCTTTTTCAAGACTAAGACCATAGGGCAACGCGCCAGGATTGGTTATTTCTAATCGATCAGAAAAAATGGCTACTTGGATGTTTGCGCCCTTTACCGAGTAATCGGCGTGCACAATAGCGTTAATAATTGCTTCTCTGAGAACGATTGGGGGATATTGAGGGACATCTACTCTATGCGTCCGGCCAATTTCAGCTCCACTCATCGTGTTACGCTCTATGAATGAAATCACCTTCGAAACCGCGCTGGGTAAAGCAACGTCTATTTCTTGTTGATCGATAATTTGATTTTTTGTGATCCCTGAAAAACGTCCACACCGAATAATTGCATCAGGAAAGAATTGGCGACGGTCTTTACCAAATAGAAGCATTGCACCATTAGATGGGTAATAGGTTGATTGGTGTTGCACCAGTAAATTAAACGATTTAGCAACGTTGAGATCAAATTTCTTATTTGCTGACAATCCAAATCGTACGTTTGCATGAAGGAAATCAATATCGTCTTGTGTTGCTTGTAAATTTGGTAATTCATCGAAACTTTGATGTATCGCTAAGCGTTGTATTTCTGCCACCGTAGCGCGATCAGCCACTCTATTTGTTGAACCTAGACGAATATAGACCCCATTCTCTATTCCTTTGCTTTTAAGATAGTAAGGCATTGGAGAATATCCTACCGAAATAATTAAAAAATCTCGATTTCTCCAGGTGTGAAATTGAAAATTTGGTGTAATCAGCGGCACAATTGAATCAGCCACCATATTGGCAATTCTTTTTTCCTCTTTTAAAACGTCATTTACCCCAACAGCTTCCTTTGTTTTATCTTTCACACCAATAATAATAGTGCCGCCAGCGGTATTCGCGAATGCAATGATTGTTTGTATTATTCTGTGAGGAGAGTCTGCGTTTTCTTTGAATTCGAGCAGCTTCCCTTCGTCTTGATTTAAAAATGATTCTAACATCAGTACGTCACAATGGAACGACATACCAAGAAATTAACCCAGAAAATATATATTGTCAAATTTTCCGGGTTAATTTCTTAGATAGATGATTGATGTTATGTATTAGATAAAAACGAACCCGGAAGTACCCGGAAGAAAAATGTTTCCGGGTTCATTTTTCTATTTAACGAAAAATAAAATAAACAGCGCCTACCATACAGAGACCTGCCCATAAAAAATTCCACGATAAACTCTGGTGCATGTAAATAACTGCAAAAGGCACAAATACCGAGAGAGTGATGATTTCCTGCAATATTTTAAGCTGCGCTAGGTTAATATCTCCGCTATTGAATCCTATGCGATTAGCAGGAACTTGGAATAAATACTCAAAAAAGGCAATGCCCCAACTGACTAATATAGCGATCCATAGTGCTTTGTGATTGAGATTTTTTAAATGAGCATACCAAGCAAACGTCATAAATGTATTTGAGCAGATGAGCAGCAGTATTGTGTAGGCGTAGGTTGATATCATTTTTATTTACTCGGCAATTAATGCAAACAAGTTATTATATTCCAGTCGCATGTAAATACCGATACCCATCTGAAATGTTAGGGGTCAAGCCTTGCTTTTTGCCTTATCATCATTTGACTAGGGTATGTTGACAATTCATATTTCGACGTCCCGCGGCTTGCCAGCGGGATCCAGTTCGACCTATCGCTGTGCAATAGAATTGTGTATTGCACAACATTTCTGGATCCCGTGGACAAGCCACGGGACGTAGGCCTTGTGGAAATGAATTGTCAACAGACCCTAATAAAAGTAGTTAGATTAGTTTTATTGCAAGGAAGAACAAAGAAGGTCCAACATGGCACGGTCATTGCGTATTGAATATCCAGGTGCGTTATATGACATAACGTCAAGAGGTAATAAACAGGAAGATGTATTCTTATCGGACGAAGACCGAGTCTTATTCTTAGACATTTTTGCAGAGGTGTGTTTCAGGAGTAATTGGATATGTTATGCCTATTGCCTTATGAGTAATCATTATCATTTACTTATTGAGACTCCACAAAGTAATCTGAGTCGGGGTATGCAATTATTAAATAGTATATATACCCAGAAATTTAATCGAAGTCAGAAGTGAGTCGGGCATGTTTTTCAAGGTCGTTATAAAAGTATACTTGTCGAAAAAGAAAGCTATTTGCTCGAGTTGTCGCGGTACATTGTATTGAATCCGGTAAGAGCAAAAATGGTGGAGAAAGCTGGTGATTGGTTTTGGAGTAGTTATC
>JAUYSP010000052.1 GCA_030696305.1 Legionellaceae bacterium | reverse complement strand
GACCACAACTTGACCACACTCGGTAGCTTCGCGACCACATACCCACAAGCTCAATAGCAGGATTTTTTATTATTTTTTAAAGGGCTAAAGGCTCCGAAATATTTTAAAGATCGTGGTCTAGACAATGGGGGTCATTTCATACTTTCATTATTCTCTCTGGAGTTTAAGTAGTCTGGCGATTACTTCGGGTAGGACTGGCTTACTAAAGTAATTTCCTTGAATCACGTCACAACCTAAATTTTTTAATACATCAAATTGTGCTTTTGTTTCAACGCCTTCTGCGACAATTTTAATATTTAATTGGTGCGCTAATGCAATGACGCCTCCAATAATTGCTTCACTATTGATCTTTTTTTTGGAAATCTCCATGATTAATGATTGATCGATTTTAATCGTATCTAAGGGTAACTGTAACATGCGTTTATAGGATGAATAACCTATCCCAAAATCATCACAAGCAATATGCACACCTAATTTTTTCAATTTTTTTATACGAGCTAATGTTTGATCATTCATTTGCATTAAAATGCTTTCGGTAATTTCTAATTCGAGTAATTCTGGTTTTAAAGATGCGTGATTCAGTGCGCGTTCAACGCTATCAATGAAATGGTTTTGGGAGTAACCACGATGATCACGTAATTGACTCAGAGAAACATTGATTGAGAGGAACATTTTTTTATGGAGTTTTTGCCATTCAACAGCTTCTAAACAAGCTTTTTGTAATAACCAATCTCCGATGGGTATAATTTGACCTGTTTTTTCTGCAATTGGAATAAAATCAACTGGCGCAATCACTCCCATTTGTGGGGAGTTCCAACGAAGTAATGCCTCGCATCCAACAATTCGCTGGCTGTTCGTCTCTATTTGTGGCTGGTAATTGATATCAAGTTCGTTATTTTGCAGAGCCCGCATCAAATGGTGTTTTATTTGCTGAGGGCTGCGCACTTCGGAAGCAATTTCTTTTTTGTAGTATTGATAATTATCTTTACCACTCTCTTTAACACGATTTAAAGCAAGATTAGCACATGCTAAAAGTTCATCCGCATGTTTTGCATCCTCGGGCCACAAACTTATCCCGATGCTTACCGTGATATAAATCTCATGTCCTTCAATTAAAAAAGGCATACTTAATAATTCTAATATTTTTTGGGTTATTTTTTCTATATCGTCTATAGAATGATTAAAAAAAACAAGAATAAATTCATCGCCACACTTTCTGGCAAAAACATCACTTACAAGACAATTTATAGAAACTTTTTCGACTACGCTACATAAAAGCAAATCACCAATACGCACGCCCAATAAATCATTAACTAAACGAAAATCATCAATATTCAAAATGAGTAGTGCAATTTGATGAGCACATGGCGCTTGGATGAAACTTTGAATTTTATCGCGAACTAGAGCTAGATTGGCAAATCCTGTTAAACCATCATATATGCCTAACCAAGGTGTTTCAGATGATTGATTTTCGATGCTCAAGGGGTGAATTGATAACGATTTAGATAATAAAAAATAGTCGATGGTTTTTATTAATCCTTGTTCAATATTGTTTTTAACTGTAAACCCGTATTTCTTCATTTTTTCCAAGCTACCATAGGAATGTTTTGCATCAAATGGTCTGGCAGGGAGGTATTCTTTAGTGCAGTCACGATTCAAATTTTGGGTTAAAAGCGTGATGAGTCGATTAATTGATGTTTTATGCCCCGTACATATATTTACAACGTGAGCGCCATGTTTTAAGATTTTCATTGCGTGAATTAAATTATCAACCACATCCTCAACAAAAACAAAATCGCGCGTTTGCTTACCATCGCCAAAGATTGTTATTGGCTTATCTTCTAATAAATTGGTAATAAATCGAGTAATTACTCCCGAATAAGGTGAATTTTCTGGTTGATAAGGTCCATACACATTAAAAAATCGTAATCCCATGCTAGGGAGTTGATACTCATGTGCCAAAAAATATGCATTTAATTCGGTAGAGATTTTGTCACAGCCATAAGAGCAAAGTGGTTTAACTAATTGATCTTCGTTTAAGGGGAGATTAGTTGCATTACCATAAACGCCACAAGAAGAGGCATAAACAACGGGAACGTTTCCTGCATCAATTGCGGCTTTAAATACATTTAAGCTAGCTTCTAAATTGATGGCATGTGTATTAAACCAATTTTCAATTTCAATGCTTACTGTTGGGATTGCCGCTAGATGAAAACAACCATCAATATTGGCAAATAGCTCATACATAGCATCAAACTGAGTGATATCTTGTTTAACAAATTTGGCTTTTGGATGAATGATTTTACCGTTGGACAAATTGTCTATAACAATAACATCATGCCCCGTTTCAATTAATTTACAAGTTAACTGAGAGCCGATAAAACCGCAGCCACCTGTAATAAGATATTTTGCCAATGGAAGTCCTTTTTTACAATTTGAACAAGTCCTGTCTTATTAAGTCTAGCATGGAATAAAAAATCTATTGGGGTTTTCCCCGTAAGCGATTAAATAAATAATGAAACGTGCCTAGGAGCGCGCAGAACGCTCGATACTGTCTGAAGAAAAACATGTCAATGGTAGTTAGGGACAATATGCGTAGGATATCGAGTTTTGTGTAGTACTTATTGTAGGTGAGCGTACTGAGTAAAACACAAGACATTGTGATAAAAGTAATATAACTCCATGCTAAAAAAATTAACCATGCTAGTAAAGAAAGAGAAATTTGACTAAAAAAGAATGTTAAAATAAGCGTTATATAGGCGATTGACTCAACAACAGGCCCAAATATTTCAAATAAAATATAATAGGGAAACGCAATTAAGCCTGTAATACCATATTTAGGATTAAAAACCATATTTTTATGACGAGATAAACTACGTAATAAACCTCTTTGCCAATGATTACGCTGAATCCAAAATAGTTTTAATGTATTCGGTGATTCTGCCCAGGCGATTGCGCTAGGGGCGTAAATAACAGAATAAGGATATTTTCTTCGTCTCATTTCATGATGCAAATTCATAATAATTTCTGCATCATAAGCAAAATTTGAAGAATCAAATCCGCCAAAGTCTTGTACGGCTTGCGTTTCAAATAAAGTAAATGCGCCTGGAAAAGATAACGAGCCACCTAAAAAGGACCAACCTTCTCGACCGTAAAGAAATGATCGCAAATATTCGCAAACCTGGACACCTAATAACAAACTGGGCGGAATATTGGTTTGTGATAGTTTTCCGTCACTACTGATTTTTGTTGCATCAGGCACATAAATATCACCACCTATTGCTACACAATGCGCGTGTGTAAAATACATGAACAGCATATGTGATAATGCAGTTTTTTCTAAAATAGTATCCGAATCTATTGTTATAAATAATGGTGTCTGACAAATATTTAATCCAGCATTAATACAATCAGCAGCTGAATTGGCATAGGGACTATGCTCCTTGTCGATGACAATAAAGTTAGCGATTGTATCTGATGTATAATAGGCAATGACTTTGCCGGTTTTTCTCACACGGTTGGATAAGCATGAGGTTTTTTTAAGAGAAAATTCATCGATAAGAAGTTGTAATGTTTTATCGGTGGAACCATCATTGACTACAATTAAATGAATATTTTTATAATCAGAATTTCTAATAGCCGTGATCGCATTCATAATGCGTTTTGATTCGTTATAGGCCGGCATAATAATGGTGATGGGGGGCAAGATGGTATGGTTATAAAATGCCATGATATGTTCACTATAGGTCGATTCTTGGTATTTTTTAATGATATTTGTAAAAGAACTTACTAAAAAAATAAGATAGCCTAACCACAACACAGCAAAATAAATTAAAATACATACCCCAATTGCAATAATTGCTTTTTCCATGATGGTTCTCTTATGTTGGGAAGATCATAGATAACACTTGATTGGCAGCATCATAAGCAGAGAGATTACCTTGAGGTGTTTGCCTTTTCAAAATTGTTATTCCTTTTTTTCCTAATAAAGCTAATGCCTCGGCTGCATTATTCCGCACCCACCATTGTTGATCACTTAAACATTTTTCTAACGCTTCTGCAGCTGATTCAACCCCTAATTTGCCCAGAAATTGAGCTGATTTTGCACGAACCTGCCAATGATTGTCGTTTAAAAAATTAATACACAACGCGGCTGCCTGCACCGGCCTTGCGTATACAAAATAAGCTAATGAGGCAATTTTAAGTTCAATGTTATGAGATTGAAGATCCGTATCAATCGTTTCAATTATGGGATCGGCAAGCGGAACGCACGTCAATGTTCGATAGCAAAACGCTTTTATGTAGGGGTTTTTTTCTTTATTAATTCGATTTTTAATGAACATAGTTAACTTAGGATCGGCATTAGACATGATCTGCGAGTAAAAAGCCTGCTGAATTCGGCGTCCTTCAGAAAAAATATCGATAACTGCGTCGATTATGTGCTGAGAATGCAGTCTAATCGCCAGTTGAGCTGCTGCAATTGAAACAACGGGAATGGGATCTTTCATAAGGGATATAACTAATTTTTCATCTTTTTTTGGCAAATAAAACTCAAAAAATTGACAGGCTAGATAACGATGACTCCATGAAGACGATGTCGCATAAATCCTGGCATTGGATACCATAACGACTTCAATTAATTTCTTACGTAATATTTTCCATTGAGGATTCGTTGTTGATGCGTCTAACAAATAAATACTATTCATCAATAAAACAGGATCTCGTTGGAATTGTTTCATTTCGTTTAGATTAAATGACTGTGATTGCTCAACACAATCAATCAATATCTGATTAATTTTTTTTTGGCGCACTTGACGATTTTTTTGTTTATAATAAGAGTATATTTTAAGGCTATAAGCCAACAATATGACTAATATAATTAATGCGCATTGAATCAGCGCTATCCACTTAATGAGGTCAAAAACGTTTGGCATACAATTCCTTTATACACATTAGCGTTTTGGTGCTTTGTTAAAATTTCCAAGCTAAATTCATTGCCCCGCCACTCCAGTTACGGACACGATTATTGAACGAGGGAAATACTTGATTTTGAAATAGTCCGCTTAATCTAATAGCTAGCCTATCGTTATACAATGAAAAATTAATATAAGGATTAATAAGTTTATTTTGAGTCAGAATAAAATCCACAGTCTCTAAATTGGCCAAGTCAGGACTTGTACCGGCACCAATAATACAGCCAAAATAAAAATACGGGTCGGTTATCGTGTGGCGGATGTTTAAGGTATAAAGTGTGGAATGTGGTCCTCTTGAGGGTGCATAAAAATAAGGTCGAAATGTGACGATATTTTGATTATTATCAAGAAGCTTAGATGCAGAAACTGTAAAGATGTAGAACTGATGAAGAAAACTAATTATATTGTATTTTGCACCCACAGAAAAATCAAAGGCTTTTTTTGTAGTAACATACGCTTCAAGGCCATAACTTTCATCGGGAAATAAATTAGGTTCATGGGCAAAAGCATAATCTATATCTAAATAGATATACTTATTTAACTTTGGATACGCTTCAATTTCACCTTGAATTGCACGATAACCCAACCGTTCAGCGTAATTTATTTTTCCAAATATTTTGCCTATGCCAGTTTCTCGGCCGTAGTAAAGTGTTGAATAGTTCCAAACACTATTAACATCTGAAATGTAATAATTCTGTTGAAGTGTGCCTAACTCATTAAGATACTCTTCATTCTTAGTTTTGATAGGTGTTGTTTTTTGATTTTGGTTTATATTGGGAACACCATGGTTTTTAGCATGCAAGATGATTGTTTTTTTTACGACCTGGGCTGATTTAATTTTTGGAGCTTCAGGATACAGAACATGATCCTCGTGCCCCAGCAAGCTAGGTGGGTTGATATAGTCTATAGCTGCCTGCGTATGCGTTTTGGCGTCTAATAAAGTCGGATTGACAGGGTCGTATAGTAAGCTTGCATTTACAATGGCCAGTGCATTTTGATAGTGGCCCGCTGCCATTTCCAGGTGAATTAAAACCATACTTGCATCCGAATAAGAAGGTGTTTCTTGTAAAACTTGGGTCAATTCTTGTCGTGTTTTGAGATAATTTTTTTGCTGATAATAAAAGGTTCCTAATAAATAACGCACATCAACATCACGGGGATCTGTTTGTAAATGGCCAATCGCATTCACGATAGCTTCTTCACGAGCACCTAAACGATATAAATGGCTTAAATGATCATATGCAGATTGGGTTAAAACCTGTTTATTTTGTGGCGAGTCAGTAAGTGCTTCTGATGTTTTTAAAGCGTGAATATTGGTTGCTACTAAATAACCTATAAGTGCTACAAAAAAGTGCCGGTAATTTATGGGAAACATACGTCCTTCATTTAGTTTGTCTCGCTATTAAATGGGTTAATGATTTTTTTAAATCCCACTCATACTGATGTTCTATAAAATATTGTAATTTAGTGGTATCTGGCCTGCGAAACATAAAATCTTCGAATCCATTACCATACACTTGATCATAAGGAATATGTTGAATTTCCGATGTGGTCCCAGCAATTTTTTTGACAAGCTTTGCTAAATCATTAATAGAAATTTCCTGATCCTGGCCAACGTTAAGTATTTCTCCAATGGTTTTGTCATTATTAGCAATTTTATCAAACATAACTGTAACATCTCGGACATCACAAAAACTACGTGTTTGCTCTCCGGTTCCATATACGACAATAGGCTGATGATTGATCGCTTCTGTAATAAAACGTGGAACGACCATACCATATCCACCTAATTGTCGAGGACCAATCGTGTTAAATATACGTAAGCTTGTGATACGCAACCCAAAATGTTGGTAATAGGACAATCCAAAGTATTCTACGGCAATTTTACTCACCACATATGTCGAACAACTTTTTCGCCCCCCGCCAATAATTAAATTAGAGTCTTCTTGTAATGGGTGACCATGCCCGTCTCCATAGACTTCGGATGAAGATGCAAGCAATATTCTGGGTTTGCGTTTTGATAATTTTGCCGCCCGCAAGAGACGTTCTGTGCCGACTATATTAATAGCTAATAATCGCTCCGAATCATTAATAACTTTTAATACTCCGACAACTGCTGCCATATGATAAATACGATCAGCCCAAGAAACTATTTTTTCTAATTCAGGATATAGAAGAATATCTGCTTTAATAAAATGAAAGTGAGGGTTATTTTTGAACGGGGTAAGGTTTAATTCAGTTCCTGTACTGCAGTCATCAATAGCATAGACTTCATCATGTTTAGCTAAATGATATTCAACTAAATGTGAGCCAATAAAACCAGCTCCTCCTGTAATCAGTACATTCATAGACATTCCTTTATCTAACTTTAAAGATTAATTTTTAAACGAGCCACTGTCAATAATAATTTTAACAAAAAAATACGCTTTGTTAATTGAACAGGATGATGCACTTGATAATCAAGAATTAGATGCTTAGCATGACTTTGTTATGATGGCGTATCGCAACTGAAAGCGATGCTTAGTGCTTATAAAGCTCGTTATGAATCAACAGAACAATGTATTAATGATATTTGGATCAATAAAAATATCCACGCTCACGCACATTTTCGTAAAAAATCCGAGCAACAACACAAAGATTACAATGAGTATTAAGACATGATCGCAAGCTCGGACATACAGCCAGCACCTTTGTACGTTATTCCTTACTGCGTTCAGATGACGTTGCTTCAGTTTGATCAGGGACTTACCTAAAGAGTTGGATGGTCAAATATATCGCGTGAATGTGGACTATACTGTTTATTATCTAAATTTGTTGATTATTTGGAAAGTAACCATGAGAACTTATGCGGTCATTGGTTTGGGCTATGTTGGGCTTGGATTAGCAATTGCCTTGGGCAAACATCATAAAGTGCTTGGCTATGATATAGATGAGCAGAGAGTGTCTGAATTAAATCATGATTTAGATCGTCATCAATTGATTAATAAAAAGCAATTGAAGCAATCAAATGTGTTTTATACAAATCATATTGATGACATTAAAGAGGCAAATTTTTATATTATTTCTGTCTCAACCCCTGCTTATTATTACGAAACGCCCAATTTAGAACCCCTGATTTCTGCAGTAAAACATTTAGGCCCTATTCTTAAAAAAGGCGACATTGTTGTATTTGAATCGACAGTTTATCCAGGAACAACGGAAGAAATTTGTGTCCCTATGCTCGAGGAAACCAGTCATCTTAAACAAGGTAAAGATTTTTATGTGGGCTACTCGCCTGAAAGGATTAGCCCGGGTGATCACACGCATAGCTTGAAAAATATTACGAAAATTATTTCGGCTCAAAATGAAGCGACACTAAAAACCATTCAAAATACCTACGAAACAATTTGTGATAGGGTTTATCCGGTCTCCAGCATTCAAGTTGCTGAGGCTATTAAAATATTAGAAAATACCCAACGGGATGTAAATATTGCATTCATGAATGAATTTTCAAAAATTATGCACGTATTAAACTTAGATACCCATGAAATAATAGAAGGGGCTAAAACAAAATGGAGCTTCTTGCCGTTTAAACCCGGTTTCGTCGGCGGACATTGTATTTCCATTGACCCTCATTATCTTGCATTTAAAGCAAAAAGACATGGTGTTCAGCCTGACTTAATTTTAACTGCACGAAAAATTAATGATGGGATGACGCAATTTATTATCCAGTCGATGTTAGCTATTTTAGTCAAAAATAAATTAGATACCCGAAATTTAACGGTTGGAATTTTAGGTCTTTCTTACAAACAAAATACGAATGATTTGCGTAATAGCCTCTCATTAAAATTGACTAAAGAGCTAAAAGAATATGGGGTTAACTGTGTATGTCATGATCCAATGGATTATGCGCTCATTCCTGCGTCCTATCAGCTTCATTTTAAAGATTTTAATGAGTTAGACGATTTATCTGTGGTTATTATTGCAGTGGGTCATGATTTTTATCGTAACGTGGGGTTAAAAGAAATATTAAAAACGTGTAAAAAACCTTGTGTAATAATGGACATTCCTAATTTATTTATCACCGAAGCTAAAGAAATTCAGGATTTAATTTATTGGAATTTGTAGCGTATTAAATTAAGATGAGTGGATATTAGAGTCCGAATGCCTCTCGGGGAGTGATATTACATTAGGAAATATGGGTGTTAATTGTTGGTGTTTTAGAAGACAGTACGCTTCAAAATGCGCTTGTTCGTGCATTTCATTATGCGAATCGCGTCGATGTTTTTGAATTAAGAATTGATTGCCTCTCACATTGGGAGTGTTCTGATATTGCCAATTTTCAATTGCATATTGCAAAACCATTGATTTTTTCGTTGCGATCCATTAAACAAGGAGGGCGTTTTGTTGGTAGTAAAACCCAACAGATCGCTCAATTGCATGAGTTAGCGGCACTTGCGCCAGCTTATCTCGAGGTTGAATACACGATTCCCGAGCAAGTTATTGAAAAAATTCATGATATGTATCCTTCTCTCCGATTAATTCGTTCATTTTATGATTATTTAGCGACTCCCCATGAATTAACTTCATTGCTGCAAACGTTAATTCATCCCGCCTGTTGTATGATTAAGTTAGTCACAATGGCTCAATCATCACGTGATTGTTTACGCATGTTAAATGTACTGCAATGCGTTAATGTTAAACGTCCACGTTATGATTTGGTGGCCTATTGTATGGGAGAAAAGGGCGTTCCTAGTCAAATCTTAGGTGCTGCTTTGGGGAATTTTTTTACGTATGGGTATTTACCTGAGCCGATAGCTGCGACAGATCAAATTGATGTGGATACGTTACTTAATCTTTATAATCTTCAACAGTTGAACTTCCAAACCCGTTTTTTTGCTTTGCTCGGTGATCCAGTGGCACAAAGTGTGGGTCATATATTTCATAATGTTGAATTCAAAAAACGTGGTATTAATTGTGTTTATGTAAAATTTGAAGTCAACGCTGATGAGTTGCCGCTATTTATAGAATCAATGAAATCATTGCCATTTAGAGGCCTAAGCATAACCACACCGCTCAAACAAGCTATAATGCCTTTACTAGATCACTTGCAAGAGCAAGATAAAGCACTCGGTGCTATTAATACGGTTTGCGTAACTCGTAAGGGTTTATATGGCAGTAATACCGATGGCATTGGAGCTATACGTGCGCTTGAAGTAGGTATAGGCGAAATGTTAATTGGGCATCTGGTAATATTACTTGGTGCAGGAAGTGCTGCTACGGCTATTGCTTTTGCTGCCGCGCACAGAAGAGGGCGGATAATTATTATTAATCGCACACTTATTAAAGCACAACAATTAGCGAAACGTATTCAGGACATGATGACGCCGGATATATCGAATACGCCTCAATATGTGCAATCATATGATTTTTCAACATTTTCTGAAGTTAAATTGAATGCCTCCTGCATTCTGATAAACGCATTGCCTGCTGCCATTAAATTACCGGATCATTTTCTTGCTCAATTGTCTAATTATGATAAAGTGTGTTTATTTGATATTAATTATTATCATCCCAATTCAGCTTTGGTAGAAATAGCTAATCAGCATGATTGGCAAAGAATTGATGGTATTGAAATGTTTTACGAACAAGCTTTGGAGCAATTGGCTATTTGGGCAGGGAGCCCTATCGGTAGTAGCCTCTAGTATAATTAAACGGATTTAATATACCATAGACTCTAGAAGCAAATAATGATTAGAGGCCTTTGCTATCAGGTAAAGTAAATGCTCTGTTTTCAAAGAAATTAGGGGTGAAATATTATGTACAGTAAAAATCAACGAACAAGTAGTCTTTTATTTCAATATGGAGTCTCTAATAACAGCGGAAATCGCTCCCCTCGTAAAGCGCAGCATATCTCATTGATGCTCAATTTAGGTCGAAATAAAAAAAACAATCCCGTTTTTCCTATTAATTTGAATCTTCTGGTTTCTTCTGATGATTTGAAAGAGGTAGTGGCAATTATTCGCGAAATTGAGGCAATAGATCTGAATGTGGACTTGTTACAATCCGAACATTTAAATCAATTGACCAACCTCGTTTTACGTTTGGCTGCGTTGCCATGTATGATAGAAAATGAATTAGCACGGAGCAGTATTCTTTCAGCGCCAGCGGAATATTTTCGTGCAGTAATTGAATCAATGGGGAGTGCTACCAACACAATTCTGCCGGGTCATCCGGGATTTAATGCTTATAATAATCGACTGCGTCAGCTAGATTACTATATTCGTCAAGTTGATAATGTCTTATTGAAAGAAAAATTGATTACTCCGGAAATGAATCTTTCATTAATAGCTCCTACTGATATGACGTTTGAATCGTTTGAGAGTTTGCCTTCTTCATTAATGGATTTTGTTAGTAGTATCGAGGTTAATCAGAGTTGTATAGCGGAATGGGAAGGACGTTTTGATTTTTATGCAGATAACCACGAACAACTCAGTGACTACTTTTTACTTATAGAGGGCTTTATTCGGCAATTATCTCCGATTGAGTCTTTTTCCGCCCCATTTATTATTGATAAAATTCAGCGTTTTGCTTCCGCCCTAAGCAGGCACGCTCCTCATAGATCGTTAGAGATAGCCATGCTAAACGATGTGGCGATAGACGCGGTGACACCTAAACCAGTACCAACATTTAAATCGAAATCGCCACGAGCTATTGTGCCATCTCAAACTACTAAAACCTATACAACGGATTTACGCGAATTACTATCTTTTTTGAAGAGTATAACTACCCTTGAACAATTTAAACAGGTTTTTCATGATAATGAAAATAGTCATAGTGTTCGCAACAAAATCGTAATTATTTTAAATAAAAATAAAACTAATGAGGACAAGAAGGCCTTTCTCATTGAGTTAAAACAGCAAATCAACAGCGAGCTTGAGTGTAAGGTATTTACTCCCTTTTTGTCTCAATATCTTGACCATTGCCTGGGGCGTATCAAAGATCCTTTATCCCCAGAGTTATTAGATAGATATCATTCCCTACAGCAAGTTTATGAGCCCCCTTTATTTCCCCGTGATTTTAAAAAAGATCTATTTTTGAAGACATGGCTTGATATGATTACAACGAACCCTGCGTTATCGTACTCCGAATGTCACGATTTAGCTGAGGCAGGAAGCGCTAGCGGAGTGGATATTAAACGGCATTGGTTCGATTTGTTTGATCCGAGACGGCATCGCTGTAGACAGCTTATGCAGGACATTATAGAGCCAGAAGACTCAGCAATATATAATCCGTAGAACAGTCTATACTCATTATATAAATCCAGTTATCGGAGTTATTAAATGCGTTTGATGAATACACGTTGGCTTGGTTTAATTATCCCATTTTTAATTCCTTCTATAGCATGGAGTCAAGTAGAAATTGACCGTGTGTATTGTTCCCAATCTGGCGGTACTGTTGAGAAAATGGCGGTTGAATATAATACGTCTAGTGGTTTTGTAACGGGTAATTCAAGGCAGTTTTGTTTGTTTACCGCGGATAATGGTTTGATTGTTATTGGTTTAGAATCATTTGCTGCAAATACACCATCTATTGCAGCAACTTATATGAAAAAGCTCCCTGAAATTGCTGATGATTCGGGATTATTTAAAGGGGTTTATTCTAATCCTTCTTTTAATGTGTGTAAAAATTTAGGGGGGGCAATGGTTGGTTTTGTTCTGGGTGGTGATTTTACCGATTCACATGGGCAATCTGATATTTGTGTCTTTGGTGATGGTTCGATGGTAAGTGCATGGTCTTTAATTTATATGGCAAATCACCGACAAGGGTATGATGAAATCAAAAATAAAGTTAAAGCAATCCCTTTGGATATCAATATGCCGAATTAAATTGCGTAGCGTCCTATCCTAAATTGCTAAAATAGCAACAGCGTACTACGCTTTTAGTATACGGAAGTAGAATATATAGGTGCAATGATGATGCTAAATACGACTTTATTTCATGATGATGAGAGGATTTTTTACGAAAAATTGGAAAAACACACGGCACCTTTGCGACATTGTGCCCAAGATATGATCGATTTTATAGATCATCTTGAACATCAAACAAAAGCAATACAGATATTAAAAGATGAATACCTTAAATTACAACGGATACCTATTAAAAATTTGGTTGATATCCTTGAGGATATCAAGGCTGACCTCGTCAATGTTGAATTTCAATTTAATGAATCGCAAGAAGATACGGATTTTTTAGGTTTTTATGAGATCCAAAATCATTTTAATGCCGAAATAACTTGCTTAGTTCACAAGGCAATAGAAATCCAAAAATTGTTGCGATGAGGAGTATAATATGGTTTCCACTAAACAAACGGTCCAATTCCTATCATTATTATCTAAATTAGGAGTAGATCTGGCAAAGATCTCTTGTAAAGAAATTAATAAACGGCAAAGTAGCCAAGCAAGAAGTGGTTATCAGTCTTTAAATCATGAGGAAGATGATTTAAAGCAGATAGGACAGCAGGCCGAAAAAATCAAGGATGATGCAATCGATGCGATTTCAACACTTCATCCGGATGTGAAAGATGATTCGTGTAGACCGTTATAGATATTATGGAGATGTGATATGACGACTTCAAATGCACGTAATTTTAAAGGCTCGATGTTTTACGAACAACAAGAGATTTTTTTTTCTAAATTAGAAAAATTTACTAATCCCCTAAGATATTGTGCTCATGAAATGGTTGATTGTATTGATAAATTGAATTGGAAAGCCGATGAGTTATTAGCGCTGAAAGAAGCCTATTATCAATTAGAAACCATGCCAATAAATAATTTCGAGCATGGAATTGATGCAATTAAAACCACATTCTTAGCTGTGCCTTTTATAGCAGATAGTGTAAATACAACAGCAATGAATAATGCAGATTTTGTCACTTATTTTGATAAACAAAATCATTTTAATGCGGAAATAAATAATTTAATTAAAAAGGCAATAGAAATTGCAACGTAAGTCTGGGAGCTAAATGATGGCTAGGCATAAAAGATCAGCAGCGCAATCATGGATTAAATTAATGGCTATCACTACGTCAGCTTTAACTGGTGTGATTTCCGATCAAATTAATGCTAAGCACAATAAATTAATTAACAACGAAAGTGGCATGGAAAATGATTTTTCTTTGATGGGTGCGAAAGAATTAGTTAATCATTTGAATAGCAACGCCAAAATTATTAGTGATATAGCTAATGAACATACGTCGGTTGTTGCCGGTTCAAAAAATTGCTATCCGTTAGATAATTCACCACCCCGTCGCTTATAAATGTGTAAATATAACAATATAATTTACAAAACAGTATTAGGTGAATTGGTAGCTTCTAGGACGATATTACTTGAGTGAGTACTTTATATTTTCGTCTAGTGCTTTATTAATTATGGGGGATAGTTCCTCACTCAATGCTTTAAGAAACGTTAATCGAGGAACAACAGACCCTAAGCGAGGCCACAATCCACGGCCCAAGCCTTTTACTCCATTTTCATTCCAAACTTGAGAAAATATCTTCATGGATGAGTCTGGTTTCTGATTAGGTGATTGATTAGATTGTGTTTGTTTAATGGTTTTAATCACCTCAGCAGGATTTGATATGATCGTAGCTACTATGGCACCAGCAGAGGAAGTAATAACTCGTTGATAAAATGGAGTCGGACCAGGTTGTCCGTTATGAGAAAAATATTGTTTCACTGCATCAGAGACACCAAACCATGCGGAAAATGCCTTAACATTACGTACACACGTTATAGATGAGCCTACATATAGTTTCTTTCTTTGTTGTTGTACTAAATCAAAGAATGGCGTTGTATTATTTGTCTGACGTAATACCTTCCATCTATCCAGCGGAAGAAATGCAACTTCCATAACTCCAAAAATTGCACCGGACATCGTGTTAGTCGCCGTGGATTTATAAGTATTCCCTGTCCATTGACTAATTTCATCGCCATATTTTCTTGTCAAAAACTCCTGGGTTAAAGGTTGGGAGCCTAAGGTCAATGTGCAAGCAATAACGCGATAGGTTAATGCAGCTCTGTATCCATCCCACAGTGAACTTGTCTTTGTCGGATAGAGAATTGCATAGACGTTATTAAAGTACGCTTTTGGATTCGTCAGAGACAAAGGTATATTTTTATTGATTTGTAGTCTTTTGGAAATAGTATCCAGTCCATGAGTTCCAGTGGTCTGGATCATTGTAGTCGATGCTGCTGATAGATAAGATGCTATTTTTTTATGGGAGCTATGTATATCATCGCGATGCGTATCAGGTTTCATTTATGTCCCTGCTTAGTTAAAATTTTAATACAGTTTAATCCGGCCTGCATGCCTTCTAAAATTAAAAGGCCCTTATATCGAAGAGCCTTAAGAATAATAGTTAACGATTTATAATACGGTAGGAATTAGAACGGGATATCATCATCCAGTTCGTCGAAAGCGCCTTGAGGAGCTGCTTGCGTGCTAGCTGGTTTGCTCGTGCTACTTTGTTGATATTGTTGAGGCGCTGTATTTTGCATGTCCATCGGGCCTGCACCAGCACCTTTACCATCAAGCATTTGTAGATCCGCGGCAACAATTTCTGTTGTATAACGATCTTGGCCTTGAGGATCTTGCCATTTACGAGTGCGTAAGCTCCCCTCTATGTATACTTTTGAACCTTTACGAATGTATTCGCCTACTATTTCACCCAGACGGTTAAAACACACCACGCGATGCCATTCTGTCCGTTCTTGTTTTTCGCCTGTTTGTTTGTCTTTCCATGATTCTGTTGTAGCTAAGGATATCGTTGCTACAGCATTGCCATTTGGCATGTATCGGACTTCGGGATCACCGCCAACGTGACCGATTAGTATGACTTTATTAATTCCTCGTGCCATTTATTTCTCCGTAGTGCTAGGTTAGGAAAATATTATACCTAATTTTCATTCGGTTTCGAAGGGCGTTTTTAGAATGTTAAACATAATAACGTAAATCATTCATAATCAACTGAAACAAAACTAAAGAAAAAAGAATAAAAAATAATCTATAAATTAAAATTTCTAATGCAATGGACATCGGTTTACCCCGAGCTTTTTCTATTAATCCATATATTATAGCCCCCCCATCTAAGCCCGGTATTGGTAAAACATTAATCAGGGCCATGGCTAAATTAAAATTTGCCATAAAATATAAAAAAATAGCTAATCCTTGAAAAAAAGAATCAATAATTGTTTCAAATAATTTGAAAGGACCAAGTAAGGCCGCAAAAGGTATATTAGCTGTGAAAATTTGTTTAATCATAATGATAAAGAAGAAAACTAAGCCCATTAATTGTGAGCCGGCACTTGATAGAGCTTTCCAGAAGGGGAGTCCTGGGATTATTTCTATATGTTGTGGGGATGTATCGGGTGTTATGCCAATAGCACTAAAAATGGATAAGTCATTATGCTTATTTTCCCATATATGTAAGTCAAGTATGGTTTCACGACAATGATTTTTAGATGCACACACTGTGATGGGCACATGTTTTTGGCCGACATGCATAATAAATTGCATGCCGACATCTCGCCAAAAATAAGTATCGTGTCCTGCGACTTGCGTGATTCGTTCGCCAGGTAGTAATCCAGCGGTTGCCGCATGACTTGGTGTTGTTATGGTACCGATAATAGGCGGCAGTTGTTTAAAACCCAAAATCAGCATAAATAATAAAGCTAAAATAGCGGCAAGTAGGTTGGCTAAAGAGCCGGATAACAAAACGATTGTGCGTATCCAAATCGGTTTTTTATCAAAACAAAGCGAATAATGTTGAGGGGAAACATTATCGATACGGCTATTCAATAAATGAACTCGTCCACCAACAAGCCATAAATTAATATCCAATTTACAACCTGATTTTAGGGCCCAACTAAAGAGAGTTTTCCCAAATCCCAGTGATATTCGTTGTATTTGTATATCAAAAAATCGGGCAGCTAGAGCATGTCCATACTCATGTATACCGATTACAGACAACAAACAGATAATGACAGTTATAACACCAATGATATGATTCATTATTTATCCACTATAAATCGACGTTTTCAATTAAGAGATATCTATTGGAAAAAATCGATGGAAGCTATGTGTTTTACCTGCTTCAATTAAAATCTCATAATAGCGTGCTGAGGTTGGTTCTTCAAATGATGTGATATATTTTTGTAAATTAGCATTAGATTGGAACGAAAATGCGTTCATGTAGGATTTTATATGGGCTGGCTGCATCATTAGTTTCATGTCGCATAAGTGTGTTATTTTTTTACCTAATGACGTTTTTAGCATGGAGGTAAAAGCTGGTGTCGTAATTCCAAAACCGCTATGACATGCTTCTGCCATTTCGAATAATTGAAGAATGATTTCAGTCGTATTATAATGACCCCAACTATTCAGACCACCAAAATTTAAAAATTTAGGAGAGAATAGCCTCTACTTTGGAGGTTACTATGGCAAAGAACAAAAAGTGGTCATCGGCAGCTAAATTTGAAATTGCGCTGCTTGCGATCAAGAATGATACCCCGTTAAATGAAATCTGTAAAAAATACGAAGTTTCACCCAGTCAGGTGCATGCATGGAAAAAGCAGCTGTTGGAAGAAGGCATGCAGCTTTTTAATAAGGCTGACAAAACATCCAAACTAATTGCCGAACATGAAGAAAAGCAGCGAGTATTATATGAAACAGTTGGTCAGCTTACGGTAGAGCGAGACTACCTAAAAAAGTGTTGGAGCAAACTCCGCGGGAGCAACGACAGCAATTAATCGATGGCAGCCATGCTGAGTTGAGTTTGCGACGGCAATGTGAGCTGTTACAGGTCAATCGCAGCACTTTTTATTATAAGGCTACCAAAGTAGATGCTGACGACATTGATTTGGTGAATGAAATCCGCGAGATATGGGAGCGATATCCTTTTTATGGATATCGCCGTATCACAAAGGAGTTGCAGTTCAAGGGGCATAAAATTAACCGTAAGCGTGTGCAACGCTTAATGCAGTTAGCTGGTATTCAGGCGATATACCCCGGCCCCAACACAAGTCGTCGAAACAAGTTGCATGCGGTTCACCCTTATTTATTGAGGGAGCTGGAGATTATTCGCCCCAACCAGGTGTGGATGGTTGATATTACATATCTGCGCCTGAATGGCGGATTCATGTACTTAGTGGCCTTGATTGACGTGCATAGTCGGTATATTGTTAGCTGGTCATTGTCGAACACCATGGATACGGGGTTCTGCCTTGATGCGCTGAAGAAAGGTCTGCTTTACGCACAGCCAGAAATTATTAATAGTGATCAGGGTTGTCAGTTCACCAGCGAAGATTGGGTGGATTATTTAAATGAATGGAATATTAATATCAGCATGACAGGCAAAGGACGATGCCTTGATAATGTTTATATAGAGCGGTTTTGGCGCAGCTTTAAGCGCGAAAAATTTTATATCAATGAGTTCAATAAGGTAAAAGAGCTACGAGCCGCCATTGAAGAGTACGTTGAATTTTATAATCACCGACGTTGGCATCAATCGTTGAATTATAAAATCCCTGCTGAAGTTTACTTCGAGCGGGAACGGGAGGCTTGTGGATATGTGGACGCGTCCTTCGGGACGTGTGGACAAGCCATGGACAACGCATAAACCCTGCGTTGACCACAACTTGACCACACTCGGTAGCTTCGCGACCACATACCCACAAGCTCAATAGCAGGATTTTTTATTATTTTTTAAAGGGCTAAAGGCTCCGAAATATTTTAAAGATCGTGGTCTAGACAATGGGGGTCATTTCAATCTGGGCATCCGGTATTTTCCAAAAATTGTGTATTTGATTCGGAATGTAGTTGTATTTTCAGTTTGTTTGTAACCTGCATTATTAAATGTCAGTCTAAAGTAATAAATTAAACAATCAGTTTGTATCCTTTGACCTTAATTACGCCAAATTATTTTATTTCCTTAGCCGACAACACATGTTGCCTTATTTTTAGCGCCCTACTAGTTTAACTTTTATTTTAAAAATTATGTTATAATAATATCAAATTAAATACACATACTTTGAGGTTTAAATCAATCATGAGAATTACTTCTTAAGTTCGCCCTGACTCAATAAGGGTACTGGTTAAATATTATCCTTACAGACACTTAAGAGAGTATTTTTATGCATAAGCCCATTCTGTTTACAAATCTTACCCTATCATTTCCTCATAAAACCTGTTTTTCCGCTTTTAATAGTCGTATTCTGTATGGCAGTCGTATTGCCATTATCGGGTCTAATGGTTGTGGAAAATCAACTTTACTTAATATATTGCGTGGGAAGATAGAGCCAAGCGATGGTGAGATTCATTTACCCAAAGATTTAAAACTCGGTTATTTACCTCAAGTGATCGAGTCCGATCATGAGCTAAGTGGAGGACAACGTTTAAATCGTGCATTAACGCAGGCGCTTATGCTGGAACCCGATTTGTTGCTATTGGATGAACCAACAAATCATTTGGATCAACGCAATCGTCGTTCATTGAAGCGCATGTTAAAAACATTCTTTGGAACATTAATTGTTGTCACTCATGATGTTGAATTGTTACGGGAAAGTATTGATACGATTTGGCATATTGATAATGGACGGATTTATGTTTTTTCAGGTCATTACGATGATTATATTGTTGCATTTCAACAGCAACGCATTGCAATTGAAAAAGAGATTGTAACCCTAAATCAACAAAAAAAGGATGTTCACGACTCACGTATGAGAGAGCAAGAACGTATTGCTAAAAGTAGGGCTAGTGGTGAAAAAAAAATCGCCAACAGAAAATGGTTAAAAATGGTCGGAGATTTAAAAGGTATGAAAGCCGAAAAATCTCAAGGCAAAAAACAAAGTGCTATTCAGCATAAAAAACAAGAGCTCATGAATCAATTATCCGATCTTCGATGTCCGGAAGTGATTAAACCAAAGTTTGTCTTAAATGCAACGTTGCGACATCAGGCACTAGTCTCTATTCAGCAGGGTCAGGTTGGCTATACCGATGGTCAACCCGTGCTAACGTATATTAATTTGAATATAAGTGGTAATGAGCGTGTTGCATTGTTAGGGGATAACGCTTCTGGAAAATCAACTTTAATTAAGGCCATTCTATCGGACCAAGCATTGCTAAGAACAGGGGTGTGGTATACACCTGAAATTAGTGATATTGGTTATCTTGATCAGCATTACACAACATTAACACCCGATAAAACGGTAATAGATGTCATTATGGATGCGCTGCCTCAAGCGAGTTATCTTGAAATCAGAAAACATCTGAATGATTTTTTATTTCGTAAAAATGAAGAAGTGCAAGCGACTATTTCTACTTTGTCTGGCGGAGAAAGGGCAAGATTATCATTAGCGCAAATTGCTGCAATATCACCAAAATTACTAATATTAGATGAAATGACGAATAATTTGGACCTAGAAACACGGGCACATGTTATTGATGTATTACACGCTTACCCCGGTGCTATGATAATTATTTCTCATGATGTAGACTTCTTGAAAGAAATTCATATCACTACCTATTATCAGATTAGTGATGGCAAAATTGAACCTTATGAAATAAATCATGTAGAGGGAGTAAAATGAATTTTTTTATTCTGTATCATCATAATTAATTATTTGCTCTTGGACTATAATGGCACAAAAACGCTCAATTCGCATTGCAACACAATCAGACGCACACATTATTGCGGAACTTTATTGGTCATCCCGTAAAGAGTATATTTCGTTTGCGCCGCTTATTCACTCAAATGAAACCATTCAACAGTGGATGCACGACATATTGATACCCAGTTTTCAAGTTTGGGTAGTTGAACAACAACATGTGATCATTGGTATGATGGCTCTTGCAGAGACGCAAGGAATTAATTGGATTGAGCAGCTTTATGTATTGCCGGAAGCGACTGGACAAGGTGTTGGCTCGTTATTGATGATTAAAGCGAAATCCTTAGATCTTCCGATACGGTTACGTACATTCCAAGAAAACAGCGGTGCTAGGCGATTCTATGAACGACATGGTTTCAAAATATTAGAATTTTCGGACGGCTCAGGTAATGAAGAGCATTGCCCTGATATGTTATATGAGTGGGAGGCTTAAGTATGCCCAAACATGCAAAACTTATTCAACCAATTCAGATCTTTGATTTGGATGGAACGTTGACAATAGAGTTTGATTCTTCGGAAGGAGATCGAACAGGAGAAAAACTAGATACTTATAACTATTGGCATAGGATCACAAGAAAACTTAGCGAGGATCCAGATGCATTCGATGATCGCGAAAAAGCGTGGTTAGCAGTAGTTATGGCTACTAAAGATGTCGATATGATTGCATCTTTGATAGAAAGAACAAAATATGAGATATCAATATTTAATGAAAGCGATAAGAATGATGGGGCAATCCGGAGACAGGCTACGCTAATAACGCATGATTTTTTGGATAACGGTATTGTAGAATTAGATGCCATCAGGTACTTGCAATATCAACTACAGGAAGACGTCTTATGTGTTATTTCCACCGGAGGTGATGAAAGTGGCGCAGCTGGGTTTGTGGATGGACTAGTTGATTACGGCCTTTTACCTAAAGATTTAGCTGAGAAAATATATGTTAGTGGTACAAAAATAGACTGGAATAAAATGACTGTAGCACACTTAAATGTGGGACCTTTGAAATTACAAGGTTTGGAGTTGACATTTAAAAGTTCTATTGAAGATATACAAAAAAGAACACAAGCCGTTTTTGGAAATGACCCGGAACATGGGGACCGTGCTATATTAGATGGTTTTTGTCAGTATAGCTTCGTTAAAAAAACAATAAAAAATGAGCAAGCAGTTTTACCACCTAGTTGTGCATTTTTTTCAAGTTGGGCTGAAATTTATGACAATAGAAATAAAATATGTGAGCTACATACACAGCTTATGAATTTAGAATATGATAAATCCACCGGTTGAAATGATATCCAAAGATGGATTCAGCGCTGTAAAAAACTCTTTGGGTGGCGTTAGAGCACGGATTTTTCAGATTACTTCGAGCTGACCCTCTCTCGCGTAAGGAATTTGAGTGGCATGATCATGTTCTGCAACATACTGAAATTTCTTTTAGACGAGAAAAATCAGTATGTTAGGAGCTGCAGCTCCTTTTTTCAATAGCCACGAAAATCCGAACTAGGGTTTTATTAATTTAATCGGGTTATAATTTATGACAAAGTATGAGCCAATTTTGAAAACAAACTGGGAACGTTATCGTGACCATTTTACTATTAACAAAGTAATACTGGACAGCCTTCTACAACCTTACTCAAACTCTAAGATTACTGATGTCACTCTACTATCTGAAGGTTGTGCCAATTCAAATTACAAAGTGGAGTTTATAACAGAACAACCAGTAGTGCTTAGAATCTATTTACGTGAAAAAAATTCTTTAGCGCGCGAAATGGCTTTGCATAAGATGCTGGCGAATCAACTTCCTGTCCCAGAAATATTTTATAGTGACGATACTTGTATCTTGATTGATCATCCCTATGCAATTATGGAGTTTGTTGATGGCGAGTTAATGAGAAATGTCATTTTGTCTAAAAATGAATCATCGATCAAAGATTGCGCATTTTCAGCCGGGGTTTATCTGAATCACTTGAGAAACATAAAACTATCAGATGGAGGTTTTTTTCAAGATGGCAGCTTAACCATTCGTCCATTTAATCATGATGAAGAATACCTGCCGTATGCATATTCTTGTTTAGATAATATAAATGTGCGTGAAAGCCTAGGTGAGCAAAGAGCAGTTGATTTACGTGCCTTTCTTGAGGAAAACCAACAATTTCTTCCTGGTAAATCAGAGGCTAATCTAACGCACGCTGATTATGATCCCGCAAATATGTTAGTAAAGAAAATTGATGCGCGCTATCAAGTGATAGCCATATTGGATTGGGAGTTTGCCTTTTCCGGATCTTATCTGATGGACATAGGGATGTTTCTAAGATATAGCCATAAGTTACCAGAAATGTATGAAACAAATTTTATTAAGGGCATCGTTTCAGAGGGTGGTATCTTGCCAAAGAGCTGGAAAAAATCCGTAAAATTAATGGATATGATCTGCCTATTAAGCCTGCTTTATTGGAATCCTAAAAAAGAGCGTCCCAATTTGAGCGCTGATGTTACCTCGCTTATTCAAAATACGTTGAATGATTGGCGCTTGTATTGAGTAAAAAACAATAGTGCCCATTAATTGATGGGTACTATACTTAAGTTTTTTGACCATGTAAATTTCTCTACTTAAAGGTTAAATATTAATTTACTAATACCAGTTATTTTCCCAATTGTGTTAGGCATCTGAACTCTTATTCGCGTACCTGAAGACATTATGGCCAGATGCGTCATTGATTGAAGTTTTTTCTGTTTTCAACGTTCCTTTTAGAAGTTATTTCGCACTAAACCCACCGTGAAATGATGCAAACCTGATTGAACATGCATGCTAAATACCTTGTCAAAAAGAGAACCCTTCACCTTTTTTCAACTATCCTGCTTATTTGACATTTCACTTTTATTTTGCCCCACAACAGTTGCTCCTTATGATAATATGTATTTTATGATAACAAAAGGGCTAGGTAGATGCGCTTTAATTTTCCCAAAACCGAAACCATATTCACCACAATAAGAGGTCATTCTTATCCAGTTGAAAGGATAGGCAAAGGTATTCCTTGCCTGATGTTATGTCTCGGCACTCCTTCATTAAGAACCGTTTCTTCTCATTTTGCTGAAATGTTTGAAATTTATTCGAGTGATATGTATTGGGTAAAAAATTCACCCCATACGGATGAGTTACTTACGTTTGATATCGTGCTTGATGATATTAAATCACTAATTGATGAACTCAAATTAGAAGGGTGCGTATTATTCGCCCATTCAGCCTATGGCATTATCGCATTGGAATTTGCAAAAAAATATCCGCACAGAGCGAAAGGTATTATTATGGTTGGAACGCCGGTCAATTGTAATGCGTCAGTTGGCATAAAAAATCAAAGAATTTTCGAGCTTGAAGCAGATCATCATCGAAAAATGATTGATACAAACAATAGGGAGACGTTTCAACAAATAAATAAGCAATCTTTCTCCTTAGAACAACTTTTTTTGCATGAGTATATCTATCGCGATGCGGCTCGCTATTGGTATCAACTAGAATTTGATTGCGTCGAATTATGGAAAGGAATTGAATTGAGCCCGCGTTTTATTGAATTATTTTCAAGAATATTGCCTTCCATAGATGTATTAAAAAATCTAGAGATCATTAAAACGCCCATTTTTCTTGCAGCAGGGTTGTATGATTTTGATTGTTGTCCTTGGCTATGGGAAGAGGTTGAAAATCTGCCAGCTTATTTTAAAGTAGAGCGTTTCGAACGGAGCGGACATTGGCCTCAATGCGAGGAGAGTCAATTATTTGATCAGTCTGTCGGTGTTTGGGTTGGTGAATTTTTGACCTTATAGTGGCACATGAATAAATAAGGAAGAGGTGACAGGATCACAAGTCACTAAGGCAAATAAAGAAAATCCCAAAAAATAGTAAGGATATCTGAATGAAAGTAGAAGTAATTAAATGGAGTTGCATCACATTACTCTTTTCTGTCGGATTAATTGTTTTATATCTTGCATTACCTAAATTAGAAGACGCTAAACACGAACCTAAATGTGCTGCTCCCTGTAAAAGCGGAGCCGTGTGTATGAATACACCTTTCTTATGGACGTCCATACTTAATGTGACATGTGTACCTATTCAAAAAAAGGCCCCAGTCTTAAATATAAAACTACCATTTAAAGCACATGTCAAAGTATTTTGTACTCATGCTCCTGGTGTTGGCACTCATTCTTGGCCAAATGCATATTGGGCACTTGATTTAGCAATACCCTATCATAACCATAATCCCAGAGTTTATGCATCAGCAACAGGTATCGCTTATATTTCACACGTACAGTGTCCCGAACCAAGTGGTTCTGCAGCCCAATCAAAAATCTCACCCTGCGGCGAAGGCTTCGGGAATTGGGTAAAAATATATCATGGGAATGGATATTATACCTTTTATGCTCATCTAGATCATACACTCGTAAAAAATGGCTCTCTTGTTCAACAAGGCCAACCCATTGGAGAAATGGGTTGGACAGGAAATGCAGGGCATAGACACTTACATTGGAGTACTCAAAGATTACCAGGAAAAAATGAAGCAGAGTGGCGCCATACAATCACGAACTACATGGGTGAAAGTGTGCCGTTTGATTTCTTGGCAATGCAAAGTAATAAATTAGAGAAATTTGATATAAGAAAAGTTCAGTGTGAGCATGTCAATATTGGATCTACGGTTGATTCGCAGCCAACATTTAATGGTGTATTTTAAATTCCATTATTAATTAAACAGAATTTTCTAGTTCCAACCAATAATAGCACTTTATCGAGAATTGAAAAGATCACACACAGTGACCCTTTTGTTTAATTGCAGCGTGCATGGCATCTGGTGCTAAATCAATTTCTCCAGGCCAAGTAAGTACTCCATATTCAAGGTGAGCTTTATTAAACAGGTCTTGATCTTTAAGTGCCGCGAAAACGCCTGCGCGATCACTCATGATTAATTTAATCATTTCAACAACCCCTTGTGCACCATCATTGACCTAATAAAACAATTAGGCCGTACTTCTAGCAAAGATTTAATTGCTCTATACTATAAGACCCCTTAGTATATTAATGTATAACTAATTTAATGAGAATTAGCATGACAATTGGTTGTTTTTTCAAACACATATCACCGCCGGCAAAAAAAATCGCTTCTACCGTTGCAGTAAGTGTCCCGTTTTCACTAGCTCTTAATTACCATGATCGTTGTAAACGATATAATGAACCTATGTCATTTAGTAATTATTTAACTTTCTCTGCTTCTCTTATGAAGGCAGTTATGAAAGGAAAATCACAGTCACCCAATAACCAACCTATAGAAGACCAAACTAAGTTTCGTAATATATAACGTATATGATTCATAGAGATCCTTTCAATTTTTTCATAATCAAATCTTTATGATAATTGACTATTTGAATGCGTTTATTGTCTTTTTGACGTCTATTAGCAGACTTGTAGTGTTTAAGCATGCTGTCTAAATAAAGCTCCAACGAAAGATTCCATTGCCGTAATCCGGGGTAAGTCATGATACGTGTGTTTTATGTGCTGCTCCACATAACACACGTATCATGAATGCTCCCGTAGTTGCGGATTACTATCTTTGTTCAGATTGATTTATCAGGACAAAAATATTGACACTTATCTATCATAGAGCTATTATCGACTGACCGTCGGTCTAATTTGGTGTGTTAATGAAAAGAACAATTAAATCTTCTAGTATCAGAAAATTAGAGATCATTGAGGTATCAAAAGAACTATTTAAAATATATGGATATGAACAAACGTCCGTTGAAGCCATTATTCAAGCCGCTGGCATTGCTAAGGGGACTTTTTATTATTATTTCAAAGCAAAAAAAGATATCTTGAGCGCTTTAGTCGAGTTGATAAATCATGATATTGAGGTTTATTTTCAATCTATTTTAGCGCTTAGCGGTTTATCAGCAATAGATAAACTAAAAATGATGCTTGCAGGAAGTGAAAAACAAGTCAAAATTCAACCTGATGTGATGGAAGTTTTACATCACCCTGAGAATAGATCATTACAAGAAAAACTTAATATTAAAACAATTGAAGTGATTACACCACTGATAGCAAAGGTTGTAGAGGCGGGCAATCAAGAAGGTGTTTTTCATGCAGATACCCCATTGGAAACGGTTCAATTCCTGATGGCAGGTTCAGCGTTTATTTTAGAGTCAGGATTGTTTAAGTGGTCGCATGAGAAAAACATCAGATTAAAAAAATCACTTCAAAATTTAGTGGAAAGCGGGCTTGGTGCAAAGCCCGGAGCACTGAGTTTTATTGCAGATGTGTAGGGTTATTCAAAGTACGTTTATATTGACGATTATTTAGACGAATTATCAGTGAGAAAAAATGAACACTTCTATGTATATAAAAAACACAAAGCTATCGAGCCCATGGCGTTACTTTTTTTTAACTTATCTCTGGTCTTGGTTTTTTTTCGGCATTACCTATTGGCTCGGGTTAAATGGGGAAAGTACAGCGTTGGGATCAAGTTTGGTTTTTTTAGCATTAAGCGGGCCAACCGTTATTGCCATTGTTTTGGTTTATTTAGCTTTAAATAAGGAAGGACAAAAAGATTATTGGAAGCGAATTATTGATTTTAAACGAATATCAGTACGATGGTATCTCCCCATTGTTTTACTTGTACCAAGTATAAGCATTTTAGCGGCTTGGTTGAGTGGGTATGGAAATTCCCCTGCGTTTTTTTCGAATAAATTGCCCTCAATATTTTTATTGATATTGGTTGTTCCTTTAGCCCCCATTCTTGAAGAATTGGGTTGGCGTGGTTATGTCCTGGATCGATTACAGGAAAAATATAGCGCCTTAACTGCTAGTTTAATTTTAGGCGTAATGTGGGTTGTTTGGCATCTACCCGCGTTTTTTTTACCGGGGTCCATGTTTAATGTTATGCCTTTTTCCTCAATTGAATTTTGGTTATACATTATAAATCTTTTAACTATATCCGTCGTTTTTACCTGGATTTATAATAATACTAATCGCAGTACATTAGCGGCCATTATGTTCCATATATCAATTGAGTTTTCTGCAAACAAAGGCCTTATTCCGTATGACCAGCCGCAGCATGTTTATAATATTGTGTTGTGGTTAATCATAGCAGTTGGCATAATTATAAAATTTGGTGCTAATAGGCTTTCTTTAATACAGAAATAATGGGTATAACTTGCTCTGGAGAAAGGCGCCATCTATCTAATAAAAGGATAAATGGTGTGCCAGGGACCAATTCATGTGTTGTTTAGTGTGAGATAACTTTGAATACGTTTAAAAAGAATATATATCCATTATTGGTTTTGGCAATACCACTCGCTTTGACTGGTCTAATACAATCTTCTGTTTTCTTTTTCCAAACTTTATTCATCGCACACTTGGGGCAGGCTGCTTTAGCAGCTGGGGCACTGGTTAGTTGGGTATTTGGTACGCTGTTCGTCATATTATTTGGAACATTAAGCTCTATAAACGTTTTGGTAGCACACAAACATGGCGCCAATGACGAGCATAGTGTTTCTTTGATTGTCAGAGATGGATTATGGTTAGCCATTTTTCTTTCTGCACCTGCATTTTTGTTATTTTGGAATATCTCTCCGCTTCTTGCATTTGCAGGACAAAATCAAGCTATTGTGCAACTTTCCACATCATATCTACACGCCATGGCATGGGGCCTTTTACCCAGCTTTATCATGATCGCATTACTGGATGTCATGATCGGATTAGGACGAACACGACATATTTTATTCTTCAATATCGTTTCGGTTTCACTCAATAATGTTTTTAGTTTCGCACTTATTTTTGGCAAATTTGGACTTCCTGCTTTAGGTCTAGATGGAGCTGGATGGGGCATGACTATAAGCTATTGGATTACAGCAATCCTATTAGGTGCAACGGTCTTAATGAGACATGAGTACAAATCTTACTTCCGACATGTAATGACACCTACCCAAAAATCTTACTTGCTCGAATTATTACGAATTGGTTTGCCTATGGGAGCTATGTATTGCGTAGAGGTTGCTTTTTTCCTAACATTATCGTTGCTGATGGGGTCTTTTGGCAACCAATTGCTTGCTGCAAATCAGATTACGTTGCAATATGTTGGGATATTTACTTCGGTAATTTTTTCTATAGCTCAAGCGATTACTGTTCGGATGGGACATTTGTTGGGCGCGGGTGATGTAGGATCCTCTGCTACAGCAGGTTATGTAGGGACTTTTTTAGCTCTAGCGTGCATGATGATTGTGGCTATAGTTTATTGTTTTTACCCGGAAAAGCTCATATCCATAGATATCAATATTCATTCTCCTGAAAATTCAAACCTTATCCATCATGCAAAACAATTTTTAATGATTGGGGCATTGTTTCAAATTTCTGAAGCGATCAGACTCTCTCTTTTTGGAGCCTTACGTGGATTAAAGGACACTAATTTTACTTTGTTGATTTCAATTCTAAGTTTTTGGGGTATTGCGTTGCCTGTAGGTTATTTATTAGCAACCTATTTTCACTTGGCAGGTGCAGGGCTTTGGTGGGGTATGGTTTTAGGTTCCATAATAGGAGTTAGCTTACTAACGTTTAGGTTTAAATCAAAAATTAAAAACTATCAGGGGTCCTTGATTGCAAGATAATATGAATCAATTCTGAGAAAGACTTGCGATTGATCCAAAAGAGCCAGTATGATAAAGTATTGCCCATACGGGGTCTTGAGTTGGAAAAAAAATGAAATTTCATAAGTCTTTAAAAGAATTGGAAAAAAAGCTTGCAGGAGTTATACGTAACAAAGCAAACATAGAAATAGAACTTGACGCATTACAAAAAAACATAGCAGCTCATCAAAAAGAATTGGATATAATTACAAGCGGTGAGACAGCATCTAAACCTTACTGGACCAAAACAATTGATAGTGGTGCATTAAACTACTCAACACGTTTTATTTATGGATTTAGCAATACGCCTGAACAGGACAGTAGCTTTGTTTTCGGCCGGGTGGAGCAGGAAAATTAGAACGGGATCACGGTGCTAGATGAAGGTGTTAACCAAAAACCGCCGGCTGTATCTCAGATTAAACTAATAAGTCGACCCCTTTCGGATGTATTAAGTTTTGCTGAAAGTACTGGTTTAACTGTTTCAAGAACAGGTCAACAAATATCGTATTGGTCTTCAGGATATAATACAGCAATATTTGAAGCTGACATGGAAATAATTCAAGAGCGTCGGATGTATTTTGACTATTCCAGCATTGTAGGGGAAGGAGGTTCAGGACCTGGTGGGAATTATTGGCTGTGAAACCCCTTAGGTCATATTGTTTCTTTCGGAGCATATATGAGTAGTGGGGTAATAGTGCTTGCAACTTTTGGTGCGGTTAGTATCGTGGATGGGGCGACTTCGATTGATTCTTACATTACGCCAAATAGAAGTACGCACGGGAAATTGACTAAAGTTACGATGGGGGAGCAAGAAATACCGTTGAACTTGAGTTTAGGAGGATTGTTCAGCCCTTCATCCGCAATAATTAACTTCAATAACCTATCAGAACGTTCAATGTGCTGCACAATTCAGGCCTGCGCTCCTTTTGGAAATTGGAATAGAAAATCTTACACGGTTGAAGTTTATGTATCAAATCGTGATATGCCTCATGCCTTAGAAAGAAGCCAAGAATTACGACAAGAAATAAGGATGTTAGAAGAGGAAAGTATAAATTTACAGGATGCACTTCAAAGGATGATTCAAGAAAAACAAAAAATTGAAACGGCTATTTCTCTATATAAGTCTCCTGCATCTGTTAATTCAACTTTGTTTTATGCTCACGATAGAACTTCCTTCACTGCAAATGAACCTGTGGTTACATTGGGGCTCTAAAATCGAGTTTTTTGCAAAATGAGCTTGACTTGATTTTTTAATAAATGCATTTAGGGTGGTATCCGACAAATCAGGGTAGATTAATATCTATCCCGGAGGTAAACACTCATTCATATGGGTTGAGATAACTCTCAGCACCTGTTTTTAACAGCGTATGAGTGCTCATAATTACATGTGCCGCATGAGAATATATCAGTGTAATATTTTCGATGATTTTTGGTTTTTCTGTAATAAAATTTATTTTTCATCTTAATTGAAAAATAACATTTATCGGAAGGTATCTTGGTTGAGTCCGTAAACTGCTGTAAATTTGAAATGGCTCATTAGGAATTGAGTCATCGCTAAAATTCGGTACTATTGAGTTGCGAACAACAACACTACCGAGGAGATTAGCGATGACGGATTACAATGTTACCGTTGGAAAGGAGTTACTGCCAGAACTTTTATCAAGTCAGAATGGTCTTGCTAAGCTTGTTGAGGGTATCTTGAACCAAATATTAGAGGCACAGGTAACTGAATCGTTAGGCGCAGAAAAGCATGAGCGTGCTGATGAGCGAATTGGCTACCGTAATGGATATCGGCTTCGCCAGCTCTACACACGAGTTGGGCCCGTTACATTACAAGTACCTCAAACGAGGGATGGCTCATTTTCAACGGACATATTCAAGCGTTACCAGCGCAGTGAACAAGCGTTTGTACTGGCATTGATGGAGATGGTTGTTAACGGTGTATCCACGAGGAAGGTAACCCATATCACAGAAGAGCTTTGTGGTGTCAGCTTTTCTAAGTCAACAGTCAGTCACTTGTGTACGGGTCTTGATGCTCGCGTCAGAGCCTTTAATGAACGTCGTTTTGATGGGCTTAAATTCCCTTTCATCATGGTCGATGCGATGTTTATTAAATGCCGCGATGATGATCGTGTTGTATCACGGGCCGCGCTTACTATTTCTGGTATTAGAGACGATGGGTGCCGCGAAATTCTAGGTGTTCAAATTGGCGATACCGAAAGCTACGCCACGTGGGAAGAGACTTTTCGGTGGCTTAAATCCCGTGGTTTAACCGGTGTTATGTATGTCATTTCAGATCAACATGCAGGCCTTGTTGAGGCTACTAAAAAGCATTTTCAAGGCGCGACTTGGCAGCGGTGCCAAGTTCATTTAATGCGAAATATCTTGGGTTTTTGCGCACTTCGTCACCGTAAAGCCGTGGCAGATAAAGCTAAGTTGATTTTGCAGGCGCCCGACATGGCTGAAGCAAGGCGCCGGCTTAAAGCTTTTATCGAAGAGTTTGGGAGTAAAGTACCCAAGGCCGTAAATTGCCTTGAAGAAGCGTTCGAGGACGCCATGGCCGTTATGGTTCTGCCTGATAAATATCGTAAACGGTTACGTACAACGAACATGCAAGAGCGGCTTAATGAAGAGATAAGGCGCCGTGAACGGGTGATACGTATCTTCCCTAACGATGACTCGGCATTACGTTTGATTGGTGCGTTACTTGCTGAATTCAACGAACAGTGGCAAACACGCCGTTATTTGGACATGGATGAATTTAACGATTGGCTAGCTGAAAAGGACGCTGGTAAGTCAAATGTTCTTGAGCTCAACAAATTGAGTAATTAAAAACTGGACTCAGTGGGATGAATTGATGGCAATTTACAGCAATTATTGGACTTGACCGGTATCTTTGAAAAGGGGTTACTTATGTGGAATGAAATATTAAATAAGATTGATGCAGCTGAAACGCCATTGTTAGCAATTGAGCAATGGGGTGGTCAGCCTGATTCACTCCGTTTAATCAATGAAGGCATTAATTTGGTATACCGATTTGAATGCCAACAACAAGGTTATTATCTTCGAATGACACATAGCTCTTTGCGGAAAGAAGAAACTTTATTAGCCGCAATTCTTTATCAATCGCATTTGTACAATCACCAAGCTCCGGTTTGTGAGCCTATTGTATCTAAACAGGGACGATGGATTGAATCAATTCTACAAGGACAAGAATTATTTTTAGCACATGTCTGCAAAGAAGTGCCTGGACAACACGTTAATTTTAGTTATTCACAAGTAGCTTTATACGAACAGTGGGGGAAGGCGCTCGGCGCTTTGCATAAAGCCGCACAATTGTTTGATACAGGTCATCATCATTATGTGAATTGGAGTGAGTCATTTGATGAAATGAGTGAATATGTAAAAAAAGAATCGAGAGAGATACAGGACGTTTTTATATCAGTGAGAGATTACTTTAATCAAAGGCAGCAAACCTCTTATAATTTTGGTTTGACCCATGGTGATCATCGCGAAGCGAATGTCATAACCGATGGGCAACAAGTTCATATAATTGATTTTGACTTGCCTTCTAAAAATTGGTTTATGGAAGATGTTGCACGCCCATTTTTTTATCCCCTTATGCATGATCAAACAAATTGGCGTGATAAAATAAAACCTTATCTTGATGGTTATTTTTCCATCATGCCAAAATCAAGTATTGATTTGTCTGCTCTACCTAAACAAATTCAAATGAAAGGACTGGAAATCTATCTGTGGACTAAAAATAATTGGAGTGGTGAATTGGCTCCTGGTGGTGAAAATACGGCTAAGTGGCTCGATTGTATTTACCAGAAATTAATTAATTCAAATTGGATTGAGCAACTACCACGATGATTAACCAATAGTCATTTACCTTTGTAAGAATTCATCTAAGCTAATCCTGAAAATTTCTTTCTGATCGTCAAAAGCGACGTGCCCAGCAAAAGGAATATTAAGTAAGTGCGAATGGTTGATAAGGTTACACAATTCTACCGCTGCATCTATTAGCAAAAGGTGATCATCGTCGCCTCTGATGACTAATACGGGGCAAGAAATATTTTTAATGGCTTCATTTGGGTATCCAGAGGCTTTTGAATCAAGCCACATTTTGATTATAGCTTGTGTCATAAAATTAAAATCAGGATAAGGATTCAATTTTTGATAGGTATCGTAAGTGTCGGGGAACTTTTTACGCCAGCTTTCGCCAGTAATTTTTAAAAATATCTCTTTTATTGATTCGATATTTTTCAAATGCCAGTGTGAACCAATAGCAACTAGCTTTTCAATGTGTAATGACGTCATTGAAGCGAGTCTGTATGCAACTGTTCCGCCATCACTGAACCCTATAATGCTCAACTTATTAATACCAAGGTGCTCAAGAAGGTGCTCAACATCTCTTTGAATAAGCTCATAGGTTAGTATCTGTGAATTGAGGGTGGATTTTCCATGTCCTCGGCTGTCCATAGCGATTATTTTATAGCGTTGATTTAAATCAGGAAGAAGAGTATTAAAATCTTCAATATTGCCAAATCCGCCATGTAATAACAATAAAACGGAGCCATTTTCGTTGCCTGTTACTTCATAATAAATTTTTTCGTCATCGCTGATGAAGTATGCACCTGAATTATGATCAAATTTTTTTATTATTTGCATTGTAGTTACCTAGTTGGGTAATGTTTTTTATATTCCAATAAGTATGTCACGAACCTAATCTTATTCTAAGATCATATGATCCTTTTCATTAGGTAACACGTCAGACCATATTTCCATTTTGGAATAGAGAAAACCGTCTCAAATCCTTGATTAGTAAAAAATTTATGTGCTTTAGGGAAATAGGTATTTAGCTGGATTTCGGATGCTCCACAACTCTTTGCATAAATTGTTATTTGGTCAACGAGCATTTTTCCAATCCCCTGCTTTCTTCGGCTTTTATCTGTATAAATAGTGTCAATCCATAAAACATCTCCGTGAGAATATCCAATTATACCGCCTATTATTTTTTTATTCTCTTGAGCATAAATCGTGTGTTCTTGTGGTCCGCCTATAATGCCAGTAAGGTTTTCAAGACATGCCATTAAGCCTTGATTCATTTTTATATTAAATTTTTCATTTGGCGTTGTTATGAAATTAATTTTAAGCATAAATACCTTTATGTGAAAAACCCAAGCATCATTATCAAAGAATAAAATCCATACTTAATTGTTCTCGTTCAGACACATCAAGGATTGGTAAAATCCCTTTCCAAGCAGTTATAAATTTAGTAGGTTGTGTCCGATAAATATCTTTTAAAAAAAACTTTCGGTCATCGGCATTCATATGTGGAAATAAAATCTTCATCATATCAATCAGTTGCTCTGACGTCATTAGTGCGTAAGTTTTAGCATCAATTTTATCTAATAACTCTTCATCGGTATAAAGACGTTGTAGTTCTGGCATAATTATCGTTTCTTCATATATTTGATGTAGTAAATTTTCAGCTTCAAAACGCTGAATCTCCAGATAAAATTGATGACCTAATTCGATTCTATTAGCAATGTCGATATCCTCAAGAATTACAATTAATAATTGATTCAATTTTTCAAACGTATCTTCATGAGTGCTATGATCGGCCTCAATTTTTTCATGAACTAGGCTATCTTTATTTCTTAATAACTCATGAATGCTATTATTTTCATGTGATGCATGCCCATGCATCAGCGCAGTAATTTCTCCAAATTGTTCTTTAATCCGATTGACGTTCACATCTAAACTAAAGTCGACTTTTGCAACTTCAGCTCTAAAAGAAGATAGCAAAAACGATACATATTTATGCTCCCGGTAAAGTCTATATCTTGCACTGGCCATTGAAAAATTCTCGTTGAATAATTTTATAGTCATATTATCTATAATAATTGGGTGTGAAGTCCAAATAATTTTTATGCACGCTCTCTGCATTATTAAATGCGTCAGGAAAAAATCAAATCGCTCATGGATACATTTCAAATACAATCTAATAATTAATCAGTTGAGGATAACTGATAGAGCGCAAGAAGGGGCGGTTGTGGCAGTAGGTGAATCAAAAAATTTCACTCGATGATCATGACGTACAGCCTAATTTGAAAAAAATATACTATTGATTTAGGTCGTAGAACAGGACTATTCTAAAATTACTTGTAACATTGTCAGACAACTCATATATATAGATAAGAGCATAAGGAATTGTGATGAATTCGATAAAGGGTGCAATCCCAGAACGTCTGTGGGCATTTATTTGGTATTTTTTACGCAGTCATCCTATTTCCATAGCGGGTTTTCTGTTTATTATAATGATTGCCTCTTTAGAAATTTCTCTGGGTCCGTATGTATTAAAAATGATTATTGATGCGGCGACCAATAATGCTAACAATCCCACTCTTTTTTTTCAGGCTGTTATTTATCCAGCTATATTCTATGTTTTGTTAACCCTAATCCATAATGCAGCTATGCGGACATATTTTTATATTTGTTTGAAACTATTTCCAAAACTCAGAACGGAAATTTCTGTTGCAATGTTTGACCATCTTACTAAGCACTCGCTATCTTTTTTTCAAAGAAACTTTTCGGGTGATCTGGCAAATAAAACACAGTGTGTCGCAGAGGGTGTTGAATCCATTATTCAATCATTTAATCGTAATATACTGGGAAATTCATTTACTTTAATTATTGCTTTAGTTTTATTGACCACCGTGCATATATACTTTGCTGCAGTTTTACTGATGGGGATCATTATTTATGTGATAAATGGTTATAAATTAGCAAAAAAAACGTCCGTAGTTGCCCATGATTTTTCGGAAGCAAGCAGTCAGTTGTCGGGGCAACTGGTCGATAGTATTTCCAACATAATCAATGCCAAGATTTTTTCAAATATTTTCTTTGAAACTACTCGTATTGAAGATGCCGTCAATCGTGTTGGAGCAGAAGATAAATTATTGCAACGACGAATCATATACACTGATTTTTGCTTAAATATGATTTTTACATTACTCATTACCCTGTTGATGGGAGGCTTGATTTATTTCAGGCTGCATGGGGAAATTACTGTAGGTGATTTTGCATTTATTCTTGGTTTATCCATTACTATCGTAAATATGGTAAATGGTTTAACGCAGGCCATGCCTAGTTTGTCTAAAGACATTGGAAAATGCCAGCAAGCCTTAAATGTTATCATTGTTCCTCATGATATTGAGGATTGTGAAAATGCGGATTCATTACATGTTTCACAAGGGAAAATTTGTTTCAGTGACGTTTGTTTCAATTATGATAATAGCAAAGTATTATTTGAACATTTGAATATTACGATTCAACCTAAACAAAAAGTTGGTTTGGTCGGCTATTCCGGTGCAGGGAAAACTTCTTTCATTAATCTGCTGTTACGCCTGTATGAAATTCAAAATGGTGAAATCAGCATTGACGAACATAACATCCATTCCATTACTCGTGACAGTTTAATGAAAAATATAGCTCTCATTCCACAGCAAACGGAGATGTTTCATCGAAGCCTAATGGATAATATTCGCTATGGAGATACAAAAGCATCTGATGAGGCGGTATTCAAGGCTGCACAACTCGCAAAATGCCATGAATTTATTATGCAACTTCCCGATGGCTATCAGTCTTTGGTTGGTGAACGTGGGATTAAACTATCAGGGGGTCAAAGACAACGAATCGCTATTGCGCGAGCTATTTTAAAAAATGCACCAATTTTAATTTTGGACGAGGCCACGTCTTCACTTGATTCTGTCACTGAACATGAAATTCAGGATGCGCTACATTCTGTGATGATGGATAAAACAGTAATTGTTATAGCGCATCGGCTTTCAACCATCATGTCGATGGACAGAATCTTATTTTTTGATGATGGTAAAATTATTGAAGATGGTTCGGTCGCGGAGCTAGAAGCGAGAAATGGATGTTTTGCTAAATTACTGGCTATGCAGAGAGAAGGGGGGTAGCACCAAGTTAAAATATATTATTTTTATGTAACCATTCACCACCATCCCTGAACACACCGAGGTGATTGAGATAAAATAGCATAGCGAGTATGAGAGGAATATTATTCAATCCTCCTCAATATCTCGCCACTTTACACTTACCCAACAAGAGATGCTTGACTTGCTTGTTGTAGAGATGCAACGTGCGAGTGGTAGATTTCAAGCATAGATTCTGGTCTCATTGATCGTAAGTTTGGTGCACAGTCTCTTGTATAAAATTCCATTAATTGCGCGTATGCATTAAATAACGGCGTGTTCAAAAATACAGAAAGCATGCCAGATCGTGCTGTTTTCTCCGTTTTTTCTCTACACATAGCATGATAGAGACTGCAATAGGCAGACTCTTCCAATACAAGATGAGCCTGTGAGAGCAAAAAAGTACAAATATTGTGCTATACTGTTTGTAATAAATGAAATATTAATAATCAAATTATGATTTTTCGGACATTTTGGAGAATATCATGGATATGAAAAAAAATGGCGCTAAAAAAGACTCTGGAACACCAGCCATGGATGAATTTTCAAATTTTAAGCGACTGATGGACGAGTTGGAACAGAAACGGAAATTGAAAGAGCCTCAAAAACTGACTCCATCAAAAGACTCTACATCATCAAGTGAAGAATCTAAATCAAGAACACCATCGCCTTTTTCAATTACGCCAGTGCTCAATCCCTTTAAATAGATTGTGATGTGTATTATCTTAGACCTCGCCATTCTAGAGAGCACTGACTAGCTTGTTTGTGTCGCTGGCACAGAAAGTTGCCATGATATATGACTTTATTGCTATTTGAATAGGAGAAAGCTTATAAGTCATGAAGTTACAAAGGGATTACGATGAACCTGGTCTCGGAGTGGGTGTGTTAGCCTGAGCTTGTTTCACAGTTTCATCCACTGATTCGACAGGTTTAGCTGCTGCTCTTATTTGTTCGTTTAGCAATTGTTTGAACCTTGACGTAGTATTTGCGCATAATCGACTTAGATGAAATTTCATACCTTCAACCATACCTTCAAACACATGCATTGCATCATGACCAGAGGAGTGAATTCGTAATCGTGAATTAGTGTTGCATCCAAGTGTTGTCTGAAAATCTTGAGCCGTTTTTAGTCTTGATTTATTCTGCATATCTTGTTCTGCTTGGTGTCTTTTAGGCGGAGTTGCATTTTCGCTCTTACCAATTTGTGTAAAAAGCGGAATATTTGTTAATATGGTGCTCGGTTCTGTGGCCGGATCTGTCGATAATGAGCGTGGTTTTTCTTGATTAAATGCGGGTGAAAATAGAAATAATCCACCAATTTTATTGGGACATCTTTCTGCAACAGTAATTATTGGATATGCCGCTAAACTGTGCGCAGCGACAATCACATTGTCTTTATTCGAAACTCCTAGTTTACGGCAATACTGAGGGATCAATTCCTCACCGAGCATTGTAGAGAATTTATCAGTGTCATAATAATCTTCATATACGCGATGCGGTATAGCGATAGGTGGATCCGGAGGAGGCAATATGGAACGACCGGCTGGATACTTCCCTGGATCAATAAAAACAATCGCGGTGTTAGCAAATGCTTCACCATTTGCGTCTATGTATGGTGTTAGTTTTTCACAAAAGTCTTTTCCGTCAAGCATAAATATGACTTTTCTTTCTTCTGGAGGTTTAATTTGATCAAATTTTGGTGGCTTATAAATCCATATATCCCTTTCTATTTGATCTGAAGATTTAAAGGTGCGTAGCTCTACCGTTCCGTTTAGTGTCGAAGGTGCTAACTCTTCAGACGAAACAGATTGAAAGTATGGAGGTATTTCTGCTGTTCCTGTTTTAATGTACGCAGTTTTTTCTTGGATTATAGATGCAGGTTTTGTCTCAAGATCCCGATGACCATCCGTGTAAAGATTAAGGTGATTCATGACTACTATAGGCTGGTTTGCATGAGGAGAAACGATCCTTTCATGTGGCGTTTCCAAAGAACCAACAGGAACAATATCGCTGACTTTAACACGATAAGTAGCAAAGATATCTGATGGAATATTATCAATCCTTAAAGAATACTCATGAATTTCTTGATTAGATTCGACGAATTCTTTCTGCTTGCCATTGTCATCAAGCATCCATTCATATAAATCGGGGCAATCTAACTCCGCCTTTTTATTTGTTAATCGCGCAGATGGGCGATAGAAAAATGTGATCGATCCATCTTCATTGAGCGTATGTGTATATTCCTCACGACTTTGCATGGATGTATTCCACTGTTCAATATGATTCAAATTTATATATATTATATCATATAGCGGGTGTAAATGGTTGATGCGCTGCTGATCCGTCTGTGTAGGCTTGTTTAAGTGAACAATCAATAAGTTAAAAAACTGTACTCAGAGGTTGGGACAACAAATACTGCGTCCTATGAAGGCATAAACCTCCGATGCGTTTACGAGACTATTTTAACCATGGATAGGTTTAAATAGTTTGATAATATCATAATTAAAAAATTAGATGGTAAGATATAAATGAAACTAAAAGTCGGCAAATATATTTTTAGCACAATTATTTTGCCGGATTGGTTATTTTATATGAGTTATGCTCAGCCAACAAAAGGATGTGTGAATGAAATAAGATGTGACTGTGAAAAAACTCATTTTAACTTAAAAATGAAATAAAATGTAACTTATCTATTGGCTGTTTATGGAGTAGGATAATTGAAATTGACTATAGAAAAGTCTTTTATCAGTTATGAACTGGCCTCTGCGTTGGTACAAAATGCAATCAATCATGCAAAAACATTACATCTTACCATTTGTGTTGCCATTGTAGATACCGTGGGAAATTTAGTGTGTTTTTCAAAAATGGACGACTGTAATTTAATTGGCATAGTGTCATTTTCACAAGACGACGTCACTGAAGGATCATATTTAATCGCACTTGTGCCATCGTCTTCTGACTAATTTAATTTCAGTAGTCATCGTCACTACTTGGATCTATACTTAGAAGTAGACTGCACCAAGAGATCAAATT
>JAUYSP010000051.1 GCA_030696305.1 Legionellaceae bacterium | reverse complement strand
CCTTTCTTGGCGGAAAAAATATGGATTATCAATGAATCAGTGAGCTACTTCAATAAATCAGATGCACCCACGAAGGTCGCTAGATTGCTTCGTCGCTATGCTCCTCGCAACGACGAATTTAAAAATCGTACCGTACAGAGTAAATTCATATAAAACGGTCTGTGTTGAGCAAGAATGTAGTGGTTACTACTTCTTGCCTTCACAAGACGGTACAGATTTAAAAGTAGAGTGCCGCATCCCTGCAGCGGTGCAAATCCATTGCCTCGCATCCTGCAAATGACATCCTGTCAGACAGTCCCTGTCTTCCCTGTACGTACAGTTTAGCTTTTTTACAGTTTGTGTCACGAGGATAATGGATGTTTAAGCTGTAAGAAATATCTCAAAATATCCGACGAATTATCTTGGTGTTGATAATAAAGCATGCTTTCGCCCCTTAAAATAGTCGTTTCAAGCAAATTTGATTCTATCGATAGCCAAGAAAATATGATTAAAAAATACACCAACAAATCATTTATATGGTAAAATGTAACGATATTAGTTAATCATATCCGATTAAACTGATTGATTCGCATGAATAATCAGTTTTTTATCTGAAGGAGACGTCATTGTGAATAATAAGTCATTACTCGCTTTACGCAATCAATGTCATCCTGATTTTATTGCAAACCACCAATTGCAAATGCAGCTTATTATGAAGCAATTATACGAAAAGAAAGATACATTTATAAAAACTACAAACGCAATTGCGTGGACCATACCTGAAGTTTCTCTCTGGACATTCTCAAGCTATGAAGTACTTTTGCCTTTTTTACTGGCATATTTTAGAAACGCCGCTATTCCACAATTTAATCGTATGGATAAAACTTGGAATATAATAGATGGTGTCGCTTCAATCGGCATTGGCGTTACGCAATTTGCCGATGATCAAACCCACCGACCGTTGATTAGTAAAATAAAAGGAATTATTAATATATGTAGTGGTACTCAACTGCTTGTGTTAACTGCGATGGCTAGTCCTGCAATACCTTTTGCGTTCGCCGCAGCTGCCATTATAGACTTTTTACTTTCCTTAGAACCGCTACTGCATTCTCTTTATCGCTGTTACTTTTTTTCCTATTGGCTTAATGACAGCTTAAAACAACTAGCTAAATTGGAAGAAAATTATCAAAAAGTAATCACTGAAAAAATAGAGTTTAACGTATGGATTACTGAATATGAAATAAATGAAGTAGAAAGAAGGCAAATCCAATGGATAGCCGAACAGAGAGAGCAGCGTATTGAAGCAATAGGTCAAGAATTTGATAATCTAAAAAACCAAATTTCTATTAGATTGGCCAATAATAATTCACCAGATGCCCAGCGCCTTCTAGCAGACCCCTATTGGCAATCAACTGTTCAGATTCAAGACGTTCCAAATATAGAACAAGAAAAAATCAAAATAACAGAAGAATTACAACACGAATTGTATCACCATGCAGGGGAAACATTTGTTTTTTGTCTAGCCGCTGTTGGCTGGACATTATTTTGCATCCCTGGCATGCAAATACCTGCGGCTATCTTAATAGGCATTACCGCACTACTTTATATTGCAAAAAATGCCTCTACATTGGCAACATATATACAAAGTACGCCTACTTGCAATGCAAATGTAATCTCTATTTAGTATACTGAAACAATAATACAACGTCTTTGCCTTTAAGGATGTCTGCATGACATTTCTGATTTATTTATTCACAGGCGTTTTCGCCGGTACACTTTCGGGATTACTGGGTGTAGGTGGGGGTATTATTGTTGTCCCTGCCTTAATTTTTTGTTTTCAATCTGTTCACCTATTTACAGATGCGCTTATCATACATGTTGCCGTCGGTACGTCGCTTGCCATTATGATATTTACTTCCCTTTCATCAGCGAATACGTATTATCGACGAGGCTTTATTGTTTGGCCGATCTTTATCCGATTTCTACCTGGGTTATGTGTCGGCATGATCGCCGGCTCTATGATTGCAAAGCAACTTTCCAGTCATTTACTCATTATGTTATTTGCTCTTTTTTTAATTATTATTGCGGTGTATTTATTTTTTTCTAAACCCGAAAAAATCACTCCAAAATCAATAAAACATACCTACCCACTATTAAGAGAACTGGTTATCATCATCGTTGCCATTTTAATTGGTCTTTTATCTACCATATTTGGAATTGGCGGGGGCTTATTGATGGTTCCATTTTTTTTGCTTATTGGACTAGAAATGCATGAGGCATCAGGTACCTCCTCCATCTGCGGTGTACCTATTTCAATTATTGGAACTATTGTATTAACAATCGCGGGCTGGGATGCAATTCAAAATTCACATTTACCTGCTGGTACAATAGGCTATGTATATTGGCCTGCCGCTACAATGGTTTCATTGACTAGCATTATATTCGCACCCATAGGCGCTCGGCTGTCTATTAGGTTTCGTCCCATTACCCTCAAACGTATTTTGGCATGTCTTTTAATTGCAAGCTCCATTAATTTACTTCTTATTTAATATATAATCTGCTCGCTTAGGGCAATGATAAAAAACGAACGCACTCATCAGTGATTTTTTTGAACGATGTCGATTGAATACGGGCATTTTTGGATGAAAATCAGGCGATTTCCTCGTTGTTAGATAAATAATTTTAAGAAAGGATAGATATATCATTCAAGCACTGCTAAAGTATTGTAATCCACATCAGGTTAGCCACTTCCTGGTTGGGAAGCATTGTCTAAAGGCTCGAATTATTTCGAGCCTTTTTTATTACTTAATTTGCGGCCTTATCGCTCAAGTTATAATATTTGAATAACTTAACTACGCGCTTAACTCCCTGACATTGACGCGCATATAAAATGACTTGTTTAGCTTGCTCAGGAATGACATCCCCCATTAAGTAAACAATTTGATCGGCCGTGACGATTTTGAAATGGTGCGGATCGATTGACGAGTCGGCTAAAATGTCTCCTCGAATTTTTGTCGTAATCCAACTATCTAATAGCGGATCTTCTTGCGTATTTGATAACGCGAGTTGGTTAAAAAATCGTCTGTATCCGGCAACCGCTTTTATTCTCGAATCAGCTTCTCGACGTAACGCATCGGTCGGAACGTGACCAACCATTAGAACATCTAAGTTAAATACAGCAATTTCAATGGAACAGTCGTCTCGTTTAAGTAATTTATCACGATATAATGAACGACTTATTTTTGCTGCCAATTGAAAATCATTTAATTTAAGATAAATGTTATGGCGATCATAAACTAAACTCGCACCTGTCCAGATATTGCTAATACAACCCGTTAAAATGAAACTTATTAAAACAACACCACTCACTTTAAGCCAACAAGAAACAGTGTGGTTTTTAACGTTTTGTTTATATGTCAAAGCACTCATGCTCTTCTCTAATTAATTTAGCGAATGTATTGAAAAATTTTAACTACTTTTTTCACATCCTTGATTTGCCTCGCTACACTAACAGCTAAATCTGCTTGTTCTGGGGTTGCAATTCCCATTAGATACACAGTTTTATTTTCGGTGATTACCCGAATTGAACCTGATTCTAAGCCTTTTTGAGTTAACATGCGGCTACGAACCTCGCCTGTAATCCAAGTATCTTTGCTTTGTTGCACCAATGATAAAGGCATCCCTATCGTAATTTCGTTATAAATTCGATAGGCATGCGCCGAGTCACGGGCAATACGCTCTGCAAGCACGCGCGATGAAGCCACTGGCGTTTGACCTAGCAATAATACTACTTGATTAAAACTGCTCACAACAAGACGTGAGTCATGCAATTGCGGATTACGGACAATAGCTGTATGAATCTGATGAAAAATACGTGCATCTTTTTCTATCGTGGAAATACTACGACGGTCATATACAACCATGCCACCGGCCGCGCCTGCAACCACAGCAGCAACACAACCTGCTAATAAACTTCCTAGTAATAAAGTAATAATCAATTTTACTTTCATGTGCACTCCATTCAACAATTTAGAAAAAGCAGTTGCAACCTATTACGAACGCCCACTGCGCTGAACTTAAGGCATCCCTCAGGGGATGCTTTACCTGATAATTACTATTTTTAAGCCTCATGACCAAAAAGAGAGCGATCAATCAAATCGCAAAAACAATGCAAAATAAATAAATGTATTTCTCGAATACGTGCCGGATTATCATAGGGAATACGAAGTTCAATATCTTCTGGTCCCAAATGATTCACCAACACGCCCCCATCACGGCCATTCAAAACCACCACATCAATGCCCTTGTCATGAGCCGCATCAATGGCTTGCAACATACTATTTGAGTTGCCGTGCGTCGACAACACAATCAACACATCTTGTGGCTGTCCCAACGCTAAAATTTGTCGAGCAAAACATTGATCGAAATGTCCTTCATTCGCAATTGCAGTTATGATAGACACATCCGCGGTTAAGGCAATGACAGGCAGAGACGGGCGCTCTACATCAAAACGATTGACCAGTGCAGTAGAAAAATGCAAGCAATTTGCTGCTGAGCCGCCATTCCCACATATCAATAATTTACCATCGTTTAATAAGCAATCGATTAAACGTTGGGCGGCCAGTGCAATTGGAATAGCTGTCGTATCGACCAGAGCTATTTTTGATTCAATATCTAGGCCAAATAAATGCCTTACTCGTTCTTCAAAATTTATCGTCATGTTATATTTTGTACTTTTTAAGAGTTACACTCCAAATGCATTTTTAACCCAATTAATTTCAGGTGGTTCGCCTTGTAAACTAATAACGTCAAAACGAATGGGGTATTTTTCATGTAATTTATTGACTTGTAAATACAATAACGCTGTTTTTATTATCTTCCGCTGTTTAGCTGTTGTGATCGTTTCGACAGCGCTTCCAAATGTACTAGAACGTCTTGAGCGTACTTCAATAAATACTAAATACACACCATCGTGCATAATCAAATCCACTTCACCCAAACGACATTGATAGTTACTCGTTCGCCAAATCAATCCCTGTTGAGTAAGGTAATTTCGCGCATATTCTTCCGCTTTAAAGCCCGTTTGTCGAGACATATATACTTTCCGTTGATGCTTATTTTTCCTTAAAGCGGGTAATCATTTTTTCTAAGCTAGTTAAATCATCATAATGAATCATTAAAACGCCTTTTCCAGCTTTACCATGCTTTAACTTAACACGAGCTTCTAGATGTTTAGATAACATATCCAGTTGATCCGTAAATAAAACGAGTGGTTCTGCTTTATTTTTATCCGACGATGACAGTTTTCCTGCTTTTACACGCGCAACTAATGCTTCCGTTTCACGTACAGACAATCCTTTCGCCACAACTAATTGAGCCACTTCCATTTGTTGTGAGTCGTCTAACATCAGTAAGCACCGGGCATGTCCCATATCTAGATCACCGTACTCTAGCATGCGTCTTACATCAGGCGCTAAATTCAGTAAGCGTAAATAATTACTTACTGCTGTGCGTGACTTACTCAATAATTCTGCAATTTGTTGATGTGTTAAGCCAAATTCTTCTATCAAGCGCTGCATAGCGCGCGCTTGATCCATGGCGTTTAAATCTTCTCGTTGTAAATTTTCGATTAAAGCCAAAGCCATTGCAGTTTCATCATCAACTTGACGAATAACAACAGGAATATCTGTCATGCCAATAAGTTGACATGCTCGCCACCGCCGCTCACCGGCAATAATTTCGTAACGATTTTCACTTATTTCACGGACAACCACCGGCTGAATAAGGCCCTGCTTTTTGATGGAGTCGGCTAATTCGGTTAAGGCGGTGTCATCAAAATCACCGCGTGGCTGATATTTTCCTGGTTGTAAATTTGCAATCGGACGGGTATGGAGCATAGGTTCTGCACTAACATTAACAGATGACTGCTCGGCTATGAAAGATGCACCATTTTGCCCTAGTAACGCAGATAAATTGCGCCCCAAACCCGCTCGCTTTAAACTCATACACTCACCGCTTGTCTATTCATTACTTCCAACGCCAATACCATGTATGCAGATGCTCCTACTGAGGATTTATCGTATTGTAATGCTGACAACCCATGGCTAGGTGCTTCCGCTAAACGCACATTACGCGGTATAACAGTTCGATATACCTTATCCTTAAAATGTTCTAATAATTGCTTCGATACTTCAGAACATAACCGATTACGCGCATCATACATCGTACGTAAAACGCCTTCAATTTGTAATCGTGGATTCACTGAGTTTTTAACTTGCTCAACGGTTGTCAACAAGGCGGCCAATCCTTCAAGCGCATAATACTCGCACTGCATAGGAATAAGAACTGAGTCAGCAGCAACCAATGCATTTAAAGTCAATGTATTCAATGTAGGAGGGCAATCAATGAGAATAAATTGGTATCGATCGTTTGATGACGTTAGCGCTGTTTTCAAAAAAGTTTCGCGGTGATTTTGTGACATCAACGTTACCTCAGCAACGGTCAAATCACCATTTGCCGGAAGTAAATCAAAACCAGCACTGACCTTTAAGCAGGCCTGCTCGATCAAGCAATCGTGCAACAACACATCATTGGTCGTATGAACTAGGGCATTTTTATCCACACCACAACCCATCGTTGCGTTGCCTTGAGGATCTAAGTCTATAAGCAATACTGATTGTTGATTTGCCGCAAGTGATGCTGCTAGATTAATCGCTGTGGTGGTTTTACCCACGCCTCCTTTTTGATTGGCAATGGTAATAATTTTGGCCATGGTACTTCCCTCGATTATGCTTAAGATTTTTCTATGATTGCACAACAACGCTCGCCTTCAACTCCCGGCACAACATACGATTCAATTCGGTACGAATATTGAATGTCTTTTAATTCATTTTCAGGGCAAAGCCCTTTCATAACAACCCAAACACCTGACTGAACAAGTAAATGATTGGTCCAATCCAACATATCGGGAATATTACTAAATGCTCGGCTAATCACTGTATCAAAAGCCAGCTCAGGATTATAGTCCTCAACACGCGATTGGATAACCTCAACATTAGTCAAGTTTAATACGCGTTTCGCTTCGCGAAGAAATCGGGTTTTTTTACCATTGCTGTCTAAAAGAACCACCTGAATATCCGGCCGGGCTAGGGCCAATGGAATTCCTGGTAGTCCACCACCACTTCCGACATCAATCAAGCGCGTTCCATGCAGCCAAGGTAATACAACTAAACTGTCCAGAATATGACGACCCACCATCAAATTCACATCGCGAACTGCCGTAAGATTATAGGCTTGATTCCATTTATGCAAGAACAATAGATAAGCTTCAATTTTTTCCGCAAATGCTACTGTCGGCTCGTTTAAAGTCAATTGGCCGAGTTCAGATACAATTCGCTGTTTAAGTTCACTCATGCCATTAGCCGTTGCTTTTTTAGTTGCACCAATACTAACGACAAAGCAGCCGGGGTCACGCCTGAAATTCGGCCTGCTTGCGCGATGGTAGCGGGTCTAATTTTATTTAATTTTTGAATGACTTCGGCAGATAGGCCAGATAATCCAGTATAATCAAATAGTTCGGGTATTTTGGTGTTTTCATGATTGCGCAAGCGCTCGATATCTAACAACTGGCGCTCGATATACCCTGCATATTTATTTTGTATTTCTACTTGTTCTGCAATAGCCACTGCCACTTCAGGTAAATTTAAATCTTCTAAAGCCTGAATATGTCCATAGTTAATTTCGGGACGTTTTAGTAAATCCGTCGCTTTACAGTCATGCGCTAAAGGTGTTTCTAAAACTGTTGCTAAATTGCCATTATGACCTACACGGACCCACGAATCTTTTAATTGAGCATTGATTTTTTCTATTGTTTCACGTTTTTCCGAAAATACACGCCATCGTTCGTCACTAACCAGGCCAAGCTCTCGGCCTTTTTCTGTGAGACGTAGATCAGCATTGTCTTCGCGTAGTAATAATCGATATTCTGCCCGTGAAGTAAACATACGATAAGGCTCTTGAGTACCCAGTGTAATCAAATCATCTATTAACACACCGGCATAAGCTTCATCTCTTCGAGGACTCCATAAAGATTTATCCTGCACTAGCAATGCAGCATTCATACCAGCAATCAATCCTTGAGCTGCAGCCTCTTCATAACCCGTTGTTCCATTAATTTGACCAGCAAAAAATAAATTAGGGAAAGGTTTCGTTTGTAAAAAAGAAGTTAATCCACGCGGATCAAAATAATCATACTCGATTGCATAGCCTGGACGTGTGATGTGGGCATTCTCAAATCCCCTGAGAGTACGAACAAACTGTACTTGTACGTCAAACGGTAGGCTGGTAGAAATACCATTGGGATACATTTCTTCTGTAGTTAATCCCTCTGGTTCAACAAAAATTTGATGTGATAATTTATCAGCAAATCGCACGACTTTATCTTCTATCGAAGGACAGTAACGCGGACCAATGCCTTCAATCACGCCTGCATACATCGGTGATTGGTGTAAGTTCTGACGAATGATGTCATGGGTTTTTTCAGTGGTATGTGTAATAAAGCAAGGAATCTGAGTTGGGTGGTCAGCAACTGTGCCTAGATAGGAAAATACGGGCACAGGCGTATCGCCTGGTTGTACTACCATTTGCGTGTAATCTAATGTGCGGCCATCGATCCGAGGTGGCGTTCCTGTTTTCAATCGGCCAACCGGTAAAGCTAAATCCCGTAAACGATGAGCCAAAGCAATTGCAGGCGGATCACCCGCTCGCCCACCCGCGTATTGGTTCATACCAACGTGAATTTTACCACCTAAAAAAGTACCGACAGTCAAAACAACAGCCCGGGCTCGCAAGGTCAGTCCCATTTGAGTCACTACACCGACAACGCGATTCCCTTCAACCAACACGTCATCCACCGCCTGCTGAAATAACGTCAAATTTGCTTGCGATTGTAATTGTCGACGAATTGCTTGACGGTAAAGCACTCGATCCGCTTGCGCGCGCGTTGCGCGTACAGCAGGGCCTTTAGAGGCATTAAGAATACGAAATTGAATACCTGCTTCATCTGCGGCCCGTGCCATGACACCATCTAAGGCATCAATTTCTTTTACTAAATGCCCTTTACCAATCCCGCCAATTGCTGGATTACAAGACATTTGACCCAGGAGATCCATGTTATGAGTAAGTAATAATGTATCCGCACCCATACGCGCAGCAGCTAAAGCAGCTTCAGTGCCGGCATGACCGCCGCCGATCACAATGATGTCATAATGTTTTTCAAGATTCATATTGGTTTATTTGTTCAAAAAGTAGCTGTTATTTGAGGGGAGATTATACACTTTTTTATCAAAAAAGTATCATTATATGCTAAGGAAGACGCATCCCCTGATGCATCCTATCAATCTATCTCCAGTCTAACCACCAGCTACCGAACCATAGCCTAATTGATGGTCATAATCCTGTGCTTCTTTTGGCTCAAATTTCTTACCACTGAATATTGTAAATACATCAGCCTTTTTCCCAACGCGATGCTCTGTTTTCTTCATTTCATTCAATAATTGCTTGCCGTTTTCTTTGCTTGCCGATAAATCGAAATGAATTACTTCTGTAGAAAGCATAGAAGCAGTTTCATCTTGCTCATTTAATGGGTTTTTAACACTGTTAGGTGTTTTAAGTGTCAATGCCGAACGCCTAAACGCTTGGTATTCGATCGCATTCAAATGAGGGGATGATGTTGTACTTTCATCTGCCTTTCTCCATTTAGATGCTTGTGGCTTGTATAATTTGTTCAGAGCAACCGAGGTAGCAACAGCAAATACCAACACGCCCGCCATGAGAAATAGATACGTTGGTAGAGTCAGTGTAAGCGCCGGGGCAAGCAATAAGGTTAATGCAATCGCTACAGGTACACAAAGACGAAGAAATGTCGCTCTCGCCAATTCCATTGCTTTGAATTGAACCAATTCAGACTGATAACCGGATTGCGCTCCGACTTGTAACATATCTAAGTACAACTGCTTCATTTGACCATCAATGTAGGTCATCTCATAGTTGAGCTTCGTCAACTGTTGTTCGTCGTTCAATAGTTGGTTGCGTTGCTCGGATTTAGTTTTATAGTCATCAGCAAATTGAACAAACTTAACAATCAGCTTATTGTAAGCTTCTTCATTGACAATACCGATTTGATTTGTACGGCTAATATCAAGCCGAGCATTCGCCGTACGCCAAACAAGCGTAGCCAAATTCAGGACAATGACTCCAAGCAAGCTTATAGCAATCGGCATCGCCACAAACGGACCCAAGCAGAAATAGCACACCATAGCAAACGCAACACATAACAATGCACCATAACAGGTATCATAAAAAAGAGACGTATATTTATCATCCCATCGGTTGTTATATGCTTCTTTGGCTTGATATGGCCGCAGAAACTGCTTCATTAACACGTCAAGCTCGTCAATTACATCCTGAGATTCACCCGACACTTTCATGCTAATAAGGCGATTATCAATCGCTTGCAAGCACCTAATTAACGCCGCTTTCTTCGATTCAATTAAATCTTTAGAGTTCGAATTTCCAAGTATCAATTGATGGAGTTTTCGGTTAATCAAATCGCGCAGACCTTGATAGCTATTTTGATGTTCCAACGCTCCAATGTCTGTAATTAATTCACGCATCTCCGCGACAAGATTTAATAAACTTGGATCTTGTATTTGCCCTTGCTCTAAATCCATCTGGCGCAATAAAGCAATCATTTCGGCATTATAACTTTCTAATTGCGCCTCATTTTCAGCTAATCCAGTATCAAAACGACATGCTGCTAAGGTAAAATCCATACCTAATAACGCGACAGTCAATACATCACCAATGTAGCCCAAATATCCTGGACCACAAAGAACATAATAACAAGCAAAATTAATACAACCCCACACAATATCATTTAGAATGTCGTGTAGTCGCTCTTGTAAATGAGCGCGACGACGTTTGTGAGCAGCAATTACGCGCTCTCGCTCACTCACGAGTAAATCAAATGAATGCTGGACTGCAGCAGCCGTCGTTACACCACCTCGAAGCCAATACAATGTAAAACTGACCCAGGCAGCAATAATAGTTGTTGTTAATAGCGCTTGATGTGCCGTAATAATAAAACTTTCAATTAAACATCGAGTCCAGACCCAATAAAGTCGACGACCATTGGCTTTACTCAATTGAGTGATAATGTAATCACTATCTAAATCATCTTCATCTTCTTTTAAAAATCCAGGTAAAATGCTGAAAAGTGAAGCTGGTTTTACTGCGTCAACCGCAGGCTCAATAATATCAAGAGCTTGTGATAATGCTATATGTTTATTCGTTAAATCCACATGCTCACTGTCTGCGTCCAAACGTGCTATTTCTAGCTCAACCTGTCTAAGCTCAAGTTGTTTTCTTAATCGCGTACAACGTTTGATTTGTCGGTAGCATTGGGCTAATTCGGTATGTTGACTTTTGACTACGCCAATATGATCGCTAGCCGCTTGCGATTGCGCTAAGTATTGAGTTAAGGCAAAACGTAATTCTTTATCCAAAGCAATCACTTGCGCTTTATTTAATAAGTGAATTTTTTCTGGAATAGTCTCATCCAATAACGCATCGCAATTTAATAGTGCTTCTTTCCGCGACGAGCGTCTTTCAAAAATCGCCAAAACCACCGGCGTTTTCAATCGGGTACATTCAGTAGCTGAGCGAATTAGTTTTAGATCGGAGCCAGTCGCTAATTGATACTTTTCGGTTATTTTTGATTTTAAATCATCAAAATCATCCTGATTCGCATCAGTGATTTTAATCTTTTCGATTGTGTTATCTTCTTTATCTGCATAATAAAGCTCATCATTGAAATAAATAACGGTGTTTCTATCGTATGAGGAAGTGTCGCTCGGGATAGTGGCGGTTTCCGGTAGCTTTACTAAACCGCAGCCATCGTAAAACGATTTAAGATAGGCATCGAGTTCGTTTTTAGCGTCGGGTGACAATGCGGCATATGAATAATGTGAAAAGATACTGTCCCAGATGTGGTCTATTTCAGGACGAGCTTCTTCTTTGCCCATTTGGCGGGTGGTAGTGAATCTAAAAGACTCAAAGAAGTTAACCATTTACGTCCCCAATGTGCGTTATTTGCGCATACCCAGTTAACCAACCAAAGTTAATTTTAAATAGGCATTATGCTTTATTTTACATCACATTGGAGGCGGTGTAAATAGTTTCGATAAAAAGTCACTCTTGTGAATCACCCAACAATTGGGCCACGCCTTGCCGAAATTGACCAAAAACAAGAATGCGGGAGATATGTTGATCTTTATTGAGATAAAGTACGCCGCTCTTATCATGAACTCCCAACGCTGGGAATAAAATCAATTGATTTAATTGAGTAGACAAAGCATAGCTATCCATTCCCAAAGCATATAGACGATTGTAACTATTAAACTGCTCTGGCCAATTGCGATTGCCCATTTGATGCGAAAATACCCACGGCATATCACAAAAGATAATCCCGTTTAAATCGCGGTCTTTCATTCTATCAACACTACCAGAATAAATACTGGAAGTGGCATATACAGGGACATTCCCCGCGTAGTAATAACGCAATAATGGCATAATTTGACGTGCTTTTGTTGGATAGGCGACCAGAAAAATAACATCAAAATCTTGCCTGCGCATAGGCGATGAGGAAACCACTGCTGAGATTTTTTTATTCCGTTTTTGATGATCAACGCTAGCCGATACATGTAATAAATTTCGAACCGCGGTGGTCAAATCTTCTTGCGCAGTATAATGCAACGTTTCCACAATTTGTCCACCACCTTCACGCCATTGCATTGAAAATGCATTGACAATATCGTCTCCCCAAGCACCGGAAGGCGCAATGACTAAAGCATGCGCATAACCATTTTTCCTAGCTCGAGCTGCTACTTGGCGCGCTTCATTCGTCGGCGATAAACCAAACTGATATGCATTAGCGGCGGGCTTACCATCGATGTCGTTCAACAATAGCGTTGGCACAGGATGACTTAACTTAGCGACTTCAGCAGCATGTGATTTGCTCAACGGGCCAACAATATAGTCTGCTCCATCAGAATAAGCTCGCTGATACAGTGCAGCAACAGAATCTACATTTGTATTATAAACACGGACGTTTACCTGATTATGTCGACTGCTAGCATTATAAGCCGCCATAAAGCCATCTTGAATAGCATGTGCGGGCCCGGCCAGTGGGCCTGTTACCGGTAGTAACAAAGCGATTTGTTTGGGAGGTGCAAATAAATGTTGTTTTATTTTTTCTAAAGGCGTTGGCAAAATATAATTTGCTGAATGAGTAGGAAATCGAGTTTGCCATTGCTCAAGATCTGCCAACATTTGATCAGTATCACCATATTGTTTACGGGATATTTCTGCTAACTGAATCCATCCATCTAAAACGGGATCATCTGATGACTCCGCTACTAAAGTATCTAGTTCAGGTTGAGACAGGGTAGTTAGTGATAACCACAAAGCACGGCGATTATTTGCTTTGGAAAACTCATCAGACAGTAAATGATCTAACTTAATTCGCTCTATTACTGCCTCAATTGGATGATGTGTGGCATGATAAGCATAAGCCAACATATCATGAAATTGAACTTGATAATAAATCGGCAATCTGTTAATTTCACGCACGACAGACAACTTCGTAATTGCTGCATGTGGTTGTTCACGAATAAGGTCTATTTTAGCCAACAAGATATTTTTTTCATTTGCCAATTCAGCCGATGAGGTGCTCATTTGTGAGAGAATAGGAAGACCTTGTCGCCATTGACCATCATAAATATAACGACCAGCAGCCATTAAAAGTAACGACTGTTTTTCTTCGCCTTCTTGGTTTTGTGCTAACGCAAGATAAGCAGACGCAGGCATCGTATACGGACTAGCAATGGTATGTTGTTTGCTTTTTAGCGGACTATCTGTGGTTAGCTTGGTGCAATTTGAAAGCAAAAAAACAAAAACTAGACATAAAGTTGATTTCAACATACGCGAAATAAATAACATGAAACAACATCCTGAATCAAAGAACGCAAAAGGATAAACTATGATGACGACTTCGGCAAGAACAACTGGGACACTTTTTGTCATAGCGACCCCAATCGGAAATCGCGAAGACATCACCTTTCGTGCTATATCCACATTACAATCTGTCGATACAATTCTAGCCGAAGATACCCGTCACTCAAAACAGTTACTAACTTCTTATGGAATTCAAAAACCATTGGTGTCGCTACATGCTCATAATGAAGACAGCAAAGCTCAATCGATTATTACCGAATTACTCAATGGAAAATCATTTGCCCTAATTAGTGATGCGGGTACACCACTCATTAGTGACCCCGGATATCCTCTGGTTCATTTGGCTCGAGCCAATCATATCAACGTAGTTCCGATTCCTGGTGCATGTGCATTTGTTGCGGCATTATCTGCGGCCGGAATCCCCTGTGATGCACTTAGTTTTTTTGGATTTTTACCCGCAAAGTCATCCGCGCGGCGCAGCAAACTCACCTCGGTTAAAGATCTTGGGCACACACTGATTTTTTATGAATCTACTCATCGCATCACTGAATGTATTGAAGATATTGGCGTTGTTTTTGGTGAGGATTATCCCTTGGTTTTAGCCAAAGAACTTACTAAAACATTTGAACATTTTATTTCTGGCTCGCCAATTGATATCAATCATTGGCTTCAAGAAGAGCCTGTTCGCTGTAAAGGAGAATTTGTTTTAATTATTCCTCCCAGAGAATCAAAGTCCGTAGTAAACTGTGATACATCTGTTTTAACCACTTTACTCGAAGAATTACCCCTGAAACAAGCTGTCAGGCTAGCCGCAAAAATCACAGGGGAACCCAAAAACGAATTATATCGTATTGCATTAGAATTAGGAGACTAACATGCCGCGTTGGATAATCTACACAGCATTAACCTTTATGACCTTGGTCATATACGAATCGTCTTATGCCGCAGGAACATTAGGCCATGTGATGGTTATGGATCCTATTCTTGGGCCACGTGATATTGTTTATGAAAAAATTGACGGATATGGCGTAGCTGAGGGTGATATTATCATTCAAAAGTTACCTAAAATTGCTGAATCTAAATCGCCGCAAGCAATTATTTTACTTAAATTAGGCGGGGCACGTTGGCCACAAGGGGTCGTGCCGTATGAATTATCCGACACGTTACCTTTACCTAGCAAATTAGCCATACTGGAAGCTATGTCAACCTGGCAAAAAAATACTCACATCAAATTTGTGGAGCGAACGGATAGTGAAAATAATGAATATACTGATTATCTTTCATTTGTTCCAACGAATGGGTCGACATGCTCTTCTTTCGTGGGCAAACAAGGTGGTGGCCAAATCGTTAAATTAAGTCCTCGGTGTGGAACCATGAATATTGCTCACGAAATTGGACATGCGTTAGGCTTATGGCATGAACAGTCTCGCGAAGATAGAGATGCCTACATCCAAATACTTTGGGAAAATATTGATGAAAACTATCGTTATAACTTCAATCAGCATTTAACCGATGGCCAAGACTTCGGTGATTATGATTACCAATCAATTATGCATTATACAGCCTATGCATTTTCAAAAAATGGGGAAAGGACTATCGTACCACTGCAAGATGTTGAAATAGGGCAACGAGATCATTTGAGTAATAAAGATATTGCAGCTGTCAATACGATGTACCCATAGAGACTTTCTAATCAACGTGATCATACCCGCCTGTGTTACCACTTGTCTAATATGGGCACGCAGGCGAAAGCATTTAAGAGCTATAGGAGGATATATATAACGGTGTGAATTCTGTGGCCGTATCACTAGAGGCATCATGGCTATTTACAGCTTGATGGCAAGGGTTGTTACTTGCCGTTGACGCAAAAAAGAGAAACATACTTTGAGCTGTCTCTTGTCTATTATTTTTAAGAATTAAATTATCCCGCTTATCTTTATGACCAACATTATCGACCCCTTGAGCGAGTACTTTATAACCCGTCAATTGCTGTTTAGTTTTTTCATCTTCTCTAACCGCTCGATGTAAAGAACAATCATGAGGGATGATTGTATCACCTGTTGATTTTTCAGACGGTTTCGCTACAACCAGGTAGCGCTTATATTTTTCGTCAATTTGTTTATAAGCTGCAGCAACATCAGCTTCCCAACCCATCGAAGCGATGATACGCCGTAAAAAATACTTTATAGGCGTAGGTAGCATTGGTGTTTGCATTTCGACTGCGGTTAACGAAAGCGATGAAAACGAACGTGAATTAAAAAGATAAACGGGCGTTTTTTTCTCATAAAAATGAAAAGCAACCATGGTTGCGATCGCCCCACCCAATGATTCACTATCAAGCAAAATATTCTCGGAGTTAACACCAGCGGCTAATAACCGTTGAACTTGTGCAATCCCATCAGTCACGAGTTCTTGAAAAATTAAGGGTTTTTTTTGACTGTATCCAACACCTCGATAATTAAATCCAATTACAACTCTATTGGAAGAAATCGCATCGTGAGCAAAGTCATCGAGCGTACTTTCATAAAAACCATTCTGGCCTTTGAATTTAATGATAAATTTTCTTTCATTAAGGGGTAGCTGCTTTAATGTATGAGGAATGAATTCAATTGTATCCAAAGTAGCGCCATCATATGTATAAACCTTACCACTTTGGATTTCTACTCCATATTGCGCACAGACTTTGATTTTATCTTGTTGGATTTTCGCTAAACTTGGTGGAGAGCGTTTTAGAGAAATCAAAACATTTTTCGCCATTGTTCTAGAAAAAAAATTAAACGATGGCATCCAAGCAAACACACTGGGTCCTTGCACTGGATAGGGGTTAGGGGCCAAATACTCAAACATAAATAAATTCCTCTTTATATATCTCTAATTAAGCACACGCTAGCAAGTTTTTAGTTTCATCACCGGTCTCTTCAACCTGTTTTGATGTAACAAAATTACCCACATCTTTGCTCAATTGGCTTAAATTACCATGTTTAATTCCAATATAAAGTACGGTCAGTGCAAGGGCAGCAGGCCAACAAACCGTGAATAAGCCAACAATTACCATGGGTACGATAATATTTTCAACAACCAAATTAAATGCAAACCCCTTCCAAGCCGCGCGCTCAGCTTTTAACCGAGCATCACTAAATCGACGTGTCGCACCTAATGAGCTAAGCAATTGCTCGATGGCATTTATATGCTCTGGATTTTTAGCATCATATGCCTTAAGCAACGTAAGCAGCTTATCGTCCGTAATAAGCATTTGTTGATACTGGCCACTTTTATTAAACCCAATTTGATACGATTGCTCGCCTTGCTCATTTAAACTTTCAACAAGAAGCATTTTATCCAATGAGAGCACTTGTTTGATATCGTTTTCCGACGGGTTACTTTGAAGCAAGCTCATATCCAACAATGGGTTTGACTCACGCTCTTTACTCGCTCTAACAGCCGCACTAAACTGACCTGCGGAAAGATACATACCGATCCCACATACGCACAGAAAGAAACAAATTGGCCATGAAACAGGAAGTGCTGTTAATGATAAGGATAAAATAAACCCTAAGACCAGTAAGGAAGCTGCAGCCATATAAAATATAAACTTCGCTCTAATTTCTACACGTCTATACTCCAATTGTTTCAGTTGCAAATAAATAAAAGCCTTATCCTCGTTATTCCCAGCAATCGCTAGATCAGCGGTTAATGCCTGTTTTTTTACTGACTGTTTTTTGTTTTCAACATGCAATTGATAAGCAAGTAATGCAATATCGAAAAATAGAAAACCAACTAGTAACCATCCAGCTACAGGAATTGGTATACCAAAATAAATCGCATAGTTAGTCAGACTATTAAATAAAGCCCAGGCAATATCATTGACTATACGAGCATAACGTTTATTCCATTCAATTTGAGCGCGCTCAAATGAATCAACGCCTTTTTCACCTTCGGTTGGAAAAAAGAAATGTCGTGTTATTTCACTCAGATCGAAAAATAATCTACCTAAAAACAGAAACACACTTAATCCATTAAACACGTTAGTTGGTGCATCTATTAAGCCAATATCTACATGCATGCCGAATAAATTATCGTACTTATCCAGCCACCCAAGCGCTCTGCCTAATACCCAAAGTTGTTTCCATGTCAATCGACAAAATACCACCATCAAACGGTACATATTGAAATAGCTAATCCAATCAATAATGACAGATGGGTGAAATTCGGCTAACTCTTTCAACGCATTGATTATTTTATCAAACCAAGTAGGTTCTGCTTTTTGCTGAGAGTCGGATTGATCCTTGCTATTTTGCTCAATAAGTTTGTTGCTAATTTCAGCGCTTTTTTTCTGAGTTAAAGCTAATTCAGCATTATAGTCATCGATAATTTTCTGATATTTTTTAACATCTGCTCGGTGATTCGGTATACGTGCATCATCTAATAACAATAATGCGTAATCATAGTAATAATATTTAATTCGCATTTGAGCATCAGAACTTAATTGATTAAATGATTCTTTATCTGCAATCATTTTTTGTAATATTTCAAAATCAAGCTGGATTTCAGAGCGAATAAGCGATGAATAGGCATAAAAATCTTGTTCTGAGGATTGATTCCACTGCGCTGCCCGTTCTTTAGGTGTACCGCTGTAATTTATCTTTTGAGCAGGTTGATAACGACTAGCAAGATTCGTTTTGTAGTCTTTATAAGTTTGTGCTTTTTCAGCTTCTTTTGCAGCTGCGTACGAGGAATCCCAAAAAATGCTAGCCATAATACAACCTGAATAAACGTGTCAACAAAAAAACTAACCTATCATTATTTAAAACAACAGACAAGTATTTGGGCTTAATTATTACTCAATAAACCAGTGCGAAAAACTCGAGTTCGTTTGTCCATCAGTTTGGCGTTATTTACCAATGCAAAAACTTGAAAAAATCTTACCTAATAAATCGTCCGAGGTAAATTCACCGGTAATTTCACATAACGCTTGATGTGCCAAGCGTAAATCTTCGGCTAGTAATTCACCGGCGCGATGTTGTTCCAATTGAATTTGACCTGAGCTCAAAAGAGATTTAGCTTGATCAAGTGCTTGCAGATGACGTCTGCGAGCTAAAAATTGACCTTCCGTTGGTTGAAAACCAACAATCTGTTTGATTTTGGTGGTTAAAGAAGCAATCCCCGTGCCCGATTTTGCAGATAAACAAATCGGTGGTGTAGTGGCAGAATATTTAAATACACTTCTCGTACGTTCTATTTTATCTATTTTGTTTAAAACATAAATAATGGGTACTGTTGTTGGTAATGCAGCTACGATCGCATCATTAAGTTGAGCGGCTTCTTCATTTGCACTGGCATCCATCACTAGTAAAATGCAGTCGGCTTGGTTCACTTCCCGCCATGCGCGTTTAACTCCTTCTTGCTCAATAATGTCTTGGCTATCACGCAAACCAGCCGTGTCAATAATGTGTAGCGGAATATCATCGATAACAATATGTTCACGCATCACATCTCGTGTGGTACCCGGGATGTCAGTCACGATAGCTACATCACGTCCGGCCAGACAATTAATTAAGGTTGATTTACCTGCATTAGGAAGACCTGCTATAACAATAGATAGCCCTTCTCTTATCATGGCACCTTGACTAGCATTCGCCCGCACAACGTCTAAATCATTCATAATGTTGCGTAACAAAGAAGCTATTTTGCCATCATTTAAAAAATCAATTTCTTCTTCAGGAAAATCAATAGCTGCTTCAACGTAAAGTCGTAATTGAATTAATTGTTCATTTAAAGCGTGAATTTTTTTAGAAAAAGCACCTTGAAGCGAGCGCATAGCCATACGAGCGGCCGTCGTCGAGTTGGCATGAATTAAATCGGCAATTGCTTCAGCTTGCGTTAAATCGATTTTATCATTCAAAAAAGCACGTTCACTGAACTCACCCGGTCGCGCTAAACGCGCACCACATACAACGCTTTCTTGGATTAAACGATCTAACACCACAGGAGCACCATGTCCTTGAAATTCAATTACATCTTCGCCGGTAAATGAATGGGGCGCTTTAAAATACAATACAATGCCCTGATCAAGCATTTCGCCATCAGCTGTATGTAATGGCCCATAGTGAGCAAAGCGAGGTTTTAAAGCGGTTGCCGCGCTAATCTGAAGACCTATTGCATAGGCTTTTGGTCCAGATATGCGGACGATACCAACCCCACCACGACCGGGTGGGGTTGCAATAGCTACAATGGTGTCCATTTACTTAACGGAGGCCAACTTTTTAGGTGTGGCATTTTCGCCATATTTTCGCGTGATATACCACTGTTGTAAAATAGATAGGCTATTATTTACCGTCCAGTATAAGACCAAACCAGCAGGGAAATTTAAAAATAATATTGTAAATACCACGGGTAAAAACATCATTACTTTAGCCTGCATAGGATCAGGCGGCGCAGGATTTAATTTTTGTTGGATTAACATCGTCAAACCCATGATGATCGGCAACACATGATAAGGATCGGATGATGATAAATCCGTAATCCATAGAATAAATGGTGCTTGACGAAGTTGAACACTTTCGACTAACACCCAATAAAGCGCGATAAACACAGGAATTTGAATTAAAATTGGTAAGCAACCACCTAATGGGTTAATTTTTTCTTGGCGATACAACTCCATTGTTGCTTGGCTCATCTTCGCCTTATCATCGCCATGACGCTCACGTAGCGCTTGCATTTTAGGTTGCAATTTACGCATACCTGCCATTGATTTATAGCTCTTTGCTGATAATTGATAAAAAGCAAGCTTAATCAAAACAGTCACGAGTACAATCGACCAGCCCCAGTTACCCACTACAGCATAAATTGATTTCATTACCGAAAACAAGAGTTGAGAAATAAACCATAACCACCCGTAATCAACCGTTAAATCCAATCCTGGTGCAACTGCTTTTAATACATCTGTGATTTCTGGTCCAAGATATAATTGAGCTTCAATTGTCTTCGTTGCATTGGGTTCGACAATAATGGGTTGGCTTACGTTACCAATCGTATAGTCTGAATTCATGAACCGAGTATAAAAACGATTGGTTTCATGAACATTAGGAATCCAAGCGGTTAAGAAATAATGTTGCTGCATTGCAATCCAACCCCCTTGCGCTTCCGCATCCAGGTTCGATTTAGTCATATCTTTAAAAGTTAATTTTTTATAACGATGTTGACCTGGAACAGAATAGGAGGCTCCGGTGAACGATCCCATGTGAAACATGCTAGTTTTATCTTCTTTAGGCGAACTACGAAGTAATTGCGTGTTCATATAGCCCTTCCAAGGACTAGCGCTTTTATTGGCAATTTCGTAACGAACTTCTGTCAGATAGCTACCTTTTTTAAAGGTAAACACTTTGTTGATAAGCAATCCATCGGCATTTTGTCCTGACAAGGTAACCGTCAACGTATCTTGTTCCGGTGACAGTTCATAATGCTGTTGTTGGCTTGTGAACGGCACATTAACCATTTTAACCTGCTGATTATCTACTATAAATAAATTGCTATTCGCAACATATTGCACAGCTGGATTATCTTGAAGCAATGTAAATGGTTTATTTTTATCTGTATTATTTTCAGGATATTCTAACAATTGTGCGCTAACTATGTCCCCTTGCTCTAAATCGATATCTAAATTCAAAACATCGGTTTTTACATGGATACGGCCTGCATTGGAAGAAACCTGTGTTGATTCATCAGGAGATTTAATCGCAGCCTGAGCGTGTTCCTGCTGAGTAATGACAGCCGGTAACATACGTCCACCTACTATAGCGCTATCAGCGGTTACGGTAGTTTCTTGAGATGCTGATGGGTAATCCATCTGCCAGCTCGTCCACAAGGAAAAAACAACGAACGCAAGCGCTCCGTATAAAAGTACACGACGAATATCCATTAAGGTTTCTCTTTGTTAGGTACAGGATCATAACCACCTTGCGCCCAGGGATGGCAACGCAATAAGCGGCAACATATTAACCACAAACTTTTGCTAACTCTATACTGAGTTAAAGCTTGTAAAGCGTATTGCGAACAACTGGGATAAAAACGACAGCTCGATGGGATAAAAGGGCTTATCAAATACTTATATAATTTAATCACACACCGAATCACACTACGCATGGCAGCATCTACGATCTATTTCAATCACAATTTGTTCCACGCTTGTCCTAAATTACAAATTAAGACTGCATTTTCCACTTTTGCGACACCGGATTTTGCCAACACGATAATATCCACCGCTGGCAATTGACTCGTTATACGAAAGGTTTCTCGCAAAATCCGTTTTATCCGGTTTCTGTCATGTGCTTTAGCTATCACCCGTTTCGACAAAGCAAGCCCAAGCCTAGCATGCCCCACCATATTGTCACGATACAAAATAATAAAGTGTGGCGTGGCTACTTTTTTTGCTTGATTAAAAACAAAGTCATACTCATTCTTTGTCAATAATCGACGGGATTTATCAAAATAATACACTTAAGCTGTTAATCGTTTACGACCTTTAGCGCGACGACGTTTAATAACCAAACGACCTCCGCGAGTTGCCATACGAGCACGAAAGCCGTGATCACGTTTACGTTTTAGATTGCTGGGTTGGAATGTACGTTTCATGTTAAGCCTATAATCAATTTTTATAAGTCGGCAATGATAGGAAATTTCGCATCAACTGTCAAATGCAAATTAGGCGGATCGATTAACTCTAGCCCTGAAGGAGACCAGTACTTACGCAAAACCGCCTATACACGTCATCCTGAACGTAGTGAAGGATCTCGTGAATTGAGCATCCGTCTTTGCTACAAGGAGATCCTTCACTACGTTCAGCATGACGTTGCTGGGTTTTGCATATGTCCTGGAGACTTGAAGAAAACTTCATATTGCGCTTTTTTCGTTCTAAACTATAATTCTATTGAGCTTAAAATGTTTTGTACAGAGAATAAATCCTTACTACTTTTAGCTTCAGTATAATGAAGGAGACTATTATGCATACGCATTATGAAGTATTGGGCGTCCCAGTAGATGCTACACAAAGACAAATAACAGTAGCTTTTAGAAAACTGGCGTTAATATGGCATCCCGATAAATACAAAGGCAGTGATCCAAAGGAAGCGCGGAAAAATTTTGATAAAATCTCAGCCGCATATGAGACGTTGAATGACCCGGCCACGCGTAAGAAATATGATGAGGACGAGTTAGAACTCAATTCATCGCCAAGAAAATCTTCCAAGCCTACAGCATCATTCCGACCCTCCCCACAAGATTCATATGAAAAAGAGAAAAGCAATTCATCTACTAGGCATCAGCCAACGAAACCAGCTAATAGGCCCATGCCATCTCGACGCCAAGAGGATGAAGCAGATGCATATTATGTGTTTTATTCATTTAATAAGCGCCCAGAGAATTTCGTTCCGCCGATGAAAAAAACCTGTTTTGTCTACAGAACAACTTCACCGCTAGATAAATTATTTGATGCTATTGAAAAGGAATGGAAGGCGATTCATCAGAGGCCATCATTTAAGGAGTCACCTAGAGTAACAAAACACGCTGATCATGTTGCCGTTAACGTTAATAAAAGCGACATACAACACATGGAAAAAGTTATCGATAACTTGATATTTCAACTGATTTTACTCGAGCTGATAGCAACCCATCTGCCAAAAGCCAAAGATGAGGCGGATAATCAATGCCGCTCTAATCTGTCACCACGTTTTTAAACGGTTTAACGGCGGGATAACGTGATCAGTATATCATGTCATGTATGAGTAATGAAAAAATGCAAAATTGTACATGACATACCTAGGCGTTACGATTAAGGGAACATATTTAGAGCTACTTAGAAATGAGCTCTTCATGCATCGCCACCAAGAGCTCTTTGCCCGCGCTAGTTAGTGCATTGCTTGATAATAACTGCTCATAAGCAATGTCAAATTTCATCTGGTATAAATTCAAGCGAAATTCATAATTAAATGGGATATGAAAAAAGCGACTATATAAATACTTTTCATAAGACGTATTTTTTTCTAATGGCAATTCTGATTTTTTCAATAAGTTTTTAACTTCCGGATAAACGGTGATCAATCGATATAAAACAAAAGTTGCATTAAATATGCCAAAAATGGGCCTTTCCCTATTTTTCGCCACGGAAAAAAATGTCTTTGTATAATCAGATATGAGTGGATGCAATTGTGCGATCAAATTGAAATATAAATGTGAAATTTCATGAATCATCATATCCAAATAATAAAAATCAGGATAATTTAAAGTAACTTCGCGGATAAAAATTCGACCTTGAGCCGCGCCCGTCACGCCCGAAGTTGCTGTGGTATCATTTCCAGAAAAAATAGCTATTGAATTCAATAACTTAGTTTTAGAACAGGACGATTTAATCGACGCTAAAAGCACGAGTGCTGTTCTTATCTGCTGTGCGGTTTCTCTTATCGATTCACAACCCCACATAGGGATTGAAAATTCAGCTCCACCAGTATGTAACTCCGCATTCTTAGCAAAAAAATCATCCGCAATACTGGTAGTGGGGTCGATCACATCTATTTTTACATCTTGATAAACATCCAAAAACCACTCTAATCCAGTGGTATTTAAAGAATAGTTGCCATTTATTAATGCCGTTAGATAAAGACAAAACAAATCCGGCGTAAATGCCTTTTTATCCAGATCCACATTAATTAGCGTCGATTTAAAATCGTCATTCAATGTAAATGAACTTAACATCTGGGTACGTACCATTTCTTGGTATTTCAAATGCAATGAATCAACGATTTTATAATCGAGTAGGGTCTGTTGATAATTCATTTCCACAAGGCCTACGTCCCGCGGCTTGTCCGCGGAATCCAGAGATATTGCTCAATACATAATTCTATTGCACAGCTATAAATCGAACTGGATCCGCGGACAAGCCACGAGACGTCGAAATATGAATTGTCAACAGACCCTAGTTCTTTCATTTAAAAATAGTTGGAAAGGGCAATATCGTTTTTATCACATTGAAAAACTGTAAAACATAAATCACTAATACAATAAACACAACAAAGTTTAACAAGCTTTTAATCAAACCTGGCATAGGAATAAATGCATTTATTCCCCACATGATTATCCCAACAAAAATAATTAATACGATCAGATTTAATAGACTCATAATTTATTCCCTATTTATGAAAAAAACAGTCGAAACGCTCCGAGTTAACTGCAGCTTTTACTTTAGTCTGTATTATAAAAAAGTGCAATTTTTATCTGCCCTTAAGGCAGACCATGGCATCCAGTTTACACTATTGGGAATTGCGAGCTCGTACAATTATACCGCTATGGGTGCTTTAATTGCCGGATGGGCTTGATAGTTCACAAAGTCAAAATCATCGTATTGATAGTCAAATAATGAATTCGGTTTTGATTTAATTACTAATTGTGGTGGTGCTAGCGGCGTGCGCTGAAGTTGCGTACGGGCCTGCTCTAAATGATTGAGATATAAATGGCAATCGCCTCCTGTCCAGATAAATTCGCCTACATCCAGGTCACACTGTTGAGCAACCATGTGAGTCAACAATGCATACGATGCGATATTAAATGGTACACCGAGAAATGCGTCTGCGGAACGCTGATATAACTGGCAAGATAATTTATTATTCGCTACATAAAATTGAAATAACGCGTGACAGGGCGCCAAGGCCATTTTATCTAATTCACCCACATTCCATGCACTCACTATAAGACGACGTGAGTTAGGGTTGTTTTTTATCTGCTCAATCACTTCCGTTAACTGATCAACGCTACGTCCGTCGGTCGTCGGCCAGCTTCGCCATTGCCGACCGTAAACGGGTCCAAGTTCACCTCGTTCATCAGCCCATTCATCCCAAATAGTCACGCCATGTTCGTTTAGATAAGAAATGTTAGTTTGTCCACGTAAAAACCATAGTAATTCATGGATAATACTACGCATATGTAATTTTTTAGTCGTAACTAATGGGAACGAATCGGCTAAATTAAACCGCATTTGATAGGCAAACACAGAGAGAGTTCCTGTTCCTGTTCTGTCTTGTTTTTCACTACCATGCTGCAAAATATGTTCTAGAAATTGCAAATAATTCTTCATGATTTTTTCCATGCATATAAATAAAGACAAACACCCGCTAGAAACATCAGCGTAGACAATAATTGCCCCATAGTCAGCCAATTGAGCATTACAAATCCTAATTGACTATCTGGCTCTCTAAAAAATTCCACGACAAAACGACACGCAGCATAACTCATCATAAAAACAGCTGATATAGCACCCTTGGGTCGAGGTTTATTAGCATACCACCAAATCAGGATAAACAATAAAACACCCTCTAATCCAAACTCATACAATTGAGAAGGATGTCTTGCTTGCAAATCCGCGTGCGGAAAAACCATTGCCCAAGAAACATCGGTCGGCCGTCCCCATAACTCGCCATTAATAAAATTGCCAATTCGACCAGCAGCTAATCCAAGTGGTACAAGAGGTGTGATAAAATCTGCTACATCCCAAAATGGTTTTTTAACTTTTTTCGCAAATAGCAATGTGGCCGCAATAACACCTAAAAAACCACCATGGAATGACATTCCGCCTTGCCATATTTTAAATAAACTCAGCGGGTCATGCATTAATTGAGCTGTATCATATATCAAAACGTAACCTAACCGACCACCAATAATCACGCCAAGTGCCGAATAAAAAATAAGATCACCAATATTATCGGAAGTCCAATCAAGGTGATAATACTTAACTCGCCATTGGGCAAGAAGCCAAGCAAAAATAAAACCAAATAAATACATTAACCCATACCAGTGCACCGCAATGGGTCCAAGCGAAAAAACAACCGGATCAAATGATGGATAATTGATCATAACTTAAGATTTCCCCGAGCGAATTAAATCCCCTAACCCTTGTTCTTCCAAGGCTCGTTTTAAATATAACCGAATTTCAGCCGGATGTTCTAACTCTAAAACATCTGCCAGAATTTTACGTGCAAAGGCCAATGAAAAATTCCGTATTACCCATTTTACTCGAGGTAAACTCGAGGAGTTCATACTCAAAGTATCAAATCCCATTGCCAACAATAAAATGACCGCTAAAGGATCACTCGCCATTTCACCACAAATACTTACCTTCACACCTGCCGCATGTGCCCCTTCAATAATTTTCATCAAGGTTCGCAGCATAGCCGGATGAAGTGAATCATAAAGACCTGCAACGCGTGCATTACTTCGATCCACGGCTAATAAATATTGGGTCAAATCATTGGTCCCTACTGATAAAAAATCAACCCGTTTAGCTAATTCTTTAGCCTGGTACGCGGCAGCGGGGACCTCAATCATCACGCCTAACGCTGGTTTTTCAATCACACAACCCTCTTCTAATAACTCACTATAAGCTTGATTGATTAAATAAACAGCCTCATCAACTTCACTCAAGTTGGTCACCATGGGTAACATAATGCGAAGATTATTTAGCTCTTCATTGGCCCGCATCATCGCCCTTACTTGTAACAAAAATACATCTGGATGATCCAATGTCACCCGAATTCCGCGCCAACCTAAATAGGGATTATCTTCTTCTATAGGAAAATAAGGTAATATTTTATCCCCCCCCACATCAAGTGTTCGCATTGTCACTGAACGCGGGGCGAACGCTTTTAATGTTTGTTTATAGATAATATATTGCTCATCTTCTGAAGGAAATCGATCCCGACTCATGAAAGGCACTTCTGACCTATATAAACCAACGCCCTCAGCACCCACACTCATCGACATACCCGAGTCCATCGCAAGTCCTGTATTTACATGCAGCGACACACGATGTGCGTCTGTCGTTTCAGCGGGCTTATCACGTAAACTAATCAAACTTTGATTTAGCTCATCTTCTTTTTGAATAAGCTGTTTATATTCAGCCAGTAATGCCTTGGATGGCGATATAAAGACATGGCCATAATAGCCATCGACAATCATCGCTCGACGTGATAGTTGCTCTATTTTAAGGCCACGCACCGCCATAATAGTGGGAACGCCCATAGCACGAGCTAATATTGCAACATGCGAGCTATTAGAACCCTTGGCGGAAACAACACCTGCCAGCTGCCCTTCTGGTACTTCGGCTAGGGCTGCTGCGGTTATTTCATCCCCGACCAAAATTGTTCGTTTAGGGTAGTCAATTTCCTCATGCTGTGACGATTGCAACTCAGCAAGAACGCGTCTTCCAATGTCACGAAAATCACTGGCTCGTTCTCGTAAATAATCATCGTTCATGTTTTCAAATTGGATAATGTGTTTCTTAATAACCGAAGCAAGCGCCGCTTGTGCGCCGAGCTTTTCTGTGCGGATTTCCTGCACAACTTCAGCACCTAAACTTTCTTGATCTAAAATACGTAGGTACACATCAAATAAAGCATGTTCTTCATCCGCAACGCTTGATTTCATTCGGCGACTCAATCGATGCATATTATCGCGAGTTAGCTGGAGAGCCTCATGAAAGATAACCACTTCTGCCTCAACATCATCAACTAAATGCCGAGGTACTGCATCAATATCAGCTGGTGGATATACAACAACGGCTGTACCAACAGCAACGCCTGGTACACTACCTAGACCGTTCAATGCAATTTGAGACGTATCTGTTTTTTCGCCATCCATGACTTGGGGCTCTGTTAATTGGGCAAGTTCTCCGGTTGCTTCAGCATGAGCAATCATTCCTCCCAATTGAGCCGCCAAGGTAATCAAAAAAGCCTCTTCAGCATCATCAAAACAACGTTTTGTTGTTTGTTGTACAGTCAAAACACCATACAATTTACGATGCTGAATAATAGGAACACCTAAAAAGGCATTAAGATGATCCTCATTTAACAAGGGATTGTAGTAAAACTCAGCATGAGCAGATGCATTATCAATGTTAATAGGCTCTTCACGACGCCCAACAAGACCAATCAAACCACGATTTAATGGTATTCTGACATTTGATTCTGCCTCTTTATTTAATCCATCCGTCGCGATTAAGACGTATTCGGCATGCTTATTATCGATCAAATAAACGGAAACGGCCTCTGCATAAATAGCAGAGCGTACACACTGTACCAACGTAGTTAATGCATCGGTCAAATGATGTGATGTTGTAACATCTTGTACAATTCGTTTTAGTATTTTTAACATCTAGTGACCATGATGACCTCGTTTACGTCTGGCACCAAATGGCGAGCGACGTCTTTTTAATAAATGCTCTAATTCTTTCAATGCTTGAACATATACTTGTTTTTTAAAAAAAATAACTTGTTCCGCCGGTTCTTTATAGTCGATCCAACGCCAACTATCAAACTCAGGTGAGTCACTCAAATCAAGCCGTATTTTTTGCTCACTTGAAATTAATTTTAGTAAAAACCATTTTTGTTTTTGTCCAATAACCAGAGGCGTGGTTCCATGGCGTAGGTATTGCTTTGGAAGACGATATTTAAGCCAGCGTTTGGTTACGCCTAAAACAACCACGTCCTCACGCTCTAATCCAACCTCTTCTCGCAATTCACGGAACAAAGCTTCCATTGGCGTTTCGCTCACGGCTAGCCCCCCTTGAGGAAATTGCCACGCATCGTGCCCCTGTCGCTTACCCCAAAAAACTCGCCCTGACTCATTAATTAAAATGATTCCCACATTTAATCGATAACCGCCTCGATCAATCAGCATGATATGACTGCTTATGCAAATAGTAATTACCTTGATTTTTTCACAAAAGATAAGAGTTTGGCAACAAGAAGTTGTTTGGTTATAATAGCGCACTAAGTTCTGTCTGGAGTAATCTGTGTCTGCGAATATCTGGCAGAAGTGTCTAAATCTGTTACAAGAAGAGTATCCTGCCCAACAATTCAACACCTGGTTGCGTCCGTTACAAGCTGAAACAGTGGATAATACCCTCGTTTTACTGGCCCCCAACCGTTTTGTAGTAGATTGGGTCAAAAAACATTTTTATGCACGTATCACCGAACTAGTTAATCAATTAAGCCCTGATGCTATTAAATTTGTTAGCATTGAAATTGGTAGTAAAATAATAGCCGCGGTAGAAACACCAAAATCAGTGACTACTGAACAAACCGTAACTCAATCAAAGATTATTGCCAAAAAAAATACGGATCACTTCAAAAACAGCTATTTAAACAGAAAATTCTTATTTGATAGTTTTGTGGAAGGTAATTCAAATCAGTTGGCGAGAGCCGCATCCCTTCAAGTAGCAGAGCGGCCAGGAGATGCCTATAATCCTCTGTTTATCTACGGCGGTGTTGGTTTAGGTAAAACCCATTTAATGCATGCGATTGGTAATGCCATATTAAAAAACAATCCTGATGCAAAGGTATTATATCTACACTCTGAGCGCTTTGTTGCCGATATGGTCAAAGCATTGCAAACAAATGCGATTAATGAATTCAAACGATTTTACCGTTCACTTAACGCATTATTGATCGATGATATTCAATTTTTTGCTGGTAAGGACCGTTCACAGGAAGAATTTTTCCATACATTCAATGCGCTTCTTGAAGGTCAACAACAAATTATTTTAACCAGCGATCGTTATCCCAAAGAAATCGAGGGCGTAGAAGAGCGATTAAAATCGCGCTTTGGTTGGGGATTAACCGTTGCTGTAGAACCACCTGAGCTTGAAACACGCGTTGCGATTCTCATCAGCAAAGCAGAGCAATCGAACGTGGAGTTGCCTTATGAAGTTGCCTTTTTTATTGCAAAAAAGATCCGCTCTAACGTTCGTGAATTAGAAGGTGCTCTTCGTCGCGTTATTGCCAATGCGCATTTTACAGGCAAGTTAATCACAATTGACTTTGTGAACGAAGCGTTACGTGATTTATTAGCACTACAAGATAAATTAGTAACAATAGAAAATATTCAAAAAACAGTAGCCGAGTACTATAAAGTTAAAGTAGCGGATTTATTATCCAAAAGACGCAGTCGCTCAATTGCAAGACCGCGACAAATGGCCATGGCATTAGCAAAAGAATTGACTAATCATAGTTTACCAGAAATCGGCGATCATTTTGGCGGCCGAGATCATACGACGGTTATCCATGCTTGTCGTAAAGTTAAAGAACTCGTATTAGAAGCTGGCGATTTTGCAGAAGATTATAAAAATTTAATGCGAACTCTATCGTCTTAAACATAGAAGGAACTTATATAAGCCCCAGACCAGATAAAAGTCGGAGGGGGTATGTAAATTCTGATTAGGAGATACCTCATCATGTTCGAACTTACCATCAGTAAACAACAATTATTAACGCCTTTACTCATGGTTGCTGGTGCTGTTGACAAAAAACACTCGTTGGCCATTTTGTCAAATATTCTACTCAAATTATCAAAAAATCAATTGAGCCTGACCGCCACTGATCTTGAAATTGAAATCACTGCCAGCGTCACTTGCACTGCCAGTCAAGAGACAGGGGCGGTCACAATTCCAGCAAAGAAAATGATCGACATTATTCGCTCGCTAGAAGACGATGCCAATCCTACGTTCATTTGTAAAGAAGGTATTCTTTCTATCAAAGCTGGACGCAGTCAATTTAAACTAGCCACATTACCGGCTGACAATTATCCCATTATAGAAGATGAATTGTCTGACGTAGAATTTACTGTGGACACAGCGGCCCTAACCCATTTGTTACAATCAACTTATTTTGCCATGGCTCAACAAGATGTTCGCATCTATTTGAATGGATTATTTCTTGAAATTGACTCGCAATCTATCACAGCGGTCACTGCTGATGGGCACCGGATGGCTATTTGTCGACTTCCAAGTCAATTGAGCAATCAGCATCATCGTCTGCTGATCCCCAAAAAAGGGGTCCAAGAAATGCTTCGATTACTGAGTAATGTGACTGATACTCAAGTCGTATTATCTGCTAGTAAAAATCATTTTAAATTAGTGTCAAACCAATATATTTTTTCATCAAAACTAATCGAAGCGCGATTCCCGCCCTATACTCGAGCCATACCAAAAGACCAAGATAAATCTGTTTTAGTTGATCGCGACATGTTAAAACGCGCTCTATCTCGAATCGTTATTATGGCTAACGAGAAATTACGAGCGGTCTTACTGCAAATTCAACCGAGTACATTGACAATAATTGCTAACAATCAAGAACATGAAGAGGGCATAGAATCGCTAGTAGCTGAAACTGAAGGGGAGGAGTTAAGTATTGGGCTTAACGCTACTTATTTACTAGACGTACTGAATCATGTCAAAGAAGGCCCATTGCGTTTATCTTTTTCAGACACGGACAGCAGTATTTTGGTGCAATCTCCTCAAGATGAACATTATCAATATATAATTATGCCCATGAAAATATGACGTTAACACATCTAAATATCCATCAACTACGTAACATTCATTTGGCACAGATAACCCTGAATCCACGGTATAATATTTTCCATGGTTTAAATGGAAGTGGTAAAACAAGTATTTTAGAAGCAATTTATTTATTAAGTAGTGGGCATTCATTTCGTACTCGTGAAACAAGCCCGCTCATCACTCATCACTCCACTGAATTGACAGTATATGCGCGAACGACGGCTAACGATTCAATTAGTATCCAAAAATCAAACTCAGGCTCCACTCAGGTCAAAATTAACCAACAAGCCTGCTTGCGCAGTAGCGAACTCGCTCATTTCTTACCTTGCCAGCTAATTTATCAAGATATTTTTCAAATCATGGACGCAGGCCCCGCCGTTCGACGCAGCATGTTAGACTGGGGATTGTTTCACGTGAAACAATCCTATCATACGTTATGGAAAGAATACCGACACGTCCTTAAACAACGAAATGCCTTGCTGCGTCAAAGAACCAATGAACAACAATGCATACCATGGAATAAATTAATCGTTGATATGTCTTACGAGCTTGATCGATTACGTGTTGAATATTTCAAAGACTGGTCTGAAGCATTTCAACTGTACTTATCCCAGTTAACCGAGATCCCTTGCACAATCAGTTATTATAAAGGTTGGGATAAAAAAGAAACTGGACGTTCATTAGCAACTATTTTAACTGAACAATATATGAGTGATTGTCACCGCCAATACACGCATTCTGGGGCACACCAAGCGGATATTTTATTTAATTCAACACTCCTTAAAGCAAAACAAACGTTATCGCGTGGCCAACAAAAAATAATATTGATCGCCTTAAAATTAGCTCAAGCCCAGTTATTATCCACCCCCTGCTTGTACTTATTTGATGACATAACTACCGAATTAGATGCAATGCATGTAAAACGACTTATTAAGTGCATCTGTCAACTCAAAGGACAATTTTTCCTTACTACAATTGATGGCTCGCAATTTAGCACGCAACACCCATTGGATCATGCGTCCATTTTTATGTTAGAAAATGGTCGTTTGTCTTCACCCTAGGGTCTAGGCCTCATTAAAATGAGACAACAAAGCAAGAATAATGATATACTAACAACCAGATCCTAAAAACGTATTTGGTCACGAGGACATTGCATGAGCGTTGAAAAAACCACCTATGATTCAACCAATATTAAAGTATTAAAAGGACTTGATGCCGTTAGGAAGCGCCCTGGCATGTACATTGGTGATACCGATGATGGTACGGGACTACACCATATGGTGTTTGAGGTTGTCGATAATGCGATTGACGAAGCGTTAGCAGGGCATTGTCACGAAATAACAATTAAAATTCATGCCGATGAATCGATTACCGTTATCGATGACGGACGAGGAATACCAGTCGATATTCATAAAGAAGAAGGGCGTTCTGCTGCTGAAGTTATCATGACAATTTTGCACGCTGGTGGTAAATTTGACGATAATTCATATAAAGTCTCCGGTGGTCTTCACGGTGTGGGCGTTTCAGTGGTCAATGCATTATCTGAACAATTGCATTTAAAAATTCGCCGCGATGGTAAACTTTACGAACAACGGTATCGTCATGGTGAACCAGAAGCCCCTCTTGCTATAACAGGACATTCTGAATCAACCACTGGGACACAAATTTGGTTTAAACCTAGCGCAGAAACATTCAGCAACATCTTATTCCATTACGATATCTTAGCTCGACGCTTACGCGAGCTGTCATTTTTAAATTCTGGTGTTTGTATACATTTGCTCGACGAACGAGACGATAAACAAGATACATTTCGTTATGAAGGTGGAATCAAAGCCTTCGTAGAACATTTAAATAGAAATAAAACAGCTATTATTCCATTAATCTTTTCAATTAGTGCCGAAAAAGATAATATTGGCATCGAGGTATCGATGCAATGGAATGATACTTACCAAGAAAATATTTATTGCTTTACGAACAATATTCCCCAACGCGATGGGGGCACACATTTAGCCGGTTTTCGTTCAGCTCTAACCCGTACACTGAACAACTACATTGAAAATGAAGGCTTTGCAAAAAAAGCGAAAATTGCTACAACGGGCGATGATGCACGGGAAGGTTTAACTGCAGTTTTGTCGGTCAAGGTCCGAGATCCTAAATTTTCATCTCAAACAAAAGATAAGCTCGTTTCTTCAGAGGTAAAATCCGCTGTTGAATCAGTAGTAGCAGAAAAGCTCAATGATTTCTTGCTAGAAAATCCTAATATTGCCAAAACCATTGTAGGAAAAATCATTGACGCCGCGCGTGCACGGGAAGCTGCAAGACGCGCCCGAGATATGACCCGCCGTAAAGGGGCCTTGGATATTGCTGGACTACCAGGAAAATTAGCTGACTGCCAAGAAAAAGATCCAGCCCTTTCAGAATTATATATTGTTGAGGGAGATTCAGCGGGTGGCTCGGCAAAACAGGGGCGCGATCGTAAATTCCAAGCTATTTTGCCGTTAAAAGGTAAAATTTTAAACGTTGAGAAAGCACGCTTTGATAAAATGTTAGCATCGCAAGAAGTAGCAACCTTAATTACTGCTTTAGGTTGTGGAATCGGTCCAGATGAATATGACCCGGACAAAATTCGATACCACCGCATAATTATCATGACCGATGCGGACGTCGATGGCGCACACATTCGCACCTTATTGCTTACGTTTTTCTATCGACAAACACCCGAGCTGATTAATCGTGGCTACATCTACATTGCTCAGCCACCGCTTTACAAAATTAAACAGGGCAAGCAAGAACAATACGTTAAAGACGACGATGCTTTATTTGAATACCTCACATTAACAGCATTAGATGGCGCTAATTTTTATCCCGCTCAGGATGCTCCATCCATTACAGCGTTAGCACTAACCACCGTAGTTCAGCAATTTCGTTCACTGGAAAAGCTGATCAAAAAATACTCAAGACGTTATCACGCTGATATTTTGAAGCGTATTATCCGTTTACCTGCATTAAAAGCAGAAGACTTCAGTAATCAGGAGCAAATGCAGCATTGGATTAACACGTTACAAACAAATCTTCAGGATTTAGGCAGTAAAACACAGCAATTCAGCGTGGAGCTTGCTTATAACAGCGAGAGCAATCAATACACTCCTCGTGTTGTAATGCGCCAGCATGGTACAGATAATATCATTACTATAGGTGCAGAGTTTTTAATGTCAAAAGATTATAGAGACATGGCGACTATCAGCTTTGAATTAGATAATCTAATTGAAACCGGCGCGTATGTTACTCGCGGAGAAAAATCTCAGCAGGTTGCTACCTTTGAACAGGCCTTGCTGTGGTTAATGGATGAAGCCAAACGCGGGCAAACGATTCAACGTTACAAAGGTCTCGGGGAAATGAATCCTGAGCAGTTGTGGGAAACAACAATGGATCCGAATGTTCGGCGTATGCTGCAAGTCACAATTGAAGATGCTGTAGGAGCCGATGAGATTTTTACCACGCTCATGGGTGATCATGTAGAACCACGACGTGATTTTATTGAAACAAATGCGTTAGAAGCAGAAAATATTGATATTTAACCTTCACGGAGATTGTGGAAGGGGGAAAGCTCGTATATCTTTTAAGTTTCTTGCTAACAGTAGTTCTATTTAGGCTTGTGTATCAGGGTCCTGTCACGGTGGTTTGGATTTTTCGTACTCACTACGTTCCGTGCGAAAAATCCAAACCACCACGCCACCCTTCCGTTAAGATCGTATGCCTCTGTACGGTACGATTTTTAAAGCCGTCGTTGCGAGGAGCGTAGCGACGAAGCAATCTAGTGACCTTACAGATGCCAATGATTACATCAGTTTTTCATATAAGTCATCCCAATAAGGATTTACTTTCTCAATCAAAGCCAATTTCTTTTTTCTTGAGCCGCCTTTAAGTTGTTTCTCTCGAGCTATGGCACTCACCATGTCCTCAATAAGCTCATAGTACACAAGA
>JAUYSP010000050.1 GCA_030696305.1 Legionellaceae bacterium | reverse complement strand
TGTACGCCGTTCGGCATTGAGTTCTTTTGGATTGAGTGGCACTAATGCGCATGTGATTTTGGAAGAAGCACCACGTCGGGAGGGATTGGTTGCTGAAGCGCCGGTATATCATTCTCCCTTTAAACGTAAACGTTATTGGTTCGATCTCACGCCTACGCCACGATCATTGAACACGGTTTTATCGCAAGGGTTTTTACACTCTAGGCTGTCAGGTGCTGGAAAACAGAAGACATTCAACGCGGACTTATCTTTGTCTAAAGATACCTACTTAGGTGATCATCGGATATTTGATAGAACCGTATTCCCTGATGCGGGTTATTTGGAATTATGTTTCGAAGCTTTGTCGTATATCGATAAAACGGAAGTTTATGGTGTGTATGAGATTATCTTTGAACGACCTTTATTTATCCCTAAAGAAGATTTTGTATCTCTACAAGTATTGATTAATGAAGAACGCCAGGTTGAAATATATAGCGCGGAGGATTCTGACCATTGGGTACGCCATTGTCAGGGAACTTTCGGTTTGATTGCTTTGCCTGAAAAACGGATCGATCTTAATGCGTATGTAGCGAGAGCTACAGAGACATGGCATCAAGCTGATTCTTATCAACACAAAGATGCATCTGGTATTTATTATGGTCCCATGTTTCAAGGACTCCGTGCTATCCACCAGCTTTCAGAAGGTATATTAGCGGAGATAGAATTAGATGAGGACGGTACGTATATAGCTCATCCTGCGGTATTGGATAGTTGTTTACAAAGTATTAGTGGATTATTTGATAATTCATTATCTGCGATTTATTTACCAATTGAGATAAAAGCTTTTGTTTTAAAGGGTAGATTACCTGCCCATGTATGGGTGAAAGCAGATAAGGCGAGTTTGGTTGCAACAGACAATCGAGTGACAGTAACCCTCGAGCTTTATACACCTGAAGGAGAGTTGATTGGGATAATTGATGAATTGAGTCTTCAAGCGGTAAGCGAACAGCAATTTTCTCAGCAACATGCGGATAGCGCTTATTATGAATTGGCAAGAGTTGCGAATGAGCAGACAGCTGCAACATTCAATTTAGCTGTTGAATTAAAACAACGGTCATTGGAAGACGTTAGAACGTTGCTAAGCTCTCATTTAACGCAGGTATTCAAAAAATTAATGCACTATGATAGTGAAATGGTTGACATACACAAGAGTCTTTTTGATTTAGGGATAGACTCATTGACAGCGGCAGAATTTGCGCAACGTGTAACTAGATCGTTGGGGATGACTATTAATGCGCAAAAAATATCTGTTTTCTCAACCATATCTGCGTTATCTCAACACATATTAGAACAGTTAGAAGTTATTCAATCGCTACCGTCACAGATGATGGCGTATGAATTAGAATGGGTTCCTTATGCAACTATCATCAATTCAGCATTCACTCATCCGGCATCAATTCAGAAATGTGAATCAACAAGCGTGATTCAGAAATGGTTGCTCATCCACGACTCTTTAAGTTTTTGTAAAAAACTGCATGATCACTTAACGGAATGTGATATTGAATTAGATATGATTTATTTAGATGAAATGGAAGATGTTAGCATTTATCTACATCAATTTTCATATAGTCGTGTGGTGTTTGTTTCATTGGGGCACTCTAATATAAAACGTTCTGTACCTGAGTTAGCAGAATCCCGTTCTGTGTATTTGCTACATGTGGTTCAAGTTTTTATTCATTCTTGTACACAACAAAATGTACTCTATCCTGCGTTGGATATAGTAACTGGACAGCCCGTGGCAAACACTGTGTTATGGGGTATGGGTCGATCATTGCAAAATGAATATCCACTATGGCCGATACGCTTAATGAATTTTGATGAAGAGAATGGGTTGGATTCTATTGTATGCGCATTATGGGTAAGTAGTTTTGATACCGGAGATGAAAATCAATTTCAATTTCGGTCGAATCAAATATTTAGTAGTCGACTGTGTGCAACGACGTTAAATCCGTTGCAAGAGCGTATATGCCTATCGCCCAATTCAGGTACAGGCGTCTATCTCATTACTGGTGGTTTATCTGATATGGGCTATGCTGTGTGTCAACATTTAATTAACACGCAATGTATTAAAAAAATAGCATTATTATCCAATGGTATTGTGGGTGATGATCACAGGCAACAATTTTTAGCTTGGAAACAACAGGGTGTGCAGGTGAAGGCATATGAGGTAGATATCAGTGATAGAGTTGCGCTTAAGAAGGTGTATCAAAAAATTAAACGCGATCAAGGTCCTATGGAAGGTGTGATTCATGCGCAAGATCTTGTAGCTGATGCGCCCATGCAAAAGCAAACTCCTGTTCATTACCACCGTGTGTTTCAGACTAAAATTCATAGTGCGTGGTATTTACATGAATTAACTTGTCAGGATGAATTAAAATATTTCATTATCTTCTCATCCATGTCAGGAATAATAGGAGCACCTGGGCAAAGCAATCATGCAGCAGCTAGTGTTTTTTTAGATGCTCTCATCCATTATCGACGTTCTATTGGGTTAAGTGGCCTGAGTATTAATTTGGGATCACGTCCTGCGATAGAAAGTGCATTATATGATTTAGAAAGAACCAGACAATTAAATCTGCAACATTTAATAGCAATCGCTGGTTTACAAGCGTTTTCTGTTGCTTTGTCGAACGCAGATAAAATAGCACAAATTGGTATCGCGCCAACCGACTGGATGCTTGAACTCCCTAAGAGCATGAAAAGAAGGCAAGTTTTGGCTGATTTTACCAAGAAATCACTGTTTGATGACATGATTTCTTCTAAGCTGCGTTCTTCTGAATCCAGTGAGTCATTGATTTTAGAGGTTGAAGAATTGTTATGAACGAGAGCCTAAACGGAGCAGCGAGATGCGTCGAAGCTAAATAACCTTAACCGGCAATCCATTTGATGGTCCAAAAATAAAGCCTTTTCGTGTTAACTTGGTTGTATAGTTATCGATGAGTGCTAGTTCAGTGTGCATGAGAATTTGAGCGATAATAATTTTCATTTCATACTGAGCAAAAGCACTTCCTATACAACGTTTTATTCCCCTACCAAAAGGTAAATGAGTGTAAGGATTTTCTGTTGAATTTAAAAATCGTTCTGGCATAAATTTGTGAGGTTCAGTCCAATTGTCTGGATCATGATGCGCAAGATAGGTGCAAAGCGAAATTATAGTTCCTTTGGGTAGGGTATATTCGTTTAGTTGATAAGGCTGATTGGATACTCGTACCATATTAGGAATAATAGGGGTGATACGTAAGGCTTCTTTGATCACAGCGTCTAGATAAACTAATTTATCTAAATTTGAAATTAATTCGCTATCATTTGCAACGCATTGGCTCAACTCATCTTTTAGTTTTTGAAGAACCCTAGGATTGGTTAAAATGCCATAAAAAGACCAAGCTATACTGATCGTGCTCGGTTCCTGCCCTGTTAATAATAAGGTAAGCATTTCATCACGTATTTCTTGATCGGACATCGCATTTCCGTCTTCATCGCGAGTTTGCAATAGAAGGCTTAAAATGTCAATACGTGAATCCAAGTTTAAGTTTTTTCTAGCTGAAATTTCCTCAAATAAACAATTATCTACTTCTTTTCGTAGTTTTTTTATTTTCGCCCATGGGGTTAAAAATCCTAAATTCCTATGTAAAAACGGGAGGAATAAAGTGATAACTGAAGATAGTTTGGCAGTTTGATTCCCAAAATTACGCAATGCTGAGGCCAGTGTATGAAATCTGGTATTTTCTTCATTCATGCCAAAAATAGCACTTAAAATAATGTTGAAAGCAATTTCTCTAACTTCGTCTACTAATTTGAATGTAGTGTTCGGTTTCCAATGAGCTATTTGTTGTTTGGTAATTTGACTCATTAATTCGCCATAATCCTTCATTCTCTGACCATGGAAAGGCGGGAGTAACAATTTCCTATGTTGCAAATGTTTTTTTCCATCCATTGTTAATAAGGAAAAATCCCCCAACGTTGGCCTTAGCATAGTTGCGTAGATTTTTCCAGCGGTTATTTGATCGGTAGCAGCTGAAAAGACTTGTTTTAAATCGTTGGGATCGCTAATTACCACCATATTTTTCCGTGTCGAAAAACGTAGTGTAAATGTTTTTCCATAGATCTGTCTGCACTCTTCCCATATTGTTACTGGATAAGCGATATACTTGATATACTGCAGTAAATTTTTTTTGGGTGGTCCTTTGGGTAGAGTGGTTTCAGCCATGATTTTGTCCATTAATTATGAGTATCACATTACTGCGACAATTTTAGCATTAGTTATTTCAGTTGAAAAGGAACTGATGGTCTTGCGAATTGCCTCAAAACAAATGTTACCTAAAGTAGGAAATTTCTCAGTCGTTGCCTCATAACTAATGTTACCGTAAAGATACAAATAAAAAGTGACATTTTATGGGGAAGCTATCGATGGAGCTCTTGGTTAGCATAATGCCGCTTAGCATCTGATTTGATAATGTTTGGATGCGTTTAATGTTAGAATAATAATCACTTTCTGACTCAAAGCAACCTGCTAAGTTAAGTAATTTCATTGTGGAAACTAATTGGTCATAAGCTTCAATAAACTCAACTAGTCGAATGCATGGATTGGCCTAGGATTAATTCGGGATTCACTGAATCCGAATTGGTTGGTTAATGAAATTGTGCAGGAGGCTCCTGCACAATTAAGAACAAGAAATATACATATGAGTAAATTAAAGAAAAAAGAGATACGAGAGGCTTTGCCTCAAGAAAAAGAATATAAAAAACATGATGGAAACGGTTTGTTCTTACGGGTACGCACCTCTTTGCTATGAGGTTTAAAATTGGCACGAACCTCTCTACCACTAGAAGGAGCGCTAGCTATTTTAGGTTGAGATTTATTTTTTTTAGGCATTATAGACTACTGTAGTACTCGGACATAGATGCACTTGATATGGTGCGGGCACCTCGTTCACCGTCGGTTAGACCAACGCGAGCTTTTTTCCATGGATCTTCCATATGCGTGAGATCACTTAACCATTGAGCATCTTTATCGCCATAAAATGTAAGGACACGCTCGATTACATCTCTACTTTCATCAGAAATGGCGGTCGTATCTCCTTTGAAAAAACCAGGTTCAAGGCTGAAAGTACCTTGATGAATAGTGTATAGGCAGGGTATTACAGGTCCATTAGCCCAAGCTTGAATCTCTTCTGAAAACAGTTCCATATCTTCCCATACCAGATGCCAAGCTTGTTAGTAATAAACTAGTTTTTGTAATTTCATGGCGGACATTGTGCCATTTTTTTCTAAAATGTAGTCCGCAACATCAATCGCTTTTGCCGTCATTAAAGAGTTCCTAATTTAAACAATTACAGTAAGTATACTATAAAAAGTAGTTTGATTTTATTTTACAAAAAATTCAAATTATTTTTTTATGAGAGAGTAACAATCAATTTGGCTATACCCATGGCTATACCAAACTGCAAAATCTATTTAAAATCCCTGAACAAAAATTCGCATCTTATTGATTTAACTGGTGTCCCAGGCAAGATTCGAACTTGCGACCTGCCCCTTAGGAGGGGGCCGCGCTATCCAGCTGCGCCACTGGGACTCCGATGGCAAGTTTAGCGTCCTCGATTGAAAATAACAAATAATTTGCTACATATTGACGTAATTGGGGCCGCCACCTCCTTCAGGGGCTGTCCATAATATATTTTGGCGAGGATCTTTGATATCGCATGTCTTACAGTGTAAGCAGTTTTGAGCGTTAATTTGTAGCTTTGGTTGGTTTTTCTCAGTTACGATTTCATAGACTCCCGCTGGGCAATATCGAGTTTCGGGTGAGCCGTATTGTTCGTAATTTACAGAAATTGCGAGGGATTTATCTCTTAGCTTGAGGTGGCAGGGTTGATTTTCATCGTGAAAGGTATTAGATAAATAAACAGAAGAGAGTAGGTCATAGGTTAGTACGCCGTCTGGTTTTGGATAATCAATCGGTTTGACCCGGGTGATTGATTTTAAACTTAAATGATCTGCATGATTGGCTAATGTCCAGGGTGACTTACCTTTAGTGACGTATGTTTCCCATGCAGCGAGGGCTAATCCTGGGATCAAACCAAATCGAAAACCAGGACGAATGTTGCGTACTTTATATAATTCGTCAGTTACCCATGAGTGTTTTATTTTTTCAGAATAGCCTACATTTTCAAGAATAGTCTCTTGGTTTGCTTTTAGAAAATCAAAGCAAGTTTCGGCTGCAATGATGGCTGATTGCATGGAGGTATGTATCCCTTTTATTTTAGGAACATTTAAAAAACCTGCGCCGTCACCAATCAAAACACCGCCTGGAAAGCTCAGTTTTGGCATTGATTGCCAACCACCTTCGTTTAAGGCTCGAGCTCCATATGCAATGCGCTCTCCGTTAGATAACAGTGAACTAACGAAGGGGTGTGTTTTAAAACGTTGAAATTCTGCAAATGGATTTAACCAGGGATTTTTATAATCAAGACCGATGACAAGTCCTAAGGCTATCCTATTGTCTGATATATGATAAATAAATGATCCGCCGTAGGTGGCTTTGTCGAGAGGCCAACCAACGGTATGTATCACTTCCCCCAAACGATGTTGGCTTTCTGGAATTTGCCATATCTCTTTCAGGCCTAAAGCATAAGTTTGTGGTTGGCTGTTATGGCGTAATTGAAAGCGATGCATCAATTGTTCGCTTAATTGACCTCGACATCCCTCTGCAAATAATGTTTGTTTGGCATGTAAATGCATTCCAGGTTGATAACTTGCTGTTTTCTGACCATTTTTATCAATGCCAAGCTCACCTGTTGCTATACCTATCACTGTTTGATTTGTATCATAAAGTACTTCTGTTGCTGCAAATCCGGGGTAAATTTCACATCCTAATTGCTCAGCTTCTGATGCAAGAAATTTACATAACTCACCTAAACTAATAATGTAGTTGCCCTGATTGCACATAGGCTTTGGGGTAGGGAGGCGTAAGGCGTGTTTTGGAGATAAGTAATAAAAATAATCGTGTGTTACGGGGGTGTTGAGAGGAGCACTTTCCCATGAATTAGGAAGTAAGGTTTTTAGAGCGCGAGGTTCAAGGACCGCACCAGATAAAGTGTGCGCACCTATTTGTGCTCCTTTTTCAATTACACAAACACTGATGTTACTTTGTTGTTCATTTGCTAATTGTTTTAGGCGAATAGCGGCTGTTAATCCAGCGGGGCCGCCACCAACGATAATCACGTCATATTTCATAATTTCGTGCGTCACAATATGTCCTTGTAAACATATATTTAGTTGATTTCAGGATCCCATCTATTGGATGGTTTGTCTAGGGGCTAATTATGAAGAATAGTTTGAATAGGCAGGCAAATTATCCCCGCCTATTAGAGGTCATGGTTTAAAATAAATTTGGTTTGACATTGTTATTTTTTAGGACTTACAGCTTGATTTTTATTTATAGCTTCATCGCGCTCGGTTCTAACATCAGCCGAAACTACTTTTTTATTATACATCCCGTGTTTCATTAGATTTACCGCAGAAATTTGGTTAGGTGATTTTTTATCTGAACTGCGGTTTTCTTTTTTTTGTTCAACTTGCTTAAATAAGCGGTTTTCGATTTCATCATGTTCACTGTCATAATCGTCATATCGGTTATTCATACTTGCTCTCAAAGTTAATTAATGGAAAAAATGTTTATAAAATATCAAAATAGAGTGTAGCTGACTTAACTTAAGTGAATATTAAATTGCTTATTTTTTAACGCACCACGTCAAGTGATTATTCAATAAGACTTGAGTTGGTCGATATGTGGTCATATAATGGGGGGTTTATTTACAACTTTGAGAACCTGAGATGCGACTTAAATTTGATGAGAATACCGAGTTTTTCATTGCTGTAGGCAGGTTAAATGAACCACATTCTTTCATTATGGTTGGTGCAGTTCCTAAAAATGAAAAGCCTCAGTTGCTTGCGCGTGTGGGTAAAGTTACTATACCAAATTCTGTTACGTCGCCATCATATTTGGAGATAATATCTGAGGGGATAAAACTGATCAAAGAAGGTGTTCCTGCTCGACTAAAAGATGAACATGTCATTAGAAAAAGTCTTTCAACAGAGGTTTCTTATCAGGCGTATGCTCTTACTTATGACCAGTTAATTGGGTTTTTTTCTCTGCTTAAGAGAATAGAAAGTGATTTAGATGCTCGTCCTGCAGTCAAAATACAAATAGAGGGGGTGAGTTTTAGACGAATGTCATCCGAGCCTACTGAGATGTATTATAAAAAATTATTGCGATCGCAATACATTCGCTTTCCAAATAATTTATATTATTATGATTACGAAAATCATCAAAGTCATGTTTTCAGGTTCGCGGCTGAAAAATTAGAAGCATTTGATGCACAATTTACGGAGCACTCAATCGATTTACTATCGGCGGCTCAAATAGACTGGATCGAGACGAATATGCGTCATCGTAGACACATGATCGAGAGTATAAAGACGCAGTGTTTTTTGCCTATAGATTTGGGTTCATATGTATTTTCTCTTCAAAAACTTAGAGACTGGACATCCCATGTATCCGATATTGGAGCTGATAAATTGTCGATCATTAATAATGCGTACTTTTTAAATATAAATAACACCTGTCGTAGTACTGCTGTGGATATAGTGGAATATATTTTTGGACTTACTGGCGAGATCTCAAGAAATTTTTTAACGACACTCCCTTATAAAACTATCTTAATCCATGGGTCACCGGAAAAAGAATCTTTTTATATCTTACCTGCTCCCGCTAATGCCTTTCCGGATCACCCGCATCGTGAGATTTTGAATGTATTATTCAAACGATTAAAAGAAATTCCTAAATATAATCCGAAATCTGAGAAAACAAGACAAAAGTTTAATGAGTTAAAAAAAGAGTACATGAGTTTAGCGGGTAACAATACACTGACTGCGACGGATCTTTGTACTAAAATTGGGAGCATGTTAGCTAACGATGCTATAATAAGAAATCGATCCGAATGGCATTGTGGCCTATTCTCATGGAGTACGACAAGGAATACCTTGCTGTCACTTCAAAAGACAATTAAAACGAACGTAGCTACAGAGTCTGGGGAATGTGGGCACCAAATATTGAGTTATTAGTCATAAGAATTCAATATTTGGTCTGATTGGCACCACATGGTATAAGTATTTAAGAGCCGTAGCATAACAAAAGGGCTACTTCCAGCGGTAGTTATATTGCTCATCATGGAAAATAAAGCAATTGTCATTATCATAAACAAATGTTTTGTATGTTTGGATACAGTCATTGAATTTTCCCAATCAACGATTTTACAATTACGACATTTGCGTTTTTTTCATTGTTGACCTAATCTCTAAGAAAACAAGTGCCGCTTACAGCATATTCTTTAGGAAATAGATAATTGTTGTAACGGGTCTCTCTGTTGATATCAGCACGACTCAATATCCACAAATTCTGTGGATAACTTTGTGTGTTAGTTGATGATTAAAGTCGAATATCTTTAGATAATGCTGTCAGACTCTATCTTGTCGGGATTATTTTAACTACAATAGTTCTTTACTCAAATTTCATCCAATTATGTTTAAACCATTGCCGTTGTTTATTGGGTTGCGCTATACCCGCGCTAAAAAGAAAAATCATTTTGTGTCATTTATCTCTTTAAGTTCCATGCTGGGAATTGGCATGGGGGTTATGGTTTTAATAACCGTATTGTCAGTTATGAATGGATTTGATGTCGAAATTCATAAACGGTTTTTTGGGATGGCACCTGAAATTACGATTACTGGACAAGATGGTGTGATTTCACATTGGCAAAATTTGGAAGAAAAACTCAGCACAGAACCTGAAATTAAGGCAATGGCGCCTTATGTTACTGCTCAAGGTTTATTAACTTATGATGGCCAGGTTTTGCCGGTGATGTTAACCGGTATTTTGCCTGAACAAGAAAATAAAATTACTAACTTACAACGTAAAATGTTAGTTGGCTCAATTAATAATCTGGATCATTTTGGCATAATTCTAGGTCGCGGGTTGGCCGAAAATTTAGGCGTCATGGTTGGAGATCAACTAACTGTTATGGTTCCTCAGGCTACTGTTACTCCAGCAGGTATGGAGCCTCGTTTTAAACGATTCACCGTAAGAGGTATTTTCTCTGCTGGAACCGGGTTTAATTTTGATACAAAATTAGGCTTTATTCATATGAATGATGCTCAAAAACTCATGCAATTTAAACCGGATGATGTCTCTGGGCTTCGGTTAAAAATACAAGAGGAATATCGAGCCCCAGCTTTGGCCGAGCAATTATCGACAACATTGGGCGAAGGATATCAAATTGGCAATTGGACTGAATCGTTCGGCGCTTTTTTTGACGCAATTAAAATGGAAAAAACGATGATGTTCTTAATTCTGTTATTAATTATCGGCGTGGCGGCCTTTAACCTGGTTTCTTCTTTAGTTATGGTAGTTAATGATAAACAAGCTGAAATTGCTATTTTACGGACTATAGGTGCGACTCCAGCAACTATTTTACAAATTTTTATTGTGCAAGGTATGATGATAGGGTGTTTAGGTACCTTTATTGGTGTCGTCGGTGGGTTGATTCTGGCCAGTAATGCGACACAAATTGTAAATTCATTGCAGTCATTTTTTGGCATGCATGTATTGTCTTCCAGCATTTATTTTGTGGATTATCTTCCTTCAAAAATTTTATTTAGTGATCTATGGCGAGTGTGTGTGATGGCCTTATTGATGAGTTTTTTAGCGACTATTTATCCAGCATGGCGAGCATCAAAAACCGTTATCGCGGAGGCTTTACATTATGAGTAATGATATTGTGCAATGTCGGGAATTAGGCAAGTCGTATCATGATGGTAATACATCGGTGCATGTATTACATAATATCAATTTTGAAATCGAAACTGGTTCTCGAATTGCTATTGTTGGTCCTTCTGGATCGGGTAAAAGCACGTTATTGCATTTACTGGGAGGGCTTGATAAGCCAACTACTGGTGAAGTCATGATGCGAGGTGAAAATTGGCAATCTCTATCAGAAAAAAAACGTTGTATTTTGCGTAATCAACAATTAGGCTTTGTATACCAATTTCATCATTTACTGTCGGAATTTACAGCTTTAGAAAATGTTGCTTTGCCGTTGGTTATGACGAATCTTTCTGTCAAAGAAGCAATGTCTCAAGCCAGTGATATTTTAGTGCGTGTTGGGTTGGGAAAGCGTGAGAAACATAAACCATCGCAATTATCTGGCGGAGAAAGGCAGCGAGTGGCTATTGCAAGGGCGTTAGTGCATAAACCAGCCTGTGTTTTTGCCGATGAGCCCACGGGTAATCTAGATCAAATGACAGCTGCGCATGTATTTGATTTAATGATTGAATTAAATAGCTTATTAAAAACTGCGTTAGTAATTGTTACCCATGATCACACCTTAGCATCTAGGATGGACAAAGTTTTCACGTTACAAGAAGGGCAGTTAAAACAATAAATGCAGAAGTAAATTGTAATTTACGATTTCAGTCGGCTTTTTTTGCAACTATTTATTAAACGCTAACTGCTGCGTATTAGGGTCTGTTGGCAATTCATATTTCGACGTCCTGCGGCTTGTCCGCAGGATCCAGAGATTTTATCAATCAGTCGCATGTCCTGGTGTGCGAGGAAATGCGATTACATCACGTACATTATTTACACCTGTAATGTAGCTAACTAATCGTTCTAAGCCTAATCCAAAACCAGCATGAGGGACTGTTCCATATCGGCGAAGGTCACGATACCAATTGTATTGTTCCTTATTTAAATTACATTCGTCCATGCGTCTATCTAATATTTCTAAGCGCTCTTCACGTTGACTACCACCAATAATTTCTCCTATTCCTGGAGCTAACACATCCATCGCTGCTACTGTACGACCATCGTCGTTTAAGCGCATGTAAAAGCTTTTTATGGCGGCTGGATAATTGGTAAGGATCACGGGTTTTTTGCACAACACTTCAGCCAGGTAACGCTCGTGTTCAGATTGTAAATCTGCTCCCCATTCAATCGGGTATTCAAATGAATGTCCTGATTTTAATAATGTTGCTACGGCATCAGTGTAGGTCATGATTTCAAAATCAGCTTGAGCCATGCTTTCAATTTTTTCAATTGTTCCTGGGCTAACAAATTGATTGAAAAATTCCATGTCGTCACTGCGTTCGTTTAATACCGCTTGGCAAACGTACCGTAAAAACTGTTGACTTAAATCACAAATGTCAGTTAACGAAGCAAAAGCTAGTTCAGGCTCTACCATCCAAAACTCAGCCAAATGACGACTTGTATTTGAATTTTCAGCACGAAAAGTTGGACCAAATGTGTAAACTTTGGAAAGTGCTAAACAATACGCTTCCGCATTCAACTGCCCAGAGACGGTTAGAAAGGCTTCTCGGCCAAAAAAATCTTTACTAAAGTCGACTTGTCCCGCGGCATCTTTAGGTGGATTAACCATATCTAAAGTGCTAACACGAAATAACTCACCAGCACCTTCGCAATCACTTGCTGTGATAATCGGTGTATGGATCCACAAATAGCCTTGTTCATGTAAAAATCGATGAATAGCTTGAGAAATACAGTCTCTGACTCGAGCAACAGCGCCTATGGTATTTGTTCTGGGGCGCAAATGAGCTACTTCACGTAAAAACTCTAAGGTATGGCGTTTAGCCGAAATAGGATATGTATCCGGATTTTCAACCCAACCCACCACTTCAATGGATGTCACCTGAATTTCGAATTGTTGTCCTTTGCCTTGAGAGGGGACTAATTCGCCTGTGGCTATTAAAGAACACCCAGCGGTGAGTCGTAATACTTCATCTTGATAGTTCGATAGTTGGTCTGAAGCAACGAGTTGAATGGGAGAATGGCAAGAACCGTCGTGCAGACTAACAAAAGATATACCAGCCTTTGAGTCACGGCGTGTTTTAACCCAGCCACGGACAGTAACTGTTTCTCCGGCGCATAAGCGACCAGATAAACAATGAGAAATTGAACATGTTGTTGTCATATAGGTGATTTTATTTTTTGGGATAGGTTGCGCATTCTATACTGATATAAAGTAGTTGATCAATATCTCACTTTTTTAGTCTTTACTGTTGCAATTTTTTGAAATAAAGACTAATAATTTTATGAAGGATTAATCTAAGAGGTATTCATGAGTAATTCCATGCTGTATTCGTTTGTCTTGTCGCAAATATTAGGGCTTTTCCTCTTTATAATGGCCGTGATATTGTGGAGTAAGCGCACATTCTATCGAAAAATACTGATGGATTTAAAAGCGAATGATCCCGTAGTCTTCATCAGTTCTATATTTGGCTTATTAATAGGCATTGTACTCGTTGATACGCATAGTATTTGGTTATTGAAACCTCGACTTATTGTTACGATTGCGTGTTGGATAATTTTTCTTAAGTCATTGTTATGGCTAGCAATGCCTGAACGCATGATAGCTTTAACCAAAAGAATATGTAGTGGCTCCGGTTATAACTGGGGCGTTTTGTTTTTGGCTATCTTTGGGTTGTTAATAACCGTTCGAGGATTTCAAGCGGTTATTATCGGCGATATTCATCTACTTTGGTATTAGGTACTTGGAGCAGCCTCACTAAATTCAGGGATGGTAAGGCAGTACGCATTAATTTCCTGAATAAGTGGGTAGTTATCAAGTGAAAATTCAAAACGAGTGGCATTGTATACTTGAGGAATTAAACAAATATCTGCTAAGGAAACTTGATCTTTAAAGCATACCGATTTTGTTCTCGGTAACGTGGCTAATTTTGTTTCCAAGGCATTAAATCCTGTTTGCAGCCATTGATGATACCAAGCGGTAATTTGATCGTCACTGGCTTTAAATTCCTCGCGTAAGGTTTTTAAAACACGTAAATTATTTAATGGATGAATATCACAGGCAATCAATTGCGCCAAACCTCTAATCTGTGCTCGTTCAAGCGGATGCGTTGGCAAAAAAGCTGGCTCTGGGTTCATTTCTTCTAAATATTCAATTATGGCTAATGACTGAGTCAGAATATGATTATTTGTTTCTAACGATGGAACTAATTCCTGTGGATTAACAGCTTGATAAGCAAGCGAGTGCTGAATACCACCGTCTTGAACTAAATGGATTGGTATTGTTTCATAATTGATTTTTTTAATGTTTAATGCAATTCGTACACGATAACTGCAGGACGAACGATAATAATCATAAAGTTTCATAGATGTTTCTCTTAGTTTAAGCCAATACTTTTTACAGTTTGATCAATCGAACCAAATATGTTTTGGCCTTGTTCATTCTTCATTTCAATGCGAATGGTGTCACCAAAGCGCATAAATGGTGTCGTTGCCTGACCAGCATTAATTATTTCTAGCATCCGTTTTTCCGCAATGCACGAAGAGCCTTTGCTGCGATCTAAATTAGAAACCGTTCCTGAGCCGATAATCGTTCCTGCGCTTAAATCACGGGTTTTGGCTGCGTGAGCAATCAATTCGGGGAAAGAAAAGGTCATATCGATGCCAGCATTCGGTTGGCCAAATAGCTGATTATTCAAATAGCTAGATAAGGGCAGATGGAGGCGACTCCCATCCCATTGAGGCGCTAATTCGTCCGGCGTGACAGCGACGGGAGAAAAACTACTCGCAGGCTTCGATTGAAAAAAACCAAATCCTTTAGCTAATTCATTAGGAATTAAATTTCGTAAGGACACGTCATTGACTAGCATGAGTAAGCGGATATGGGATGCGGCAGATGGAGCGTCAATGGCCATCGGAACATCATCGGTAATCACGGCAACTTCTGCTTCAAAATCAATACCATAAGCTTCATCGGCAGCTATGATAGGATCGCGAGGCCCTAAAAAATTATCGGAACCACCTTGATACATTAACGGATCATGCCAAAAATTTTCCGGCATTTCAGCATTGCGTGCTTTCCTAACAAGCTCCACATGATTTACATAAGCACTGCCATCAGCCCATTGATAGGCACGAGGCAATGGAGAGGCCATATCGGATGGATTGAAAGGGAATGCCTCTTTCAGTTGATTAGCATTTAATTGGACATATATGGTATCTAACTTAGGCGCGATGTCAGTCCAGTTTTCTAATGCATGTTGCAATGTCGGCGCAATGTCTATAACCCGAACAGCTTTAGTCAATGCTTTATTTACAACGCATAATTCCCCGTCACGTCCTGCTTTTAGACTGGCTAGCTTCATAATGTCCCTCGTTTAATTTGATCACGCTCAATGGCTTCAAATAAAGCTTGAAAGTTTCCTTCGCCAAATCCTTGATTACCACGACGTTGAATGATTTCAAAAAAAACAGGGCCAAATACATTTTCGGTGAAAATTTGTAATAGTAACCCATGCTTAGGATCTTGTTCGCCATCGATGAGAAGTCGTTGTTCTTGTAATTGATCCAATGGTTCGTTATGCCAGGGAACACGCTTATCAATCATTTCATAATAAGTATCAGGTACATCTAAAAAGTTCACGCCTTGTTTTCTTAATGTATGAACCGTATGATAAATGTTGTCTGTAGCAAGCGCGATGTGTTGAATGCCTTCACCTTTGTATTCGTGTAAAAATTCTTCAATTTGTGATTTGTCGTCTTTTGATTCATTTAAAGGTATTTTAATTTTACCACAAGGGCTGCTGAGCGCTCGGCTAATAAGACCTGTAAGTTGACCTACAATATTAAAAAATCGAATTTCTCTGAAATTAAAAATGGACTCATAAAAATGAGCCCACTTATCCATGTTGCCACGATGAACATTATGAGTGAGGTGATCAATAAATTGTAAACCTACTTCAGTTCTTGGCTGAGTTACTTCTAGCTCATGGATCCATTGATTGCTGAATGGTTTATGCGTTGCATCGACAAAATATATGACGCTTCCGCCTATTGCCTCAATTGCTGGTATCTGGTGTTGATGTTTAGATGTATCTTTGAATTCAATCGCACCATGTTGAATAGCATAATTGAATGCTGCATCAACATCTTTGACATAAAAACCCATGGCGCAGGCTCCGGTACCATGAGTTTTTGCATGCTGGGCTGCTTGAGAGTCTGTTGTAGCATTGATAATGAATTGAATATCACCTTGCTGATATAGCTCGATATCACCGTGTGAGTGCTTAGCAAAGAGCTTAAATCCCATCGCGGAAAACTGACGCTCTAAAACGTGTTTATCATTTCCTGAAAACTCAAGAAAGGCAAATCCGTCTAATCCACAAGGATTTTTATATTCTTCCATTATTAATCACTCCTTTTTCTGACCAAAAACAATCCATCTGCAATAGGCAATAAACTCACATCTACGCGTGTATCGTGCTGAATTAGCGTGTTCAGCTTTCGTATTTCGCGCGTTTGTCCATCTGTTACACTAGAATCAATTACATGACCATCCCAAAATACATTATCAATTGCAATTAACCCATTAGGTGCTATTAATTGCAATGCACGGTCGTAATAATGCACGTAATTAGTTTTATCTGCGTCAATGAAAATAAAATCAAATTTTCCCTCATAGCCCTCGGCTATGAGGTTGTCCATGGTGGTTAATGCGCGGCCCAATTTTAATTCTATTTTATGCTCTTGTTTTGCTTTTTTCCAAAAGGGTAGTCCTTTACTGGTCCATTCTTGACTGATGTCGCAGGTAATCACACGTCCATTATCAGGTAATGCGAGTGCCATGGCTAATGCACTGTATCCCGTGAATGTACCAATTTCTAATACATTTTTTGAATTGAGCATCTTAAGAAGCAGTTGCATAAATTGCGCTTGTTCAGGGGGGATTTGCATAACAAACAAGGGCAATTTATGTGTTTCGTCTCTTAATTCCTTTAAAACAGGATGCTCTCGTAACGATTTATCGATCAAATAATCGTATAACTCTGGTGTCAAGGTAGGATGTTTCATATCTTATCCAGCTAATATTTCAGTAGCAATGCTATCTGCAATTTCGCTAGTCGGCTTGTTTTCACGCGTCGAGCGTGCAAACACTTGTAGTAATGAGGCGCGAATATCATCCACTTTATCATTTACTTCTTGCTCTAACGTATGAAAATATTTCCCGGCAGCGAAAATGACTCCACCTGCATTAATGACATAATCTGGAGCATATAAGATGCCTTTATCATGTAGTAATTGACCATGATAAGTATGAGCCAGCTGATTATTTGCGGCTCCAGCAACAATTTTTGTTTGCAATTGATTAATACTGGTTTCATTGATGATAGCACCTAGGGCACAAGGTGCATAAACATCACATGGGATTTTATGAATACTGTCGACAGATACAGCAGTTGCTCCCAATTTATTCACTATCGCATCAACTCGCGCTTGATCAACATCTGATACGCTTAGGCGTGCGCCACGCTCATGCAAATGATGTGCTAACAATGAACCAACGTGACCTAATCCCTGGATTGCAACATGTAATCCTTGCAACGAATTTTTATTGAGTTGATAAGAGACTGCGGCTTCTATCCCTCTCAGTACACCTCGTGCTGTAGCAAAAGATGGATCGCCATCGTGAGCAGTTAAGCTCGCTACATAAGGCGTATGTTGTGCGATAATATCCATATCACTCAATTGGGTGCCGCTATCAAGTGCAGTAATGTAACGGCCGTTTAATTGGTGTACAAATTCGCCAAAACGATGAAAATAGGCATCTCTATTAAAAGCATGGGGTGGTTTGATAACGACGGATTTTCCACCACCTAGGGGTAGTTTTGCAATCGCTGATTTGAAACTCATACCACGAGCTAGTCGCATAGCATCGAATATGGCGCTATCGGTATCTTTGTATTCTATAAAACGGCATCCGCCGAGTGCGGGGCCTAATTTGGTATTATGAATAGCAATAATGGCTTTCATTCCTGTATCAGGATCAATTTTACAGTGTATTTCGCCAAATTGATGTTTCAGAGCATATTCTAAAATATCATCTTTGTTGTATGATGTTTCATGGTGAATTTCTTGGCTCATGGTAGTCACGTGAAAACTCCTTATTTATGCCTGCAAAGGAACATAAGTTATAGACTGGTTTAAAAACTAAATCAATAGACATACGTCACCTCTCGGCGGATCGCGATGGTCTGCTTCGGGTGTCTATCCGAATGGACTTGGTCGCTTAGACGATGTGCCTGAATTGCTGTAATAGTTAAGTTTATCATTTTTTTTGGGGAGAGTATTAAACGTGGTTACATTTACTTTAGAAAAAGTAATAGGGCACCGCGGGGCGGCGGGTTACGCTCCTGAAAATACACTGCCAGCATTTCAGCGCGCCTTTAATATGGGGTGTCGTTGTGTTGAATTTGATGTCATGATTAGCGCGGATGGCGAAGCGTTTGTGTTTCATGATGAACAATTGCAAAGAACAACTAATGGTCATGGCGATATTGAATTTGTTAAAGCAGATTATTTACGATCATTGGATGCGGGCTCATGGTTTTCAAGTGAGTATACTGGGGTTCGAATTCCGACATTACGCGATGTACTTATCTGGTTGGAAAAAACCAACATGCAAGCAAACATTGAAATTAAAGCGCATCCGACACTGGATGTCACTGTCGCTGTTCTTAAGCATCTTCAGCATTATTGGCCAAAAAATAAAATGTTACCATTAGTTTCCAGTTTTGATTTCAAAGCATTGAAATTGTGTTATTCAAGTCGTCCCGACTTACCTTTGGGTTTATTGCTACGTGTGTGGCCAAAAAATTGGTTAGCTTTAGCGAAATCGATTAATTGTTTTTCGATTAATATCAGTGGTCGAATTGCCACACCGAAGCGGATTGCTGCAATGAAGGCAGAAGGGTATAAGGTATGTGTTTATACGGTTAATCGACGTGCCTCCGCACTTAAATTATTTGATTGGGGTGTTGATGCGGTATTCAGTGATTATCCCGATTTGTTAAGCTCGCATTAAACAAATCGCAATGAAGCATTTTATAGACGGAGCCAGTATGGATATTGTGATGATAGTCGTTGCGTTGATTTTTTTTGTGTTGAGTTATGGATTAATTCAGTTTTATGATACGTTGAAACAAGCGTAATATCATCGTTATCCAGCGACTATTCGTTGGCGAACATTGTTCGATAATAATGAAAAATGACAAGGACTTGTTTATGAGTTTTTATTTGATTTCCGGAGTAATCGCTTTCGGATTGATCGGTTATCTCTTATTTGTGCTATTTAAACCGGAATTTTTCTAATTATGAATATATTTTCGATCGGTTTATTGCAAATAATTGTCTATTTAGCCGTAGTCCTGGCTTGTGTCAAACCACTCGGTTTGTATATGGCGAAAATCTATAACAACCAATCAATTTGGATTGTTCGCATACTAGGTCCATGTGAGCGAGTTATCTATCACTTATGTGGTATTCGATCTGATGAAAAGATGGATTGGAAAGGTTATTTATTGGCAATGCTTATATTTAATCTATTTGGTCTTTTTGTGGTTTATCTGATTCAGCGATTGCAAGTATATCTTCCGCTTAATCCGCAACAGCTCAATAGTCCTGATGCCTGGTTGGCCTTTAATACTGCTGTGAGTTACGTGACCAATACTAATTGGCAATTGTATCATGGCGAAATAACCATGAGTTATTTGACTCAAATGCTTGCATTAACTAGTCAAAATTTTTTATCTGCAGCAACAGGCATGTCATTATTGGTTGCTTTGATTCGAGGCTTATGTGGTCATCAAAGTAAGAGTCTAGGTAATTTTTGGGTTGATATGGTGCGAAGCGTTTTATATATTTTACTCCCACTTTCCATGATTTTAGCAGTGCTTCTAGCCTCCCAAGGTGTGGTGCAAACACTTAAACCGAATCAATCCGTGCATTTATTGCAACAAATGCAAATTAATAACCAGGTTAGTACCAAAAATCAAACACTTCCTATGGGACCAGTCGCATCTCAAGTAGCAATTAAACAACTGGGAAGTAACGGTGGTGGATTTTTTAATACAAACGCCGCTCATCCATTCGAAAATCCGACACCGTGGACTAATTTTTTAGAAATGTTTGCTATTTTACTTATCCCAGCCTCACTCTGTTACACATATGGTTTTATGGTTAACGATCGTCGACAAGGATGGGCCTTGTTAACTGCCATGCTGATTATTTTTATTCCTAGTGTTTGTATGACAATTGTTGCGGAACAACATGGCAATCCCGCATTTATTTCCATGGGTGTTGATCAAACTGGTGGCAATATGGAAGGCAAGGAAGCTCGATTCGGAATTGTCTCCTCGTCATTGTGGTCTATTGCCACAACATCTACCTCTAACGGTTCTGTGAACTCAATGCTTGATTCATATACGCCTTTGGGTGGTCTGATGCCGCTGTGGATGATGCATTTAGGGGAGGTCGTGTTTGGGGGCGTTGGTTCTGGATTATATGGCATGTTACTCATTGTAATTATTACCGTTTTTATTGGTGGATTAATGGTTGGACGAACACCAGAATATTTAGGTAAAAAAATCGAACCATTTGAAATGAAAATGGCATCGATCGCTGTTTTGGTGATGCCTCTATTTGTGTTACTTTCCACGGCCTATAGCCTTTTAATTCCTGCTGGCCTGGAAGCATTAGCAAATCCACATGCACATGGATTAACCGAAATGCTTTATGCATTCACATCAATGGTTAGTAATAATGGTAGTGCTTTTGCAGGAATACATACAGATACTCCTTTTTATAATTTAATTGGCGGTATCCTGATGCTGATTGGGCGTTATTGGTTGGCTATTCCGGCTTTGGCAATTGCAGGTTCTTTAGTTGAGAAAAAAATTATTCCCAGTTCATCCGGAACGTTAGCTACTCATACGCCACTATTTATTACCTTACTAATTGGCGTCATTATTTTGTTTGGCGCACTTTCTTTTTTGCCTGTGTTGGCATTAGGACCTATTGTTGAAGAATTAATGACAGGAAGTCACTATGGATATTAAGACGGAAACAAAATCGTTGTGGAATATGCAATTAATAAAACATGCTATTCATGATTCGATTATTAAATTAGCGCCACAACATCAAATTAGAAATCCTGTCATGTTTGCCGTTTATTTAGGCTCTATTTTAACAACTGCTTTATATATTCAAGCGGTATTGGGGCAAGGTGAGGCATCCTCTTCATTTATATTTTCGGTTACATTGGGTTTGTGGTTTACTTTATTTTTTGCGAATTTTGCTGAAAGCATGGCTGAAGGGCGAGGTAAAGCACAAGCGAAAACGCTTCGAAAAACGTGCCATGAAATGAGTGCGAAAAAATTAAATAAACCAGCTCGAGATGCCAAAATAACTTTAGTACGTTCTGAGGAATTAAGAATAGGAGATATTGTTTTAGTGGAGGCTGGCGATTTTATTCCCGGAGATGGTGAAATAATCGAAGGGATTGCTTCGGTAAATGAAAGTGCAATTACCGGAGAAAGTGCCCCCGTTATTCGAGAAAGTGGTGGTGATCGCAGCGCAGTGACAGGTGGAACATTAGTTATTTCAGATTGGTTACTGGTTCGCATTTCATCTAACCCCGGCGAAACATTTCTAGATCGTATGATCTCATTAGTAGAGGGCGCTCAACGGCAAAAAACACCCAATGAATTAGCCTTAACAATTTTGCTGGCAGCATTGACTATAATTTTTGTACTTGTTTGTGCAACCTTATTACCTTTTTCCATATACAGTGTAACTGGTTCTCAGAGCAGGCATGCGGTTCCCATTACCGTTTTAGTAGCATTGTTCATTTGTTTAGCACCAACAACCATTGGAGGATTGCTTTCTGCAATTGGTATTGCTGGCATGGATCGCATGATTCAAGCTAATGTAGTGGCTATGTCGGGACAAGCCGTTGAAGCAGCGGGCGATGTCGATATTTTATTGTTAGATAAGACAGGAACAATTACTCTAGGTAATCGAGAGGCGATTGAATTTATTCCAGTAAATGGAGTAAGTATGGCGGAGTTCGCTGATGCAGCACAGCTTGCTTCTTTAGCCGATGAAACGCCAGAAGGCCGAAGTATTGTCGTATTGGCTAAGCAAAAATATGGCTTACGTGGACGTGAAATTAATGAATTACAAGCTACTTTTATTCCGTTTACCGCAGAAACTAGAATGAGTGGTGCAAATCTACCTGGTCGGCAAATTCGTAAAGGAGCTGCCATTTCCATTGCCAGTTACATTCAAGAACAAGGCGGGGTTTTCTCTTCTGAAGTCGAAGAGCAAGTTAAGTTGATTTCCCGTAAAGGGGGTACAGCTTTAGTGGTCGCTGAAGATAAAAAAATAGTTGGGATTATTCATTTAAAAGATATTGTAAAAGGTGGGATTCGAGAGCGTTTTGCACAATTAAGACGCATGGGTATAAAAACTATCATGGTGACCGGTGATAACCCTTTAACGGCGGCAGCAATTGCTGCGGAAGCGGGGGTAGATGATTTTTTTGCCAATGCAACGCCTGAAGACAAATTAAAGTTAATTCGATTATTACAAGCACAAGGGCATTTAGTTGCAATGACTGGTGACGGCACAAACGACGCACCGGCTTTGGCTCAAGCGGATGTAGCTGTAGCAATGAATTCTGGCACACAAGCTGCCAAAGAAGCGGGTAATTTAATTGATTTGGATTCAAATCCAACAAAGCTAATAGAAGTTGTTGAAATTGGTAAACAATTACTGATGACTCGAGGTTCGTTAACGACGTTTAGTATGGCTAATGATGTTGCAAAATATTTTGCAATTTTGCCTGCCGCATTTGCGACAACATATCCTGCATTGGATAAATTAAATATCATGCATCTTTCAACTTCACATAGTGCTGTGATGTCTGCCGTTATTTTTAACGTATTGATTATTGTATTTCTTATTCCACTCGCATTACGTGGTGTGAAATATCATCATGTTGGCGCGGCGCAGTTATTAAGAAATAATGTATTAATTTATGGCTTGGGTGGTTTGATAGTGCCATTTCTGGGAATCAAACTAATTGATTTATTAATATCAAGGTTCATGTAATGCAACAGGCTAAAACTGCTTTTATCTTGCTTCTATTATTAACGGTGTTAACGGGGATTTTTTATCCATTAATGATTACCGGTATAGCTCAGTATTGCTTTCCTTGGCAGGCAAATGGGAGTGTAATTAAGGATAACGACGAATCAATTGGCTCACAATGGATTGGTCAATTTTTCTCATCGCCAGATTATTTTTGGGGACGTCCATCTATGACTGATTATTACCCTTATAATGGTCTCGCATCATCTGGTTCCAATAGTGGGCCATCAAATCCGATTTTTTTAGCGACAGTTGATGCGCGAGTAAATTACTTAAAAGCCCATCATGCCATAAATCAAAAGCCTATCCCTATTGATTTAGTGACTGCATCAGGTAGTGGGTTAGATCCTGATATAAGTCCGTCTGCGGCCTTTTACCAAGTTTCTCGCGTGGCTAAAGCCCGCAATTTATCAGAAGATGTTTTAATTCAATTGATTAAAAACCAAACGAAATCGCGAACGCTGGGTGTGTTAGGCGAGCCTCGAGTCAATGTATTGCAGCTTAACCTAGCGCTAAACCATTTAGGGAATAAACATGTCCGATCAACGCGCTAGGCCCGAGCAGTCGCTAGAAGATGTAAAAACTGAAGAAATTAAAACAAAACGAGGCAAGCTTAAAATATATTTAGGAGCCGCGCCTGGGGTTGGTAAAACATACGAAATGTTACATGACGCTTATGACAGTCGCGCAAAAAATTTAGACGTTGTTGTTGGTATCGTCGAGTCACATGGCCGAGAAATGATCGAGGCTCAGTTGATGAAATTTGAAATTATTCCTCGTCAGCACATTGAATACCGTGATCAAAAATGCACTGAATTTGATCTGGATGCAGCATTGAAACGTAACCCTGGTTTGATATTAATTGATGAAATGGCTCATACAAACATCCCAGGATTACGACATGCAAAGCGCTGGCAAGATATTAAAGAATTATTAGATCGCGGCATTAATGTCTACACGACATTAAATGTACAACATATTGAAAGTTTAAAAGATGATGTTGCACAAATTATTCAGGCACCAATTAAAGAAACTGTTCCAGACTTGATGATAGAGCGGGCAGATACCATCGAGCTTATCGATTTGCCTGTAGATGAATTACTGAAACGATTACGTGAAGGAAAAATTTATATCCCTAAACAAGCCGAGCTTGCCAGTGATCATTATTTTCGCAAAGGAAATTTGATCGCCTTGCGTGAGCTAGCATTACGTACAACAGCTGCGTGTGTTGAATCTGACGTATTATTGTATAGAAAATCTGAAGGAATAAAGCAAATTTGGCCCACGCAACACAAGATTCTGGTTTGTGTAGGTGCAAATCCTGAGTCATTGAAATTAATTCGTGCTGCCAAACAAATGGCAAGTGGATTGCAAGCAGAATGGATGGCTGTTTATGTTGATACCCCTCGTCTAAGAGATTCAACTCAAAAGCGAAACCACGCTATTCAACACTTACGGCTAGCCCAACAATTAGGTGCTGAGACACGTGTATTAGTCGGTTCGGACATTGTCAGAGAACTGATACAATTTGCACGTGAAAGTAATGTGACACAGATTATGGTATGGAAGTATGCTTCGCGGCCTTGGCGTTATTTGTTTAAACGGCATTTAGCAAATCAAATTTTAGCCTACTGTGATGAAATTAATGTCTCTATTGTAGTGGGGCATTCATCATCTGATAAACTAAAGAAGTTTCCTATACCTCATTTTATCCCCTGGGCTTACTACGGTTTATCACTTGGTTTTGTAACGGTTGCTACGCTGCTGAACGATATATTATATCCGTATTTAGCTGCCAGCAATTTAGTGATGATGTATTTATTAAGTGTCGTATCGATTGCTTTATTTGGCCGAATTGGGCCCTCTCTGTTTGCCTCAATCATAAGTGTTCTGGCGTATGACTTCTTTTTTTTAACGCCATTTTATAGTTTTACCATAACAGATTATCAACAATACTGGACGTTAGGAATTATGTTTGTAGTTACCCAAGTGATTACCTATTTGACATTGTTAAAACACCGTAAAGCACAAATGGCTAATGAGATTCAAAGACAAACTGGTGCCTTATATACCTTTAGTCGTCAATTATTACTCGCTCGGGGGTTGGATGAATTATTAACATTAGGGACTAGTTATATCGCGGATAGTTTTAAGGCGGATGTGGTCGCTTTTATGCCGGACCGAACCCAGTTGGCTATCCGACAAGATAAAGTATTTAAGCCTATTCTTGATACGAAAGAAAGTAGTGTTGCGCAATGGGTGTATGACATGGGGCAACCAGCCGGACATGGGACTGATACCTTATCATCTTCCAGTGCACTTTATTTGCCGTTGTTATCTTCAGAGTTTGCACTTGGTGTTTTAAAAATTCAGCCGAAAAATAATATTTTATATACTCCTGAGCAAATGCGATTATTAGAATCATGCATTACACAATTAACATTAGCCTTAGAAATAGATAGGTTACAAGATAAAACACGTAAAAAAGAATTAAAAATTAAGATGGATTCGGCGCGAAATGCGCTGTTAAAAAATATTTCTGATCACTTGAATTACCCTTTGCAAGTTATTTTGAGTAGCATGCGTTCATTTGGTGATCAGGAAATCGAATTTGATCAGTCTTCAGTCAGCAATGAGTTAAGTCGAATTAGTTTAATTAATAACAATATTTTGCAAATTACAGGATTTGAATCACGAACTATTTTATTAAATAAAACGGAGATATCAATAATTGATGTCCTTGATTTATCTGTTAAATTGTTTAAAAAACGCCGTAAAGATAAAATAGTGCAGTGTCATTTACCTAAGCATATGCATACCATTGCTGGGGACGCTGAATTATTGCACGAAGTATTTGCAAATTTATTGGATAATGCCGATAAATTTTCTCCACCAAAATCCGTAATTGACGTTTTTGTTTATGAAGAACCTCAACATGTGGGTGTTAGCATTGAAAATGTAAGCTCTACAATTGCCAAAGAAGAAATTAATCAATTATTTAAGAAATTTTATAGTGGAAAGGAAGCAAATTCTTCTGAACACGGCTTAGGTTTAGGATTAACGATTTGTCAAAAAATAATTCAAGCGCATAATGGAAAAATATGGGCTGAAAATATAGAGAAGAAAGGGGTGGTTGCCTTTCGATTTATTTTGCCCAATTGACTCAGCAGCGTTTAAGCAATGCGCGGGAGATCGATTAGAACGGTTTGTTGGTCTTCGCTTGTAATCTGAGCTTCAGGAGCTTGTAATGCATCTATTTGTTGTTTGAATTGGTAAAACATAGTAGTTAGAGGGTGCGGTTTCATGAGAAAAGTCGGAATATAAGGATTTTTTCCATAATATTTTAGTATTAAATTACTTTCAGCGAGTGTGTACGCGATTTTACCATGGGTCTTCAAGTATTCATTTTTTTCATCAGTAGTTTTTTTAGAAAATATGAAGTGATATTTTATCTTACTTAAGCTTTCATATAGATGTGCTAATTCCCTCGTTTTTTCCATGTTGCTAGAACTATCTATCTCCTCCTGCAGAATTTCTAACAGGCGCTCAATATGAAATTTTTTTAACGCATGTTCTGACAGAGATATGGCTAGATATAAATCTTGCCATTCTATGTTGTTAGGAACGCGGTCACATAGAATATTAAATAATCGAGGCCACTTTGAAATGGCGTATGCCAATATATTTTTATATCGTCCATCGTTTATGTTGCTGAGTAAGTTTTGCTGATCTTTTACGCTGAATCCAATGGCGGCATATAAAATATTACCTACAGTTGAAGGAGAGAAACGGATTGCGAGATCTAATGCGTTCTGGTTTTGTCTATTTCTTGTCAGTATAGCGCGTTCAAGTTGATAAAGGTATTTGGGTTTTAAGTAGGCGTCCACATGGCGAGGTTTCATAACAACAAGATACATGAACTCATTGACAAAAATACCTTCGTTTAATTTAAATATTAAATTTGAAATAGTGTGTCGATTAATTAAATCGTTATCTAATTTTTCATATTTGGTAATAAAGGACAAAAGTATTAATAGGTCTAGGGATAGAACTATTTTTAGCTCACGCAAGGCGTGTAGTTTTTGTAGTATTTCTTCGCAAATATACTCGGCTTTAATATCGTTAAAAGCAATGTGCTGATCTAGATAGAGCAACGCCATCACATTGTCCACAAAATAGGAATAACCTTGAGCATAGTATGTTGCCAATAATGTGGATAAATAAGAGGTTGGCGATTTAAGTTGTTCTGCATAGCGCATATCACTTTCTATATCTAGTTTTAAAAGCTGGGTTGTATCGGTACAAAGATAATGTCCATCAATTTTTACAATAATATTATCAGTGGGATTGAAAAGAAGAATCCTGTGGTATTTATAGTAATGCAATTGCGCGTTAATCATTTCTCTTTCATTAAGTGATTCACCTTTAATCCATGGCAATAAACATGCGTCGCTATAACCAAACGCGGGATAATCCGGTTGAATCTTATTCCAAATTGTAGCCATTCGATTGGGATTATGAAGAATTGAGTAGGCAGCCTCTGGATATTTGGATATATCAAACCCAGTGATGTGTTTGAATGTGTTTAGATCAGAAATACTAAGAGGAGTATAATTTAGGTCCGTTGGAAAAATGTTTGAAATCGCTAGATACATGCTTAATTGTTCTATTATTGATTTATTGTTTGTGACAAGGTTGACTGAATTATGACCAGAAATAAAGAATAGCTGTTGATCAACAATATAAAACGCCAATTTTTTATTTTTTTCCATCCAGCTTATGAATTGCTTGTTTGGGAAAAAAGAAAGTAAAAGAACACCATAGGAAAAAGGAGAGGTTATTAGCCATTGCGCGGTTAAACCATTAATCGTTTCTTCTTGGGTTGATAGGTAGGTTCGGTGGTGCGAGTTGCAGTCAATCAACTCCCATTGAATATTGTCTCTAATATCCTGAGGTATTGATCGTAAAGGCATTTTATCACCACTTATCTTGATTCAGGGAACGATCTGTTATCATTGCAAAGGTCATTACATATTACAAGCTATGTGTGGTGATTTTCTAATACGTTATCATTAATCAGCAGTCCTTGCGGTTAAACGAAGCAACAGATCATTTATTACTGACCGCTTAATTGCCTCACTACGCCGCAACGACGATGTTTATTTGTGGTATAGGGTTAGGTAGAACAGCTAGCTACAACAGAATCTACGCTTGAATTAAATATGGTAACTTGTGCTCCTGGCTCAGCACTTACAGAGATATTGTCATTATTATGTACGGTAACGGATGTTTTTTGTCCCGAAGATAAATGTTTACCATTGACCTGACTATTATTCTTTAATGCATTAACGACTAGTGTTTTTTTAGAATCATTTGTTTGAATCGTGCAAGTCGCATTGATTGTCCACATATAACTGTTTGAAATAGTTTTGGATTGATTAGGAGCTAATTTTAAATTCATAGTTTGGGCATTCGCTTGAAACGGAACTAATGCGATACAAGCCAACATGGACATTCCTAGAGTTTTTATCATTTAATACTCCTATTATTTACAACCTTAGATACAGAAAGAACAAATTGTACAATATATGAATTATAAAGTCAATTTTTATCTATGCATATTTTAGACAGGTATTTTGACTCAAGTCACTCCCTAGCACTTCATCTCGAACCGGATCGTAGCGAGGGATGACGTGCTAGGGAGTGACTTTCTAAAAAAAGACTCTGTACGGTACGATTTTTAAATTCGTCGTTGCGAGGAGCATAGCGACGAAGCAATCTAGCGACCTTCGTGGGTGCATCTGATTTATTGAAGTAGCTCACTGATTCATTGATAATCCATATTTTTTCCGCCAAGAAAGG
>JAUYSP010000012.1 GCA_030696305.1 Legionellaceae bacterium | reverse complement strand
AAGCTAAGAACCGCTACCGTTCGACTTGCATGTGTTAAGCATGCCGCCAGCGTTCAATCTGAGCCAGGATCAAACTCTTCAATTTAATCCGAGCTAATCTCAAAACTAGCTACTTAATTTTTACTACTATTTTGTTTCTTTTTGCACTCATCTCTCAGAGCGCCCACACAGTTTGTCTTCTCTTCTTCTTAATCAACTCGCCCCGAAGGCGTGCTGCGTATTCTACGGATTTCAGCGACCTTGTCAAACACTTTTTTAAAAAAAATCGAAGAAATCTGCACGATAGACTTATTAGCAATCATACATGCTGATTTATAATAAAATAGCTCGATAATTTACCGATAAAATGGCGGTTTATTGGTGTCTTAATTTAGAGTTTGCCGACAAGTAGGGAGGTAATCCCCAAAAACCTATTACAGTAATACAACATACGAGACAATTTCTTTGAATTTTTTTGTGGTTTCTGTTTCAGGTGTTTTGAAAAATGTACCCTAGCCAGAGCGGATGTGGCTGCAATGATAAAAATGAAATTGTCCCAATGTTCGGAGTAATCCTCCAACGTTACGTTTTCTTTTTTGCGAATATCATGTTTAATGCCAATCCAAAGCTTAAAATTTCAGAATAGAATATGATCTATTTTACTTTGATGCATTGTTCAAAACCGTAGTTACTTTTTCCTTTGTAAGATTTTTCATAGTAAAACTTATGGAAGCTCACAATATTTTTGCCTTCTTTATCTTGATCAACAATAATCGAAGCGATGCCTACCCCTCTATCATCTGGATTTTTATTGCTCCCAGTGCTTTCAAAATAAAGAGCCAGATCATTTCCTCTCGCAGCCGCCATCCCAGCATAAGCATATGGAATACCTTTCACATGAAAGTCAACCAAATAACTTCCATAACCTACATCGGCAAAACTAACACTTTCATCTTTTTTCAAAATCAAAGTTGCTGTAAACGGACCGTCCGTATGATCCGTTAAATGACAGTCATAAGTACCGCTAAAATCTGTGGCCATGGCACAATTGCAAACAAAGAAAAATAAGATGGAGATTAAAAATTTCTGCATAATCCGTATCCTCATTCATAATGTTGATAATAAGAAAGGAAATTAAAACATAGCCCAGTCCACATTTAATCGAATCTTTTTCACCGATCAAAGTTAATAAGGATTTAAAGTGGACTGTGATGTAGAATTAATATCATTATATTTGTTTGTCTGCAACCAGTACCAAGATAAACTGTCGTTTTATTGCCAACGTATGACGAATTACGCCGATTTGAAATTTAATGATGAGGAGACGATTTCTCAAGTGCGTCAACCGATTGAGTCTTTGTTCAACTGGATTATTAAATTAACTTTCACTCGTATTTTATCGTAGCAATAAGGATATTCCGTACCAGCCAGGAATGATTAACATTAAAACAATTAGTAGCAAATAAAATCTATCATGTGGTATAATCCCAATTTATTGAAAATATATGCCCTCTAATCGCTGAATGGAGTAAACATGAAAAAGCACATTTTGGTTATTGCATTATTGAGTCCTTTAACAGCATATTCATTATCACCTGCACCAGCCCATACACTAAATGTAGAAATTAAAAATGTTGGTGCAGAAGAATGTAAATTGCAGCGTTCAACTTTGTCTCAAGGTAATTTGGAATCTGGCATGATTCCACTTGTCTTACCACCCACTGGTGAATCTAAACAATTTATAATTAATGGTGGCAAAACCAAACATGCAGAAGAAGCACGAGTTGATGCTTTGCTTAGTTTGACCTATCAATGTGGCAGCTATAAAAAATTCACATTATATATGAAGCAATATTATAAGAAATCTCATTATCATGCTCAAATTGATGCTGAAATGACAGACACTATAGATGTGTTTGAAACACATACTACACTACCCGCTGAGAGGCATATGGAGCCTAACCATAATAATTCCCATCCGGGTTTGATTAGTTGGACAATATCGCATTAACACAAAACTGAACTATGGAAACGTATAAAGTAGAGTGTGTTAATATAGAAACTCGACGTCATGAACGTCGAGTTTCTGTCGTTGATTTGTTCTACAATGTTACCGTACAAGTATCATCATCATGATCTTGTAATTCAACTAAATAGCTTTTTTGAAAATCAGTAAAAAATTGCATTTTCTTATCATCATATGCGCGGAACCCTGCCTCATCGTCTAATACAGGATAATGATATCGGCAATTATCTGATGTAAAAAAATGAGCCGCTCGATCCATACTGTTTCCTTTTATTAACTCGAGATTATCTCCTAAGATAAGCTTAAATTTGTTACCCATAACAGGAGCGGTTTCACTAGACGGCATCAACGAAGACTTATAATTGAATTCCTTATAATTAAACATAAATTCACGCTTGAAATTTTTTTCAAATGTAGCATGCGAGCAGAGGGGTAAATCAACAGCACAAAGCAGGGCTAGCTCATGTACCGGACCATTAGCTAAGGCAGGGCCTATCACTTGCTGAAATTGTTTTGAGAGCTCGAATGCAGATAATTTTTTGGGAAGTAAATCTATATAAGTACGATATGCATTAGCACGTAAATATTCGGCATGTCCTGCTCTATATCGTACATTTTTCCACTCGTATTCAACACCATTACGTTCAAGCTGATAACCCAGTAGTTGATAAATAAGCGCATGCTCTGCATTGCTCGAGCGACGCCCACTATTCATTGGCATCTGATCAAACGATTTTTTAAAAGTAATAAACTTTTCATCGTTAAAGCATGAAACTGAAGAAATTAACACAACTTGATCTACTTTCATTCTCATAAAATCGAGACGAACATAATACCATTGGTCTTGGAACAAGATTATTCCGTCTTTGTTTTCCAATAAGGGATAAACAATCGGTTGCATTGTTCCTGTACAGCTCAACTCTGTCAAAGGCTCCCCGCTATGTGTTTTTAGTACAAACTGGGTTAGATCATCAAATGTAAGTTGCGTGGGATCTCGGTCTATCTTAATTAGATCCGAGCCCGAGTTTTCCAATTCAGCGAGTTGTAATAGTGACTTTCCCGCTTGTTCAGATGCAATAAAAGGCGTTATTTGATCCAACAAATCCCAATCACCTAAGAAAACAATTAATTGCAATGGCGACACAAAATAATAGGTATATTCATCACTCAATAGATGTTTCTGTTTGGTTGTCGTTCTTTTCTCATAAAGTAAATCAGGATTTTTTTGCACGAGATTAAGCACAACCTTAACATTACTCCACAAAATAGCCTGTAACAGCTCTTTTAAACCCAGTGCCGAACTAAATAATCCAGGAGAGTACAACCTTTTTATTGTGGTTGGCCCTTCGCCCGCGTGCGAACGTTTACGTAAAGTTACTAACGCTGTATCAGGTGTGGAAACAGGAGCAGCAGATGGGGTATCTGAGCTTAACAGCTCGCTATCTTTGGGTTCGATATTTTCTTGATACATTTGCTCTTCTAAAGAGGTTTTAGTCGATATTTTATCCTTATTGATATATTATTGTCAAACGGAATTTATTAAATTTTGCTAATATTCACAATATTTTTGAAAAACATCGGCTGTTTTTTTTGCCATGCCTCGTAAAGAGGGGGTTATTTCAACTAATTGTTGGAGCCATTTTAAAATATCACTTTTATAATTTCTGATAATTTTCGAGTTATAACGCATACATTTATGAATGACACTCAACATATTTAACTGTGTTTGTAGCGTTACGGTATTCATGGCGAACTCAAAAAGCCCCTGAATCATATCCGTTTCGGCATACATTCTGTTTGCTACCTCAAGAAATTGTGTCGCTAGGTAAAGCGTGAGATGTTGAGACAGTCGCAGAAGATAACCATCCAGGCGATCAAGAGGGATACGCTGATAATTTTTTCTACTGTTTTTGCAACTAAAATCAAATGGTATGCCTGCTGTTTCGAAGATAAACTCTTCAATGTGCGGAATAGTTTGATGTGGATTACCTAAGTTAAACCTAAAGTTTTGATGCATTGGATGTCCTGTCGCGAGGTCCCAATAGATGACTTCCAATTCATCCGATGCAATCGTACCCGTTATAACACCATCGTAACCCTGATTTGATAAACTGATAATGTTCTGAGTATTCGGTACATCCTCGTAGAGGATGTAATCGCCGGTATCTTCATTTATTGGAAACATAAAAGTAGCCGAAGCATCGGTCCAATAATAAATATCCTCAAGTAAGTAGAGAGGAATGGCTCGTGCTAATCTACCTTGGGGGTTTTCAGTATCAAGATTTATCTTTTTTAACTGCTGTTCTGGCTCCCACGCAAACTGAAGAAACGCGATCTTTTTTCCAGTTTTCTCAGACTCAAACCCATGCTTGATATTCCAGCCATAACACCATAAGGGGAAATCAAGCGATACTGAGGTAATATTCAAGTGCCCTTTAGAAGAAGATGTATTGAGCGAATTAAGTGTGTCTAAAAACGCTGATTGATACCATGCTAATTGTTCTTGAAGGCCAGGATGTTGTATATCAAGCAACTGTTTCAATAGCAATTGGCCTTCTGATATTTGTTTTAACTCAAGATATGCTTGTAATAAATTGATACCAGTCATAACATCATGTTGCTGTGGATCATAGCATGGGATGACAAGTTCAATCGCATCTTCAGCAAATCCATTTCGACCTAAAGTACCGGAAATACTGGTTAACGCATCCGGACCCCATTCTTCTTTTAATACGGCCTCATAGTATTTTCTGGCTGTTACTTTATCTTTGGCGTCTGCATAATACTCTCCAAGCCATAGCATAGATCTCCACCCACCAAATCGATTATTGGCTAGCTCTAATGCATTCAGATGAGCTTGTTTATGAATTAACCCTTGCGATTCAAACTCTTCTACCTTGATATGAATCCACCAGCTAAGGGCATTTTCTTGATCTGGATCTAGGCTTATAGACTCTTCTAGTGTAATCAATGACTCTACTTTTTTACCTAGAAAATCTTGTGCTTTGGCTAGGTTTGTTAATACATAAGGCGCACTGGGATGAGCCCTCAAATAGTCAAAAAAACATTGTTCAGCTTCTGAATATCGCTGAGTATGTATTAATACAATTCCATATAAACAAATGGCACGCTCTGGAATATCATCAATGTCCACCAAACGTTTGGCTGCTTCTTCAACTTCAGAATAAAATCCCTCAGCTAATGCATTCTGAATCGTAAAAGCTAGTTCATCTGGTTTATCCCAACAATCATGAAGCGTGCGAGGTAAAACTTCACTACGATATGTAGTACGGGGTAAAAGAACTTTCTGTCCGTCATCACCAACAAATTCAATCATATTATCCATAGTTGCATTACCTGTTGTAATTCATTACACAAAATGTTAACCAAAGTTCGGTATAATACCTGATTTGAACGACCACAAAAACATGTTTATTATTTACCCATCAGGAACAGGAGCATACCGCACTGAATCTGTTTTATTTTTTTAGGTCCAAGCTATCATATTATCTTTACATTTTAATTATTTCTGCTAACCTTTCGGGTTCACAATGGTGACTCTTTGGGTCCCCTCGCGACGATTAGAGTGTGAACCCCGTCAGGCCCGGAAGGGAGCAGCGGTAACATTCGCTTCGTGCGCAGAGGTGTGGCTCCTAGAGTTGCCACCAATTTTGCCACTTGTGATTCATATGAGCTATCTTGCACTTGCACGTAAATGGCGTCCACGAACATTTTCCGAATTACTGGGTCAACCACATCTGACGACCGCATTAATTAATTCATTAGATCAACAACGCATCCACCACGCCTATTTATTCACCGGAACACGAGGCGTAGGTAAAACAAGTATTGCCAGACTGTTCGCTAAAGCGCTGAATTGTGAGCAAGGTATTTCGTCACAACCCTGCTTACAATGTGACGCCTGCTTGGCTGTTGAACAGGGTCGATTTGTCGACTTAATTGAAATCGACGGTGCATCAAAAACCCGCGTAGAAGATACTCGAGATATTTTAGAAAACGTACAATATGCTCCTACTAGCGGACGTTACAAAATTTACTTAATCGATGAAGTACACATGTTATCTCAGCATAGCTTCAATGCCTTGCTGAAAACACTAGAAGAACCACCTGCGCATGTTAAATTTTTACTTGCAACAACGGATCCACAAAAACTGCCAGTAACGGTTTTATCTAGATGCCTACAGTTTAATTTAAAACATGTATCTGAGCCAATTATAGCGGAACATTTACAACATATTTTGCAACAAGAAACCATACCATTTGAAATAGAAGCCGTTAGCTTATTAGCAAAGGCAGCGCGTGGCAGTGTACGTGATGGGCTGAGTCTGCTTGATCAGGCAATCGCAAGCTGTAACACTGAACTGACTATCCAACCTATCAAAAACATGTTGGGATTTACACAACATGATTATGCAATACAAATTCTAGATGCTCTTTCTAAGAATAATCCACAAGAATTAATAACGATTAGTCATAAAATTAATAATGAAGGTGGGAATTTCCTTTATGTACTAGATGAAATACTGCATTACTTGCATCAAATTGCTATCAATCAAGCCTTACCTAATCCAGGATCCTTGCTTGAGTTAAGCACTGAAATGAAAGGACTCAGCTCGCAGTTCATTCCAGAAGATGTTCAGTTAATGTATCAAATTGCTCTTAAAGGCAAAGAGGATCTGTCTTGTGCACCAACAATGGCAATTGGCTTTGAGATGATATTACTTCGTATGTATACATTCAAACCAGCACCCACACAAACCACCAAGCTCAAACCAGTTATTAAAGACATATCTATAGGGTCTGTTGACAATCCCGATTTCGACGTCCCGCGGCTTGTCCGCAAGATCCAACACGATCTATCTCTGTGCGATAAGCTATCGCATGAATCTAAATCACTGGATCCCGCGGACAAGCCGCAGGACGTAGGCCTTCAGAAAGTGGATTGTAAACACACCCTAGATAATAGCAAAATAAATGATTCCTCAGAAAAACAACCTATTGAGCAACAACTTAAAGCAGAAATCAAAACCGAAGCGAAATCCACCGTCACTACAGATGAGATATCTTGGTCTACCATTCTGCCACAACTCAATCTTCGCGGCTTAGCATTAATCGCCGCCGAAAATACCCAACTTAAACATAGATCGCCGGGTTACATCACATTACAAATTGAAAAAGCACATCAGTCTCTTTTCACCAAACCAGTCCAAACTCGAATAGAAGAGGCATTAAGCACATTTTATAATGAAAAAATACAAATAACGTTAGAATCGAGTTCGCAAGCTCCATCCTCTCCCGCATTAGAAAAAAAAATGACTCAAGAAAAAAACCTTCAACAAGCTGAGATAGCCTTACATAGCGACCCTTTTTTTCAACAATTACAAAGTGAATTTTCAGCTGAATTATTAAAAAATTCGATTACGGCTGTGAAGACTGATGATTAGTAGCCTATAATTTGTAGATGCTTTATAATGATGTTTGATTGAAGGTAATAGCGCTCTTCAGAATTTTAGAAGCAGTGCACGTGAATTTACTTTAACTAATGACAATGAGAGGATTATATGAGTGTTGGCGGAAATTTGAACAAACTACTTGATGAAGCGCAAAAAATGCAAGATCGCATGAAAAAAGCCCAAGAAGAGTTAACAGAATTAAATGTCGAAGGTAAATCAGGCGGCGGCATGGTAAAAGTACGCATGAATGGACGCCACGATGTTTCAAAGGTAACCATTGCTCGTTCATTACTGAATGAAGAAGTGGAAATGCTTGAAGACTTAGTAGCAGCGGCAACTAATGATGCTGTGCGCCAAGTTGAAAAAATTTCTAAAGAAAAAATTAATCAATTGACAGCTGGCTTGAATATTCCAACTGACTTCATGCAAGACGGCGACAAAGAATAATCGACAATGGATTCACTATCTCGTTTGGTCGATGCTTTACGCTGTCTTCCTGGAGTAGGTCCTAAATCCGCGCAGCGCATGGTGTTCCATCTCTTGCAACACCAGCGCCAGCGTGGCTTACATTTAGCTACTTGCTTAGAAGACGCAATGAATAACGTTACTCATTGTGAGCAGTGCAATAATTACACCTCTGAAAAATTATGTAACATTTGTCAACAACCTGAGAGAGACACCTCAATACTTTGCGTCGTAGAAGGTCCTACAGATGTTACCGCTATCGAACAAAGTGCTACGTACAGCGGTCGCTATTATGTTTTAATGGGCCGTATTTCTCCGCTAGACGGCATAGGCCCCAACGACATTGGGCTTAACCTCTTACATCAACATATTATAACTACCGGGATTAAAGAAGTTATTTTAGCATTAAGTCCAACAGTAGAAGGACAAACAACTGTTCATTTTATTCAAGAATTATTAAAACCGCATGCTATACAAGTAAGTCAGTTGGCACAAGGCATCCCTTCTGGCGGCGAATTAGCTTTTCTAGATAGTATTACTATTGGCAGTGCGTTGCGCAATAGAGAAATATTAAGAAATTCGTAACTTTATATGTCATTTCTAGCCTGATGCTGCCAATTAAATTCCGCATTTATTATTCTGAGTGTCAAAAAGGCCTGTAGGGTTGTAGCTTATACTTTTTAAAAATATCAGCCAGAAAATTATTCGCAGTGCTCGATATGACACGAGAAGTTAACTTTATAGCTGGATCGTTTCTGCCCCAAAAAGACGTGTTGCTTTGATATGCTTGCTTTTACAATAGGCGATTAATTTATCTGATTCAATAATAGGTGGTGAAGTCGGAGTGTAATGTATTCCCATAATATAATTTAACCAGGGCTCTTGACCCATTGCATAAATATAAACATGCTTACAACAAAACGTATCTACCATCAACCTGGCTTTTTCAAAATCAGAGCCATTTAATCGTCGGCTTTGATCTACCTCACGCGTTAAAGACGTCAGTAAAATAGGTTGATAAAGCCAACTTAATGGTGCACCTGCGCATTCCATGCCAATAAATAAAATGTCAATATCACCCGTGATTTGGTGCACTTTTTCATAAATTCTATGCTCCATATTATTCGAATCTGCAGCACACAAAATTTTAGTCCCGGCAATTTGAACCAAATAAATCATTTTGCTTTGAATATGTAAATCCCCATGCTCACCTATAAAGGGCAATCCGTGTACATACCCGCAAGGAATATCAATCTTATCAAACTCCTGCAGTGTAATAACAGAACTAAATCCAAGATCGTGCAGCATAATTTTTAATGAAGGATCTTGTAATGCACCAGGCACATTGGCTGGAACAATAATACAACCAATTTTATACCTAATTTGCAATAAGTGCTCAAATATCACATGATCTTGATGTGTATGGGTTAAAATCACATAATCAATTTTTTCAGGTAAGTCGCTATAAGTAAAACGTGGAATATCACTAGGGTAATCATAACTAAGTGCTGGATCAAATAAAATGGTGCAATGCGGACTCTCAATCAATACGCAAGCATGGCCAAAATAGCGAACCCTCAACGAGTTATCGACCTCTAGCGCACTGAATTTATTGACCGGTTTTTCAAGTTGAAACAAATTCAAAAAATTAGCTTGAGTAGCAGAATCGTTATTTGATTGCTCCAAAACTGAATTCATAAGCTGCATTAAATCTTTTTTTGTTAATGGATGTTCTCTACTGGAAAATATTTGATCATAAAACGTGTCTCTAAATGGTTTTACAATAGCAACCTCATCAGTGGGTATGCGTGGCGTGCTCAAACAAAATGGACGATAATCCTGATGAACCAGTGAAAAAAGAACACTTTGTAATGGTGCTGTATTCAGCGGACTGTCATAGAGAAATTTTTCTATGAATCGAAAATGAGGTCGATTAGCAACATCGTAATACAGCTCAACAAAACCACGCAACTCGTCTGCTAATTGCGAGTATAATGGCTCCAAAGACATACCACGCGGATGACTTTCCAATAATTGATGCAACTTTGTGACATTTTCAGCAAAACTGAGATAATGAGACGCGACATGCTTGGTTTTTTCCAGCAAATCACGCACTTCATCAACACGTCGTGTAGGATAATCAATAAACGGTCCGCCCTTGGTTTCTGGATGAGAACACGCTAACTCATGCATTTGTGGAGCAGCAATATAACTGCTCATTATTTTTACATGAGAATAAGCGAAAATCATTGCGGCCATAGACGGCGATAAAAGATGAACAGAGGCATACCAGTGGTTAATTAAGGGTTCAGCAATCACATTTGATTTCAAATAATACATATTTAATCCCTTTGTATTTGTTGCAAGCTTTAACCCAACACACGCGCTATCCAATCATTTTTCATCATAACGCTACTTTCCTGCAATAAAACCCGTCGCCTGCATCTGCCAAAGTTGATAAAATCGACCGGTTGTGTTTTCCAACAACGATTCGAGTGGACCATCCTCTATAATTTGCCCATGCTCAAATACCAAAATTCTATCCATATCTTTTAATGTTGATAAACGATGTGCAATAGCAATCGTGGTTCTATTGAACATCACTTGATGCAACGCTTCTTGAATATAACTTTCTGTGACTGAATCCAAGGATGACGTGGCTTCATCTAACAATAGAATCGGTGCATTCTTAAGAAAAGCTCTTGCGATGGCGACGCGTTGTTTTTGTCCGCCAGATAATTTAACACCACGCTCGCCGACTATTGATTGGTATTGTTCAGGAAGCTCGACAATAAATTCATGACACCTAGCTTTTTTTGCGGCTTCAATGACCTCATCATCACTCGCACCAGCTTTGGCAAAACGAATGTTTTCCATGATCGTGCGGTGGAATAACTCAGGCTCTTGTTGTATGGTGCCGATTTGCATGCGTAACGAGCTTTGTGTCACTTGTTTGATGTCTTGCTCATCAATAAAAATATTCCCCTCTTGGGTATCGATAAGGCGCAGGATTAACTTGATAAACGTTGATTTTCCGCCACCCGAATACCCCACTAGACCAATTTTTTCGCCTGGATTTATTTGTATGGTTAAGTGCTTAAATATAGGCTTTGCATTTTCATAGTGAAATAGAACCTGTTCAAATTTAATTGCACCCTGTTTGATAACAAGCGGATAGGCATCAGTCGAGTCTATAATTTCATGGGGTATTTCAATAATAGTCAACGCCTGTTTACACGTTCCCATGATTTGAGAAAATTGCTGAATTTGATTGCCTGTACTATAAACGGCTTGTATAAACGACATTAATAACGTAAAAACTAAGGCAAAATCACCAGGGCTGACCCAGCCTTGCTCAATCCCTCTCATCAGAGCAATAAACATAGCTATACTCAGTATAGTTATCCCCAATCCTTGAAAGAAATTAACCTTTAAATTATACCACCGCAGAGCACGATCATGAGAGACTAAGTGATTAATCTCTCTGTTAACATGGGAAATCTCATATGCTGTTGTATCATATAATTTAATGCTTGTTACATTAGAAATAGAATCCGACAGGGTTCCTGTCATTTTTGACTGGGACTCTGAAAATTGTTGCGACAACTTTTCAGTCTTTTTGTTAGCCCAATAAGAAAAGCAAATAAATAAAACTGCCCAAATAACCAGGATAAGCCCAAGAACTGGATGCACAACCTTCATTAAGGTAAAACATGCAATGCATATTGCAAATAGTTGTGGAATAAATAAATCCGATGGTATTTTAATGAGCAACTCAATATTTTCAGACATGTCCGCAATTTTTTTAGTTATATTACCGGCAAAGGTATTTTGAAAAAAAGCTGACGAATGCTGTAATACATAACCAAACATATCTGTGTCAACTGAGGCTTGTAGCTTTGGAAACAAGTTCAAGTTGATATAATCGTAAAAACGAAAATTCAAATTCAAGACCAATGTCATCGATACGTAAAATACCCCGGGCAACAGCACCACACGGAGCATTTTGACGGGGTCATTTGAGAATTGAACGACTGTATCAATAATAATTTTTAATAAATAGGGACTCAACGACATTTCCATCGCCCAAATGAGCCCAACAGCCATAAATCCAGCCAAACAGGCTTTCTTATGTTGTAAATAATGCCAAATAAAAGGCCATAGTGTTGAGGGTAAAGTTTGGTTTTTATTCATGAGTATCAACTGCTGCCCGGGAGCGTCATTAAGCATTTATCAAATGCGTCCCTGTAATTACTATAATATTATGACGTATAGATACTATTACTATAGTTATTTAATTTTAGCAACCAGATGCGAATTTCTTTTAACTTATTGATAAAATCAAAATCAATTGTCACTCGAGTTGTATGAATCACTGATCAGTTGCTCAACAATTTCTTTTGTCCGAGTAATAATATCTTCATGTGTAGTATCGATTTTAATAATTTTAATTGGTTTATCAGTAATACATTTTATATTATTGTCTTCAGAGAGAATAATATCATTTTCCCCTCCGGGGGCCAACACCGAAAATTCCTTGGTAGCCTTAAATAATATTATTTCAGAGTGGGATAATCGCTTGGTTAAATCGTTCCGCAATTGTCCCATCATATCCATAACTTTCAATCGTTGTTTAATGTAGTAGTCCGGAGCACCTGCCTTTTTTAATTCATTTTTTTCCTCTAATTTGACATTGCTTGATATTTTTTTTATGAAGGAATCGAGCTCTAAGCTAGTATCCAACAAAAATATTTTAATGTCAGTCCTACCTTGTTGTTCTAGTTGATAAGCCATTTCAAGTGCGATATTTCCACCTAATGACCAGCCACATAAAATAATTTTGGCACTGAAAGGATGAGTCAACTCTATCTGCTCAAAATAATATTGTGTTAATTCGGTTAAATTATTTATTGTTTTATCATAGTATAGATAGGCATTATCAATCCCTATAGCGCAATAGTGCCCCATTAATACATCGGCAATATCCTGATACACTTCACATCCACCATAGGCAGCATGAAAAAAATGAATTTTTTTATTAGAGGCGTCTTCATTCATTAATTTAACAACGCAAGGACCTCGACTTTCACCCATCAATTTATCTGATAGATTTGCAATACTCTTCTGTATAAAAATATCAGCTATTGATAGCCGATACCCATAAAGCTGTAATTTTTTATTCATTTGTGTCACAAGTTGTATGGCTAATATTGAGTGGCCACCTAACTTAAAGAAATCATCATAGATTCCTATTTTTTCAATCTTCAAAACCGATTGCCATATGTTGACAATCATCTGTTCAAAAGTATTACGCGATGCGGCATATTGACTTTGGTTTTGGGTGAAATCCGGTAACGGCAGCGCTTGTCTATCTAGCTTGCCATTAATTGTTAGTGGCAAAAAATCTATAGCAACAAAGGCGCTGGGTAGCATGTAGTCCGGAAGCTTGTGACTTAGATAAACGTGTAAGTTTTCTTTTGTTTGACCCACGTAATAGGCAATCAGTTTGGCGTCATGGGCCAACACAACACACTGCTTAATATCGGGATGCGCTGAAAGCACATGTTCGATTTCGCCTAACTCAATACGATAACCACGAATTTTTACCTGGAAGTCATTGCGACCTATGTATTCAATGTTACCATCAGGTAGCCACCTGACTAAATCACCTGTCTTATATAGTCGCCCTGCTCCAAATGGATTCGGGATAAAACGCTCTTTGGTTAGTTCGGGTTGATTTAGATAACCTCTAGCAAGCCCCGCGCCGCCAATATAAAGCTCGCCGATAACACCGATGGGAACAGGCGTAAGCTTTTCATCAAAAACATATCGTATGATATTATTTAGCACACGGCCAATATTCACAACAGAATCGCCGGCGGAATATTCATGCATCGTCACACAAACCGTACTTTCTGTTGGGCCATATGCGTTAATTAATTTCCGTCCAGCAGCCCACATCGCCATTGTCGACTGAGTGCATTGCTCGCCCCCAACAATCAATGTGCTAAGATCAGGTAATAAATTAAAGGGCATATTTGCAACTAATATGGGCGGTAAAAGAGTATTCGTAATTTTATGATCTAATAAATAACGCAAAACATGTGCAGAATCATAGCGTCCCTCTTCAGAAATAATATGCAATGTTGCACCAACAACTATCGTACAAAACAATTCGAATACAGCGGCGTCGAATATAATTGACGCATAACCGAGAACTCGGCTCTCTTTCTTAAATTCAAAAAAATTAATTTGATTACTTATTAAGTTACTAACATTTTGGTGGGTTACGCATACCCCTTTAGGCTTCCCTGTCGTACCAGACGTATAAATCACATAAGCTAAATCATCAGGACCACTCAAAGATGTTATGTTTTGTTTAGACTCCTGACGATACGGCTTATTCTTCAAGCTATTATCTAATACCAAACTAGCCTTCGTATCAGCTAGAATATAATCGATGCGTTCTTGCGGGTAATTGGGGTCAATCGGAACATACGCACAACCTGCTTTTAGCACACCAAGAATCGCCACAATCATTTCCAATGAACGATCTATGCAAATAGCAATGAGTTCACTCGGATTTTGCTTGCGGATATATCGTGCAAGTTGATTCGCTTCGTCGTTCAATTGTTTATAAGTCAATTGTTGGTCTGCAAATACAACTGCAATGTTATTAGGAGTCTTTTTAACTTGCGCTTCAAACAATTGATGAATGGTTTTATCTTTAGGGTAGTCTTTTTCAGTTTGATTCCAATCAATAACTATTTGCTGATATTCAGCTTGAGTGAGTAAGTTTAATGTGTGATGGGACTGAAGATGGTGATCTGGAATTTGTTCGAAAATAAGCTTAAATTGCGCCAGAAGTTGCGCTGCTTTCGTGTCTTCTAAATAAGTACCATCGTAATTTAGTTTGATAATGAGCCCTTGATTACTTTCATAAGCAATCACCGCCAAAGGATAATCCAGTTTCTCGATCGACCCTCTAACGCTTACTTGGAGCGAAGCTGTAGAATTAGCATCCTCTACTACGGCATCCACCGGATAATTTTCAAATACAAACAAACTATGAAATAAACGACCACCGCCTTTCTGTAACGTGGCAAGTTCCACAAAGCTGTATTCGTTTATCGCTAAAACATCCGCGGCAATTTGTTTTAATTGTTCAAGGATGGTTTGCTTGCCTGTCCAATCAATAACTAAAGGCAGTGTATTAATATAAAGACCAACACTGTGCTCAATGTTTAAAATCGGCAAGGCCCGTCCAGACACGGTGGTGCCGACAACCGTTCTTTCATCTCGAGTATACACATGAATCAACTTATGCCAGGCAAATTGAGCAAGCATATGCAAAGTGAGCCCATGCTCCTGGAGAAAATCTTTAGAAATAGCAACATGTAGTGTCGCCTCTCGGGGTGTGTTCACAACCCTAACTTGTTCGAGATCTGTCGGCTGACTGAAAAGTACATTTAAATCATTAGCCTGCTCAATCCCCTGCAATTGATGTTGCCAATACGCTTTAGCGTGGTTTTTATTCGCAGCAATATAGGCTTGTGCCTGTAGGTAGGCGTGATCGGGAATAAGTTGCGGTGTGATATTGCAGATCAACGCTTCGTAATATGCATGCACCCGATTCAGCAATATCGGCTCACTCCAGCCATCTGAAATACTGTGATGTTCTGATTTCAGTAGGGTGTAATGGTCGTTCCGATGTTTCATCAGATGAATTCGTAATAGCGTCGGCCGTTGTAAATCAAAAGCAATGGCTCGATCTGCTTGCTGTATTGCCTCAATCGACAATACCGAGTCATGATAAGTAAAGTCCAGATGACCTTCTTTAGTAACAATCTGAATAAGGTCTTCATCCCAATTAAAATAAGTTCTTAAGATGGGATAGGTTTGAATCGCTAATTTCCATGCGTTCTGATAGGCCTCAACCTGGATAGGGCTATGGTAGTCGAGTAGCAATTGCACCCGATAAGCATCATCCCCAACTTGCGACAGCACATGATAAATAAAACCTTGCTGTAAACTGTTGGCTTTATAAATCGCTTCAATATTTGGATCATGAGCCTGCAGAGTATCCAGTAAGCCTCGGCTTAAAGAAACCGTATTAAAATCGCTCGGTGTATAGTAACTACGGCTTTGCGTCATGCAATGTTGAATAATTTGGGTTAAGTGTCTTTTAAATACTTGCGTAATTTTCCTGGCCTCTTGAGTATACGTGGCGATGTTAAATTGCAACCGCTGATTCAGTACCAAGCCATTAACGCTTAAAAGATAGCGCTCTCTATTCTCAGAATGAATATTCTGTCCTGACGGCTCATTCGCCAGTTGCCAAACCCCTGTTTGGCTATCAAATTGACCTAAATAATTAAATGTAATACCTGGAAGTGTCGCGTTACTAAAAAAAGCCCCAAAACCAATGCCTTTATTAGGAATTTTACGTAAGCACTCTTTAAGGTGTTGGATACTTTCCGAGATACTTGCTTTGACGGTCAATGTCACCGGGTATTGTATGGTAAACCAACCAACCGTACGCGAAACATCTATGGTTTCATCAATCGTTTCGCGCCCATGCCCTTCCAACGTAATACTGTTTGTCTCAGCGCCTAAACAATCACATAACGTGTAGGCCAGTGCGGTGAGAAGCAATTCGTTGATTTCAGTATGGTAAGTCGTGTTGGCATGCGTTAATAATTGCTGTGTCAGCGTTTCATCTAGCTCGCAATTAGCAAAGGATGGCTCTTCCGTCAAAAGTACATCTGGATTAGACATCACTTGTGAGGCCCAATAATCACGCTCTTTTGGGTAATGATTCGGGTAGTTTTGAACCGCGGCCACCCATTGACGATAACTGCCGCTTTTAAGTCCCAGTGAGCCGCCTTCATACAAGCAGCGAATATCATCGATTAAAATCCGCCAAGAGACCGCATCAATAATCAAGTGATGGGCTGCAAAAAATAAATACCCCCCCTCAATATAACCCATTTGCCACAACGGCCCACTTTCCAGATTAAAATGACTTTGCCATGCCGTACACGATTTGAAGTGTTTTGCTGTTTTGATTATGGGGGGACTTATATTATCAGTGTAGGTTTGTTGGCCATCCTTAAAACGTATGCGTAACACATCATGCCGCTCCATTAATTGTGGCAAGATATCAGTTAAGCGCTCCACCGATAACTCAGGAACCCGCACAATAAAAGATTGATTCCAGTGATTAGGGTATTTCAGTCTTTTTGCAAAAAACCAGTGTTGGATTGGCAATAGTGCAAAACTACCCGTTAATATCCCTTGCTCAGCATAAACGGGTTTTCTTTGCTTTAAATTATTAGCCAGCTGTTGTATCGTGCGACTCGTGAAAATGTCTTTCACATGAATGGCAATGCCTTCACGTTGCAAGCGCGCAGACACCTGAATGCTTTGTATCGAGTCACCTCCTAGCCTGAAAAAATCATCGTGTATCCCGATTTTGTCTAGATTTAAAACCGATTGCCAAACCTGGGCAAGTGTCGATTCTAAATTGTTGCGGGGTGCAATGTAATTTTTTTGGTTTGAGGTAAAATCAGGTAACGGCAACGCCTTTCTATCCAACTTGCCATTTATCGTTAAGGGGAATGTCTCAAGCTCAATAAAAGCACTCGGTATCATGTATTCCGGAAGTTTTTGACTTAGATAACCCTGTAAGTTTTCTTGCGGTTGACCTACGTAATACGCTATCAATTTAGCCTCATGGCAAAGGACTGCGCATTGTTTAATGTCTGAGTGCGTTAAAAGCGCGCTCTCAACTTCACCCAACTCAAT
>JAUYSP010000002.1 GCA_030696305.1 Legionellaceae bacterium | reverse complement strand
CGACTCAGATTACCTTGTGGAGTCTCAATAAGTAAATGATAATGATTACTCATAAGGCAATAGGCATAACATATCCAATTACTCCTGAAACACACCTCTGCAAAAATGTCTAAGAATAAGACTCGGTCTTCATCCGATAAGAAAACATCTTCCTGTTTATTACCTCTTGACGTTATGTGATATAACGCACCTGGATATTCAATACGCAATGACCGTGCCATGTTGGACCTTCTTTGTTCTTCCTTTTGGCAATAAAACTAATCTAACTGCTTTTATTAGTCAAATGATGATAAGGCAAAAAGCAAGGCTTGACCACTAACATGTGTGACCCCTAACATGTGTTCTAAGATGTGTTTTGACATTGATCACCATCAATGTATAATAAAAGAACATAATTTATCTTGATAGAGGTTATAATGCCAAACAGGCATATTCCCGCTCAAATACAGGTCGAGTATATTAGCGACCTAGCAACGGATGTTGAAACACTGCAAGAAGCTCATGTTGCGCCAGATCTGCCTATCCAATTGGTTGATAGAAATAAATTTATCGAATTACTCCGTGAAAGACGTGGGGGCATTTTGTCCCACGAAGATCTACAGTTCTGGGATATTCTATTTGGTAATTATCCACATCGCGAACCTGTTATACAGGGCATGGATAATCCACATGTACGTTATTTAACTATAGACTCATATGAAAAAATTCTAAAACATCGAGTGCAATTCAGTAGTGGTGTTGATTTTCAACACTTGCCGTCAGGATTCCTGTTGACTAAAAATCCTATAGGTGGCGGTGTGTGTGATGTGCTACATTACAGCGAATACTATGCCCAGTTTCAACCTAAAGACGACAACAATGTTTTAGCCTTAACGTTGATGACCCAAGATGAATTGACTGCGGCACCAGTAGAACAGTCACCTTTTAGTGGACCACAAGCCGTCTGGTATGATTTTCTTCAAAGAAAACGCATTTCACCATCGGGAGTTTATTGTACTGAATTGCAGTTAACGGATGCCTTCATTCGTTTTTCAAATATCATTCAAGGGATGGGACTTGATTATTATCAGCCTGATTTTGCTAAAAACTTACTGCTAGAAACAGGAAACCCCATCGTATTACTCGGGCATTGGGAAACGGTTTTATCCAATCCTCGTTTGAAGGCTGCTGACGTAACTAAGCAATGGCAAGCCCTCCCTCAATTACCTTTAATGAAAAGTCATGAGGCGATCCGTGCCATCACTGATTATGCGCGTGATCAACGTTCATGTGGATTTATTCGGCCAGATATGGAATTGAATCAAGAAGGTTTTGAATTTAGATCTGAATATGGATTTCGACCAAAGGATGATTTTAAAACGATATCTGGCGAAAACATAGCCTCATTTTGGCGGTACATTGCTTATCAACCGAAGCGTAATTCCGTAGAGTTTTATGAAAAAGCGTTGGCTCGTCTAAGCCAGGTAGGATTGAGTCGTGAAACACGAGAACAGATGATTCAAATATTGGCCGCCAGTACAGTACGAGATAATCACTCAGCAGACAGCTTGAGCGAGGAGGAGCAGGAATTAAAGGCATGGGATACGTTGTGTCATGTTATTGAAGTAGGTCCTTTCGGTGTTAAAGCAACACAATACACTGATGGTGTAGTTAGTCGTCTACATGCGCTTCCTGAGCAACCGAATATTGCCTTTTTAGAGAGCACGGCTCAACACATTAAAGATCAGTTAATACATCAACATTATCTAGTCATCTTATCAAATAGATTAAGTCTGTTAGTCACGAACCTTCGCAGCTCTCTTTATCATGGTGCAAAATTTTATTTTATAAATCGTGCTTGGCAAAAACTTAGTATTAACGAATACGTTGTGCTGCAATATAATTTTTATAGGTTAGTGGGCGGAGTACATGCTGTAGAGGGGATTCATGACGTCGTTAGAAATCCTGATCATGCGCTTTCACATAAATTTACCTTGCTTGCCCGTCATTTAAGTACGTTTAATCTTCTCAATATTGATGATATTACTCAGGCTTTAGCAGCGTGGCCTGCCGTGCTATCTAAAGAAAATCAGGAGCGATTGGATTTTTGTTTTGATCTCTTCAATGACGCTCAAACAAATGATGGTTTGACACGAACAATACTGGCTGAACTGATTCAATATGTCAGTACTATTGAAATTATTGAGGGTGAGAATTGGCGATTAGTGCTTCTTGCTCACTTAAAACAATTTGCACCTTGTTTTGCAGATCAGTATTTTGAAAAAAAAGAAAAACAAATTCGTGATGTTTCTTTTGGCTTAACTACAGATCAAATCGCAAAAGTAAGAGCATGTTCTTTTCCCGACGCTGCGTGCACAGCTATCATTAGTCTTGAATCAGCAATTGTGCAGCAAAACCCACCTCGAGTAGATGCCTATTTAGCACGTATCAATGATCAATTAGTTAACTTAAAACAAATTATCACGCCAGAAGATTTTATTCTATTCACAGAGCAATTGGATGAGATGCGAGAAGGTGTGGCAACCAATTATGCCGCTTTACCAATATTAATCGATCACATTATAACAAAGCGAACGTTGGAAGGATTTAGTCAAATTTTCGTGCGAAATGAAATTGAAAAATCCACACAAAATTTGCTTGAAAAGTTTGCAATATTTATTCAAAACATTAAATCGTTAACTGCAGTACAAGGTTTAAAGTTGGATACTCTTGTGCTCCAAGAAACATTGGCGACCTTGGTTTTAAATTCGGCATCGGTAGATATGGCATCCGTGGGCAACTATCAACGAAATATAAGCGACTTAATTGGACAGTTGAATCAAGCTGCAACAGCGCATCCGCAGATAAAGCACTATTTGCTTGATTGTTTAAATCATATGCCTGATAAAAACACCGAAGAATATCTGAAACACGTGCTCACTTTTGGTAAAAACATACAGCAGCTAAGTGAAATTCTGCAACCAGGTGAAAATGAGTTGTTGAAAGAAAATATGTTTGTCATCTATTCATTGCTGGTCAATTACCATAAACGTCCCGTTGAATTAAGTATTCTGGTTGCTCAAGTTCGCCGTATGCCAGCAGAGCAATGGCCCTTTATGATGACATTCTTAAGTCGCTTGATTGATAACAATCAATCAATTGTTGGCTTAGGACCACTTATTAAATTGCTTATCGCTGATGAACGGAAACTTAACCTGTTCACGACAATGTGCAAAACACCGCCCTATCCAAATGTTAAAACACTATCTGCTTGGTTACAGACTGACACATTTGAAGAACAATATGCCGCATTTAGCCTCAAACCCTATGGCGATAGACGATTAGACTACGCTTTTAAATATACTCAATATAAACAGCAACAGGGGCAATTTGTTGGTGTACAAGATATTTTTACTGATGCCATAGGTCGACGTCTTGAAGCGCAATTAAGTGAGAATCGCACCAAATCAATTCAAGTGTTAACAGAAGAGTATCACGCGATTCGTCAAGAAACCCCGCTGAGTGATGCAAATAAACTAAAATTGGTTTGTCTCTGTGTCGAAATGTTGGCAAGAACCGCATCTCAACTGAGTCATGACAAACCGCCTAAGCCAATTAGTCAGGAATTAAATACCACTCAAGTCATGGCTCTTTATGCCAAAATGGTTAACCCAAGCAATCGCTTGATTAGCCAAATTGATACCGGTGAGGGCAAATCTCGTATCATGATGATTCTGGCTGCCTGTCAAGCCGCCCAAGGAAAGACAGTCGATTTTTTAACCAGTGATATGCCGCTGGCAGAGCGGGATTATTTATCTTATAAGCAATTCTTTACATCACTAGGTATTCCAACCAGCTTGATTTCTTTAAATACCCCATCCCAGTTATACCAAAAAGGCGGCGTAAATTTCACAGATAATAGCCAGCTGCTGTTATTACGAAATAGAAGCGATATTGAACGCCGCCCATTTGCGTATTTGGATGAACGCAAGAAAATGCGATGCCTCTTGATCGATGAAGTCGATAAATTTGTCCATGACAAAAGTAAAGATTCGTACAATTATGCCGTCCAATCAAAACAACTCGCGAGTTATGTCTGGGTTTATCCGAATCTTGTTAAATTTGTAGAAAGTTTGTCGTTACAACCTGATAAGGCATTTGATCCAGATTTACATGTTGATAATTTTCTTGAATACATCAATAAAAATGTTTTAAATCGCATGCATAAAGCGAGTTTGGCTCAATTGGTGGCAAGTAATCCCGCGCAAATCAAGACTTGGTTGCGTTCAGCGCATACAGCGCTGCGCATGGAAGCAGATAAACATTACATCATAACAGAACCTGATAAGGATAAGTTGTATCTTCTACGAGACAATGAGGGACATGCACGCTATTCCCGTAAAATATTCGTTCTTGATAATGGTCGTCCCGTTGAAGGCAGTTCATTTTCTGACGGTGTGCATCAGTGCCTTTGTGCTAAAGAAAATATCGCATTGAATAAACTCAATAATAATAAACGTGATGCGTTTATTATTATGCCTGAAAATGAAACGCAGCGCGCATCATTTCCGGTGACGTTTATGGCAAATTATGATGAAGGTTCCATCTATGGTGTAAGTGGTACGACACGAAGTGCTGCACCGCTAAGTAACCTTGAAGAGATTAATTATGAAAAGTATACCTATTTAACGATGCCACGTGAAAAACCATTGATTCGAGATGATAAGAACGTTTGGATAGCGAAAAACGAGGCGCAACAAATCACATTTTTAAAACGCGCCATTATTAAAAAGCTGGTGTCTGGTTGTCCTGTGTTATTAATTTGTAAAGATGATCAACAGAGCTTGCGCTTGCATAACGCCTTAGAAAAAGATCCGAAATTTATGCAAACACTTCAAAAACTTCAGCTTCAGCGCGTGCATGGATTGACGACTAAACAGGATGAAATAAAAGCCATTCGACAGGCAGGTACACCCAATTTTGTAACCATATCAACAGCAGGGATGTTAGGTCGTGGTGTTGATATTAATTCTGATAATTTACTGGTATTGGCTGCCTACGTGCCAACTGAAGAAGATGAAATACAGATAAAAGGACGGACTGCACGCATTGGGAAACCAGGCGAGTACCGGATGATTCCCAATATGTCTGATCCAGACTACCCCTTAAATGGTTATACTTATAATGTGCACAATGAGGTTGTTAAGTCACAAAAACAACGACAATGTTCCGCAGCTTTTCAGAAAGAAGTGAGTTCTCTTTATGCATTTTTTCTGGAAGATATTACCAAACAGTTTTTAGATGATTGCGAAAAATGCTCAAATGACGATCGAGTTGATCGATTAAAAAAATGGCAGCGATTTTTAGGTAAGATGCAAAAAGATTGGGAACCCCATCGAAAAAAATTGTTGGAGGCAGTTGAAGCTGAAGATCAAGAGAGATTTTCAAGAACATTTAATGAGTTTACTGAAAAATGGCTACGTGCTTTACCCGTTGAATTAGTAGACACTGATACCGAGAGACAAGCAGAAGACATCGCTAAAACCTATACTGCAATTATGGCTCAGCAACGGTTTTTTACGCCACTTCGACAACCTATTAAAGTTCAACGTAATTATGATCCGTCTGATGATGGTCAAGCGCGAGTCTATTCAACGTTGTTTGCAAAAACCAGAGCAACATTGCGCGGAGAGCGGCGCTTGTTTGCAGATTTTCATGCGTGGAGAGACGGACGTGGTTACTTGTTCCCTGACTTAATGGCTGTGTTACATGGTGAACGAAAACTCTTTGCCAATTTATATGCAACAATTTCTCGTTGGATTGCTGAATTGAGTGAATGGTTACATGCGAAAAAAGAATCACATTTTGATGGCTTAGCTGAAATTCCACCACCTCCATCAGAGGGAGATCCTGGTGTCAGCAACATACCGGTTTCTTAAACAGCTGGCGGTCCGACCCGGACACACCGTTGTCGTGTACATGGAGGAGCAAAAGGCTCAGGCGCTCCACGCTACAATCTCAGCGCATTAAAGCACGGATACACAACAGGTGAGGCTAAGGCATTCAGGGAGGATATTAGGCTGGCAATTAAGCGTAGCAATAGGTTTATCAATGAGCTTATTTAGCCAAACATAAAATGGAATTCAATTTGGAAAGTTTACAGGGGTTGGAGGGGGTAGCCGGGGTTTTGGGGGTCGTAGTGGTCATCTGGTAGGGCGCAACTCTCTGAGTTTCTCTACCAGTTCAGTTGCCGAGTGGTTTTATTTCGAACAAAGCGGCCTTGTTAATGATGAACGTTTCCTCTAATTTGACTTGTTCATTTTTTTTATAAAATCGCGTTGTTTCACTGTTGCATGATGAACAAACTGTCATCGCTTTGATGCTGCCATTTTTATTTTTGTATATCGAAATAGTGTTATCCTGAGGAAATATAAATTCTTTGCACTTCAAGCATTTGAATTGATTGAATTCAAGCTGTTTCTTATGACTAACATTCCTTTTTTCTAAAAAAGCTTTAAGCACTTCGCCGTAAACCGTGATAGGTTTTTTGTTAACGGTTTCCAGCTCCCCCGATTTTACCCATTCTCTGACTGTTTGAGGGCGAAGTTTTTTCCCTTTGAATAATTCACATAGTTGTTCGATCGTATATGAACGATACTGCTTAACCAGCTGTGGATTGTAATATTTGAACATCGTGATTCACCTTATTCATTACATTTTTTAATTTGCTAAAAATAGCGGCTTCTATTTCTTGACTGGCATTCCTGTTGATTGGATGGCATATGGTGAAATTACCCTTGCTGGGGTAAGTCAAGCGATAACCATCACCATTTAGTTTTTTATGAATAGCAACACTGGAAATATAAATGTCTTCATTAATAACAAAGCTGGCGAAACCAATTAACCCATCACGGGGCTTGATAAATTCAATGTGTATTTCTGATATCTTCATTTTTAGGCTCATGACGTTGTTTAGACTGAGCCAGTCTTGCTTCAACTTGTTCCAAAACCTTAAAGAAGCTCACCAAGTTATCTGCGGCAAGCCTTGCTTCTTCAGCCGAGATATCTTCGTAAAGCTCTTTAATTGAATCGGTCAAATTTGACATGGCTCATACAATTGTTAACGGTATAAGCACAAGATAATGGTTTTTTGATAAAAATATAAACAACCACTAGAGATGATTTATGACCTCTAGTGGTCATAAATTATAGGATCCAAGTTTGTATCGGTATTTTAAAAGGAATGGGAAGGATTGAAGTCGAAATTTTCGACTTCAATCAAAGGCGGCAAAGTAAAGCTGTCTACAGCGTTCACCAAACGTGGTTTGTACATGCTATAATGAGCAAAAAAATTCATTACAGTGTTTATTATCAGTTTTCTCTGTACGGTACGATTTTTAAAGCCGTCGTTGCGAGGAGCGTAGCGACGAAGCAATCTAGTGACCTTACAGATGCCAATGATTACATCAGTTTTTCATACAAGTCATCCCAATAAGGATTTACTTTCTCAATCAAA
>JAUYSP010000079.1 GCA_030696305.1 Legionellaceae bacterium | reverse complement strand
GGTTGCATTTGAATTACCTAATGAATTAAAAAGCTTATCTGCTGAATACAATGTGACGCACTATACGACTTTACTGACGGGTCTTGCGATTACGTTGTCGCGTTATACAGGTCAAACGGATTTAACGATAGGTACGCCGGTTGCGAATCGGCAGCATCCACAGCTCGAGCATTTAATTGGATTTTTTGTAAACACGTTAGTGTTACGTATCCAATTGGACTCAAATCACACGCTGTCCCAATGTGTGAGCCAAATCCAAAGTGATTTAATTGAAGCACAGCTTCATCAAGATATGCCGTTTGAAAAGCTAGTGGCTGAATTAGATATTGAACGAGACAGGTCAAGACATCCAATATTTCAAGTTATGTATGTGGTTGAATATAGTGATGTAGATGATAATCCAGAAGAAGACCATATTTCCCTAAACTATGACGTAGCGAAGTTTGATTTAAGTATTTCTTTGCGTATGACGCCGAATGCCATTAAAGGTCATATTAACTACGCCACCTCTCTTTTTAAACCAGAAACCATCGAGCGTTTTATTAGCCATTATCAGCAAATCTTAAATGCCATGCTGACTTGCAAAGAGCAAGCCATTGGCACTTATCCGATATTAACCCAAGCTGAATATCAGCAAATCGTTATTGATTGGAACAAGACAGAACAGGATTATCCTAAAGACAAGACAATCCATCAAATATTCGAAGAGCAAGTCAAAAAGACGCCAAACAACATTGCAGTTGTGTTTGAAGATCAACAATTAACTTATAAGCAATTGAACGAAGAAGCGAATCAACTTGCGAGATACATTCATAAACAAAATCCAGGCGAATTCGTTGCCATTTGCATGGATCGTTCATTGGAAATGATAGTAGCTATTCTTGGAATTTTGAAGGCTGGTTGTGCGTATGTACCGATTGATCCGAATTATCCACAAGAGCGGATTGATTATATTCTTGCTGATACGAAAGCAAGTATTGTCTTGGATAATCGATTAAAAGATAAACCTTACGGTCAAGAATCGAAAAAAAATCTAACTTTAATGACGAACTCTAATGATTTAGCCTATGTGATTTATACGTCGGGAACGACTGGCAAGCCGAAAGGCGTGATGATTGAACACCAGTCTGTTAGTCAGCTGGTTGATAATCAACGTGAGCATCTTCATCTAACCGCACAAAGTAACGTATTACAGTATGCGAAAATGATATTTGATGTATCAGTTTCTGAATTATTTGGTGCATTGCTCACGGGATCCATGCTAGTTATTATTGATGAAGAAAAACGCTTGGAGGCGACACGTTTAGTAAATTTCTTAATTGAGCAACGTATTACTGTTGCTCAATTAACGTCCGCGATCTTACGAATCATTGAATATCGAGCACTGCCTTTGTTGCAGACTTTAGTCGTTGGAGGAGAGGTTTGTGATGAAGCGTTGATGGTCCAGTGGAGCCGAGGTCGCCGATTGATCAACGCTTATGGGCCAACTGAGGCAACGGTTTGTGCATTAATGCATGACTATCAACTAGGTGATTCAAGTGAAACAATTGGCAAGCCATTATCCGGGGTTTTGGTATATGTTTTAGACCCACAATTGCGGCCAGTTGCAGTAGGTATCACGGGTGAGTTATTTATAGGTGGCGCGGGCCTTGCGCGCGGTTATCTAAACCAACCAGAACTCACAAAAGCGCGTTTTATCCCGAATCCATTTGGAGCAGGGCGACTATATAAGACGGGTGATTTAGTCAGGTGGCTACCTGATGGTAACTTGGAGTATATTGGTCGCAATGATTTCCAGGTAAAAATTCGTGGATATCGTATTGAATTAGGCGAAATCGAGCATGTACTTTCAGCGCATCCAAACATTAGGCAGAGTGTTGTGTTGGCCCATGACGCCAAACTGATTGCTTATTACGTAGGTCAAACCAACGAGCCATTAGATGACTATTTAAGAAGCAAGCTTCCGGATTATATGATCCCGAGTGCTTTTATTGCTATTGAGTCTTTCCCATTAACGATAAATGGTAAATTAGATAGAGCCGCATTGCCGTTGCCTGATTTTAGTCAAAACCAGGAGTCATACACAGCCCCACGCAATTCATTGGAGGCTTTGATTGTCCATGTATGGCAGTCAGTATTAAAGCTTAACCGGATTGGTATTCAAGATGATTTTTTTAGGCTGGGTGGTGATTCAATACAGAGCATCCAGGTTTCATCTCGATTACAGCATGAAGGCATTGACATTCGGGTAAGAGATATCTTCACTAAGCGGACGATACAAGCTTTAGCAGGCAGCATAAGTCAAAGTAAGCCTGTTTATGGCGAGCAGGGGATATTAACAGGCGGCTTTGATTTATTACCGATACAACAATGGTTTTTTGCAAAACATCTTAAGCACCCTGGCCACTGGAATCAGTCTTTTATTACACGCACACCCGAGCTATCTATAACCCGCCTCACCGCGATACTACGACCGCTCATGGAGCGGCATGATGTATTGCGGTTACGATTCAAGAACGGCCAGCAATTCTATACGGATAACGTTAGTGTTCCGTCAATCAGCACAGCGAAGGACTTTGATTCGTGTACGGCATGGCAAAGTCATTTTAACTTATCAGAAGGTCCTTTGTGGCAAATGGGTTACGTTGAAGGCGGTTACTTATTTTTCGCAGCACACCATTTAATCATTGATACGGTTTCTTGGCGTATTTTAATGGATGATATTCAGCGTCTGTATGAAGGTGATTCACTGGGTGTGAAATGTAGTAGTTACCGCCAGTGGGTTGCAGCGGTCCAAAACTACCCAAATCAATATCCAGATGAGCGTGATTATTGGTTACGACAAGTAACATCTAATCCAGATATCCCTTTGACAAGCAACGCGTCGTTTGCCGATTGCGAATTGGACAAAGCCTTAACTCAGCAATTGTTAACACATGCCAGCAAGGCCTATCATACAGAAATCAACGACTTGCTTCTCACAGCCTTGGCCTATGCCTTATATGACTGGACAGGCCAGATGACTCATGGCATTACTTTGGAGGGACATGGACGAGAATTGATTGATGAAACCATCGATGTCTCACGTACTGTTGGTTGGTTTACCACACAATATCCGGTAAAGCTGAGCATTAAAGATAGTTTATCGGAAAGCATTCGAGGCTTGAAAGAGGATTTACGAAAAATCCCTAATAAAGGTATTGGTTTTGCTGTGTTCTTTGGCCATGCCGAACTCCCTGATATTAAGTTTAACTATTTAGGTCAATTTGACAGTCAAACAGGGATCTGGCAATTAGCAAACAAGCCCGCGGGACAGAACATTCATCCTGATAATACAGAAGCCCATCTCCTAAGTATGAAGGGTTTGGTCGTTAACCATATACTCCAATTTAATATAGCAACCCACACTGCAGATGCTAATCTAATTGCTCAAGCGTTTAAAGTACGTTTAACACAAATTATTCAACATTGTATCGCTTCGGACCGAAGCTATTATACACCGAGTGATTTTAATACGATTGCAATTAGTCGCAGCTTGCTCGATGAGCTACAAGCGCGCGATCCAAATATCGAAGCGATTTTTAAAGCTAACAGTTTGCAACAAGGATTTATTTATCACGCGCTTTCACAAGTAGATGATGATGCATATCGCGTCCAGTTATTGTTGGATTACCAAAATCCTATCAATGTTGACGCTTATAAAAAAGCATGGTTACTTGCAATTCAAACCTATCCAATTTTAAGGACTTATTTTAATTGGGATGAGGATGTCATTCAGATTGTCACGCAACAGGGTAATCTGGATTTTACCTATCATGACAGCGTGTCATCTGTTGAGGCGATACAACAAGCTGACCGAGCAATGGCTTTTGATTTGCAAAAACCAACTCAACTACGCATTCATCTGATGAAGCACTGTGAGGACCATTATACATTGCTGAAATCCGAACATCACGTCATTATTGATGGTTGGAGTGGGCCGATATTGTTAGGTCAGGTTCATCAATACTATCAATCGCTTATCAAAAACATCATGCCGCAGATTGTCCCGGATAATGCGTATTTGCAAACGCAAGTTTATATTGCCGCAAACAAAAACCTTGCTAAAGCCTACTGGCAGGCCAAGCTGCAAACCGTTGAGCACGCGAATGATTTAAATCCCCTCTTAAGCCGTACCACGAATCTGGAGCGGGCAAGGGTTGTGGCTACTCCCAAGGAAGCAATAATACAGGTTCTTATTCCTAAAAGCTTTCTTCGGCAACATGGTTTAACCTTACATGTGCTGGCCCAATTTACTTGGCATAAATTGATTCACACCTATACTCGGAATGCGCGAACCATCGTTGGCACCACAGTATCAGGCCGCGGATTACCTGTATCGAACATTGAATCGAGTGTTGGGCTTTATATTAATACGCTACCACTGGTGATTGACTGGACAAGCACGCAACCGATCCTAGAACTATTAAAACAAATTGAAGCAGACGTGCTGGCGATGAATGAATATAGTTTTGTAGAACTTGCCCTGTTACAGAAAGACGGTGCTCGCTTATTCCATAGTTTGTTTGTGTTTGAAAATTATCCGGTGGATGAGGTGAGGACAGAAGCCTTATTTCAAGTATGCTTTAGAGATGCTATTGAGAAATTAGACTATCCTTTGGGAGTCATGGCTTATGAAAACAAACACGGGCTCAATGTAACATTAAAATATGATGGGGATTTTTTAGATGACACAAAGGCCCAGCAACTTCTAGCGCAGTTTAAGCTTATTTTTGAGCAAATTGCGAAACAGCATACTCAGCCACATCACACATTAAATTTGATTACGAAAGCTGAATATAAACAAATCGTTATCGATTGGAACAAGACAGAAGAGGATTATCCTAAAGACAAGACAATCCATCAATTATTCGAAGAGCAAGTTAAAAAGACGCCAAACAACATTGCAGTTGTATTTGAAGATCAACAATTAACTTATAAGCAATTGAACGAAGAAGCGAATCAGCTTGCTAGATACATTCATAAACAAAATCCAGGCGAATGCGTTGCCATTTGCATGGATCGTTCATTGGAAATGATAATAGCTATTCTTGGAATTTTGAAGGCTGGTTGTGCGTATGTACCGATTGATCCGAATTATCCCCAAGAGCGGATTGATTATATTCTTGCTGATACAAAAGCAAGTCTTGTCTTGGATAACCGCTTAAAAGATAAACCTTGCGCGCAAGAATCTAAAGAAAATCAAGATGCCATTGTACGTCCTAATGATTTAGCTTATGTGATTTATACGTCGGGAACTACCGGCAGGCCCAAAGGTGTGATGATTCCTCATTCGGGCATTGTTAATCGCCTTCATTGGATGCAGCAACAATACCCAATAAATGAACGGGATGTGGTTTTACATAAAACACCATATCACTTTGATGTCTCGGTTTGGGAATTGCTATGGGCGCATCAATATGGTGCAAAATTGGTGATTGCAAAACCGGAAGGACACAAAGAGAGTGATTATTTGTATCAGCTCATGCTTAATCATCGTGTAACCATCGCGCATTTTGTACCGAGCATGCTATCAGTATTCACCCAAGCAGTAACGGAGTTCCCATCTACTTTAAGATATATATTTTGCAGTGGTGAGGCGCTTTCTGCCGCCCAAGTCAACGCTACATACACCATGAGTGATTCTTTGCTGAAGATCCATAATTTATATGGACCTACCGAGGCATCCATTGATGTGACAGCATTTGCTTGCGAGCGCGGCATGGATGTTGTTTGCATAGGTAAACCCATTCAAAATATTAAAGTCTATGTTTTAGACCCCGGTCTTGCACCGCTACCTGTCGGCACAGTTGGCGAGCTTTACATAGGTGGCGTGGGTCTTTCCCTAGGTTATCTCAACCAGCCTGAGCTAACGAAAGCGCGTTTTATCCCGAATCCATTTGGAGCAGGGCGACTATATAAGACAGGTGATTTAGTCAGGTGGCTACCTGATGGTAACTTGGAGTATATTGGTCGCAATGATTTCCAGGTAAAAATTCGTGGATATCGTATTGAATTAGGCGAAATCGAGCATGTACTAGCCCTGCATCCAGACATTAAGCAAAGTGTTG
>JAUYSP010000076.1 GCA_030696305.1 Legionellaceae bacterium | reverse complement strand
ATATTAATTTTGATATTATACAGTCATAATTGTCTTTGCGAGCGTTAGCGAAGCAATCCAGATATCGGAGTTTTTAAGTCACATCGATCTGGATTGCTTCACTTCGTTCGCAAAGACGGCTATTTAATGGGACAACCCTGTAGGGTTTATCAGCCCCCATTGCCAATATCAAAAAAAACTGGCACACTCTGACAGAATCTAATATCTCAATCATATCACTATGTCCCTTTCAGTTGATATTAACACGCAAAAAAATAATGACGACCTCATGCGTTTGATGAAAAATATTGAATACCACCATAAAGCATTAAATGTATGTGCCACGGATTTTCCTTATCGGTCCGATATTATCTCTAGCACAGCAAACGAGTATGCCGAATTAGGCCATCGATTATATCAAACAGGTCAATATGAAGAAGCAATTCGAGCTTATCTACGAGCACGCGAATACGATCCTGATCATTTTCAATCACTCAATCAATTAGGAATGAGCTACTCTAAGCTACAACGGTATAAAGAAGCGAGAGAGTGTTTTCAAGAAATCAGCGACAGAGCGATAACCGCTTATGATTTTCATCATAAAGTAGATGCTGAATTAAATTATGCTTGGACTCACATCGAAGAAAATAAACCGAATAGTATACAAAAAGCAGAGGAGTCATTAACCATAACTCAAGACTCTATCTTAAATTACCCCTTCCTTTCAAAAGTTGTAGACCGATTAGAGCTGCAAAAAAAACTCAATCAATCCTTAACCGCAGCACATAAGCACCTCTTAGATAAAGATTGGCGAAAAGCAGACAAAATGATAAAAGAAGTAAAAAAACATGCCGCATGCCTTCATCCGTCAGATCCTAATCATGAGCAAGTTTCAATTATCGAAATGCGGTTACGTGATGCCATATCGACTAAAGCCTTTACTGCGACATGTCAAAAAATATTCTTCTCTCCCCCCGTTGTGATCTCACCTGATGAATCAGTTTCAGAAGAGATTACTGTAACCATCTAAAATACTAAGGAACAGGCCAGAAATAAGTTCCCATTATGGGACGTTATTTTCGACTCGTTCCTAAGACATGTTGGCATCTACCGAATCCACTTTGATTAGCTCGATATCATAAGACATCAAATCTAAGTCTTTTGCTGGTTTGACAATCACGGATTGTGACGAATACAAAATCAGGATGCTTAGAGGTAAAATACAAGCCACATCAAAAGGAAACTTTAATGTTCCAATACCACCAAATGATCCTAAATAAGATAAAATTAATAGTACAAACATATATCCAACGAACCAGTACAAACTAGGTCCACAAGAGATGACCCTACGCCGATGATAGATTAAATGAATCGCTAACCCTAAAAATAAAGCCAGATCTAACTTCCACAATACCTCAAAACCACACCAATACAACATTAGATTACAAACATAAAAAGCTATATGACAAAAAAATGTACTGTATGATAGTTTAAATGGCCGGGAACGATCGGGTTGTAATTTTCTCATTGCTAATAAACAAATCGGCCCAATACCATAAGATAAAATGCTACACGAAGATAAAAACGCAACCATTTTTTGCCAGCCAGGAAAAGGTAAAAAGGACAAAGCACCCAATAGAAAATTTGCATACAACGTTAAATAGGGAACTTGATATCGATTAAGTTTTGTAAACCACGCAGGCAAATGATTGTTCAGAGCCATACCATATAAAATCCGAGAAGTAGCGGCTGTGTAAACAAGGGTCGTGCCAAACGGCGAGATAACTGCATCAATCGCCAATAAAGAAGCGACCCATGTCAACCCGACCAAGACTGTCAGCCCAACCAAAGGACCGCTATCTCCGGGGAAATGTAAATGTTGCCATCCTTGTTGTAAGTACTTATCAGGAATGGCTACTAAAAAACTCCATTGCAACATGAAATATAAAATGAAGCCAATTAGCACGGCACCCAAGATTGCAATTGGAATATTGCGCTGTGGATTTTCAACCTCTCCCGCTAACATCAACCCATTTTGAAATCCAGTAAATGCAAATGCAATACCCCCAACAGAGAGCGCAGAAAAAATCTGCGACCATGACGTTTTATCCGTTAAATTTAACTGAATATGATTGAAACTAGGTGAAATTGAAATTAATGAAATAATTGCAATAGCCGGCATTAAAAATTTAATAATACTGGCGTAGGTATTACACTGTGCTAATAATTTAATACCAAATGAATTCATTACCACTACAAAAAACATAATAGAAATGGCAACTACATAACCTATAGGAGATAAACCTAAAGTGGATGAATCCAATACTAAGGAAGGGAATAAATGACCTGAATACTGCATAATTGCTTGAATTTCGATCGGTGTCATCACTACATAAGATAACCATGAAGTCCAGGCAAAAAGAAAACCAACATCGTCTCCATGAGTAAAACTGGGGTAATTTGTCATACCCCCAGAAATCGGAAACATGGTCCCAAGTTCACACAAAGGCAACGCGACAAATAGCATAAAAACAGCTGCTAAAACCCAGCTAATTAAGGCATTACTACCAGCGATTTGTGCGCTTATAAATGGGCTAAACAACCATCCTGATCCAACCATGCCACCAGCAGACGCAATTAGAATATTGATCCTCGATATATCGCGTTTCAACATCGATTTCCTGCTCCTATAAATACTATGATATGATTCAAGCCATCATTTTATATTTAAAAATTATATTCTACATTATGGGCATAAAAATACTACGTATTGCCACTCGAAAAAGTCCGCTCGCGCTGTGGCAAGCGCAACACGTTGCCGACATGTTGAAACACCATTGGCCAAAACTGGGAATCGAACTGCTCCCAATGACAACATCTGGCGATCGATTTTTAAAAGATAAACTTTTATCTGTAGGTGGGAAAGGATTATTTGTAAAAGAATTAGAAGATGCTTTATTGAATCATAAAGCTGATCTAGCTGTTCATTCCATGAAAGATGTGCCCAGCGCATTTCCCGAAGGATTAATTCTATCAACCATTTGTATTCGGGAAAATCCGTATGATGCATTGGTCAGTCGCCATCATTCGTCTTTAAATACATTACCCAACGGGGCTGTTATCGGTACATCAAGTCTACGGCGTCAATCACAATTACTAGCCTTACGCCCAGATTTAAACATCGTAGCACTTCGTGGAAACATACATACACGAATTGATAAACTCGATACCGAGAAATTTGATGCAATTATTCTTGCAGCTGCTGGGTTAATCCGCATGGGTATGCAAGAACATATCAAGCAAATCATTCCAAGTGAAATAATGCTTCCTGCTTGTGGTCAAGGCGCTCTCGGTATCGAATGTCGCGCAAACGATGAGGCATTACATGAATTGATTAAACCACTCAATGATTCCATTACGGCGCATTGTGTCACTACAGAAAGACGAGTTAATTCCCTACTCGGTGGAAATTGTCATGTTCCTTTAGCTGTATATTGCCAACCAATTGACTCAACTCAAATTAGGTTACGGGCTAAAGTCGCCTCAGCTAACGGTCAAACCGTAATTACAAATAGTACCATTGGCTCAATCGAACAAGCGCAACAATTGGCTTCTAATTGCGCTGATGCGTTATTAGCAAAAGGAGCAATCGAATTATTGCAAATCAATCCACTTTAGCTGGTTTAAGGGTTTTAAATACCCGTCCTAAAGATCAAGCTCAGGATCTGAGCTTGGCTATTCATCGCGCCGGGGGTATATCTATTGAATTCCCCACGCTAGAGATTAGGCCTACTTCGAGCAACTGGCTAAAAAAAATTCCCCTCCTGGCTTCCGTTGACCAAGCTCTATTTATTAGTCCCAATGCCGTGCACTATTTTTTTAAAGCACTGCATGCTGCAAAATATCTTTGGCCAACGCGTATTGAAGTTACAGCAATTGGACAAGGTAGCGCTCAAGCACTAGCCTATTACGGCGTTACCACGCACCATATTCCGAGCGTATCTGATAGTGAGCATCTTCTCAGTCTTGAGAGTCTGCAAAGAATCTCGCATCAAACCATCTTTTTAATTAAAGGTGATGGCGGAAGAGATGTAATAGAAAAAACATTATCTTCCCGTCAAGCTAATTTAGAGATCTTCAACGTTTACCATCGAACGCTTCCTGAAAAAGATGAAAAATACAGCAATTCATTATGGCGTGAAGATGCAGTGGATATTATACTGTTTACTAGCCAAGAGGCTATGCAGAATTTATTTGTATTATTTGGTAAGCAAGCCCATGCATGGATTATAACCAAACCATGCGTAGTGATTAGTCAGCGCCTAGCAGAAATCGCGACTACCTTAGGAATGCAAACTGTTATTATCAGCAATTATGATGCGCTGTTAACTACGCTTGAAGGATTCAAAAAATGACTACAAACAATGAAGAGAATACACCGTTAGCAGCGCCCACCAAACCATCTCGCTCATCTACTCCCAGCCTCATGAGTAAAACATTTCCCTTTTTAATTACCATAGTGATTAGCATTGCCAGCACCGTCTTATATACAAATTTATATTTAACAAAACAAACCGATCAGCTGATTACCGAAATCCAACTACTGAAAAAAAAGCAACTACTACAATCTAAACAAGATCAAGATACATTAACAACGATGAAACAAAGCATCGATAATCGCGTTACGGCTGTTAATGACGCATTAAACTCAGCCCTGCAAGAACGCTGGTATCAACGAAACGACTGGATTCTTTTAAAGGTACGCTATTATTTAGAGTTGGCAGTAATTAACGCTCATTGGAGTCATGATTTGAACACCACATTAGCGCTTTTAAAAACAGCAGATACGTTATTAGCCTCTATTCAAAATGAACAGTTAATGACGATTCGTCAAGCTCTAGCTAAAGAAGAAACAGCGCTTCAACAAATAACGCCAATAGATACTACAGGTATCTTGTCCCAACTAGATGCAATTCAACATGCTGTAAATAAACTAACGCCAAAAAAACCTATCAATTCCATAACCAACCAACAAACTGACTCAACTGATCACTTAACACCCCTAACTTGGCGAGATAATCTGAAAGCAAGTTTAAACAAACTAAATACCCTAGTTATTATCCGCCATCAGGATGATGCTATGTTACCGTTATCTACACCAACGTATATTGCCTTGCTTCGGGAAAATATACGTTTAAATTTACAAGAAACACAATGGGCTGTATTGCAACAGAATCAAATGGTATTTCAATTAACCCTGAATCAAGCCATTGAAAATCTCAAACGTGCATTTGATATAACCGACCCGGAAAGCAAAAATATAATAGTTCAATTGCAAACATTAGAAACCACAAAACTTGAACAAGCTAAACCCGATCTAAAACCAGCTTTGCAGCTTTTGAACGAGTTAATTGTCAGCAAAACCAGTAACATTGCTGGAGAACAGCCATGATTTTTCGGATTTTAATGACCTTTATTATTTTATTAGCAGCCGTGTATGTCGGTGTTAATTTACAGCACGATCCTGGTTATTTATTGATCGCCGTAAATCATTGGACGATAGAAACAACATTATGGGTAGCCATCCCCGCCCTTCTTGTCTTTATTTTATTATTCCATACGTTAATAACACTGTTTTACAAAATAACACGCATTCCTGCAAACTGGCATGCGTGGCGCTTAAATCGACAAGCGAAAAAAGCGCAAGCTAAAACACGCCAAGGCCTGATCGAATTTAATGAAGGTCACTGGGAGTTAGCCAAAAAACATTTAATCAATGCATTACCCAATGCCGATATGCCACTATTGAATTACCTGACCGCCGCTCGAGCAGCTCAAGAAATGGGTGAACATACGCTACGAGATAACTATTTACGCCAAGCTCAAAAATCGATGCCCGAAGCACGCATAGCTGTAGAACTTACACAGGCTCAATTACAATTAGCTAACCATCAATGGGAACAAGCACTTGCCACATTAAAACATTTGCAAGATTTATCCCCACATCATCCATATGTTTTGAAATTATTAATGCAATTACACGAAGAAACCAGAGATTGGCCACAACTCATTGCCTTGCTGCCGATGCTAAAACGTTATCAAATACTTGCTAATCATACATTTAAACAAAAGCAGCAATACTGTTATTTGCAAGCATTAAACGACCTTATCAAACAAAATCAAGATATAGCAATTAAAGAGTTTATACAAACACTACCGAAAGAGTTAAAATATGATGTGGATATCACCGCTTCTTATGCAAGCTATCTTTTAACTCAACAGCAAGATAACCAGGCAGAAATCCTATTACATAAATGCTTACAAAAACAAGCCGATGAACAACTTATCGTTCTCTACGGTCAAATTAAATCAGATGTAGCTGATTTAGGGTTTATCGAATCCTTATTGAAAAACCACCCGCATTCAGCGGTATTAAACTTATGCCTAGGTCAACTGTGTGTATCGAGACAATTGTGGGGTAAAGCACGGGCTTATTTTGAAGAAAGTATTAAACTGCACCCCTCGTCCAAAGCCTATGCAGAGCTTGGGAAATTATTTGAGCAGCTACACGAAGGAACGGCCGCCTGTGACGCATACCGCGAAGGATTGTTTTTAAAAGAAAATCAAATATAAGCTTTGCACGTATCTACACAATGATCTTGTGTCCGTTCTACTTGAATCGTTACATGGTGTATTCGATGTTTTTTCTGTAGTTCTTGATTCAACTTATAACGATCTTCATCTGTTAGCTGTTCGGATGGCATCCATAAATGAACGGACAAAGCATTTTCTTGAGTACTTAATGCCCATATGTGTAAATCATGAACGCCTTTTACGCCCGCTTGTGCTAAAAACAACTCCCGCACATCAACCACGGAAATATGTCTAGGAACACCATCAATAATTAAACGAACACTATCTGTAAAAATTGACCACGTACCTTTCAAAATAACAGCCGCGATAACTAGACCTACAACAGGATCCAACCACAACCAACCAGTAAACGATAATAATAAAGCCGTGATCACTACGCCTACCGATACGACAGCATCGTAAGCTAAATGCAAAAATGCGGCACGAACATTTAAATCATCACTTCCACGCCAAAATAATAACGCTGTGGCTGCATTGACAATGACGCCTAAACTAGCTACAGCGATTACATATCCAGTATTAATTTCGACAGGAATAAAAAATTTTTCCAATGCTTCACGTACAATCACACCACAAGTGAAAATTAATATAACAACATTTGCTAATGCCGCCAAAATAGACGCTTTTTTCAACCCGTAGGTCGCACGTTCTGTGGGTTTACGTTTCAACATCAAATTACCAATCAAGGCTACTACCAAACTAAACACATCGCCAAGATTATGTACAGCATCAGCAAATAAGCTGGTTGAATGAGACAAAATAGCAAAAGCTATTTGAAAGACAACAAATAATCCATTTGCAGTAATCGCTGTTATAAATGCACCGCTCTTAGTTGGCACAACATGGCTGTGGTGATTGTGGTGATCGCATGTGGACACAGATTTTCCTTATTTGGTTTCAGACTCTTCTGTATAATAATTTATTCCAATTTTAATACGTTCACGTTCATTTTGCTTACGCCAAGCATTCGTATCTCGTAATGAGTACACACAGCCACAATATTCTTGTTTATAAAAATTTTCTCGTTTAGCAATATCGTACATACGGGCTGCACCACCATTTTTTCGCCAGTTGTATGTCCAGTATGTAAGATCCGGATAACGGCTGGCGGCCCGAGTGCCTGAGTCATTAATTTGATTCATATCCTTCCAACGCGAGATACCTAACGAACTACTAATCACAGGAAAACCATGTTCATAAGCATACAATGCCGTACGTTCAAAGCGCATATCAAAACAAGCTGTGCATCTTTTGCCTCGTTCTGGTTCCCATTCCAAGCCCTTTACGCGCTCAAACCAATTATCTTTATCATAATCGGCATCTATAAATGGAATAGCGTGCTTTTCAGCAAACGCAATATTTTCTTGCTTGCGTATTTCATATTCTTGGACTGGATGAATATTCGGATTATAGAAAAAAATAGCAAAATGAATATTAGATGCCAACAACGCTTCCATGACTTCCCCGGAACACGGTGCGCAGCACGAATGTAGTAATAACGAAGATGCGTTATTGGGTAATTCTAATTGTTCACGTTCTACCATGTTTATACCTTGTCAAATTCTTGAATAAAATGCTTGCGATAATACACTAATTCGGCAATGGAGTCTTTAATATCATCCAGCGCTAAATGTTTGGATTGCTTTTCCACACCTTTCATTAATTGTGGCTGCCAACGCATCACCAATTCCTTTAAAGTGCTGACATCTAATTGGCGGTAATGAAAAAAATTGGCGAGCTCAGGCATATATTTACATAAAAAACGCTTATCTTGGCACACACTATTACCACACATAGGCGATTTACCTTTATCAACAAATTGTTTTAAAAAAGCGATTGTTTCTTGTTCGGCATTAATTTCTGTTGCTTCACTCGCTCGAACACGCTCTACTAATCCTGATTGACCATGCTGGCGGGTATTCCACTCATCCATTCCAGCAAGAATATCGTCCGATTGATGAATTGCAAACACAGGACCTTCTGCCAAAATATTTAAATTCTTATCTGTGACAATCGTCGCCAATTCAATAACACGATCCGTTTCCGGAAAAAGTCCGGTCATTTCTAAATCGATCCAAATTAAATTTTGATTATTTTTCATAATATTCCTAATTGATTTTTTATGCGCTCAACACAATGTGCTCTCTCGTCGTTCAAGGCCTGCTGAATAGCAGGACCTTTATATCCTTGTGCTACAAACGACTCCGCTTTTATTTTACTGCATTCATTTAACAAAACACGCCAATGTTGCGCTTGTTGATACGCCATAGCACAGGACAATGAGTTAGCTTCACCAGATGAAGGAAATAACCAGGGTATTTCAGGAAAACTACCCAACAACCCTCTACCTCGAGAATCAGACTCACAAGCCAATAATAATTTTTCAAATTGCTCTGGTCGACGAAACGCATCCGCACGATTGAGTAGTTCAACTATAGTATGTGGACGTAATTCTGATAAACGGTGAATAGTTAAATGCAATTTTGATACTAATAACGCAAATTGTCGATAACGTTGTGGAATGCGCAATCGTTGGCATAATTGCTCAATCACTTCTAAGCCAAGCTCTTCATGTCCCTGCTGTGCTGGCCATCCTTGCATAGGCGTTTTTCCTTTCCCTAAATCATGTACAGTGGCGGCAAATCGAACCATTGGATCATCCGACAAGCGCACCGCAGTTGATAATACCATCAACATATGCACCCCTGTATCAACTTCCGCATGGTAACGACGCCAACTCGGAACGCCATATAATTGGTCTAATTCAGGTAAAATAACCCGCAGTGCACCACATGCTCGCAACACACTAAGAAATATTTCTGGATGTTTTTCTTCTAGACTTCTGTACCACTCTTGCCAAACACGCTCAGCAATTAAATGATCCAGCTCTTTTTTTTGTACCATCTGCCGCATTAAGACATACGTTTCTTCAGCTATCCGAAAACCCAAATGATAATATCGTGCAGCAAATCGGGCTAGGCGTAACACCCTCACAGGATCATCAACAAACGCTGGCGAAACATGTCGTAACAACTTAGCACTCAGATCATCTTGCCCACCATAAGGATCGATTAACTGGCCATCATTATCCATCGCCATCGCATTAATCGTCAAATCCCGTCGAATCAAATCATCTTCTAAGCTCACATTAGGATTAAAATCACATTCAAACCCATAATATCCATTACCATGTTTTCGTTCAGTTCGAGCTAATGCGTATTCTTCACGCGAATTAGGATGCAAAAATACAGGGAAATCGCGACCGACTTTTTGATATCCTTGCTTGATTAGTTGTTCAGGAGTAGCACCCACTACAACCCAATCACGCTCCTTTATAGGATATCCTAATAATTTATCCCGTACAGCACCACCCACCAGGTATGTTTTCATGTTATCCTCTACGTTCATACCTTTGATTGTAGCATGCTCACATGAGTAAACGACGCATTAGTAAACAACAATTTGCCAGAATAGAAAAAAAACAACAATCTTATCGCCAACAGCAAATGACGGATGAAAAGGGCGTCACATTCGAAGGGCTTGTAATTACCCGGTACTTACGTCACGCACACATTGAAGACACTCAAGGCAACTCGATTCGTTGCGCCATTCGGCCTAACATTGACTCGTTAGTTGCAGGAGATCACGTTGTATGGCAAGCCGAAGGTACTCATCAAGGTATCGTAGTGAGTCGATATCCTCGCCAAACAGAATTGAGTAGACCAGATAACCAAGGACATTTTAGAGCAATTGCTGCGAATATTTCGCAAATTATGATCGTCGTTGCTCCTATACCTGAAATTTCGTGGAACTTGTTAGACAGTTACCTTGTGATGACAGAATATTTAAAAATCCCTCCCTACATCGTTTTAAATAAAACCGATTTGCCATGCGACACAATTCAACAAACCTTGTTAAAATATTACGAACCGCTAGGATACCCCTTATTATTCACCAACTCGGCTGATGACCAAGATAAATCATTACATAAAGCTTTGAATAATCAAACCAGTGTATTTGTTGGCCAATCAGGGGTTGGTAAATCGTCTATTATCGCTAAAGTATTACCACATGAATCATCGAGAATTCAAACAGGTGAAGTTTCAGCTCACAGTAACTTAGGCTGCCATACTACCAGTAATTCGTATTTGTATCATTTGCCAACAGGAGGCGAATTGATTGATTCTCCAGGCGTTCGTGAGTTGAGTCTGTGGAATATGTCCGGCACAGATATTGCCCGAGGATACCGTGAGTTTAGAGAGTATATCCCCCAGTGCAAATATCGAAATTGCACGCATTATGAAACACCGGGCTGCGCAATCATTCAAGCAGTAAAAAATAAATTAATTTCTCTCAAACGATACGAAAACTATGTTAAAATTCTCCAAATTTCGAACTAGTGGAGAATCCTTTGTTAAAATATTTCTCATTTTCTAATATTACTGCCGGATTTGTTGCTGTTTTAGTGGGCTTTACTAGTTCAGCTGTCATTGTATTTCAAGCCGCAACAACAGCAGGCGCTTCACCAGCAGAAATAAGCTCTTGGCTTTTTGCATTGGGTTTGAGTTTATCAGCAACGTGCATTGGGCTTTCGCTATATTATAAAATGCCGATTTTAACCGGCTGGTCAACGCCTGGAGCTGCGCTGTTGGCTACAAGTTTATCAGGTCTGACGATGCCCGAAGCAATAGGAGCATTCATCTTTGCCGCGGTTTTAACCATATTATCAGGTATTACAGGGCTGTTCCAAAAGGTGATGGATCATATTCCTCGATCACTTACTTCAGCCATGCTGGCAGGTATATTGCTCCATTTCGGCATGAATGTATTTATTGCTATGCAGCATCAAGCCTCTCTCGTTTGCTCTATGCTAGTCATGTACTTAATTGGCAAGCGATTTTTTCCACGATATGTGATTATCTTAGTACTATTGATCGGTATTTTAGTTGCAAGCGTCCAAGGATTATTTCACATCGCCAATTGTCATTTTGCTTTTTCTTCTCCGATTTTTACTATTCCAGTATTTTCATGGCCTGCACTAATCAGTGTAGGCATACCATTATTTATCGTGACCATGACATCACAAAATCTCACTGGTATTGCCGTTTTAAATAATTCGGGTTATCGCCCACCCATCTCACCTGTAATTAGCTGGACTGGTCTAGCTACGCTCATATTTGCGCCTTTTGGGTGTTACTCAATTAGTTTAGCTGCTATCACTGCAGCAATATGTACAGGAAAAGAAGCTGATAATAATCAAGCGACACGTTATAAAGCCACTATCTTTGCGGGATTATGCTGGTTAGGAATTGGAGCATTCGGTGCAACAGTTGTTGCTGTGTTTTTTGCCTTTCCTAGCGAGCTCATTTTAGCTATTGCCGGATTGGCCTTGTTTAGTACAATAGGTTCCAGTCTAAAAGTTGCTTTAGATGTTGAGGCTGAGCGCGAGCCAGCTGTCATTACAATTTTGGTTTCAGCTTCTGGCTTATCTTTATTTGGTATCGGAGCCGCATTTTGGGGGCTAATTGCCGGTATTTTATCGTCAATGCTACTTAACTGGCATAAACCTGAATCTATAAATGAGCCTACCACAGCCTGATCATATTGAGAGAGGTGAACCCATACGATACGCGTTCGGTTCACGTCCACATTGGCATAACTTTTCTATTAAATCGTTAGTATCTAATTTTAATGTGGATTTAAAAAGACCTGGCTGACAACCTACACGGATAGGCGACAGATTTATTTCCCCTCTAAAGATACGCTCGCAAGATTCATGTAGGTATCTTTCCTGGATAGATTTCCCCTGAGATGCCACATATGACCTCAATATTTCTTTACGATACGGACTTTTAATCATTCGTAACAAACTAAGAAATTCTAGAGAAGGAAGACTTTTCAAAAATCGAATAAAAGCAATATTCACTCTAATTCGTTCACTCGCTATTGATGAAGGGGTTTGAAGTCCCATAATAAAATCAATAAATAGGTCACGAGAACATTCATTAATACAAAGCGACAGGGGGTCAATCGAATGAAACGCTCTAAAAAACCATGGCAAATCATGAATCGGCAATCTTTTGAATAAGTTGCCATTAACAATTAATGAAAACCATATATGAATATTTCTTAACGTTTGCGTCGAATCCATTATATGTGAATATTTTATATATTCAGGTTTTATAATATGACGTACAATATCAACGTATTTTTCACCCAAATTTATCGAGATGCCAGCCGCAATTAAAGGCTTGAACGACTCGAATATTAAATCTAAAGGCGGTAATAATTCAACTGAATAATCATAAAAAACACACTTTTTTAAACGATAATCAAACTTTCGTTTTTCTTCTGGTGAAACTTTTTTATTGAATGAGTAAGTCATTAACGATACAAATAATTGTTCAGCTTCTTTTTCTGCATCAAGAAATTTGAGACGTGCTGATTGTTTTCGTAAAGTTGGAAATACGGTGTCGCATGTCCTTTCAATTTCATTTGAAAATCTAACTGTGGGCTCCATAGTCAATAAGAAAGCCATATACCATCTACCCGCCGTAGCCATACACAAAGGTGCTTCTTGTAAGATATTCTTAAAGCGCTTGCTATTACCGTTAATGGTAACCACCCTGTTATCTAAAGCATGACGCTCGTCGACATCCAAGTGAGTTAGAAAATTATAAAATTTAAGATAGGCTAGGTGAGCATCCAATTTAATGACAGGAGGGTAAGCGGATTTAATAATTTCAGAATCTTCAAGAAGTGCTAGGATTTGAGAAGAATATTTCAATAATTCATATTCATTGATTTGATTAATTGGGAGTATTTTTAAGGCACTAAAGCTTACTAAATATGGAGCTTTAATAATATTTTGAACTTCCTCAATGATGTAACAATTGAAACCCTCGTTAACAAGCTGCACATACACAGGAGTAGTTTGCTGAATGTCTGGTTGCTTATATAAATAATCATAGAATCTCTCAAAATAAGAATTTCTCTTTGGCTTTAATTGAATTTCCGAAATATTTTTTATTAATTTTAGCTGATAATTATCAGGCAACAAACCTTTGTAATATACACTTTCATTAACTAATGTTTCCACTGCTAACCAAGTTGATATTCTGATCCACTCTCCACCGTACTGAGTGGTTTTAGCATAAGCTATATATTTATGATATCGGCGATCTGCAAATTTAATCTGATCTATTTCACTTTTCTTAAATGGAACAGGCTTTTTGGCATTGCAATTATAAAAATTATTTGTGAGATTAGAATGATCTTTTGCATGTTCTAAAACAATAAAATAAGTTCTACAGTCTGAAAAAACGTAGCCGCGTAAATTACCTAAAGAAATGGGCCTTTGTGTAACAGGATCCGTTAAAACCGTTATACTTGGGCATAACAATTTAATATAATCGTCAATATAACCAGCGCCAGTTAAAAGCTGCGCTAAATAAGCCCACATACCTCTTTCAAAGCTTTGTTCACGGGTATGATCAAATTCGCTATTTTTAACCAATATGTCATATTTTTTATATAAAAGTACGATTTGATTTATATGCTCTGGGAGTATATTTTTTTTAACTGAAAGAGAACGCTTGATCGCTCTGATATCTTCTTCAACCTGATCTTCGTTAGACTCCATTAATTTATCAAGCGATTTTTCCAATATTAAGTAATTAAAAAAAGGACCAACATTATACGCTTTATATAGTGGCTGTAAATGAGAACACTTTGAAATTCTATCTGGTAATTTCCCAGTTAGAAAAAACGCAATATCTATAATGTCTTCTTTTAACCCATAAAGATTAACTTTAAAACACTTCATAAATAATTCAAAGAGATAATGTGATGATGTATTGTCTGAGGCAGAAATAATTTTTTTCCCGTAAAGACAATACATATCTTGAATAGAATCATGATCCCATCGAAAAATTTGTTCTTTAGACCACTTATTTAATGCTATTCTAAACGCATCTGGAGTAGCATTTTTTTCAAGTTCTTCATAATAAAATTCAATAACATCAAGCAATGCGGCTAAGGCATGTTTAGCATATTCACGTTTTTGCGATGACCACTCTTGTATTAATAAATTTTGAATATATAGTTGTATGTCAACATCTGGGGATTCTTGTATTCTAAAAAACTCGAGTAAAGATAATGGTTTTACTTTAACTCGACTCAAATTATTATAAAAAACATAAGGTTCAGACTCTGAAATAGGTAAGGGTTTATAATTAGAATCTTTATAATAATAATCACGAGTTGAATGAATATTTATCTCGCCCGCAGAAATCTTGCCAACCGACATATGCCCTGTAAGCATAGTGATTGCATTAAGGGCTTGAGATGAAGCAGCTTGAATTTCAAAATTGTTTTCAGGAAAGAAAGCTTCAACTTTATTTATAATGACATCTATTTTATTCGCAGTCATTTTATATGCTGTTAATTTTTTTATTTCCCAAAATGAGTTGATATAAAACAAGGTAGATTTACATAGAACATAAGCCGGTTTATCACTGAGAATTTTTTTAAGCTCTGACAATTCAATGTTACAAGGATCTTCTGGCATACGTACTAATACACATCTATTTTTAAACACCGAAAAACTTTGATTCGATTCAGACAAATCATCTCTATGATTAAAAAGAATGTTGGTTAAAGAATAAATTTTAGTTCTTGAATCATTCGGCTTATAGCCACTTAAATCAAATAATGGATAACCGCCACTTCTAACAATCAAATCATATAAATTTTTTGTTGAAATGTGATAACTAATTTTAGAAATGGGATCAACTAATTTATTTTCAGAATCGATTGCCTTAGTCTCAGCAAAATGTGGCTGATGCGGCATAGATCTATTCAATTGTAACAATTGCATAAAATGCGTAGCAAACTCAGATTGCTTACTTTTTTCAATATGTATCAGTTCATTTGAATTAGGGTTAATACGATATAAATTGGCCGTGGAGGTAACAAAAAAATAAGATGGAGGTAGCATGTTTGTTTTTTCTTGTACTCTATTTTTTTTTACTAGCTCATTTAGCCGAAGTGACAGGTTATCATTTAAACTATGCTCCAGAGGGAGTTTTTCAACTAAATATACAATAGATGATGTGTCAAAAATTGGTTTCAAAGAAATATGATCGATTGGTTGTATTTTTGGAAAACAGATGTTAAACCAAGTAATATTAGTAGCTTTGTCCGGGTCATACAATAATTTTTGAAGATCGAGTGCCAAACTAAACCAGCACTGATTGGCCGTATATTCTAGACATGAAATAAATGGATCGCAGGAACTATCACGAATATCTTCCCTGCTCATTCGTTCATTAATAACACTTAACCAAAAATTGACTGAATATTTTTTTGATCGCGTGTTTAAAAAAATTTGATCTGGGTGTGGTTGCTGATAAGCCTTAAAAAGCTGCATCTCATCCCAGATGTTACAGCATCTTTCCAATTCTTTATAAAAAGCAGCTATCCTTTTTCGTTGGACAAACATAATAGTAAAATTCCCGTTACTAGTCGTGGGGGATTCTACAACAACAGATAATAATTTGCGAGAGACTTTTTATATGTCCCGCTGCATATGACAAAAAAACACTGTCATTCCCGCGAAAGTGGGAAACCATCTCGATGTTGCAATGATAAATGTAACGCCTCACGTCATTCCCGAATGCAATAAGGGATCTCCGGAATTTGGCACGAATCTAGTCAATAGGAGATCCCTTATTGCATTCAGGAATGACGTTGCTCCAGTTTGAGCTAATAAAAAAAAAATTATATACAACCTGGGGAATTACATCAAAAAAAACATTTAATGCACGAATTTCCATCAACTTCATACAGCAGAATACAATGAATAAGGTTCTATACATCAGAATTTGGTACGTCAAAAAAATAAGGCTAATTAGAGAAACATTATGTTAAGGATAACCTATCTGCGGAGTTACATTTTTATATACAAAGGCAGGATTTAATCGTGTATCGAAGAAAAAAATAAACCCCATCCGAGAATTGATAACAGATGAGGTCATTTTATAATAAAGACCTGGCGATGACCTACTTTCACATGGGGAAACCCCACACTATCATCGGC
>JAUYSP010000075.1 GCA_030696305.1 Legionellaceae bacterium | reverse complement strand
GCCGATGATAGTGTGGGGTTTCCCCATGTGAAAGTAGGTCATCGCCAGGTCTTTATTATAAAATGACCTCATCTGTTATCAATTCTCGGATGGGGTTTATTTTTTTCTTCGATACACGATTAAATCCTGCCTTTGTATATATTGGATATTAGACATTTTAAAACTAACTAATAGCCGTCTTTAAGAGCGTTAAAAAAATATATATTACGTTGATTGTTATGTATTATTAATTTAGTTCTGGATTTATTCTCCATCTATCACCTATAATAAATAAAAATAATAATATCGGGTGGTCAATCATGAGAGTTTACCTCTCCATTTTTATTTTATCAATTACTACAATCCTAACGAGTTGTGATAAACCGCGTCATAAATATCAGGGGTATATTGAAGGGGAAAATATTTATCTGGAATCCCAATTCCCTGGCAAACTAATGAAAATGTTTGTTTCTCGTGGCTCTAAAGTTAAAAAGGGTGATTTGCTTTTTGTTTTAGATCCCAAGCCCCAACGTTTTTTACTTGATGAGGCCGGCGCATTATATGTCCAAGGGCATGCTATTCTTGCAGATCTCAAAAAACCAAAGCGCCAGCCAGAATTAGATACTATTAAAGCACAAATAGCCCAAGCAAATGCTCAGCTGGCATTAGCTGAACTTCGGGTCAAGCGCAATACAACTCTATATAGTAAACATGTTTTAGATAAAGATTCCTTGGATGCCACTGTTGAGCATCTTAATGAAATTAAGGCAGTAAAATCTCAATTCGAGTCGCACCTTGCTTTGGCTGAATTAGGTGCTCGCCAAGACCAAATTACTGCACAAGAAGCACAGATGACAATGCTTGGTGCTAAGATGAAAGCAGCTCAATGGCAGGCGCAGGAAAAAAGAATAACCGCTCCTACCGATGGTGTCATCTATGATATTTATTATAGAAAAGGTGAATATGTTGTTGGTACCAAACCGATGGCTGCCTTACTTGCACCTCAAAATATTTATATCGAATTTTTTGTGCCGCTCGATGGTATGAAAAATCTTAAAATAGGGCAAAAAATTGGATTTAGCTACGAAAATGACACCAAATTAAATCCAGCTGTTATTACCTATGTATCTCCTGAAGCTGAGTATATGCCGCCACTTGTGTATAGCCGGGAAAATAGTGATAAAATTGTATTTCGAGTTAAAGCAAAAACGAAGCCAACCGAACGTCTTCTCCCCGGTCAGCCTGTTGTTATTACGGTAGCAGATGAGTCTGATCATGCGCGATGATTTAATTATTGAGGTATCTAAACTTTGTAAATCATTTCAAGGTAAAGTCGTCGTAAATAATGTTGATCTATCAGTAAAAAAAGGCGAGGTTTTTGGCTTTTTGGGTCCTAATGGTAGCGGAAAAACGACAACCATTCGAATGTTGTGTGGCCTTTTAACACCAGACTCAGGTCAAGGAACTTGCCTTGGTTATAATATTCTAACTGAATCGTCTAAAATTAAACAACACGTGGGTTACATGACCCAAAACTATAGCTTCTACACCGATCTAACTGTTGAAGAGAATTTAAAATTTTTTGCTAATATTTATGAGTTGGATCACGTTAATGAGCGAGTTTTAGCGGTGATGGATGAACATGGTTTAATGAAATATCGTTTTCACTTAAGCGGGCAATTATCTGGTGGGTGGAAGCAACGCGTAGCACTCGCTGCCTGTTTATTACATGAACCAAAAATGCTTTTGTTAGATGAACCGACATCAGGAGTTGACCCAATTGCAAGACGAGAATTTTGGGATAAGATTCATGCTTTAAGTGAAAAAGGCATCACTACACTCATCTCCACTCATTATATGGATGAAGCTGAACGATGCACACGATTAGCATATTTAGCTTATGGTGACTTATTAATGACAGGCAGTGTAGATGAAGTCATTGAATCCACCCAGTTGAAAACCTGGTGCGTTTCTAACAATGTAACTACCAAGTTATTACAACAAATAAAGGAACTAGATGGGGTTACTCAATGCATTCTCCTGGGAAGAGTCATCCATGTGTGCGGATTTGATGTACCAAAAATTGAATCAGGGTTAAATGCACTCAAAAATGAATATAATATAAATTACCAAATAATTGATTCAACCCTTGAAGATGCATTTGTAAATTTAGTTCAACGAACGAAACCGATCTGATTGTTGCTGGAGAAATGGATTGAAAAAGGTAAAGACTGTACATCGATTACATAATTCTTTGTCGCGACTAGGAGCAATGGTCACAAAAGAATTCATACAAATGCGTCGAGATAAGACAACATTGGGATTGATGATAGGTATTCCTTTAATTCAATTAATTTTATTTGGTTTTGCTATTAACCTAAATCCCCGTGGTTTGCCAACAGCGATAGTGGGGGATACTCAGAATATCTTTGCTCGACGCATTTTAGTGAGCATGGAAAACTCTAGTTATTTCAAGTTTGTTAGCCCACCAATGAGTGAAGAAAAAGCGCGTCACTTATTTAAAACAGGTAAAGTGCAATTTATAGTTAATTTCCCGCCGAATTTTTCAAGCGACTTAGGAAGAGGATTACGTCCTTTTGTATTATTAGAAGCTGATGCTACTGATCCAGCAGCGACAAGTCGGGCAGTGTCTGTTTTTTCTGAACTCCCTTCCATTGTATTAAAGCATGAGTTAGCCGGCGCACTTAATTCAATAGGCGTTCCCGGAGTTTCACCCTATAGAGCAATTGTGCATTCAGTATATAACCCTCTGGCAATAACGGCATATAACATTGTTCCTGGTTTATTAGGCGTGGTATTAACAATGACACTGGTAATTATTACAGCATTAGCTATTACTCGCGAGTATGAACGGGGAACAATGGAAAATTTATTGGCTACTCCACTAAGGCCGTTGGAAGTGATGATCGGTAAAATGATTCCTTATGTCATTGTTGGTTATATACAAATTTTATTAATTTTATTTATGGCTAAATTTGTTTTTGGTGTTCCCATGCAGGGAAGCATTCTGTTGCTTTTATTGCTTTGCCTGCCCTTTATTGCTGCGAACTTATCGGTGGGTTTGACATTTTCCACTTTAGCGACCAATCAACTACAAGCCGTACAAAGTGCTATGTTTTTCTTTCTACCCTCCCTTTTACTATCAGGGTTTATGTTTCCATTCAGGGGTATGCCTGAATGGGCTCAACTCTTAGGAAATTTATTACCCTTAACACATTTTCTCACGATTGTTCGTGGTATTTTATTAAAGGGCAATGGTTTTTTCGATGTTTGGCGCGAGGTAATTCCAATTCTCGGCTTCATGGTTGTTGTGATGTTTATAGGGTTCAAGCGTTATCGTAAGACATTAGATTAGGGTCTGTTGACAATTGATATTTCGACATCCTGCGGCTTGTCCGCGGGATCCAGTTCGATCTATGGCTGTGCAATAGAATTGCGTATTGAACAACATCTCTTGATCCAGCGGACAAGCTGCGGGACGTAGGACTTGTGGAAATGAATTGTCAACAGACACTAGATATGAATAAATCTATATTAGGCTGGATGCTGATTGCGGGATTATTTTTTACATCAATATCATTTGCAACAGACACCCAAGTGATAAAATTAAGCTCAGACAGAAAGCAGTTTCAAGTGATTTTTCCAGCGAATCCTTCAACAGGATATCAATGGTCCATTTTATTTTATGATAAAGGCAAATTAAATTTAATTACCAGCCAATATATGCCTCCGAGCAAACAAGAAGCTATCGGAGCAGCGGGTAAAATGGTTTATAATTTTGAAGTATTAGAAAGTGATGTTTACCCGATCTCAACTACGATTCAATTTAGATATGCTCGCTCTTGGGATGTAACTAATTCGATACGGAAAGATGTTGTTATCAATGTTAAAAAAGCGCAACAGAAGCCATCAATAAAAATCCAATAATTACAAAGCTAAAATACCGTAGATTACAGCAGCGCTCCACCATGACGCAACGCTCCAAACCGTGTAGTGTCCCAAGATAGAGGAATGTTCCCGTCGATATGGATATCATAATTGGATCGATTAATGAAGCAGTTTTCATGTCATATCCAAAGTACCATCCAATATAGATCCCAATAGGTGTCATCAATGCGAATATTAAGAACAAAATCATATTATTGGTTATGCTTAATGATGTTTTATTTAGTTGAACGGAAATAGCAAAACTTTCAGCCCATTTATGCGTAATAATAGCCAAAAATATCATGATCGCTATTGAGTAATCATGACTAAGTCCCAATGCAGTCCCCAGGACTAATGAATGGACGGATAACATTAGCCAAGCCAAGATTGCAAAAGCCGGATGTTTGGCATTTTTATGGTGATAAAGCTCTCGTCCTAAATGCTCCAACCAGAGAAACAATAAGAAAATTAAACCGGTAATTAGATAAGCAAATGGGTAGTTATAGCCTAATTGGACAAACATTGTATTTGATTCTGGCAGTAAATGTAGTAAAGCTGCCCCTAAAAAAACACCGGTAGCCAATGTTTCGCCAAACGGAAAATCAATATGATTTGTTTTTTTACGTTTGTTAAAGGGGTACCATCCGGCTAGCAAAACGACAATAAAAATGCTTAAAGCGAAAAATAGTTTTAACGTTGTAGTGGTCATTGAAAATCCTTCAATAAACGAACCTGTTTAATATCAGGTTGTTTAATAATGTCATCTTGGATACGTTTTTCTAACGCGTGTAGTTGATTGGCGTGTTGCGTAGTCACAAGTATATCGATGTGTATTTTGCCATCTAAATAATGTAATAGCCATGATTGTATTTCAGGAAAATCTCGTTGCCATTTTATAAAAAATAATTTTTCTAGCGAATTTCGGCTAGGTAAATGTACTGAAGGCGAAACTAACTCATCATCTTCTGGGTCAACGTGTACTGTTACATCCTTGATTTGATTCATTTTTTCCATAAGTGTGCGATGTACTTTTTGCGCTATATAATGGCCTTCGGATACAGAAATTAACGGTGAAACTAGGATATGGACATCAATGTAAATATCTTTACCCATCATGCGACTTCGCAGTTGATGAATACGCTGAACGCCGTCCACCTGTCCAATAATCTCTTCAATTTGAATTATTTGAGATGAATCAACGCCAGTATCAACTAACTCTTTGACACTGTTCCAACCGTAGTTTATTCCCATTTTGATAATCATTCCTCCAATGACAATTGCTGCCATAGGATCTAGCAATGGATAACCACCCAAGCTGCCAATCAACCCGATAAGCACTACTACTGAGGCCGCAGCATCTGAACGATGATGCCAAGCATTTGCAATGACCAAAGCAGAGTTAATTTTCTTGCCGACTCGTAGTGTAAAATGAAATAATATTTCATTTGCAAAAATAGATATGATTGCTATAGGCAATGCCAAAAGACCTGGCATTTGTTCTGTTTCATAAATAATTTCATTCAGTGAATCCCACGCAATTCCTGTGCCTGCTAAAATTAATAGCATTGCTAATAATAGCGTTGCGGCAGTTTCAATTCGTTGATGTCCATACGGATGAAGATCATCTGCATCTTGGCTTCCATATTTAGATGCGATTAAAACCATACCATCAGTAAACAGATCTGAAAAAGAATGTAGGCCATCCGCAACTAAGGCATGTGAATGGAAATAAAAACCACCCAGAAGTTTAATACACCCTAAAAAAATGTTTATTGCAGCACCAATCAGAGTAATTTTTTTTGCTTGATGGTACCGTTCATTTTGGAGCACGTTTTTTTCCTGTAATATTTAAACTAGTCGCAAAAGATAGCAAATTGTGACAACAGCAAGTATATGGTAAGATATCAAGCTAATTATTACTAGGATAATATATATTGAAATACAGAGAAAATCGATCAGGCATTTATTTGCTCCCTAATTTATTTACCACAGCAAGTTTATTTGCCGCATTTTATTCAATTGTAGCCTCTATGCACTCTCAGTATGAAGCTGCTGTGATCGCTATTTTTGTTGGTATGATTGCTGATGGCTTAGACGGACGAATTGCTAGAATGACCAATACGCAAACGTCCTTTGGTGCGGAATATGATAGCTTAGCGGATATGATTACCTTTGGTTTAGCTCCAGCACTATTATTTTATAATTGGATATTGAATGGGCTCGGTAAAATAGGGTGGCTGATTGCTTTTGTTTATACCGCTGCGGTTGCATTAAGGTTAGCGCGATTTAATACACAGCTTGAAACAGCTGATAAACGCTATTTTCAAGGTCTTACGTCCACGTTGGGCGGCGCTTTAATGGCATCATTCGCTTGGTTGTGCAATCAAAATCAATGGCATCCACCTGTGATTGCAGCTATTGTGACTTTGATTACCGCAATTCTGATGGTGAGTAACATACGTTATAATAGTTTTAAAGAAGTTGATTTTAAGGGTAAAATTCCATTTTTGTATGTATTACTGATCGTGGTTCTTTTTGTCGCAATTGCAGTGAATCCATCGTTAGTGATATTTGCAGCATCACTTTGTTATGCCGCTTCTGGACCTACACAAACATTATTTGCTTTACAGCGTATGCGTAAACGCCGGCGAAGAATAGCTAAGCGGAACAAGGGTGAATAAGAAGAGTTACGTTGTTGTGGGCGAATGTAATGCTTCCAATTAGCCTTCAGTTTTAATTGACACCCCTCTGAATTATTTGATCGAATGCCTTCAAAAGTATGTCATCCTTCAAGCGGCGGAAGCCGTTTGAAGGATCTCCGGAGTTTGGCTTGAATCTTGGGTCTATTGAGCACAATATCTCTGGTCCCGCGACAAACCGTGGGACGTATAGGCCTTTTGAGGCCAAGAGAGCGCTCTCACTGCGTCTGAAAGTACTAAAACTTATTCACTTTCATGAAAACGGGCATTGATAAGCGTAATTAATGCGGACTCCATTTCTGTTTCATCAGGGCCGTCAATTTCCATGAGTAATTCACTACCTTGAGTTGCTGCTAGCATCATGACTCCCATGATACTTTTTCCGTTAATTGTCTGTTTGTCTTTGGAAACGTCGATTCGACTTTGAAAGCGAGCGGCTGTAGACACAAATTTAGCTGAGGCGCGCGCATGTAGCCCCAATTTATTAACAATGGTTATGGTTGTTTTTTTCATAGTATCACAATGAATGAAATGATTGAATTAAAAATGCACATAAACTATCCTGGTCAAGCCTTTGACGACATTCTATACGGAAATAAGGATCACTGAATTGCTTTACTATTTTCGATAGCGTTGCTAAATGCGCTTTACCATCCTGAAATGGAACAACTAGACCAAAGATCAGATCAACAGGTTGCTTATCTTCTGCTTCAAAATCAATGGGTTTTTGTAACTTCATGAAACACCCATATGTTTTTTCAATAGATTGCAAGCGTACATGGGGAATCATTGTACCATGGCCAAGTGTTGTACTTCCTAATCTTTCTCTTTCCCAATAAGCATTAAATAGCAACTGAGCGTCTAATTCAGGATGGCATTGCCCCAATAACTTACTCATGTTAAGCAATGCGCCAGACTTACTTTTGGCCGTTGTGTCGATCCAGATGTTATCTTTATTCAAAAACTCACAAAATGCCATAGTTTAAAAACCGATATAAAGTTATTTTGAAATCTTGTAAGTAGCCTGTTACAAGTCGTAAGGCCATTAATGGTCAAAATTCAAAGAGTCTAGTGCCCTGTGTATGTTATCCGGAGAGGGGCTTTGAACAGCTGATTATCCAAAGCCCCTCTCCGGATGACGTGCTCTTTTTGTAAGAGCAGTTCCCAAAGATATTTAATCTCGGTGATCTTTTAGTTTTTCTTTATGCTTAATCAATTGTTTATCTAACTTGTCAATTAGTAAGTCAATCGCATTATACATATTGTGCGATTCTGAACTTGCATGCAACTCGCCCTTGTTAACTAAGATAGTTGCTTCAGCAATTTGACGAAGTTTTTCTATATCAAATACGACATTAATGGCTGTAATTTTGTCGAAATGTCGTTCTAATTTATCAAACTTTTCCTGCGCATACTCTTTTAAAGCAGGCGTTACGTCCATTTTATGCCCTGTAAAATTGATTTGCATCATGATTCTCCATTTCTTAATTTACTTACAAACCCATTTGATTAATATATATATTTAAGTTTAAACGATCTTATAAAATCATCCAGCTAAATGGAGTATATTTTTCATGATCAACTAGGGTCTGCTGACAAATTATCATCAGAAGGCCCTAAGTATCGATGTTATTCTGAATCAATAGCAATCGCCTGAAATAGAGCAAAAGCAACTATGTATGCGTTATTCAGAATAACACGTTGGATGGATCATCAAACAGCCTGTGAATCACGATGGCTACTGATCCATTATATGCAATAACTACAAATATAATCCGTTTCGATTATTTAACTTTCTTTTCTTTAAAAATTACGTGCTTACGAACCACAGGATCGTACATCATCAATTCCATTTTTTCTGGATGATTACGTGGATTTTTTGTTGTAGTTTTGTAGTACCCAGTACCTGCACTGGATTCCATTTTAACTTTGATGGTAACTGCTGCCACAATATTTCCCCTCTAAAATTTAGATTTTTTCGCCTTTTTCACGTAGCTTAAGTAGCACAGCTTCAATTCCCAATTTATCAATAGTTCGCATACCTCGAGCACTTAACTTAAGAGATACAAATCTATTTTCACTTTCAACCCAGTAACGATGTGTTTGGATGTTAGGAAGAAAACGTCGCTTGGTTTTGTTGTTAGCGTGCGATACGTTATTACCAGTAATAGGTCTTTTTCCAGTAACCTGGCATACTCTTGACATGATGTAACTCCAAAGGATCTTAGGATGCGTTTTATATCAAATAAACGCCCTGTATGCAAGGATCTTAATTGTAAAAATTTAATTTCATTGTCTACATATCTCCAAATATTGCTTGTAAAACACTCATTGCTGTAATAGCTGCTGTTTCGGTGCGTAATATTCTTGGTCCAAGACTAAGTGGTTGAAACTGGTGATTAAATGCGAGGTTGATTTCATCATCATTCAATCCACCTTCTGGCCCTATTAACAAAGCAATATCTCCCAATATCGACGAGTAATTTCGCCACGACTTTTCCGCATCAGGGTATAGCACCCATTTGTTTGAAGGCTGGCAATGCTGTATGTAAGATATAAATGATTGTGTCTGATGAATTATCGGTATTTGATTACGGCCACATTGCTCACAAGCTGCAACTGCAATTGCTTGCCATTGCAGTTGTTTTTTAGCCATTCTGTCGTTATCTAACTTGACCACACACCGAGCAGTCAATAGTGGTGTAATGCTATTTACGCCAAGCTCGACGGCTTTTTGAATAACCCACTCCATGCGATCTCCTTTTGATATGCCTTGAGCAAGATGGATGGCACGGGGTGATTCGCGGCTCACTGTATTTATTGTATCAATGCGCAAAGTTACTTGTTTTTTTTGAACAGTAAGAATTGTCGCTAAGCATTCGTGATTTTCACCATCAAATAAGATGATGACATCACCTGGATGTAGTCGTAATACCACGCCGACATGTTGACTAGCAGACGGTGATAAGTCGAGCGTTTGTCCTGGTTGATAATTACCTGGTTGATAAATACGGATAGTTCGCATGATGTACATAGTTTTTCTAACATTAACTGTATGTTAGAATTGTTTCCTTTTATAGTCCAGGGAATTATTATGGTAAACACACGATCCGAAACCGATAGTATGGGAGCGATAGATGTCCCAGCAGATAAATATTGGGGCGCACAAACAGAACGATCCTTACATCACTTCAACATAGGTCGCGATATCATGCCAATTGAAGTAATTCATGCGCTTGGATTACTGAAAAAAGCAGCTGCGATGACAAATCATGACTTGGGTAAATTATCTAAGGAAAAAATGGATTTGATTATTAAGGCCGCTGATGAAGTCAATCTTGGTAAGTTAGACGCGCATTTCCCCTTGCATGTATGGCAAACAGGTAGTGGCACACAAACGAATATGAATGCGAATGAAGTGATTTCAAATCGTGCTATTGAAATGGCTGGCGGCGTCATGGGAAGCAAATCACCGATTCATCCAAATGATGATGTCAATATGTCGCAATCATCAAATGATACATTTCCGACAGCAATGCATATTGCAGTTGCTTTAGCTTTTAAAACGAAGTTAATTCCGGCTGTTCGTATGCTACGTAATGGGTTAGCTGTCAAAATGAACGCGTTTGATTCTATCGTTAAAATTGGTCGTACTCATTTACAAGATGCAGTGCCCATGACTTTAGGGCAAGAATTTTCTGGTTACGTTGCCCAATTAGACGCTTGTCTATCTCGCTTTGAACAAGTATTGCCGGAGCTATTTGAACTTGCATTAGGGGGAACTGCTGTAGGAACAGGGCTTAATACTCATCCTGAATTTGCTAAAAAAGCTGCCGAGCATATCGCAAAATTAACGCGTTTACCGTTTGTATCTGCTCCTAATAAATTCATGGCGCTTGCTTCCCATGAGCCGTTAGTTATGGCCCATAGTGCATTAAAAGCATTAGCTTGTGCGCTTATGAAAATAGCCAATGATTTACGTTGGTTAGGTTCAGGCCCACGATGTGGTATTGGTGAACTATTACTGCCTGAAAACGAGCCGGGGTCATCAATCATGCCAGGAAAGGTTAATCCTACTCAAGCTGAAGCAATGACAATGGTCAGTGCTCAAGTTATTGGAAATGACACAACTGTAGCCATCGCTGCGAGCCAAGGTAATTTTGAATTAAATGTATTTAAACCGGTGATCATTTTTAATGTCTTGCACTCACTCAATTTATTAGCTGATACATGTGTATCGTTTCAAGAGTTTTGTGTCGCTGATTTAAAACCAAATCTAAAAGTGATCGACTATTATTTACACCACTCGTTAATGCTTGTGACAGCGTTGAATCAACATATCGGCTATGATAAAGCAGCTAAAATTGCCAAAACAGCCCATCATGAAGATATTTCACTCAAAGAAGCGGCGGTAAAATTAGGTTTTCTTACTGCAGCGCAATTTGATGACTATATGAAGCCCGAAGAAATGACGTCGCCATAGTAATTTAACCGGGTTAGGTAAGACGTACGTTTTTAGGACAGGACTTACGTAAAACCCTTTATACACGTCATTCTAATGTAGTGAAGGATCTCCTGAATTGAGCATTGGTCTTTGCTACAGGGAGATCCTTCACTACGTTCAGGATGAGGTTGCTGGGTTTGCGTAAGTCCTATAGGAGATGATTTATGCAACGTACCATAAAAAGTTTTGTGCTGCGAGCGGGGCGAGTTAGTCCCCGCCAGCAGCAAGGATTAGAGCATTGGTTAACAAATTATATATTGCCGTTGTCTGATGATGAGTGGCATTTTTCAACGTTGTTTGGACGTGAAGCGGATACCATCGTCGAAATTGGCTTTGGTATGGGAGCATCTTTATTAACAATGGCTGAATTGAATTCAGAAACGAATTTCATTGGAATAGAAGTTCATCGTGCAGGCATTGGAAGTTTGGCTGCTGATATTCATGATCATGGAATCAATAATATTAAAATAGCGCCTTATGATGCGGTAGAAGTATTTAAACGATGTATTCCCGATCATTCTTTAGCGGGGATTCAGATTTTTTTCCCAGATCCCTGGCCTAAAAAACGACATCATAAACGACGTTTAATTCAATCTAATTTTATTCGCTTGCTTGTTTCAAAACTAAAGCCAGGCGGATTTATCCATTGTGCCACCGATTGGCAAGATTATGCGGAGCATATACGTGATGTTTTATCTGCGGAATCTGAGCTTTCTAATTTGCAAGTAGATGGCTCATTCATACCAAGGCCAGATACAAGGCCATTGACTAAGTTTGAACAACGCGGTATGCGTCTAGGACATGGGGTATGGGATTTGAAATTTGTAAGAAAACTTGCTTAAACGCATCAGACCTCATAGAATTCTATTTTCTTGAATAATGCTGGAGTTTGCATGGGCTGGAATGAGCCGGATAAAGGAAAGGATCCTTGGAGTGGTAAAAATCAACCGCCGGATTTAGATGAAGCGATAAAACGAATGCAAGCAAAATTAAAATCACTATTTGCTCGCTCCTCGTCGAAACGCCCCCATAAAACACCCGTAGAGCCAAGTACAAATGGTAATGGTCCTCTCATTGCCATCGTATCTGTTGCTGCTGTTATCTTATGGGCTCTTTCAGGGATTTTTATCGTTGATCCAGCTGAGCAGGCGGCTGTGTTGCGATTTGGAAAATATATCGAAACAGTCGGGCCTGGGCCGCATTGGCTTCCACGCTTTATTGAATCGAAAATCGTTTTGAATGTGGATCGCGTGTCTGATTATTCCTATTCAGGGCAAATGTTAACCAAAGACGAAAACTTAGTTGCTGTATCAGTAGCTGTACAGTATCGAATTGGTGATCTGCAAGATTATTTATTTAACGTCACGGATGCTGAAGAAAGTTTACAGCAAGCTACGTCCAGCGCGTTACGGCAAGTGGTCGGAACGACCACGCTTGATCAGTTGATTACTGAAGGTCGAGACGCATGGGGAAGTAGTGTCCAAGATTCTTTGATAAAAATTCTTGCGCGTTATAAGGCCGGTATCATTATTGTTAACGTCTCTCCTCAACCTGCTCGTGCGCCTGAAAATGTGCAAGATGCATTTGATGATGCGATTAAAGCGCAAGAAGATGAAAGGCGTTTTAAAGAACAAGCGGGGGCATATGCCGCTCGCGTGATTCCGATTGCTGAAGGTAACGCTAAACGCATCTTTGCCGAAGCAAAAGCGTTCGCAGAGCAAGTCGTTTTAAGAGCGAAAGGTGAAACGGCGGAATTTTTAGCTTTATTACCCGAGTATAATCGTTCGCCGTACGTGATGCAGGAGCGTTTATATTTAGATGCAATGCAGATCGTTCTGAACAAAAGCACTAAAATAGTCGTTAATACTAAAGCGAATAATATGCTGTATCTTCCTTTAGATAAGTTGGTTGGGATGCATCCTGTTGAGCTGAATGTAACTAAAAATGAGATAGGAATGGCGCGTCAGTCTCAATCTCAAACAGAGCGTGACGATAACGCGATACTCGATGGACGTAACGTAGTTCGGCCTACTGAGGAAGGGAGAATGGATCGATGAAGACCAATAAAATCATGATAGGGGTCGTGGTATTTCTTGCACTACTTCTATTGAGTATGTGTATTTTTACCATTACTCAAGGGCAACACGCCATTTTGCTGCGTTTAGGTCGCTTGGTAGAAGATTCTAAAACTAAAAATGTTTTGATATTAGCACCTGGTATTCACATGAAAATGCCTTTTGTTGAAAGTGTGCGAGTTTTTGATACGCGAATTCAAACGTTAGATATCAAATCATCACGGATTGTAACTAAAGAAAAGAAAGATGTGATGGTGGATTATTACGTTAAATGGCGAATTGAAAATTTATCTCAATATTTTAAATCAACGGGTGGAAATGAGTTCAAAGCTGAAACATTATTAGAGCAACAATTAAATACGTCATTGCGTGCTCAATTTGGTAAGCGGACTATTTCGGATGTTGTTTCTGGCGGTCGCGATGATGTGATGGATGTACTTCGAGATAGAGCTGAAGAGCAAGCCAGTCAATTAGGTATTCATGTAGTAGACGTTCGGATTAAGGGAATAGAGCTACCTGCGAATACAAGTAATGCTATTTATCAGCGAATGCGGGCAGATATGCAAAAAATTGCTAACCGTCACCGTGCTGATGGTCATGCAGAAGCAGAGTATATACAAGCAAAGGCTGATGCACGTGTTACGGTTTTATTAGCCACAGCACGCAGTGAAGCTCAGTCGATCCGTGCTCAGGGTCAAGCGAAAGCCGCAACGATTTACACGGACGCATTTAACCAGAATAAAGAGTTTTTCGCTTTTTATCGTAATTTAAAGGCTTATATAAATAGTTTTAATAATAAACGTGATGTATTAGTTCTCGATCAAAATAGCGCATTTTTTGACTATTTTAATCACGGCGCAGAGGGAGCGCGCAATAAAAATTAAAAAGCTATTTTAAAAAACTAGATTTAGCTTTTTCTGGAGATTTAGCTAATAGATGGTTATGGTCAACAACTTGAAGTTTTAAGTTGTTGGCAATGACGGCTTTATTTGCCTTATTTTCCAAAGGCCAAACCAGTTAATTAGAGCTTTTTATATCAATTTTGATAAAACAACCATTCTGTCATGCTCGAGCAGCTTGCTGTGAGAGCTCTATTGTGAAGCGATAGATTTGTTGTGTGTTTAGGAGTAATGATGGCTAAGAATATTGTTGTTGTAGGAACCCAATGGGGTGATGAAGGGAAAGGTAAAATAGTTGATTTATTAACTAAAGATGCACAGGTAGTTGTTCGCTATCAAGGCGGACACAATGCCGGACATACCCTGAAAATTAATGGGGAAAAAACGGTATTGCGTCTGGTTCCCTCTGGTATATTGCGTAAACATGTGACTTGTTACATTGCTAATGGCGTCGTTGTTTCTCCAAGCGCTCTTTTGGACGAGATTCAAGAGTTGGAGAATAAAGATGTGGATGTACGTTCACGATTATTTATTAGCCAAGCATGCCCTTTGATATTGCCATATCATGTTGCATTAGATAAAGCACGCGAAATGAGCAAAGGAAAAAACTCTATAGGTACCACGGGACGCGGAATTGGACCTGCTTATGAAGATAAAGTAGCTCGACGTGCTTTAAAAATTGGGGATTTGATTCACAAAGATCGTTTTGCGAACAAACTTTCTGAATTACTTGATTATCACAATTTTGTGCTCACTCAATATCATCAACAACCTGCGGTTGATGAACAGCAAATTTTAGATCAGGCTTTTTCTTGGGCTGAAGAATTAGGCCCAATGATAACTGATACCACCACTCGATTACATGAACATCGAATGAAAGGTGATGCTATTTTATTTGAAGGTGCGCAAGGAGTATATCTAGATATCGATCATGGTACTTATCCTTTTGTAACGTCATCTAATACCTGCATCGGAAGCGTGACAAACGGTAGCGGTTTTGGTCCATTGTATTTGGATTACATTTTGGGAATTACTAAAGCCTATACTACACGTGTCGGTGGCGGCCCGTTTCCAACTGAATTGCAAGATGACATAGGTAAGCGCTTGGCTGAGCGTGGGAATGAGTTCGGTGCAGTAACTGGTCGACCACGCCGTTGCGGCTGGTTTGACGCTGTTTTATTAAAGCGTTCAATTGAATTGAATAGCATATCTGGCTTATGTTTGACGAAATTAGATGTGTTGGATGGCTTAGAGGTCATTCGAATAGCAGTGGCATATCATGATGCATCAGGCCAATTATTAACGCGTCCTCCACAATCGGCTGAAGATTTTGAGCAATTAACTCCGGTATATGAAGATATGCCTGGATGGTCTGAGTCTACAGCAGATGTGACATGCGTTGATCAACTCCCCGCCAATGCGCGAGCATATGTTAAACGCTTAGAATCATTGTTAGGTGTCCCGGTGGATATGTTATCGACTGGACCTGAGCGGGATTCTACGATAATTTTACGTGATCCGTTTTCAGTATAATTGATGGCTCATAGTCGGTGAAAATCGTCTTTCCTCTCGGTCAACAAAACGTATTCCCAAGGCTTGTCTGCGGGGAATACGTTACGCCGTCCGAAAAATTGAATGAACGGAGTAGTTTATGAATAAAATAGTATTTAGCTTGTTATTCTGCATGGGTACCCTAACCTCTAGTTATGCAGCGACGAATGATCAAAAATTGGCGGATGAAATATTGGTATATATTAACCAATACCGGGTGCAACATGGTTTGTCTAAATTGGTAATGAATCCTGTTTTGTCTCGTGAAGCAAATCAACACAGTAGGGATATGGCTATGCACGCTGTGCCATTTGGTCATGATGGATTTAGTCAGCGCATAGAACATTTACATACCCAGATTCCGGCATCATTATCTGGTGCGGAAAATGTTGCTTATAATTATAAAACAGCACGAATTGTAGTGGATGGTTGGATCCATAGTCCTGGTCACCGTCAAAATCTCATGGGTCATTATGATTTAACAGGGATTGGAGTGGCACGAGATAATCAGGGCAAACCATATTATACGCAATTATTTTTGCGTTCGAATAATAATTTAGCTGGTGCACGTGCTGTTCGAATAAATGGCCGTTCTCGACATGAACATCATGGGTTTAGAGGTTTTATGGGGTAGATGCTTTCTACAATAAAGCTATCTTCAGCACAAACGTAACATAAAATGCGTGCATTTTGCTTTTATTCCTGATATTATACTGACCAGATTTTACATTGATTTATCAGGAATATTATGCCGAATGAACAAATAAGCTTTGAAACTCTCAATTTGTCAGATAATTTGCTAAAAGCAATCGCTGATTTAAAATTCGTTACCCCCTCTGCAATTCAACAGCAAACGATCCCTCATATGTTGAATAAAAGAGATATGATAGCACTTGCACAAACTGGTACAGGTAAAACGGCTGCATTTGGATTGCCAATGCTGCAGAATTTGTTACCAGAAATCACTGGGCCACAAGCCTTGGTATTAGCACCTACGCGGGAATTAGCAATTCAAGTTGGAGAGCATATCGAATCGTTGGCTGCTTATCAACCGAATGTTCGAGTTACTGTACTATGTGGTGGACAAGATTATCGTCCGCAGTTGAAAAAATTACGAGATGGTGCTCAAATTGTTGTGGGTACACCTGGTCGAATTTTAGATCATATTGAACGCGGTACATTGGTATTAAATAATCTACGTACATTTGTTTTGGATGAAGCAGATGAAATGTTACGTATGGGATTTATTGATGATGTTGAAACAGTATTAGCTAAACTACCGACTGAGCGACAAATCGCATTATTTTCTGCAACAATGCCCTCACGAATCCGGCAAATCGCAACACGTTATTTGAGAGATCCTGTATCAGTGGAAATACGCATGGAAACAGCGACGGTTAAAACAATCGAACAACGTTTCCTATTAGCATCACAAGCTCAAAAACCTGATGCCTTACTCCGTGTTCTTGCTGTGGAAGATTATCAGGGTGTGATTGTTTTTGTGAGAACTAAGAGTAGTACTGAAGAAGTTGCCGAGTCGCTTATTCAACAAGGTTATCGCGCTATGGCAATTCACGGTGATATAACACAGACATTACGCGAGCGTATCATTTCTCAATTTAAACAAGGAGCTATTGATATACTCGTAGCAACAGACGTAGCTGCCCGTGGGTTAGATGTGGATAGAGTTACCCATGTTATTAACTACGATATGGCTCATGATTGCGAAACATATGTGCATCGAATTGGTCGAACCGGCCGTGCAGGTCGTAGTGGTGTGACTATTTTATTTGCAACACCACGAGAGTCGCGCATGTTGACTATTATCGAACGACATACTCGTCAACGGATCGAAAAAATCGTTATTCCGAATGACTTCATGATTCAGCAGGCAAAAAACAGCCGTTTTATGACTAAAATCAGTGAACGTCTTGAACACAAAGAACTACAGCCCTATACACGTTTAATAGAAACATTTCTTCAAAATAATCCTGAAGCTAAGGCTTCCGATGTTGCGGCTGTGTTAGCCTTGATGTTGAATCAAGATAAACCATGGGAATCATCATTACCACCAATGAAAACAGAGCGTTTTGTTAAAGAAGCTCGTGTTCGGGTAGAGCGCAATTCTTCGACAAAAGGTCCTCGTACTGGCGGTCGTATTGAAGGTGACAAATATGCTGATAAAAGTAGACGTCCATTACCAGCTGATTACCCACAAGCTTTATATCGTATTGATGTAGGTCGGGTACATGGAGTAAAGCCAGGTAATATTGTAGGTGCAATTGCAAATGAATCAGGTTTGCAAAGTCGATATATCACCGCTTTAAAAATACATGATGATCATTCAACGGTTAAGTTACCAAAAGACATTGCTAAAGAAATGATTAATGCGTTAAATAAAGCCTGGGTATGTGGACGGCAATTAAACTTAACTACTATCAGTGCTTAAGTTCTGTTGACAACTTATCATTAGAAGCTTACGTTCCGGGCAGAAGCTGCGAGACGTAAGCCTTCAGAATTAGAAATAATGGACGAATTATTATGATTCAAATCACCAAAAAAATCGCAGCTACTCTTTTGCTATTGTTTTTTTCTTTCACCGTTTCAGCAACACCTCTGAATAAAATTGTCGTTTTTGGAGATAGCCTATCCGATAATGGTAATTTTTATGCATACATGCAGCATAAATTACCCCTTTCACCACCTTATTTTGAAGGACGTTTTAGTAATGGACCAATCTGGGCTGAATTATTAGCACAGCGCGTTTATCCGGATAATTGGCGAGCTCATTTGTTAGATTACGCATTTGGCGGAGCAGGTGTCTTGGGGGAAAACGGTGATTTTGATGATGAAAAATTATTCACTCTAAATCGAGAAATTGATAGTTATTTACTAGCTCATCAAAATAAGGCTGATGAGCATAGTTTGTTTGTTTTGTGGATAGGAGCTAATAATTATTTAGCAGTGCCCGATGATATTGATGAAGCGGTACGTGACGTAAACTGGGGAATTAAAACCAGTCTACAACGGTTGGTAAAAAGCGGAGCTAAGCATATTCTAGTTGTGAATTTACCTGATCTTGGAAAAACACCTGCCGCACGAGAGTTTGAGTTAACTGACGAGTTATCGTATTGCACCTTAAGCCACAATGCGATTTTAGAAAAAAATGTAGCTCAGTTACAAGCGGAAAATCCTAACATACAATTCATGTTATTTGATGCCAATCAATCATTATACAATATGTTGCAAGATCCTGAAAAATATGGATTTTCAAACACGACTGAAACCTGTTATCAAGCATTGATGAACAAACCATCCTCAAAAGCAATCTTGAATATGGTTGCTACCGTTCATCCGCAGATTGGTATGGATAAAAATGGGTGCGAAGGCTATTTTTTCTTTGATGCTGTTCATCCGTCGGCTTTAGCACATAAGATGATGTCTGAACAAGTGCTTGAATTATTACAGCGTTCTGGCGTGGCATTTGGTTAAGCGCTTATTGCCATCCCTTTGCCGCACAAATTTGTTCATATGCTTTTCGAATTTGCTGTGTTTTTTCAGTTGCTTGCTTAATCGCAGCTTCTGATGCACCTTTCGCAATAAGTTTATCGGGGTGATAGAGGCTAGTTTGGCGGCGATAGGCGCGTTTTACTTCAGCATGACTTGCAGATGGGGTTAGTTTTAATATCGTATAGGCTTCATTGAGGGCAAAATGACTGTATTGTGGTTTATACTGTTGTTGGTTAGATGAGGTATGCTGTTGATAGCGGGTGTACGCATTGGAATATCCTGTAGACTCGTCAGAAAAATGCTGTTGTTGGTGCAAAGGGGCCATGCATAAAGCGGTGAGAAGCTGGTTTATTATCAGAATTTTTTTCTCCGTCAAACCGGTCTGGCGAGCAAACTGATATTGCGTTTCAATGAACAAGCGGATTAAAGTAGGTTTTTCTTCAATTGTTTGATATAAAGTTTTTAGTATTGTCTTTGGATTGAAGTTATTTGCTTTACCTTGATTAAAATAATCTTGAGCTGTTTTAATTTGCTTGGGATCCAAAGCCATTTTAAGCATCACATCTTTGGCGCAATTGATCGATGTTTCAGATACTCGGCCTTCAGATTTAGCAATATATCCTAAAAGAATAAAAGTAGATTCAAAAAAAATCTGACGTACTTCGGGATCATTTTCGGTATGAAAATACCAAAATGGTTTTGAAAAATGCTCCATTAAACCATGATCGAAAAAATTACCAATTAATAAACCAAATAACGCACCGATAGGTCCTGCAATTAAAAAACCGAAAAACGCGCCAATTAGTTTTCCCCACCATGTTTTTTTTGCGAAGTATTGACGAAACTCCATTAGTACTCATTTATAAGAGGATAATTGAAGGATTATAATCTAATTTAGGTATATAATCCTAGGTTTGTGCGCTTATCGTAACTTATCAATAACACCGGAAAGAACGTTATCGACAAGTCTAGGGTCTGTTGACAATTCATATTTCGACGTCCCGCGGCTTGACCGCGGGATCCAGTTCGATCTATCGCTGTGCAATAGAATTGTGTATTGAGCAAGATCTCGGGATCCCGCGGACACGCCGCGGGACGTAGGCTTTGTGGAAATGAATTGTCAACAGACCCTAATACTTATGTAAACGGAGTGCGCAAATAGTACAATTATTTTTGACCTGATTGGATTTAATTATGATACGACGTCTTTACACCTGTTTTCTCTATTTATTAGTTCCGTTTATTTTAGCGCGATTGTATTGGAAAGGTCGAAGTAATCCTGGATATAGCCAACGAATTGCCGAGCGTTTTTCCCTGGGCAAAGAGTTGCCTCAATCAGTTGATATATGGTTACATGCCGTTTCATTAGGTGAAGTGGTCGCTGCTACTCCGCTGATTGAACAGCTGCTTGCTAAACAATATCGAATGTTAGTGACTACTATGACGCCATCTGGTTCACAACACGTTAGCACGAAATTTGGTACGCGTGTTCAGCATCAGTACTTGCCTTATGATTTACCTTGGTGCTTAAAACGTTTTTTTAAACGTTTGAATGCACGCGTGGGAATTATTATGGAAACAGAATTATGGCCTAACTTAATTTATGAGGCGAAAAAAGCAAATTTACAAATGGCATTAGTCAATGCCCGCTTGTCAGATAAAGGATATCAACAATATCAAAAAACAGGTCAGTTATTCAAACCTGTATTAAATCAATTTACATTTATTGGTGCGCAAAGCGAATTGGACGCTAACCGTTATCTGTCCCTCGGCGCATCTAAAAAAATTGTATCAATATTAGGGAATATGAAATTTGATCTTATTCATCCAGGTTCGATGTTAGATCGTTTTAGTATGTTTAAAGATGCGTGGGGTAATCAACGTCCAGTTTTTATTGCTGCAAGCACACATGATGATGAAGAAAGTCAATTATTAAGCCGTTTAAAAAAATTGCAACAGGCTATACCAAGCGTTATTCTCTTAATTGCACCTCGCCGCCCAGAGCGCTTTCAAGAGGTATTTACCTTATGCCAACGCATGGGTTTCAAAACCGCATTACGCAGTAAGCCAGACTCTATTACACCTGATGCAGACGTAGTCGTATTAGATTCATTAGGGGAATTACTTGGATTCTTTCAATTGAGCGATTATGCGTTCGTTGGCGGGAGTTTGATTCCTATCGGGGGTCATAATGTATTGGAGCCTATAGCGATGGGAATCCCAGCTTTTTGTGGCCCCTTTATGCAAAATTCCAAAACGATTTGTAACGATTTAAAAACAGCAAAAGCGCTTCAATGGGCTAACGATGCGGATGACTTAATCGATAGGTTAATTGATATGCATCAACATCCTATGCAACGCGCAGAACAAATTGCTAATGCCACCGCAGTGTTGAAATCAAATCAAGGCACGGTTGTTAAATACGTTGGGGAAATTGAAAAACTGTTGTTGTAGTGAATATGAGAATGAGTCCATATGCCCTAAGCTGCATACCTCAATAATAAATAGCCGCGCGTCCAGGTAAGCACTGTCTCATTAGCAGCATTGGCTGGATCCAAGACGCCTGCGAAGGTTGCTGAACTGCTGTTAAATAATCCTGACGGTCCAAATAAGTAGGTATTCATAAAATTTCCATTAGGACAAACGTTTTGAGCATTAACCTCATCTTCAACAATACCTGTGCAATAAACTTGCAAATTCTGTTGAAATATTGATGGATCAAAACCTGTTGCGGGGTGGTACCCTAAGTCAGCTGCCGTGTAGAAAAAATTATCAATTCCAACAAACGGCGCATTGCTTGTTTGTAAGTTCAACTTAAATGAACTCATTGTTGCGATCGCCCCCTCATTAAAGGTGCCATAGCTATTTCTCTCTAGAGAAGTAACTTGGTTTATGGTCGTCTCGTAGAGGGTGGAACAGTCGCTAGTGTTATAAACGGATGAACCTACAAGTAATAGAGAACTAGCCGGAACGGTGGTCCATGGGGTCCCAATGTAGTTATCATTTGTCGGAAATGGATAAATACCTGAAATGATCTGATCACTCGGATATAGTTGAATCCCACTTTTTTCTTGAGTGTTACTTTGCGTAGCACTGGCAGCATAACACCCAACGCCGCCATTATTGTTGTTGTAGTCATAGGCTTTGACATACTTGCGAGCATCATCTGCGCCTAAACCTAAAAATGTCTTACTATAGACGTTGAATGTATGATTATTGATTGTTACAGAATAGACGTTAGCCGCATCACTTGGAGGCGTGTTGGTTGGAAAGGCTATTTGTATTGATGAACCACCCACTTCAAAGTCGCCAACGGGAGCTTGGACAGATTGACTTACCGTGGTATTACCTCCAAAACTATTGTAGTAATAATCGTTCAAATTAACCCAGGTCCAGACACCTTCTTCGCTGTTACCATTGATTGTTTTAAACTCACCTACGCCATATCCCCATTGGGCAACATAAGTTTTCATTTGATTATAGTATTCAATAATTTGTTCTGTTGTTTTGCCTCCGCCGTTACGTTGATCTTCTGTGCGCATTCCCGCTGTGGCAAATAGTTCAACTCTCACTTGAGATCGGGTTAAATTTAAACCAGGGTTACTCATGTTTTGAGCGGTTACGGCCTCATCCAGTTTGGTTAATAACGGCTGAATTACACAAGGTTCGACATCTAGTTGACCTAAGCCACTCGTCCCTGGACAACCGGGGGGCAATGGTTCGCCGTCGAGATTGATTGATCCATTGCCATTGAGGAAGTCGTTGATACCGTCATCATCGGTAACGTTATCGAGGTCGTCATCAAATGTGCCAATTTTATTAATAATTGGGTAGCCACCATTTCCTGGCACTACGCTGTAAAAAGACAGACGGGTACCACTGCTACCTGCATCAAATATGGCTGTATAGATAGGGTTCTTTAGGGTCACATTCAAAGGAAAATTGGTCCCTGCACAACATGTCAAGCAACCGCCTAAACAAGCAAAAAGATGATTGCGAGGATTTTGATCATTAGCATTTACAGCCCCCTTTACATTTAATTCCAGGGTGCAACTCGCTTTGGATGCTAACTGAAATGTCGTGCCGCATAGAGCCGGGTACGTTCCGTCAACAGTCACTTGAGTTGTATTTGGAGGTAGATATTTAACATAATTACCTGCGTGAGAGAGGCCGGTCGTGTTGGTGATGGTATATAGTGCTTTTACACTACCTCCATTAGTTACCTGTGTTGGTAATGATGTACCCGCTTTCGGAACAATACTAAAGACAGCCGTATAACCGGTTGTATTGATCGACGTAAACAGAGAGAACAACAAAAATGTTATTGCCCATTTGAATTTAGTGTTCATTTTTAGTTTCCGGAGTAAAGGTGACTTGAGCAAGAATTTGATTGGCATATAAGTGTGACTGTTTTAGCCTGCTTGAAATGGGTATCTCATCGATTTGAGCAGGGCCTGTGTGTGCTGATCCTAAGTCAGTAAATCGATAACCAACGCCTACTCGAAATGATTTAGTTAGGCTGAAGTCAATTCCAGGACCAACTGCATAGGTAAAGTTCGTTTGCAAGTGATTGGAAAAAGCTGGAGTAAATTCTAAAAAAGGTGCTACATTTGTTTGGTAATTTGAGGTTTTATTAAAAGTAGCACCGATACCCATCATCCAAAAAGGTTGAATTTTTTTGTTAGTAATCCAATGTAATTTGCCTTCAGCTAATAGTTGCTGGCTTTGTGTTTGGTATTTATAACCATATACACTATCCGAAGTTGGGTCTGCGCCTTGAGTTAAACTCCCCTGGGTAAAAAGAGTAGTCGGTTGGTAATAGCCTATTCCTGCAATTAACTCCCATGATGAAGCATGTTTAATCTTCGAGCCTATAAAACCACCCCACAATACATTGACTGCTGTGCGCTGCGATTCGTAGTTGTAATGACAAAGATCTAACGGTGTGAAAGATTGAGACTGACCTAATTGTGCAATAGACGCACCAGCTGTGAACGTAATAACAGGTTGTATTTCGCGCAAGGTAGTTGGCTTATGCGAGATGATTGATGAAGTAATAGGATTTTTTGTTTCACTATTTGTAACTGATATTGCTGCAAATGATGGATTCACACTCAACAGTGAAATAAAAAAAGACAATACGAGATGGTTGATACTTGTGGTGCTAGTGTTCATGTGATTTCCATATGGGTAGCACCGTTAGTCATCTAATCGGGGGAGGGGCAGAGAAGGGGCAGAGGAACTATTAGTTCCCCTGATTTTGCCGTTCTTTAATTTCAGACAATGTCTTACAGTCAATACATAATGTAGCAGTTGGGCGCGCTTCTAAACGACGAAGTCCGATTTCAATGCCGCAGGCTTCGCAATAGCCAAATTCATCTTCACGTAAGCGCTCTAATGCATCTTCAATCTTTTTAATTAACTTGCGTTCACGATCACGTGTACGAAGCTCAATATTAAATTCTTCTTCTTGGCTTGCTCTATCCGATGGATCAGGAAAATTAGCCGCTTCGTCTTTCATATGCGTTACGGTTCTATCCACTTCTTCCATTAAGGATTGACGCCAAGCGAGCAATATCTTCTCAATGTGAGCCAATTGCTTCTCATTCATGTATTCTTCATTATCGATTTCTTGATAAGGGGCAATTCCCATATTGCCAACTGTTTCAGTTTTCACGTTGTACTCACTCTAGTTTAGGTATCATTAAAGTATAGCTCAAAACGAAGATTTTATCTTCTTCTAGCACTGCTTATTCGATCGTGTCCTTGCCAATCTTGCCAGCATTCTATGTTTTGATATCCATGTTCATGTAACATGCGATCAACCGCTTGCCGTTGATTATAACCATGTTCCAGTAATAAAAGTCCATTTGGTAATAACCGATTGTAACTGTGCTTTATAATATAATGCAATGATTCTAAGCCATTCATTCCACTAACCAAAGCATCTTTTGGCTCGAATTGTAAATCACCTACCGATAAGTGCGGATCTTGCTCAGCAATATAGGGCGGATTAGAAACAATTGCGTCAAATCCAGTTGCGGTAATATGAGTAAACCAATTGGAGCAAACAAATGTTACATTTGAAATAGCCAATTGCTTGGCATTTTTTACAGCGATTTCAAGAGCCTGCTCACTCTTATCACATGCAACTATTTGCCAATTTGGTCTTGAATGAGCTAGTGCTAAGGCAATAGCACCGCTGCCGGTTCCTAAGTCGAGTAATCGCGCTGGATGTGATGCATCAATCATTGCTAATGCTTTTTCTATGAGCAGTTCTGTTTCAGGTCGCGGTATTAGCGTTGCGTTCGATACATGCAAGTTTAACGACCAAAACTCCCGAGTGCCTGTAATATAGGCAATGGGCGTGCCCTTTGCGCGTGTTTTTAATAGCGATTGATAGATTGCTGAAGTCTCAGCGTTTAACTCGTTTTCGGGATAAGTGTACAAAAATGTCTTGTTCACTTTAAGTGCCATACTTAACAATATCTCAGCATCAATTCGAGCGCTTGGGCTGATGTCGCTAAGCAGATTGGTAGCATCTATAAGCGCTTTTTGGATGCTAGTCATGCTGCCCTAGTTCTGCAAGCAATTCGGCATGATATTCACGTTTCAATGCATCGATGATCATGGATAAATCACCCGCAATGACATCCGTTAGTTGGTATATCGTTAAATTAATCCGATGATCGGTTAAGCGACCTTGAGGAAAATTATAGGTACGAATACGTTCAGAACGATCACCGCTGCCGACTAATGATTTTCGAGTTTGAGCTTGTTCTTGTTTTTGTTTTGTTTGTTCGGCGTTTAAGAGTCTTGTTTTTAATAATGACATGGCCTTAGCACGATTTTTATGTTGAGAGCGTTCGTCTTGGCATTCAACCACAACACCAGTAGGGATATGCGTGATACGAATTGCCGAATCGGTTTTGTTAACGTGCTGTCCGCCCGCACCAGATGAGCGGTAAGTATCAACGCGTAGGTCGTCGGCGTTAATTTGGATATCATTAATTTCATCTACTTCGGGCAAAATGGCGACTGTACAAGCAGATGTATGCACCCGACCTTGAGATTCGGTTGCAGGAACACGTTGTACTCGGTGAGTACCTGATTCAAATTTTAATTCTGCATAGACATTTTGCCCCATAATCTGGGCGATGACTTCTTTATAGCCACCATGTTCGCCATGACTGGCACTGACCACTTCCAATTGCCAACCTTTTGTTTCGGCGTATCGGCTGTACATGCGAAACAGATCGCCAGCAAAAATAGCTGCTTCATCTCCACCGGTACCAGCTCGAACTTCTAAATATACGTTGCGTTCATCATCGGGATCTTTCGGTATTAAGTGATATTGTAATGCGTCATCTAGGGTAGCTATTGTTTTATTTGCAGTAGTGATTTCATCAGTAGCCATTGCCGCGAGTTCTTCATCATCGCTTTCAATGAGTTCTTGTAAAGATTCCGCATCAGCACACGCTTGCTGATATTGCTCATAGCAATTAGCAACGGGTTCAAGCTGCGCATATTCTTTAGATAATGCTTTAAATTGATTTTGATCGGCAATGATATCTGCTTCAGATAATAAGCGTGCAATTTCTTGGAAGCGCTCTAGCATTTGTTGTAATTTTAATTCAAGTGATTTCTTCATGAGATGTCTGAGCTGCCTTAAAAAGATAGTTGGCTAAATCAAGTAATTCATTACGATTATCTACAGCTGCTTGACGTAAGCCAATTGTAGGTATGTGCATTAATTTATTCACTAAGCGCTGGCTAAATTCGTTTAACACGTCGTATTGACATTGACCTGAGGACAGTTTTTGTGTGGCGCGTTGTAATTCAATTTGAGCCAAGTCTTGCATTTGCGAGCGATAATCACAGATCGTGTCTTTCGCCTGCAATGAACGATGCCAAAGAATGTAATTTTCTAATTCATTATCGATCAGTTGCTCCGCTTTGAGTGCTGCGGTGCGGCGCTCATTCATACCTTTTTCGGTTAAATCAGTTAAATCATCAATGTTGTAGAGATGCACATTCGCAAGTTCCGCAACCTCAGATTCAATATCACGCGGGACAGCAAGATCTAACAAGAACATTGGGGCGTTATCCCGTTGTTTTAACGCCTGTTCAACCATTGACTTACTGATAAAGGGTAATGGGCATGTGGTTGCCGAAACAATCACATCCGCTTTGTGTAAATACTGCGGAATATCGACAATTGGAATCGTTTCGCCATCATATTTGCTGGCTAAGAATTTAGCATTTTCATCTGTGCGATTAGTAATCATAAAGTGTTCAACACCTTGCTGATGAAGGTATTTAGCTACTAAAGTAGACGTTTCACCAGAACCGATTAGGAAAACACGTAGTGTTTGAAAATCTGTAAACAATTGGCTCATTAATTGGGTCGCTGCGAACGCCACCGAAATGGGGTTATTCCCAATACCACTTCGGTTTCTTACTCGTTTACTGGCTTTAAAAATATATTGAAATAAGAGATGTAGTTGATTACCGATAGCCCCCGCATTATTAGCTACTTGATAGGCCTGTTTCATTTGACCAAGAATTTGAGGTTCGCCTAACATCATAGAATCAAGACCACTGGCAACGCGCAATGTATGTTTAATTCCCTGATTTGCATGATACATGTAACAATATGGTTTAATAACTTCGGGTGATAATCGTTGTTCGTTCGCAAACCAAGGAATTATGATCGAAGGATCGTGGGTATCACAATAAATTTCTGTGCGATTGCAAGTCGATAAAATAGCCGCTTCATTGATCTCAGGCTGATCCATCAGACGAGAAAGAAGCTCCTCTTGATTCGCAGATAAGGCAAACTGCTCACGTATATGGATAGGGGCTGTTTTATGATTTAGTCCGCAGGCGATAAACACCATAAATTTAGAGCCAATAAATAACAAGTTATAATAAGGTGGATTGTAAACGATCAAGTCGATAATTTGTAGACTTTCATTAAAATGATTTGTACGCTCAAAGATATTTTTTTCTCTGTTAGACTAAAAAACACTCAAGTTTTTACCCCTACGTCCGTTAATACTAATAAATAAGTGGTTAAAAAGGAGTTAAATATGGAAATTATTTTTCATGGCAGGCATGATAGTAGCGAAGCGACTGAAAGCCTACAAAATATTATTCATATGTTGAAAGAACGTTACCATATTAACGGATTTAGAGAAATGCATTTATCGATTACGTTGTTAGATGACAGCGGGGTAGATGTTGAATTAATAGACAGTGAAACGGAAGAGGCCTATCGGGTTTTTGAAGTGTATCGTCAAGGTCGAGAAGTACCGCGTAGGACAGGACGTCCACAATTGAAATTGGTTGATAAGGGAGACTGAGAATGCCGTTATTGAATGCTCAACAAGCATTTCGTTTAGCGCTAAGTAGTACCGATACAAATTTAAATGTTGCTGATGTTGCCGGTCAAGCAACAAAATTTAAAGGAAGAATGAACGATTTGTTGAGCGCGAACTCAATATCGGGAAGCTCACTTGCAGCAGGCGCGGCTGTTCTTACGGTCGTTGCAGTTGGTCTGGCTTATACATCTATGCTGTCTCGCTTAGATCAAGTGAACGATGAGCGCGCTGGATTTGAAGATATGGTAGAAAAAGGAATTTCCACTTATTTTATCCCGTCTGATCCCCAAGCCAAAACGGCAGGTGATAAGTATATAGAGGCGCTAATAAAACAGTTAAATGGTTTCCTATTTGTTTATTCAGGAATACATCAAAAAGATATTGAAAAAGATGGTAAAAAAGGGACTGTATACTGCGTTATGTCTACTTTTGCTTATCCAATGGGTGCTAACTTTGAACAACCCCAAGATGATATTGAAACATTGGATGAAGCTCGTCAAGCCCTCAATTTGTTTTTAACTGGTGATCTTGATGAGTTACTGACACAAATTAAAGAAAAACTTGATAATAGTTGGATAACTAATGCGACGCTATTTCTTCAGGCCCAGAGGCATTTGAAATGGTTAAATGCCAGTCGATTCATAGCCATCGTTTTAGGAAATATTGTATTTAATTTATCATGTCCGATGAATCCTAAAACTGATATGCCATTGAGCATAGAGGACTCAGCCCAGCTCTGTTCTCTCTTTAGGCAAATTATTGGTTCAATGCGAAGTGATGTGCATAACAATGAGTTCCAGTCTAATCGAGATGCGCTTTGTTGTCATAAGGAATTGCACGATTTTTTAATGATATTGGATAGTAAGGTGTTAGCTTTAAAAAAAGCATTCGAGCGGAATTTGGCACATACACTCAATATCGTGGATGTGACCAATAGCGCGCATTTAATTTTACGAAGTATTAATACATCTATTCGTTCGCTGGTTTATCTTGGGGACAGATACATTGAGCCCGCTCATTTAATTAACAAAGTTATTTATTTATCCAGCTTAGTTGACTCGCATCCTGAGCTCATCACTGAGTTGGTAACTCAGTTAAACTTTGAGAAAAAAGTGATTACAAGGATGGGGATAAATCAGCCGCCAACAACGGCTATTGATGTGCTGACTTTATTTAGCGAGGCGACACCGGTAGTTCGCGCAAAGGCGCTTAAGCATATTAATCAAAAAAGTGATACAGCAAGCCAGTTTGTAAAAACCTTATCAGCGATCGACACTTACTTTCTATCGCCGATAGAAGACAAAGCCAAAACCAAACATTTTTTTGGATTGCTATCTAGGCCAAAATCAAAACAGAGTTCAGGGCGATTATATTTTATTGCATCAGTGGCGGCGTTATTGGAAATATTTAATGTTACTTTAATTACCAAGAAGCCGTCTAATGTGAATAAACAAGTTCGACAAATTAATGCAGCAGCTATTGATGACAATCCAATGCATAGTGTGTATTTGTTGACGCTACTTGATTTAACAGAGGGAACAAAAAATAAATTAAAAGAAGTAATTCGAGCGCAATATCATGTGCTTCCTTTATTAAAACAGATTGCTTGGATTGCTACCCTAATCAAAAATAATCAGTACTATGTTTTTACCTCTGATTTTCAAGATTTTTTTATAAAGCGTTTACAAGCACTTAAACACAAAAAACAAGGGTTAATTGATGCCATTAATGCCCTAGTTGAGACTGCTGAAGATGATAAACGATCGAACAAAGATTTATTGTTGATTTTATCAAATTTAAACAGTGTTAATCCTAAAACAGATTTGTCTATACCGAAAGTGTGGGCAACATTTGAGAAACAAATACAACAAGTTATTGAGATGCTACAAAAATCTACATTTGATGAGGAAGCTGCAGCCCACGAAGTTTATCTTATTGATTCAATTGAAGACATTGACGATCCTTCTTTTTTTTCTACTGAGGCGGAGCGCAAAGCTTTTTTTCAGGCTTTACGCTCCGGTATCAAAACGAATGGCATTCCCGTCGCTCAGTCATCGCAACAATCATTATCAGAACCGGTTGTTTCCAGACCGATGTCTCCCAATTTCCTCGCCTTACCTCCTGACGACATTGAGCCTACGAAGTCCTATGCCTTTGAACTCCAGGCCTTTTCGGTTATTTTAGGACTGAGTACAGCTTTATTAGTGACAGGAACCGTATTATTGATATTAATGGCGTTTGGACCGCAATTTATTCCTGCAATTGCAGCCTTAACAGCGCCTGTGGCATCGGGCTTAGTCATTAGTGGATTTGTTAGTGCGGCTTCAGGTGGTCTAGGATTAGCCGCATCTTATTTTACCCCTCGTTTTTTTAAACCAACGACCCTAGCGGAAAAGGATACTCTGACGCCAGTAACTGAAAGTAATGAACAAGTGGGATTGGTAAGCACGGTCTGATTTATTGTGGTACAATTAGATATATATATATATATTCTGGTTAGTGATTCATGACGAAATTTATAAAATTATCAGGAAGTTATCAGCAGATAATGACCGTATTAGATTTGCCTAGCTTTTTGGCTACACAATCCCTAGACGACTATGAAACCACCTTAAGCGCTGATTCAAATAGAACGAATATTGTTGTGTTTAATGAGGAGGATACTGAATCAATTAGAAGAGAACTCTTTGATGCCTCCTCAACAAAGGCGGATAGAGGCCATTATACTCAAGGAGATTATGACGCCGCAGTTTTACGATCAGTTATTGTGAAAACAAAGCAATATGTCGATGACCCTACTAATGAGAAAATCGTTCGTTTTGCTTATCGTGATGATTCCATACCGCCTGTTTTTTGTGGTTTTTCTATCATTCGGGTAGGGGTGGAGCCAAACGCACATCATATGATTACTCTGATTCGTAACGTAACTGCTGCTCCAAAAGACAGGCAGGTTTTAATTTTTTGTGATACAGATTTATTTGATTGGATGCCTCAAGATAAAGGCATTAACTCTCTAGTTGCGGATGATACGATAGATGAATCACACTTATTGAATACAATTGCAGATCATCTTGGTTCAAAAAAAATACAAGAACTTCTGTCCCCTCTTTTCTCAACCGGTTCGATTTCAGAAGAGGCATTCAAGCAACTTGGTGACAGGTTGTCATCTAGAGCTCTGGATGATCGAGATAATCGAAGAAAAATATTTAATCAATTGTTAGAAATAGCAAGAAAACTCAAACCAGATTTCGCGCAAAAATTAGAGGAATCGTCAAAAGTTGATATCAATTTTTTCGAAAAAGAGCAGTTTAATCAGTTGTTTTATACTGTAACTGCGATGGTGAATGAACAACAAGGGGAGCTGTCTACTAATCTTTGTCATGCATTACATATAGAGTATCAAGCTTCAATTCGTTATCAAGATCATGAGCCTGCGTATCAGTTTTTGATAGATAAAGCGAACGAGATTAAAAATAACAAAACACCAATACAATTGATGGGTATAGAATCTTATGAATTGCAGTTTTGGGAAGAAACGATCAAGAATCAAATAGGCATTTTAAATGATTTGTTCGAGAACTGTTCCATCAAGCAATTGAAAGATAAAATGCACATCGTCTTAAAAGACATAGAAGCGCTACAAAAACAAAACGCATTGAACTTAGATCAACAAAAATTTATTTTCACTTTAGTTAATGAGTGGTGCAACTATATAAAGAAACCATCGAGCCAAGGACTAAACGATTTAGAATCGAAATATAGGGAGATAGCTCCGTTGTCTATACCTAATTTCAAAGATCTGAAGTCAGTGTTAAAAATACGGGAATTGTTGCAAGAAGCATCCTCGACGTTGTCAAAACCAAATGCTGGACCTTATAATTTTGATCCGCAGGGTCGAGTGTTATTTGTTGATTCTAATAACATTGTAAGCGTTGATATCAAAAACTCCTCAGATTTGGAAACAAAATACAACAAATGTATAGGAGACGCTCTTGAAGAAGTGAAACAGGGTTCTTCAGAAGGTATTCTTGAGTTACTTAAAGCATTACCGAATAAAAACAGCATTATTCCCTTACAAGAAGAATTGTATTTTCATTTAGCTCTGACTACGCGTCTCTACGGAGCTTTTCCGGAAATGACACAATCGGATCAAAGTAAAAATCTTTTGGCGGCGCATCAGCAAACAATGAACGAGGTAAACAAGTTAGTAATGAAAGCGTTTGCTCGTGCATTACTTGCGGCTAAGCAAGGTGATAATCTTAATTTAAAAATATTAAATCAACAACTCGATAAAGCAAGAGCAGACATTACATCTGAGGCTCATGACATATTACTTGCAAATATTCGTACTAAAACTGGAGTCAATTGTAATGTTGAAAGCGTTGATATAAATGAGCTTCGTGAGGTGGCAAAAAAAGTGACCGCATCCCCCGCCGCTATAATCCATGTAGATAATCATCTCGGTTTAGTTACTCAGATCGAAGGATCTAAATATACCTCACATGATCGCCGAAAAGGAGCAGAATTTGCTCATCGAAGTATAACAACTTATCAATTAGATAATTTAGGACAAATCGAAAGTAAAATCGATCGTGTTCAAATTCGGATTCCATCGCTTGCGCTTAAGGAAGGCTTAAAAGAGAAAGCATATATTGATGATGTGAAAGATAAACTTAATCATCTGGTCACGCGCTATGAATTAAAAGGTGCATTTACTTACAATTTATTTACAGCGCTTCATGATAACGTCGATCTATTTGCTGGTAATGCTCAAACTCAAAGCACACGACACATCATTTTAGGAGCGCATGAATATAATCGAGAGCAGGTTAACAGCCCCAATAAATCGTATTGTTTTGTTGAAGCGATTTCGGTGAATGGTTTTGGTAGCCCACCGGGGTATTATCGCTTTGGCTTTCGAACTGTATTACGCAATGAAGCTACTTTAATGGCTGAAATGGCGTTACTTAATCAAATAGATTCAAGTCGATTTACTGTTGTCCAAAATGAGTATGAGACATTTCTTAAACGAGAAAAGCCCAGTTTTTTAGGTCGTTTACTAGGTTATGATACGCCTTATTTTGTAAAGACAAATCAGGGAAATCAAGCAAAAACTATTATTACTCAATGGAAAAATGAATGTCAACAATCTATAGATCAGGGATCTGAGACAGATCATAAATTACTTGCATTATCTGCCTTAAAGAAAATAATGGCCTTTGATCTTCATTTTAGTCATGATTATGCAAAGTTGATTCAATCACTTTCTTTATTTGTGGAAAAGCAATCAGTATTTGGTTGTAAAAGTGGTAATGAGCGAACACCTATTATTTGCGAACGTGCCCAGTTATTGGATCAAAAAAATATCCCTCAAGCAGTTACAAATGCATTTCAGGTATTAGCAAATGCTACAAATAAACAAGCAGCAAAAGCAGCTGCTGATAGTTTGAAATCAGCTATGGATAACCTGTATAACGATGAAAATACTTACGGTGCTACCTCAAGAATTCCTTTATTAGATCAAGCTGCTGGTCATAAAATTAAAGCTAAAACGGGTGCTTGGGATATAGATAGAAACCATGCAGAAGAGTTGACTATTACTAATCTCCAGCAAAAGAATACTGGCGATATGCAAGCACATAGAGGTTTAGTGGATTATATGATAGGCGCGTCGGCTAAGTCTTCGGAAAAGATACATCAGACGGAGACTGATAAGCCTGTTGATGATGGTATATGTGGTAGCTATACCATGATTCAGTCAGTGGTAGGGGGGGCTTCACCGAATGAGTTAAGGAGTGAAGCGGATACTGCAAGCGTAACTGATGGCAGTGCGCATAGCCTTGATAGTGACGGGCCTGATCAAGTCACAGATACTTCCAAAAAGGAAGTTCAATCCATTAGTTCTGGCCCCGCGCCATAGGTGATTTAGGGTCTGTTGACATTCATATTTCGACGTCCCGCGGCGCGTAGGCCTTGTGGAAATGAATTGTCAATAGACCCTAGCCTTCTACACACGGTTGTCGCATCAAAATTTGATCAATAAGATGTAGGTTGGGCCTTGGCCCAACAAATCATATTTAATTTGACTAATATTGAACAAAATGATCAAATGCTTCATTTGATTATATGAGGCAGAGGATGCAAAGGTTACAACACAACGGATTTGCCATTCATTTTTCAGAGTTATCCGACCCCAGAATTTCAAGATCCAAATTATACCCACTCATTGAAATTTTATTTGTTGTCTTGTGTGGTAGTATCTGCGGCGCGGAAAGTTGGCGTGATTTTGTATTATTTGGCAAGGAAAAAAATGATCTTTTACGTGTGTATTATCCTTTTGAAAACGGGATAGCCTCAAAGCATACTTTTGCTCGAGTTTTTGCCGTATTAAACCCTGAAGAATTTAAATCGTGTTTTGTTACATGGGTAAAATCACTACAGACCGCTTTGAATGATATTATTGCAATTGATGGAAAGCCCCTGCGTGGTAGTGTGATGCAAAATGGTACCTCGGCTATACATATGGTCAGTGCATTTGCTACTGGGGCTAGATTAGTTCTGGCGCAGCAAAAAGTTGCAGATAAATCGAATGAAATTACGGCCATTCCGCTTTTATTAAATTTGTTAAGCTTGAAAGGAAATATCATTACGATTGATGCAATGGGTACACAGAAAGCTATAGCAAAGCAAATCCATGATGCTGGTGGTTTTTATGTGCTTGCCCTCAAGGGTAACCAGGGCACATTGAACGAA
>JAUYSP010000073.1 GCA_030696305.1 Legionellaceae bacterium | reverse complement strand
TTGATAACGCCCCCAATCCATCAGCATCACGCCAATCTGACCAACCCTATCCGAATACGAAACAACATGATGGAGCGCTCGTAATCCATCGTCTGTTGTGAGCGACTGCATAAACGTTGAATCCAAACGAGCCAAACGAGTTACAGCAATACCCGTTTGACCCCATGCACCCCAATTAATACTTAACCCCCTCAATCCCAGCGCACGACGATGATGAATCAAGGTATCTAAAAATAAATTCGCCGCAGCATAATTACTTTGCCCCGGCGTCCCCAGCAAACTGGTCATAGAAGAAAATACAATAAAGTTATCCAACGCATCATGACGGGTTAATTCGTGCAAATGCCATGCACCATGAACCTTGGATTGATACACACGATGATACGAATCGGACGTTTGATTCAATATCGTAGCGTCTGCCAATACACCCGCACTATGAATAACCGTCTTAACAGGCCCTTGTTCTTGTTGAATCGTGCGATAGACCCCTTCCAACGCCAAAGCATCACTCACATCCACCGCATACGAGATCACAACATGACCTTGCTCTGCCCAAACTAAAAACTGATTTCGTTGCTCATCACTGGCCGAACGTCTGGATAGTAACGCAATTTGCGTAATACCTTGACCAACCAACCACTCACAAACCGCATAACCTATACCGGATAAACCTCCCGTTATTAAATAAACACCCTCTTTAGATAACGGCAATAAAGTTAACGTGTTGATACCTTCATTCAAAACACTCGCCTGCATACGACAAACAGAGACTTGATTCGACTCTAATTTCAACTGATTTTCATCACTAGAATCAAAACTACTCGCCCACAACGCATAAGCAATCCGCTCTATGCCATCAGCCTCATTGCATTCCAATAATCGAACGTGCCAATCCGTGTACTCATTTTGCAACGTACGACCAATACCCCACAACGCACTACTCGATAAATCAACACCCGTCACAATATCTAAAGCAGGAAAATCTGTATTCTCTTGCGTGTAATGGCGGATCAACGTTTGGATAACCTCCAACAAATGAATCGAACGCGACTCCGTTAAGACCGGAACCGACTCCTCCATTAATGAATGACCAAACGAAGCATAAACAATGCGATCAAACCCCTCTGGATGAGACAGTGTTTCAGCAGAAAACTCCTCGCCCACACTCAGCCAACATAACACGATATCTTTATCATGCATTTGCTGACGCAGTGCCTCAGCAAGCGACACGGCATCATGAATCAATAACCAACGTGGCTTTTGTGCCGTTTCTGAAGGCACCGGCTTCACATAATCATCAACACCACAATAAGGGACCCATTGCCATTCGTAATAGGAAGGTAACTCAACAACAGCAGTATCTTGCAACGTTATCGCCAACTGTTCTGACGTAACCTCAGCAAGAGTCAGCTCATCTATCAAGCCAATCAATTGACCTGACGTATTATAAATCTCCAAACTAACTATTAACCGACTTTCTTTTTCCATAAAAGAAGCTTTATCAACCTTAACCCACACATGATGAGAAAGAACCCCCTGTAACCAAATCACCTTCATCGCAACAGGGATATACGTCTTCGATTGATACGATTCTCCAAACCAAAGAGACACGATGCTTTGCAAACAACTGTCCAAAACCGCAGGATGAGCCAGATAATCACGGTGCTCAGCGAGTAAAATTTCCGCCAATACACCGTCCTTAAGTTGATGAACGGCCTGTATCCCTTGAAAGGAAGGACCGAAACTAAGGGCAATGCCCAAACTTCCCATTGTATTATAATACGCCTCCCCACTTAAAACCGATTCGGAACGTTTCAAATAGGCCGATACATTCAGTTGTTTCTGAGGAAACGTCCGAACAGCACCCAACACCGCACGACAATGCCGCTGCCACGTCAACGAATCTTTCGTACTATAAATAACCAGCTCTCGCTCCGTTCCCTCACCACTCACAATCACTTGTAGTAAAACAAATCCTTCCGAAGGCAATGACAATGCTCGCTCAAACGACACATCCTCCACACGATAACTATGCCCCAGTCCAAGCTCCGCCATCACCTCAAAGCAAATCTCTAAATAACCCGCCCCTGGAAAAATAACATGCCCGTACACAACGTGATCAGCCAAATAAGCGTAGTCAGATAACGACAACTCCACTTGGAAAACCTTGTCTCGTCCTGGTGAACTGAGTTTAGAACGCAAAAAACCGCTCGATAATGACGTTTCTAATGACAACGTTTCTTGATGTTTACTCTCAAACCAATAACGCTCTTGCTCAAATTGATAAGCTGGTAATATTATTTTTTTATGATGCAAAGAGGGATAAATCAACTCCCAATTAATTGAACAACCCGCTACATATAATTGACCTAATGCATTCATAAATCGTTTCCATGGATCCATTCCATTAGAAAAATTAGTAATATAAATAACCGATTCGGTGCTTTCTGCTTCATGCATGATTTTTGATATTAAGGCATTACACTGCTCTCCAAGCCCCACGTCCAAATATATGTTTACATTTTTTTCTCGAAGCGTATTAATTCCTCCCAATAAATGAGGTGCCTCACATAACTGACTTACCCAATAATCCGCATTTATTTCATCATGTCTAATTATCTTTCCTGTAAAAGACGAAATAAAATGATAGCAAGGTGAGTAATAATTTACCTGTGACGCCATCTTATGGAATGAATCTAATGAGTTAACTGTCAACTCCAAAGGGCGATGATAAGCAAGCATTAGCCCATCCTCTAACCGCATTACCCCTGATATAACAGCCGAAACGTACTCACCGATACCTTCACCTAATAAATAATTTGGCGTAAGTCCTAATGTCAACCAACACATCGCCAAAGCATAGTTTGTTACAAACAGTGTCACTTGAGGTGAGGAAAAGAGTGTACTATTTTCATTAAAGCAAGATTTACAAGCTTCCACCGCATTTCTATACATAGGACTAGCTTGATATAAAAAATCAAACTGCTCTTGAGAATAGTCATCAATTTGACCGGAGAAAAACCACGCCGAATTGATATAGGACGATGATTTATTTGCGGATACATTCTGATAACACCGAGACAACTCATGAATCAGCTCATCTCGCGTGCATCCTAAAACGAAAGTACGATATACTTCATGTCGCCGGCGAACACTACTGGTAAAAGCGATATCCCCCATGCGAACTGTGTCATTCTCCGTCAATAACGTGCTAAATTGCAAGACTCGCTTTTGTAATGATGTCTTACTTTTAGCCGAAATCGTCAATAAATAATACGGTGTTTTTAGGTCAAACATAACTAATCCTCAATCTGCTCGGTTGAGGACATACTGTTATCCTCATCATCCAATACTGCTTCTAAAATAATATGCGCATTTGTTCCACTAAAACCGAAGGAGCTTACCGCTGAGCGTCGTATATATCCTTTTGGCCATTGCATATGTGTTTGTGGAATACGAATAGATGACTCTGACCAATCAAATTTCGTAGTCGGTGCTTGAAAATTAATATGTGGAAAGATAATACCTTTTTGTAGCTGTACAATTGATTTAATTAAACCCACGATCCCCGCAGCACCTTCTAAATGTCCCATGTTTGTTTTAATTGAGCCGACAAATAAAGGGTTTTGTTCATCATGTGCCTGACCATAAGTCGCTTGTATAGCGTCCAACTCAATAGGATCACCCAATGAAGTCGCAGTACCATGCGCCTCGACATAATGAATATCTTCTGGACGTAGACCTGCATCTTTTAGAGCCGTTTGAATAATTTTCTTTTGTGACAACCCATTGGGAACAGAATATCCCATGCTCGCCCCATCGTGATTAATAGCGGCGCCTTTAATTACAGCTAAAATGTTGTCTTGTGCCGTAATCGCATCCGATAAGCGTTTCAAAACAACCACTCCAACCCCTTCACCTCGGGTATAACCATTCGCATTCTCATCAAATGTATTGCAAAGCCCCTCGGGTGACAGCATCTTAGAACGACAAGCGACTTCATAAACTTTAGGTGAGAAGATTAAATTTACACCTCCCGCAATCGCTAAATCACAACTTCCTTGCCTTAAACTATTAACAGCTAAACACACACTAACCAAAGACGAGGAACAAGCGGTATCAACCGTTAAGGTCGGACCTTGTGTGCCATAATGATAAGCTAAGCGGCCAGATAACGCCGATAATCCATTTCCCATAGAAAACTGAGTATCCAGAGGTGACTCCATTAATAATTGTGTGTAATCTTGATTCATTGCACCAATAAATACACCTGTCGAACTTCCTTCAATATCCATCTGATCGGCTTGCTCTAATGCTTCACAAGAGGTTTGCAACAACAAGCGTATTTGAGGGTCCATTAATTTCGCTTCTCGTGGCGACATCCCAAAATAATCAGCATCGAACGCATCAGGTGAGTCAATAAAACTACCTGAGCGTACATATATTTTTCCTTTTTTATCAGGATTTGAATCATAGTGATCATTAATGTCAAAGCGAGATATGGGAATTTTTTGAATAAATGAAAATCCGGACTCTAGTTTTTTTGATAACTCATGTGTTGTATTAACCCCTGAAGGAAGAATAAAACTCATGCCAACCACAGCAATGTCTTTTATATCTTCTTGAGCTGGTTTCGGTAACTCAAGAGAATCAACAAACGAAACTACATTATTTTCATTTAGTTGCATAATAATATAATTTGATAGTTTTGATAACGTGGGATAATCAAATATTTTTTGCGCGCTGAGCTCTATTCCAAATAATTTACTCAATCGCTGACTAAATTCAATCGCAGTTAATGAATCCATCCCTAATTCAAAAAATCCTTTATGCGGATCTAACGATTGCGTCGCGTTGTATTGCAATAAATTAGCTAATACATGCGATAAACGATTCTGTAATACGTTACGAGCCTCTGTAACAGATAAATGCTTCAACTCCGATACCAACTGACCATCCGCACTCAACAAAACAGGAGCACTCATGAACGCCGATAACATCGGTTGTCGCTTCATTTGTCGTGTTTGATAACGCCCCCAATCCATCAGCATCACGCCAATCTGACCAACCCTATCCGAATACGAAACAACATGATGGAGCGCTCGTAATCCATCGTCTGTTGTGAGCGACTGCATAAACGTTGAATCCAAACGAGCCAAACGAGT
>JAUYSP010000045.1 GCA_030696305.1 Legionellaceae bacterium | reverse complement strand
AGGGCTGTCCCATTATAAATTATTGAGCATAAAATATTAATTTTGATATTATACAGTCATAATTGTCTTTGCGAGCGTTAGTGAAGCAATCCAGATATCGGAGTTTTTAAGTCACATCGATCTGGATTGCTTCACTTCGTTCGCAAAGACGGCTATTTAATGGGACAACCCTGAGTCAGTATATTACTAATGTTCATATTTTAGGATCAATCTGATAAAGTAGCTTTTTTATTTAGTTAGAAAGTTATGAATAAGGTTATAATTGTTACCGGCGGTGGTCGAGGGATAGGTGCTGCCACCTCAATACTTGCGGCCTCGCAAGGATATTCTGTTTGTATAAATTATATTCAAGATGCGAGCTCTGCTAATAATATCGTTTTACAGATTAAGGAACGTGGTGGAAACGCTATTGCAGTTGCTGCAGATGTAAGCCAAGAGCATGAAATAGAGAGATTATTTAAAGTAGTGGATAATGAATTAGGTGTTCTGCACGCTTTAGTTAATAACGCAGGAATAATTCAGCGTAAGGCTAGGGTTGATCAGATGGATATGAAGCGATTAAATAAGATATTTACGACTAATATTACTAGTTATTTTTTGTGCGCGCGTGAAGCCGTCAAACTCATGTCTACACAATATGGAGGTAAAGGAGGGGCGATTGTTAATGTATCTTCTGCTGCATCTAGACTTGGTTCTGCAGGGGAATATGTTGATTATGCCGCCTCGAAAGGTGCAATTGATACTTTAACAATTGGTCTCGCTCGTGAGGTAGCAAATGAGGGCATTCGCGTCAATTGTGTACGACCAGGCTTTATTTATACTGATATTCACAGAAACGCTGGAGATCCGGATAGAGTAAATCGAATATCATCATCTCTTCCTATGCTTCGTGGTGGACAACCTTATGAAATAGCAAATGCAATCATGTGGTTACTATCGGATGAAGCATCTTTTGTTACGGGAACATTTATTGATGCTGCAGGGGGATTGTAGAACAACGCGTAATTTCGATGTATTCGAACACATGTTGCGAATTTCAGAACTTCGGTGTGATCGGCCACAACCTTTATGTGGTGTGGCTCCCCTTAGTAAGTATATTCCGAACTCAGCGGCGAGAGGAAGTGATAAATTTTGGCCAATGCTATTCAGCAATCACTCTCGCAAATATAGTACAACTTACAAATTAATCAGTTCTTAATGAACCTGAATGATTAATTCTGGATATTACGCTGTTCTAAAAACCTATTCGCAAAACCTCGAGGGGAATCTTTTAGATTGAGTTCATCAAGGAAAACAAGCTTAAAATTAGATTTGCCCGCGAGTGAGCTAACATCAGAATTTTCTGGGTAACTTTTCAGGAGAGGGAAGAATAACGATTGACCAATAACATAGCGCTTATCACGACTCTCAGGAGCCATCCCCCAGACATTTTGATAAGTAATGGCAGCAGCCCTATTATTATCAATATCTTTATTGCCTACATACAACATTACATGGCCACCAATATAAATAATGGTCATCAATGGATGGCCTTTTTCTTTTAATAAGCTTATGCGTTCATCAATATTATTTTTTGATAAGTCCAGCGTTGAACTTAGCTGTGCTTGTTGAACTGTGTTTCTGGGGAGCCAAATACCAAATGGTGTGAATATACTTTTCATCTCTTGAGAGCAATCATTAAAGAAGAATGCTCCCCCCAGCCATAAGGTCGATTTTTTAATTGGTTAATGATTTTGACCAAGTTTTTGGGCGAGGCAGTTAAAGGCATTATATTCGACGCGTTTGTATTGATAATGCCAGTTTTTATCATGGCTTGATTATGGCTATTTTTAGCGGGTATTAAGATGGAGGTTTGCTGGCTAGTGCGTTCAACCATTGGAAATACAGATCCAACAAAGCCTGTGAATTGGAATTGTTGTTGATCATCGACAATGCTTGCTTCTGTTTGAGTGACTGCAATAAGGCTATGTTGTGCTGCTGTTTGCCATTGGTTAATGAACCCAGATGAAACATAGGCAATATCATTACTTTTAACCCACGCAAAATAACCATCAGGTGTTAAGACCAATGACCAAGCTTTGTCCTTTGACACACTAAAGACATAGAGTGGAGTACCTGCCCAAATTGCTGATTCTTGCAAATTATCAAAAGGGAATCCTTGGCCAGGTAGACTCGCATGAAAAAAATCAGGGGCACTATCAGGCAACGCACGTGCATTGGTATTTGCAACTGAAATTGCTCTATTATCCTCATTGAACTCACTCGAGGCGAGCGCATATAAATCCATGTTATCTCTTATTCTGCTCAACTAAGTTTGGTCGTGCTCCTTGAAATTCTCAGCATAATGCTTATCTTCATTCGGTTTGTTTTGATTGTTAAAATCTTCTAATATTTCGGATTCAACTTTTTTCATTAGGGGTAAAGCGGACGTTACCATTTGTCCGCTCCAAGGTGATAATCCTTGAGCATCACTAGAGTAATAATGATTGTAAAATTGCTTCAACTGTAAGTTTTGATATTCAGGGCTTAATAAAGTTTTATTGTAATCCTCTCCATCTGGAGATAAATAGTCATTTGCGTTTTGAGAATATGTGACAGGAAAATCATAAATAGGTACTTCCATTGCAGAGCATACGGCAAAATAGCATAATAAAAACGGAGCAAGGATAAATTTTGTTATTAAATACCGCTTATCACATATGGTATAGTTCATAAGACTCTGCTTCACAATGAAAGCCACATGATATCAATAAATTGACATTATGCCAATTTATTGATCATTTTTGAGTGATTGTAAATGAGCTATAAATGTCATGTATCGTTAGTAATTCTTGCTATATTGATGTCAACTAACACTATTTCAATGGCGGCTGGTAAGGCCAATGATGCTTGCCAAGTTCTGAGCACATCTAAACAGGTAGAAAAAATACTGTCGCATTCGTCACAAATTATTGTTGTTAAGTCATTGGGTGACATTAAGGCCAACATGACGCTATGCCAACGGCACGGCGCAATATGGAAACCAATGTTTACATCTTCCTTTAGTGCGGTTATTGGAAAAAATGGGATGGCTTTGGTTGGAAAAAAGAAAGAGAGTGATTTAAAAACACCAGCAGGCCTATATCCCATCGGAGAGGCATTTGGAACGCAGCCATTGGCCCTTAAAATGGATTATAAATATATCACAGCAGATGATAAATTTATCGACGATGTTAACAATAAACGCTATAACACGTGGGTGTCTGGCTCAACCGATGCGAAAAGTTATGAGTCGATGTTAATTGAGCCCTATGCCTATGGCGCTGTCATAAATTACAATATGAATCCAACAATCGCAGGAAAAGGTAGCGCCATTTTTATACACTTGTGGCGTTCGCCAAATTCACCAACGGCCGGATGTATTGCTTTGGAAAAGAAGCACTTATTAATGATGCTTCATTGGCTCGATAAGGCACAACATCCATATATTCTTGTGCATTAACTTTCGCAAAAATAAGAGCTGATAAATTACAGTTTATAGCATCAAACCGCTTGTTGATGATGAAATTCGCTTGGCGTATGATGGCCAGAGAAAATGGAGCTAAATAGCAACTAAGAACGTAATGAACTCTAAAGAACCGATACATTTTTCAGACTATTTTAACATTGACAAAGTAACGCTGAATAAGTTGGGAGTATTTGACTCTATATTGAACTTTGATACGAAGGTTTTTGTTGAGCCTCTGTTATTAAAAAACAGTACCAGTGATATCGTTAAAAATTCATACCAAACATATAAAAACTTCTTTACCACACATGACAATCTTGTAGCAAAGATTCAACAAATTGAACAAAAGCATGTGCTTTTTGAAGTTAAAGTACAAGAAAAATTTGAGACCATATTTTCAGCATTAGAAGAAAAGCCCGCTATTGCAAAACAGGGCGTATTTTTTGATGGCCAAGTTTTTGATGCTTATTTATTTGTTTCCAAATTAATCCGATCAGCAAAAAAATCTATTATTATTCTGGACAATTATATTGATGAGACTGTTTTTGCACAACTCTCTAAAGCTGACAATAAAGTCAAAGTTTATATTTTAACGAAAAATATTACTGATACTTTAAAGCTTGATTTAAAAAAATACAATCAACAGTATCAGAAAGTCGAATTATTAAAATTTGGATTAGCTCATGATCGGTTTTTAATTATTGACCAATATGACATTTATCACATTGGAGCTTCTTTAAAAGATCTGGGAACTAAATGGTTTGCATTCTCAAGATTGGATCCAAGTAGTTTTGGATTAATGGAGCAGATTGATAAGATAATTAAAGTTTAGGTACGAATAGCAAGAGAATTTTTAAAACTGATCTCTGTACGGTACGATTTTTAAATTCGTCGTTGCGAGGAGCATAGCGACGAAGTAATCTAGCGACCTTCGTGGGTGCATCTGATTTATTGAAGTAGCTCACTGATTCATTGATAATCCATATTTTTTTCCGCCAAGAAAGGACATGGAGTCATGAACATCAATGAGCTGATGGGTATTTTAAATAGTTATTTTTCATGGAACAAGTCACAGATGGAATGTTTCGCTACCATGTTAATAGCCTTAATTAAGGTCAGAACAGTCAATTTAACTGAGATAGCCTGTGGTTTTTCAAGCACGGCGACTCAGGATTCAAGATATATCAGAATTAAGCGTTT
>JAUYSP010000044.1 GCA_030696305.1 Legionellaceae bacterium | reverse complement strand
CAATTTGAAATTCTCTGAAAAAACGCTTAATTCTGATATATCTTGAATCCTGAGTCGCCGTGCTTGAAAAACCACAGGCTATCTCAGTTAAATTGACTGTTCTGACCTTAATTAAGGCTATTAACATGGTAGCGAAACATTCCATCCGTGACTTGTTCCATGAAAAATAACTATTTAAAATACCCATCAGCTCATTGATGTTCATGACTCCATGTCCTTTCTTGGCGGAAAAAAATATGGATTATCAATGAATCAGATGCACCCACGAAGGTCGCTAGATTGCTTCGTCGCTATGCTCCTCGCAACGACGAATTTAAAAATCGTACCGTACAGAGAAGGTTAATACAAAAATATTTAAAAAACTAATTGATGACACGCCCTAATATAATAGCGTTTATTTTTGAGGTAATGTACTTTCCTGTAGGGCAGGCAGGTACGATTGGGGCCGATTCTACTTCTTCGCAAGTTGCTTCCGGCGCGAAGCCTTATCTTAGTATTGATAGTTCTTATACATGGATTAAAGCAAGAGGGTTTTCTATAAACAACCGTACTCCTTTTCTTAAGTCGAAGCCATGGGGCGGGCGACTAGCCGCAGGTCTTACTTATCCTATCTTCGAGACTCTTCGACTTAGTACCGAGTTTGGTGGGGGCTATATTATGGTGAAATATCAGGTACAGCCCCTGCTGTTGGTTACAATTCCAGAGGCACTACAGATGGGTATGATTTATTAGTTGGCGCTATATATGGCTTACGTCTGTTCGATCTGTTTGGTGCGTTGGGTGTTATGTCGCAAAACAGGCAGATTACTTTAAAGCAAAATTTAGCTCTAAACAGCGGAGGACGATATTCGGGCATGTTGACGCAGAAATATAACGTGACTCAATCATTACCAGAAGTAAAGGTTGGAGGAATTTATAATCTGAATAACAATATTGCATTGTCACTAGCATACATGCGTATTTTTGGCACGAATTTACAATCTAGCTATACAAATATCAGCAACTAGTCAGAATGGCTTTATAGATACACGGAACACAACCCTTGACTCTATTTTATTGGGTTTGCGTTATTATATTGTTTAGATAGAGGCCAACAGGAACAAGGGTAAGCCAAGGGGAAGGAGCATCAAATCGTGGGGTTATACAAGAGCGCTATTATCAACCCTACGACCTTTACAATACATACTCTGGATTTTATGTTCCATCAGTACATCAATAAAGCCCTTACTGGTGAACTGAGAGCCCTGATAGTGTTAAAGATCTCACAATGATTGGATACTTTACAATATTGAACTTGTTTGTAGAAATAATAAAGCTTCAAATCAGGATAGTTCGAGAAAAGAAATTAATTGGGTTCTAATGACAATGGAGATATTCAAATTAACATTTCATGATTTACTTAAGGCGTCAATTGAGTGATGTACGTCACACATAAAACATTATATATTCCACTTCAAAAAAAGATGGAACTTTAAAATGCCTCAATTTTCAGTTGCTATTATTGGATATGACAACATTACCCAAGCTCATATTAAGGCTTTGCAATGTATTCCTAATGTAAAAATTGTCGCTATTGTCTCGAGTCATTTAACTCAAGAGGAATATAACCGCACAAAATCTTTTGATGAGCTTAGGATTTTTAACACACTTGATGCGTTATTAGATGCAGATGTGCAAGGTAATATTCATATTGATGTTGTTGATATTTGTAACCGGTCTGATCTACATGCTGAAAATGCTTTAAAAGCGATTCGTCACGGTAAACATCTTATTATTGAAAAGCCCATCGCGCTTAATATTGAAGAATACTATGCCATTGAACGTGCAGCTAAAGAACATGGGATTCAGGTGTGTGTTTGTTTTGAGTATCGTTTTCAGACCAATTCATCAAAAAAAAACGGGCTATTTCTCAATATTTGAGCGAAGTCATAACATGTTCTTTGAGTTACTCCCATGGCATTGGCCCATCTAATCCTCAATTTCATTGCAACATTAAAAAGGAATGTGGCGGAAATAGCTTTTTATCAGCAGGGTATCATGCTTTGGATGGTGCGCTATTTTTTATGGATGGAGAAGTTGATTCTGTCTACAGTGTCGCAACCTCTCAACCTCATGCAAATTATATTGATTATGAATATGCTCCTACGGGGCGAGTAATTCTCGCCCCGTTTATATAACTTGTCTCCACTCTACATAGGCGGTGGTCCGCGTCGACCAATAGCCCACATAACAAGCGAAATAATAAATAAAATCAAAAATAAATAAAATAACAATTGAGCAATTCCTGCTGCGGCAACAGCTACACCAGTAAATCCAAGAAATCCAGCAATAATCGCTACCACTAGAAACACAACCGTCCAACCTAACATGATACTCTCCTTATTTCATGTGTATGCTTTAAGTTTAGTAGGCGTGAGAACAAAATGCCATTAAATTAAACACATGGAGACACCAGGCTAGTGCTATATTTATCATGAGGCCAACTAAATTCATCCAGGATACCTACTTCTGTAAGATTTACTTTTTCTTCAACTATTAATTTATCCTCAGAGTTTAGTGAAAAAGTAAATTTAATAGGCGTAACATGTTCGATTTTATATCTCTCTATACCTTGCTCAAATTCCTTTCCATAAAATAACATCTGAAGTATCTGCAAGTTATGGGAATGCCCAACAATTAAAATATTTTTGCCATTAAGTAAGTCTTCTTTTATTTTTTTTAAAAACGGAATAAGCCTATTAATTACGCATTGATATGACTCTCCTTTATGATTCTCAGGCCATGCACCATAAAGTTCTTTTGATTGAAAATATTTGTGTCCCGGAGCAATATCTGGCGGGAAAAAATTTCTATCGTTCAAATACCTATTAAATTCTTCAGGATTGAGTATTTCTTTTATTTTGGTCTTAGACATACCGGTAAAACCGCCAAAATTGCGCTCCGCAAGCGCTTGATTTGTTGTAATTTTAATCGGCGGCAACTCTTTTAAAAGAGTTGCCGCCGTAATAAAAGCACGATCCAAGGGTGATACGTATAATGTGTCAAATTTTACATCACTTTTAGCTAATAGCTTGCCTACGTTACGCGTTTTTTCTAAACCTTCAATTGTTGGCTTAGAACGATTATAATATCCTGCGCAACAACTTTGCACATTATGGTCGCTTTCTGCATGACGAAGTAAGGTTAACTCTCCCATCATTTTTGTAGAAAAACTATTAAAACCAGGTTGTATAGGATTTGGTCGGAAAAAAAAGTTTTTGGCGCGCATTAATTATTCCCTATCGAGCGACCACCATCTACATTCAATGTTTGGCCCGTAATAAATAAATTATCAATCAATGAAAAAACTGCTTTGGCAATACAAAGAGAATCTCCTTGGCGTTGTAAAGGTGTTCTAGCAATGATTTTACGCTGTTGCTCTGTGCTTAAGCTATTATCGTGTTCTGGCCACATAGTCGCACCAGGAGCTACGGCATTGACTCGTACATGGGGTGCAAACTCTATTGCTAATGCCTTGGTTTGCATCAGCAACGCAGCTTTAGTTTGACAATACACGCTATACCCCTTGAGGGGCGCTACAGCATGTATATCTGTGATATTGATGATAGAACCCTGTACTTGGGCAAGATGAGAATAGGCCATCTGACTAAGCCAAAAAGGCGCTTTCACATTGGTATCAAACATGAGATCCCAATCATCTTCATTACGGGAAAAAACAGATGCGTTATTCACTAATACATCAAGTCGTCCCGCCCAATTGATCGTATCCTCTATCAATTGATTGGATATTTCCTTTATAGTCAAATCAGCGGGTAATACATGGGCGCTATTTTTTCTTTTCTTATTTAATAAACAAGCGAGTGCTTCAGCGTCTTTTATTGAATGATTGCAATGAATGACAACCCGAAAACCGGCCTGATGTAGGTGCGTCGCAATTGCCGCACCCACTCGACGAGCACTACCGGTTATTAAGGCAGAGAGTGGCAGCAAATTTTTCTCCACGGATTTTATTCAACAGCTTCTCTTGCCTGACACGCAACTGTGCTTCCCGAAAAACCACCTAAGGTAACCGCTTTTTTCTTTACCAATTTTGGCTTCTGCTTGACGCCATCATCATCCATCTTAGAACATTGTTTAGTATCTTTCATAAAGAGGTAAACCAATAAAGAGCAGGCAATACACGCGGTGACATACCAATAAAAACCACTTTCCATACCTTTGTCTTTAAACCATAACGCGACATACTCAGCCGTACCACCAAAAATAGAAACGGTTACCGCATAAGGAAGGCCTACACCTAGTGTTCTAATCTCAACTGGAAATAACTCCGCCTTAACCACGGCATTAATAGACGTATATCCACTTACAATGACTAGCGCCATCATGATAAAAAAGAATGCACCCCAACAGGATTGAACATGACTTAAAGCAGATAAAATTGGCACTGTAAACAAGGTACCTAAAACACCAAATGTTATCAAAATCGGACGACGGCCAATTTTATCCGATAACGCGCCAATAACCGGCTGTAATAACATAAAAACAAATAACGTTGCAGCGGAAATTAAAGTAGCTTCATTTTTGCTTAAGCCAGCAGAGTTTACCAAAAACTTTTGCATGTAGGTGCTGTAAGTATAAAAAGCCAACGTACCCCCCATTGTTAAACCTACAACAATCGCTATTTCTTTGGGATAGCGAAATAATGTTCTAATCAAACTTTCTTGAGGTTGTGACTTTTCTTTTCTATCCAAAAATGATTCCGTTTCCTGCATACCATAACGTAAATACAGCGCAACGATAGAAAGCAACGCACCGACTACAAAAGGAATACGCCACCCCCAGCTTTCCAATTGTTCTGCTGTAAGAAAAACTTGTTGAAGTAAGATCAATAACAGCAGTGCAAATAATTGACCAGCAATTAATGTTACGTATTGAAAACTAGAGAAAAATCCTCGGTGTTCTTTTGTTGCCATTTCGCTAAGATAAGTCGCAGAAGAAGCATACTCTCCACCTACAGACAGGCCTTGCAGTAAGCGAGCAACAACCAATAAGACAGGCGCGGCTACGCCAATAGATGAGAAAGATGGAGTCACAGCTATAATCAACGAACCCACACACATCAACATAACCGATGCAATTAAGGCTTTTTTTCGACCTTTACGATCAGCGTAACTGCCCATTAACCATCCACCTACGGGACGCATAAAAAACCCAACGGCAAAGATAGCAGACGTATTTAACAACTGAGCAGTCAAGTTTCCATTAGGAAAAAACGATTTGGCAAAATAGATAGAAAATGCAGCGTATACGTACCAGTCATACCACTCAATTAAATTACCGATAGATCCTCTGATAATGGATTTCAATCGATCAGCCGTTGTAAGTGTAGATAACTTATTGTTTTCCATATTTGGATTGTTGATCATATTTAATTAATACTCCATAACAAATTCGCAACACACTCTATTCGATCAATAACAATATTTCAACTAAATTTTAGCCAATTAGCCCTAATGTAGGATCGAAACATTATCCTGGCTATTTAATCTTTGTTACTAAAAAAGTAAAAGCTGCTGCTAAAATAGCTGCGTCAACTGCAAATAAAGTTAATGTTTCTCGACTTATTTCATGTACATAACTCATACTTGCAAAAATAATCATTACTGCAAAAACACCAAACCCGACACCATTGAACCAAGCTGTTGTTGTCTTTTTCGTCGAATCAAATGGCTTTTCATTCCGCATTGTATCTTTTTTTTGGCCTTTTAGTTGCAATAATACATCATTTATTAACCTAGGCATATAGGGTAGTTGTTCGACAAGAAATGGTAAGTTATCCCGAAGGTGTTTAATAAAAACTTTAGGACCTATTTGACTTTTTAACCAATCTTCTAAAAAGGGTTTAGCTGTGACCCACAAATTAAGGTCTGGATAAATTTGCCGACCAAGCCCCTCGATAGCAAACAACGTCTTTTGCAGTAACACCAATTGCGGCTGAACCTCCATCTGAAACCGTCGGGCCACTTGAAATAATCTTAAAATAACTAACGCAAATGAAATATCTTTCAATGGTTTTTCAAATATAGGTTCGCACACAGTACGAATTGCATTTTCAAATTCATCTTCTCGCGTATTAGAAGCAACCCAACCCGACTCAATATGAAGCTGAGCTACTCGTCTGTAATCCCGATTAAAAAAGGCAAGTAAATTTTCAGCAAGGTACCGTTTATCACTGTCATTTAACGTACCAATTATTCCAAAATCCACACAAATATATTGTGGATCATGAGGATGGCTCGCCGAAACAAAGATGTTACCAGGATGCATATCAGCGTGAAAAAAACAATCGCGGAAGACTTGGGTAAAAAAAATCTCTAAGCCGCGCTCCGCAAGCTTTTTTATATCAACTTTATGTTGCACCAATTGAGCCATATCTGAAATGGGGATCCCATATATTCGCTCCATAACCAAAACATTTTCACGTACATAATCCCAATAAATTTCTGGAATGTATAATAGTGGCGAATTTTTAAAGTTACGGCGCAATTGAGCACCATTTGCTGCTTCACGATTCAGATCCAATTCATCGAGAATATTTTTTTCAAACTCACTCACAATTTCTTTCGGTTTAAACCGTCTACTTTCCACCCAATATCGATCTGCAAAACGAGCAACTGTATTTAATATCATTAAGTCGCGCTTAATTATTTTTTGCATATTAGGGCGTAGCACTTTAACAACAACGTCCTCACCCGTTCTCAACGTAGCCGCATGAACTTGTGCTATAGAAGCGGATGCTAACGGAATAGGATCAAATTGTGCAAATATGTCATATGCAGAACGTCCAAATGCGCTTTGAATAATAGCCAATACAATATCGCTAGCAAACGGTGGCACATCATTTTGGAGACGACATAACTCCAAGGCCACATCAGGAGGTAATATATCCGGTCGTGTTGATAGTGCTTGACCAAACTTAACAAAAATAGGACCTAATTCTTCCAAGGTTTTGCGAATGGCCTCGCCACGTGTTAAGGTTTTTTTACGAAACCAATTCCAAGGATTCAAATAAATAACAAAACGGAAAGCTGAAAATAAACGAATAGAAACAATAAGTTGATCTAGTCCGTTTTTGGCCAATATCATGTTAATGTGTAATAGTCTAGCTAACTGTTTAATTGAATTCATGTTTAATCAACAGTTGATTAACGTGTGCTGCCAAACGTTCCGTACGCAAAGATAATTCATCCACATCATTAAAAAAATCATTTATTTCCTCTGATGTAGGAAATAATCTCAATTCTTCTTGTAAATATTCCGTTACATTACGCTGTAGTGAAGAAGTAATGCGATCTTTTAACGAACGCTTTTCCCGCACAAAACAACCGACCTGATGAGCAACGACATCGCCTGTAAAATGCGCAAGATGTCCCTCCCAATCAATATCCATATCATCAAATAAAGCCTTGACCTGCTGACCCAATTCCACATCGCCTGATATTCTAATTTTATCATTAAACAACGATCGTACTTTAGAGGTTGGTAATAAACTTAAACGAATTAAACCAATTGGGCTACTATGAATAACAGTATCAGGATGGTTATCATAGCTATCTAATAATTGTAACTCGTTATTATTAAACGCTATAAAAAAAAATACATTCAATGGACTAATTACTATTTCCAATACCTTACCATCTAAGGAATTTATGCGATCGGCACTGGTTTCATCCATAGCCAACGCTCGATTAATTGCCTTTTGCAATGCGATCAGGGAGTATTTTTTAATCATAAAACTCTCAATACTTATGGGCTATATGTAGCGCTACAATTCCGCCGCTTAAATTATGATAATAACAATCTTCAAAACCAGCTTCTTCAATCATTATTTTAAGTACATCTTGGGTTGGATGCATTCGTATTGACTCAGCTAAATATTTGTAGCTGGACTCATCTTTTGCAACAAATTTGCCAATTTTAGGTAAAATATGAAAAGAATACCAGTCATAGATAGTTTTTATGCCCGGTAGATTAGGAGTAGAAAATTCAAGAACCATTATTTTCCCCCCTGGTTTGCATACTTTAAAAATGGAACGCAGAGCCGCCGCCTTATCTGTAACATTTCGTAATCCGAATGCCATCGTGATGCAATGAAAATGGTTTTCCACGAAGGGCAAGCATTCCGCATTAGCTTGGATAAAGTGAATGTTTTTATATAAACCATCGTTCATTAAGCGATCTCGCCCAACAGACAACATGGCATTATTAATATCAGCTAAAACAATTTGTCCACTAGTGCCTACTTTTTTGCTTAATAAACGGGTTAAATCACCACTTCCACCAGCCAGATCCAAAACAGATTGTCCATTTCTAACGCGACTTAATTCTATAGTAAAATACTTCCATAATCGGTGGATTCCTAAAGACATTAAATCATTCATCACATCATAATTTTTTGCAACCGAATGAAATACGTCACGTACTTTACTCTCTTTCTCACTCCAGTCGACCGACTCATATCCAAAATGAGTTTTTTTATCTATTGGTTTTTTCGGGTCACTATCCGTTTGATCTTGACTAGTCATCATTTTCTCTAAAAAACCGCATAATTTGATTCATGTTAATGCTCATAAATAAGCTTCAAGTAGATAGCACACAGTGTAAAGCAATGCCGCGGTTGTTGCAAAAAAAATAAACTTCAGAAAAGCACTGCAGTAATAATAATTAAATAAGATAATTTAACTTATGTTTATTATAAGGGATTGATTTTCTGTTATTAAGTTTTATAAAGCTATATTTTTCTTATGGGTTATGAGAAAAAAATCCTGTACTAAACTCATGTATGATTTCGGTATGATACCTTGGTAAGATCGAGGCTATCTATTTTGATGGTACTTATCAACCTGTTACAGGCTTGTCACTACATAAGTTATTCACAGAGTTAAACCATGAAATATTCAAAAAAAGTAGTAATTTAAATTAATGAAAAAAATATTTTAATTTAAATTGCTACAAAATGGCCTTAATTAAGTGCTAAAGGTTCATTGGAAACCATATCTTGTTGATCCACTACGTAGTCGCAGTGCGCTTGAGTTATTTCTTGAATGGATCCCGTCGAATTAACCAAAATAAGTGGCAATTGTTTATTGTTACTATAAAAATTGAGCAGCAACTTTAATGAGTTGCTAGATGCAACATCCCTATATCGTAGAGGTGTTTGAACTAAAATAGATCCATTTTCAATCTCTTGACGATAAGCCCTTTCTGCCGCTTGTTCAATTTCATGAAACATCGTCAGAGCTTTAGCAATTGAACCATCTAATAATTTAAGTAAATTATCCAACAGCACGGGTTTGAATGTTGGAGTTACCTGCATGGTTTGCATACGTTCCTCGAACTTTTGTATATGTTTATTCTGTTGCGAAGGCTCCAATGCATTAAACCAATCTTGTATTTTTTTCCCATCTTCAGGCCCATATCGTCTCATCAAGGTACCGAGATGTGCTAAATAAGGGGAAGAAACTCCCAATCTTACTGCTCGTGCGGTTAGATAGGATTCCAAAACATTATGGTTGGAATTATCAAGTAAGCTATCGAGTTGTTGTTTTAAATCTAGAATAACTTCAGCTACTGTTTCAGTAAGATACGATGAGCCTTGGCTTTGTATATGCCCATCAAGTCCAGCGATATTAATAATCCAGCGTGAAAGCCAAAGGTTCATCTGTTCTGTCGATATTTGGTTATAACGAATCGCTTCGCGTAAACTAGCGTACATATTTTGTCCGCCTTCCATATCTAGCATATGGCGAGCATGCGCACCTCTAAAAAACACAAAACGCATTTGTTCTAACGCTTCTGGGGTTAAGTTTTGGCACGCTGGATAGATAGTTTTGGTTCGATGCGATATTAAATCGGTAATAAATTGCTCACTATCTTCTGATGGGGTAAGACCTGCTTCAGCGGCAGCACGGATGGCTTTGTCTGACTTGGTAATAAAGCAGGATGCTTCTAAAGCAACGTAACCCCCAATCGGTAGGGCATTAACAATATCGGATAATACTTTGAACTTATCCCAAGTTAACTGACAGGTTAATTGAGTTGAAATAAATTGACTATAAGCCTGTTCATCACCTTTTTTAAGCAGGTACAAGCAATTAAAACGAGCTAAACAGCGTTTAGTTTCTTGATTAATATCCGTCGAGGTATTAAGCAACACATTGGATTGAGTAGTGATTACGGAATTAAGTTCGACCCAAGTTAATTGAGTCCAAATTTCAGCAGGAACTTCATTTTTTCGTGGTAAACCCGGATAGTTTTTTTCATAATAAGCGGTAATGGCATTTGAGGGTATAGTGTTGAAGAAGCTGCGTTGCTCTGAAAATGCTTTTACTCCCTTTTCTTTTACAGGTGAACCTTCCGACAAGTATTGCAGTTCGTTAAGTTCATCTTGCGTCAACAAGACATCAAATTGTTTGATATAGTCTGGTGTGTATTGAATATGTAATAAACGAGCAACTTCACCTAAAAATATCCCTACACTTTGTGGATGGGCAAGAAAAGCTTCTTTTGTTCGTTCAACGCCCACACCAATCACCCGATAGTTCGAGCCCAATTTTTGTTGTACATCACGTTGTTGTCTCAAAACAAATGGTTGGGTTGAAAACACAGCAACTTGAATTGGTAAAGGCATAGTTTGTAAATCAAATTGTTGTTCGATGGCTTCTTTTAAACTTGCAGCCGTATCTGCGGTTTTTACACAACTGCCATCTTCCCTTGTTTTGGCGTTTGATGTCGTATCAATGGCTTGATAAGACAAATTTGTAAGTCGACTATCTTTCTTGACTATGGCCGCCAAACATTCTTGGGTAATTAAACTAACCATACCCATTTCTGTTGTTTCTTGACTGGCAGCTAATAATGCGAATTTGCTTTTTTCTTCCGTTTGCTGCACAGATACACCTAGTTGACGATTACAACCTAAACCAAAAATTTGCCCTGTCTTAGGAATACAACCTGATAAAATAGTTTGTTTTAAAGTCTCAACTCGCGTTTCAACCTCCGCTTCTGATGATCCTAAAACTACAGAAAAATCAGGGCTATCAATTAATTCCATGTTTTGAATTAATCCCAAGCCACTAAATAAATCAAAATAGAGTTCTTTTTCTTCCTGTTGCAGCAGTGGACCGTTCAAAGTTGAACGGTCATGCCCTTTAAACCAAGTTGATTGTCCTAATGCTTCTAAAAACCCAATAAAATCAGCTTGTGTTTTTACGTTAGATAATTTGTATTCGATTCCTTTAACAGTAAATATTTCTTGCCAACGTTTTTCCATAGATATGAGTTTGATAAGTTTTTCTGCGCGTTCCTCAGGGATTTGTAAATAACGAGCAATAATTTGAATTAACATCGTAATACCTCTATAGACAAGTAAATAATTTTTCCAATAATGGAGTGGCTCTAAATTTTACCATGTCATGCAAAATAAAAACATCAAGGCATGTTATTTTAAGATAAGTGTGTAGTGCTCTGATAATAAAAGTTTAAGTGGCAGTAATAATAATTAAATAAGATAGTTTAACTTATGTTTATTATAAGGGATTGATTTTCTGTTATTAAGTTTTATAAAGCTATATTTTTCTTATAGGTTATGAGAAAAAAATACTGTACTAAACTCATGTATGATTTCGGTATGATACCTTGGTAAGATCGAGGCTATCTATTTTGATGGTACTTATCAACCTGTTACAGGTATGTCACTACATAAGTTATTCACAGATCTTCCTACGTACTGGATGATGTAATGAGGGCGCTACAATGTTGGAATACCCCAAGTTATACCGCATATACCTCGAGTACTTGTTTGTTTTTAAGATTCCATGTATGTTCTTCTTTTTTACAACCACCTATTCCCATGACATTAATAAATAGCATCCAAAACACCATTAAAAAAAATGGTGCCATACCTTTTGTTGATTTTATGCAAATGGCTTTATATTCTCCGCAATGGGGATATTACAATACAACCTTACAGCCATTTGGGCCCACCGGTGATTTTACCACTGCACCTGAATTAACGCCTCTGTTTGGTTATGCCATTGCCAATCAATGTGAAGAAATATTGAATGAGTTAAATAATCCAATATTATTTGAATTTGGTGCTGGTTCTGGACGTTTATGTGTGGATGTATTGACGCATTTAGAACGTTTAGACGCATTGCCAGAGGAGTACCATATTTTAGATGTCAGTGGACATTTGCAAGCGCGTCAGCAAGAATTAATTCAACAAACTATACCTCATTTAGCAACTAGAGTAAGATGGTTACATCAATGGCCTAACACGCCATTTAATGGGGTTGTTATTGCAAACGAAGTATTGGATGCAATGCCAGTTCATCGTTTTTTAAAAACAGAACATGAGCTATTTGAGTTGTATGTAGATTTAAATCAACAAGGTAACTTAATAGAGACTGTTAAACCATGCAGTAATACTCAATTAATAAAACATATTCAAACTGTGTTTCCTGAAACTATTTATCCCTATCAATCAGAAATTAATTTATTTGTCGATGATTGGATTTTGCAATGCCATGATATGTTGGAACAAGGGGTTATGTTAATTTTAGATTATGGGTTTCCTCGGCAAGAGTTTTACCATCCCGATCGGAATCAAGGAACGCTAATGTGCCATTATCAGCATCAAACTCATACGAATCCATTAGTTAATGTGGGACAACAAGATATAACGGCTCATGTTGATTTTACTCATGTAGCGGAAGCGGCGTTTAATGCGGGATTTAAAATTTCCGGCTATACGAATCAGGCTTCTTTTTTATTGGGAAATGGGATATTGGATTTATTAGAAAAAGTAGCGGAAAATAAACGAGTAAATGCACAACAGGCAACAAAAATGCTATTACAACCTAATGAAATGGGCGAGTTATTCAAAGTAATTGCATTATCTAAACAGATGGAATTGAGATTAAAGGGATTTCAATTTCATGATAAACGAGTGAGCTTATGATATGAGTAGATATTTAACAGAAGTGGAACTGCAAAAAGAATCGATGAAATTTTCAGCTGGCCACACAACTATTTTTTCGGCAACAGAACGAGAGCCTTTGCATGGGCATATGTATACCGTTTATCTGTCCTTATCAACATGGATCGAAGAAAATGGTATGACATTTGATTATCGTTATTACAGGGAACGCATACATTTATTGTGCAAACACCTTAATCAAACCTTTCTTATGCCGCAATTTTCGCCTTTTTTAACGATTAATGAAGATGACGAATACTATTATTTTACGTTTAATAAAAAGAAGATGCCGTTTCTTAAAGAAGATATCACAATTTTGCCAGTAACCAATATCACTGTGGAAGAGTTATCTCGGTGGTTTGTTCTAGAGTTGACTCGTGATCACGAAGAATTAGATAGGCATCGTATTGAACGTATTGTGGTAAAAGTATTTTCTGCTCCGGGACAATCAGCTAGTCATGTATGGCAGCGTAAATGATTGTTTATCATATTTCGGTTTTGCATACCAATCGTGATAGTTTTGACTATATTGCGGTGGGTATCGAACCCTGCATCGGTGCTCGTGTTTGGGTGCCTTTTCGGAATAAAACAAAAGTGGGTGTTGTTTTAGGTATTACAGAGAAGGAATCATCGCAAAAAAATCTTAAATCGATTACCAGTATTATTGATAATACCCCTTTATTATCCAACGACATGCTTGCCTTATGCCGATGGATTGGTGAGTATTATCAGTCCCCTCTATCCGAAGTTTTTCCACTTATGTTACCCAAAAAATATCGTTTGGGCCATGAGCGGCAATTATTGACCTACGATTATTATTCCTTAAAGACTACAAAGGATAATGCTCATCTGGTGCTATCACCACGCGCAACACGCCAACACCAGCTTATCGATTTTATTGGCTATCGTACGATATTGAAAAATGAGATCACGGCAGCTGGATTTACAATGCTTCAATTGGATAATTTGGTGAATAACAACCTGTTGTTAAAGCAATCGATGTTTGTTCAACCAGCTACACAATGCTTGTCAGATCCTTTGAGGTTGAATGAAGAGCAGGCCGAGGCATTCAATGTGATCACTAAACAATTAGATAATTATCATTGTGTATTATTGCAAGGTGTGACCGGAAGTGGAAAAACAGAAGTTTATCTGCAAGTGATTGCAACTGTGTTAGCAAAGGGACAACAGGTACTTATTTTGGTCCCAGAAATTGGGCTAACTCCGCAATTACTCGCTCGATTTAGCTCGCGTTTCGCTGAACCCATGGTGGTTATCCATTCTAATTTAAATGATACGGAACGACAGCAAGCATGGCAATTAGCCCAGGATAATCACGCTAAATTAGTTATTGGCACACGATCAGCCATTTTTACGCCAATGCCTTTGTTAGGATTAATCGTGGTAGATGAGGAGCACGACGCTTCTTTAAAGCAAATGGAAGGGGTTCGCTATTCCGCAAGAGATACTGCTTTAATGCGTGCACACCGAGCAAATATACCGATCATTTTAGGCTCGGCAACACCCAGTTTAGAGAGTTTGTACAATTGCACATTAGATAAATATACCTTATTACGATTAAATCAAAAAGCATTAACTTCGAGCTCATTGCATTATCAAGTTGTGGATATTCGTAATCAACATTTGCAACATGGATTAGCCCCTACATCGTTGGCTTTGATTGGTGAGCATCTACAACAAGGAAACCAAGTATTAGTATTTATTAACCGCAGGGGATATTCGCCGGTGGTGCTTTGTCATCAATGTGGTTGGATGGCTGATTGCTCTGCATGTGATACGCATCTGACTTTACACAGGGCTATCAATCAACTGATGTGTCATCATTGTGGTTTAACACAAAAGATGTTTACGCACTGTCAATCTTGTAAAAGCCACGATCTATTGCCTATCGGTTCAGGAACCCAACGGATATTTGATTATTTGTCATCGCAGTATCCTACGACATCGATACTGCGCGTGGATCGCGATGAAGTGAGTAAAAAAAATGCGATTGATGAGCATTTGACTCGTATTCATAAGGGTGAAGCGCAATTAATTGTTGGTACCCAAATGTTGGCTAAAGGGCATCATTTTCCTCGGCTAACCTTAGTCGTGGTATTAGACGCTGATAATGGATTTTACAATCAAGATTTTCGTGCATTAGAGCGATTAGGGCAATTGCTCACACAAGTATCGGGTCGTGCAGGACGAGCAGAGTTTCCGGGACAAATTGTGATTCAAACCCATATACCGCAACATCCTTTATTGACTATTTTAATTCAAGAAGGATATGAGCGGTTCGCCCAATTATTATTAGAAATGCGACAGCAAGCGGCATTACCTCCCTATTCTTATTTAGCCATGTTACGTGCGCAAAGTAAAAACCAAGCTAAATTACAAGTGTTTATGCAGGCAGCAAAAGATCAAATAAAGTTGCAACATATCATTCCTTTGGGACCAGCTCCAGCGCCATTGGCTCGTAAAGCGGATCAACATCGGATGCAGTTATTGATCAAATCACCCTCGCGAAAAAAATTAGGTGAGCAATTAACATTGATGCGCGACTGGCTAAAGACTTATAAACTAGACTCTGGTTTACGATGGAATATCGATGTAGATCCTATTGATTTGTCTTAAGGGGAATATTAAGTGTACTTTAATCGTGTAGCTGCTTTAAAAGCTTGGATAGCGTCAAAAGAAACAAAAACTACGGTTGATGTAACGATTGATATTAGTAATTTTGCCGAAGAAATTCCTCTATTATGTGATTTATTATCATCTGGTGTATACCCTGATAATTTGGCAATTCATTTTGCACCAACAGAAAGTTTTTTTGATGAGCATATTGTTAAATTAAATGCTAGCTTTAGTCCTAATGCCCCGAGACTAATGTTTTATTTTGATAATTGTAATTGGGATACGATTAGCATTAAACCGTTTATAGTTAGCGTGTCACAGGGACGGATACCTTATGGTTCTACCGTCAGTTTTGAAGATTGCTACCTTTTTAATGATGATTTGATTTGTTTAACAGAGGCATTCTTGTCGCCAAATTGCTCAAAGTGGTTAACCATAGAGTTGCAACAAAAAACGAAAAATCATGATTCTATGGGGTTACGGGTAGAAGCAGCTAGTCAGTTAGTCTCGAAGAATGGGGTAGCTTCTTTTATCGACTCACTAAAACAGCTTGCGCCGATCGGTCTTATGATAAAGGCGAATAATTTAGGTACAGAATCGCAGCGACAAAAAATAACCACGCTTTGTTATGACAATATTCTAAATAGTTTCGCTTTACCAAGTTCGTCGAAGGATAATCATTATAAAGAGCAAGCTATTGAACTTTTGGCTGAGGTGGATGTATTTAGGATAGATCGCATAAAACTGTTTTTGCAAAATCATTTGGCTACATTAGATAATGAAATACTTCCCATTAATAATAACCAATTTGTTATGGCCGCGTTGCGTGATTTGGTTATGAAATTAACGGCAAAACGAAACGAGTTATCTTCATGTTGTTATAAGCGCGTCATGTTGCCTAAGACTGTGTTGAAAGCAGGTAAATATCTAACAATTCGTGATATTGTGGACGAGTGGAAAGACGCTTTATCTACGCAAGGTAGTCTCAAAAATTATGAGGTAGTATCCAGACCGAGAGGCAGCTGGAGAGTATTTAAAAGCGGTCCACCCTCAGCGCAACAACTTATTGACGACATTGTTTCATTTTGCGGCGATCTTAAGTATGTTAATGTACCATTTTTTGGTTCTGTTTCAACTAATAATACAAAATTAGCTTTAATGTTATCTCCGTCTGCGGTAGCTTTTGATGATATCAATCTAGATGAGGCTCAAAATACGCTTTAGTATGACTTAGTTCCTCATAGTAGCTGGTTTTCTTTGTATATTCTCTGTTATTTCACTACCTTTAGTGGCTTTGGTTGAGAAAAATGAATGATTATTCACTTTTCTCATGAAATCACTGACTCGTGATTTTTCTCTTTCTGCAACGGCAATATTGGCTCCTGGGCCATAACGGAGATAATCTGAAGGAATAACTGGCGTTCCGTTTAATTTATTCCATGTATTAACATCTGTGCTAGGCGGTAATAAATTGGCCCATTTAGCATAGAAGTCAGTTAACGTTGAGTAGTTTGAATTAATAAACTGAGGTTTTTGATGGTTTGCACGTATTTCAGAGGCTTTTGTAAAATATGCCTGTATTTCTTTTTCATTAGGATAAGAGGCTCTTCGTGAAAAAAGTTCCACTGCCAATCTAGCTTGTAATTCCATAATAGGAAAGTAAGCGCCTCGGAATGCACCCATTCCAATAAAAAATAAATGAGGCAATTGAGGATGAAGCACTGACTCATAGAGCATCGCTGGTTGTAAGCTATCTTGAGGGTCGTATTGTAATGCGCTTAAAAGAGTGGGAGCTAAAAAATTTAAATCGGGACTGTAACCTGTACAACAAATAACAATTTGAGCATTAATTCTAGAATTATTTTTTAATATAATGTCGTTGTCTTCAAACCCGGTGATTTCACTTCGATGATGGATTATTTTCTTTTCTTTCAATAATCTCAAATAATCATTTGAAATCACTATCCTTTGTTCTTCCTCTGAATTGGGGTCAATATAAAGATCGGGCATATCGTTTTGACCTGTTAATTTAGAAAGAAATCGATTCGTTTTTCTATTTTTTTCTTTGACAGTTAATGGCTCTATACCTTGCTCAATAAACTCACGTTTATAAAGAAGCAAATCCAGGGGTTGAGGAGTTCCATTTTTATCTGAAATGAGTTTAGGAATAATCCATGATGATGTTCGATTTACGTGAAAAACTGAACGAGCTGTTTTAGATATATTAGAAGCAATTTCTACGGCACTGAACCCACCGCCCACAATGACAACATCTTTATTTAAAAAATCGGTGTTTTGTTTGTATTCCGCAGAATGTATTATTTTTCCTCTAAATTTTTCTGACGCATTAAATTGTGGCATATGAGGAATAGAGAACATGCCATTGGCGAGAATAACATGATCAAAATTATCATGATGTAATTTATTGTTTTTCTCGTATGTGATCTGCCATGTTTCATTAATACGATCCATATGAATAACCGTAGTATTCTCTTGAATGTGTTGTTGTAAATTAAAAGAGTTTATATAAAGCGACAAATATCGATTCATTTCCTGTTTTGTTGGAAACAATGAAGTATTTTGCTCATGAGGAAAATCAGAAAACACACAGGAGTATTGCGATAAATTTGTTCTCATGCCATGCCAAACATGAGAATGATTATTTCCTGACGTCCATATTCCCCCCAACCTAGGTGATTTTTCAAAAAGGGTAATTTGATGCCCTTTTAAACCCCATTGAGCCCATTTTGCAGCAGCTAAACCCGCAGAGCCTCCACCAATTATTGCTAACTTTTTCATTTTAAGTAACCTTTTATTTTAGGGTCTGTTGACAATTCATTTCCACAGAGCCGACGTCCCGCGGCTTGTCCGCGGGACGTCGAAATATGAATTGTCAACAGACCCTAATATGATTGTCTCTGTGATTTTCCCCACAGTATACTTAATTTGGTTATACTTGGCATTGGTATGAGAACCGTTATAGAGTAACTTCCCAGGTACGTCATCCCTAGCTCTTGTAAGGGCTTCACTTATCCATAATATGCTGCGTTACGATTTTTTTATGTCGAGTCATGTCGCGCTGCGGGAACAAAAATTAATAAATTTTTTTACGGAGTAAGGATTATGTCCAGTATAACAAAAACCATCTCTAGTGATTTATTTAAACCTGTTCAGTTCAACTCATTGGTGTTAAAAAATCGCATTGTGATGGCATCTTTGACTCGATCGCGTGCAGGAAAAGGCGATGTTCAAGGCGTGCTTAATGCGACCTATTATGGACAGCGTGCATCAGCTGGATTGATTATGTCGGAAGCCACTCAAATTTCCAAACAAGGCAAAGGCTATGCATTTACCCCTGGAATTTATACGGATGAACAAGTAAAAGGTTGGAAACTATGTACAGATATGGTTCATAGTAAAGGAGGAGCTATATTTGCTCAATTATGGCATGTTGGCCGCATCTCTCATCCTGATCTACAACCTAATCATGAATTACCGGTGGCGCCCTCAGCAATTAAACCGGAAGGGATGGCGTTTACAGAGACTGGTTTTAAAGACTTTGTTACACCACGAGCGCTTGAAACATCGGAAATACCCGGCATTATTGAGCAATATATACATGCCGCCCGTTGTGCAAAAAATGCAGGATTTGATGGAGTCGAAATTCATGCGGCTAATGGTTATTTGTTGGATCAATTTTTGTGTGATAAAACCAATCAGCGTAAGGATCTGTATGGCGGATCAATTCAAAACCGCGCACGCTTAATTTTAGATGTTATTACGGCTGTTACGTCAGTATGGCCGAGTGAGCGCGTTGGAATTCGTTTATCACCAGTCAATCCTGCAAATGATATAGCTAATAGTGACCCGAGGGCGATGTTTACCTATTTGCTGACTGAGTTAAATCCGTTTAATTTGGGGTATATTCATTGTATAGAAGGAGCTACTCCCGGCTTACGTAACATTTCAACAGCCGTGAATTTTAAAACATTACGGGAGTTATTTAATGGTTTTTATATTGCCAATAATGGTTACGACCTCGAATTGGCATTAAAAGCACGTCGTGATAACTTGGCAGATTTGATTTGTTTTGGTCGCCCCTTTATAGCAAACCCCAATTTAGTTCATCGGTTAGAAACGGGTATAGCGTTAACCGAAGCACCCAGGGAAACATGGTATGGTGGTGGGGCCGCTGGATATACTGATTGGCAATAGGTAAAGCCTAGTAAGGACGCCCTGCAAAAAAGATTAATAGTTGAGCATAGTTATTGATAATCATTATCATTTGATATATAGTATCATTCTGATTTTCTTCGAGAAGAAGCTATGTTTTTCGAGCAAATGCGTCGCTATGCTATCCCCCTATTTGCCGTTGGGGCGAGTTTAATCGTTGGTTTTTTAAGTTTTAGTGGCATGTATGTGTTAGTGCCTGTTTTAGCGCTCGCAATTGTTGGTTTTTTTCTTTCTGTTTCCTTTGAATATGAAATTATATCTGAAAATATAATAGGCGCTTTTGAAAAGTTATTTAATCCTAATTATTTAAAGCAACAATTGGCTAGCGAGTGTTTAAGAGAATTGCTTCCAGAGTTGGAAGAAAAAGAACGCTTAAAATTAGAGATGATCGAGTCACTAAGTAAAATAATATGTGAGTTGGATGACACTAAAGCAGATAACAACGAAGCACTTGAAGCTAAGTACAAACATTTTTTAAATAAATATCATGATTTTATTGCGAAAGAGAAGCCAAATCGAGTAAAGAAATTAAACGCAAATGTGCTTACTTTAGATGAATTTAGTCACTTTTCCAACGTAGATTTTAATCGACTAAACACACAAAAATCTGAGCTGGAGGCCTTACGAGCCACCACAAAAAATTTAAAATCACCAAAATTTGCTGCCGCCAATTTAAACATTGAAATGTTACGCGTTGAACGAGCCCAAGTAACGCGTTGTTTACAAAATTTGGTCTTTGAATTAAAAAACGATAACTCCCCTGATTTCTTCCAAGATTATATGAAGCTTATTCGTATACATCATAAATATGATCATCCTAATTTAACTAAAGAACAACAAAAGGAAAAAGAACAATTAGAAAAAAGTATATCTGCGTTAAAATCGTTATTTGTTTCACAATTATTTGATGAAAAAAAAGCACCTTCTAAAGCTAAGTTAGGAACAAAAGAGCTTAACTTAATTGAAGTGATAAGTTCAAAAAAAGAACTCCGAGCGAGACAGTCTCTATTTATAGTTCCGACATATGTTTTGCTTCAAGAAGAGGGGATTCTTTTAAAGACTGATCCAGCAGAGAAAAAATTTAAACGCGTCTCTAAAGCGAGTCTTGATGAGCTACGTAAGAACTTATCAAAAGAAGATAGCACGTATCTTGATACCGTCATTTATAAAGCCTCGCTCCGTGAATATTTAAACCAGCATCATGATACTTGGCAAACTAAACTTAAAACACGCCAAGGTGCATTTCGATTGACCCAAATCTTAAGTGCCACTGCCGCTGTGTTTATGATGTTAGGTACAAGCTACCTATTGGTAGAAGCCTTCGCTGTCCTCCCGTTCGTGTCATTGATTCCATTTGGTTTATGGCCTACGTTGGTTATACCTATGGCGTTTATTGCCGGTATGGCATTTGGTTTGCTCACCTATAATGCAATTACCGATATGATTAACGACGATATTATTCTCAAACGATATCGTAAAATGAAAGAAGATTGGAATAAGGGGTTAACGCTTCATTCTGGTTTCATGTTGGTTGCTACTGTTGGCTTATTAGCGTTGTCAATTGCCTTGACCATTTGTACGGCTGGAACATGGTGGACGGTTCTGAGGCACACTAGACCGCTCTTTTCTTGGATGGCCAAAATACCTTCCGCAATCGTAGTGATTGCAGCGGCTATTTTAGGTGCTGCAGGATTAGCATTTAATGTGGCTAATACACTTGAAACCCTTGAGGAACTGGATGAGGAACCTGGACCGCATCCATGTGACTTAATATTGTTATCCATTGATGAGGATCAACCGTTACCTGGTTTATCAGAAACGCCGAGGTTAATTAAAAAAGGTGATCAGTATTGGATGGATGGTTGTTATGATGGGAAAAGGTGGGTTCGAACAGAATTTAAGCCCCATTCATTTGATCAGGTGAATTTTAAAAAAGGTATATTGCATTATAATTTGTCTAATATTCAGCCTTATTTGACGATTAAATGGAACCGAGCACACACGTTTTTTCCAAGTAAAAGAAACTCATGGCAACGGGCCAATCCATTTCGTATTTTATTAATACTAACATACACACCGTTGCGTTTAGTTTTGTTTTTAGGACATTTAATCAGTATAGGAGTAGTATCTGATCGCCTACCAGGTATTCCTGAGGTCTTGTCTGCAATACTTGGTATTATTGCGGAGTTTTTTGAAGATTTGCATTATTTCTTTAGCTTTAAACATGCACATAAAGATGATATTGGTTCTTTATTGGATGAATATAACAATGCTAAAAAAGGACACGATCATGCTGACGATGCGCCTACGCGCGTATTGCGGTCGCTTTTTTATCCATTGATTTATTTGGCTGCCTGGTGGGATAGCGCCATGGGTGATAGTAAAGCTGGTCCGTTGAGAGCATATGCTGACATCTGGGTAGAGCCCTCTTTTACTTTTGACGAGGCCTTAGACGAACAGTTAGGAAAAAAACCGCAAGTAGCGATTTTGCTTGAAGAGGATGAGTTAGCTTATGTTGATGCTGCAAAAGACATATCAGTTGAGGAGTTAACTGATATGCCCACAGCGAAACCGGTACCCCTCGTTGAAGCGGAAGAAAACTTGGTGGCGTATTTTGCAGCTAAGGCAAAGGAACGTACTCCCGCTGCAAAGGAATTGATTAAATACAGTATATTTAAACGCTGCTGTGAGGCTCCGCACACACCCTCTTTCGCGAAGCAGGTAGAACGTGTTGCTGAGGCACAGATGCCCATGCAGCCGTCTATCGATGTTGGTCTTTGGGAGTGTCAACCGTGTACAGTGTCTCCTTTAAGCCAATAGATTTTTTAATCCCACCAAATGAGATTGTGCTACCGCTTTAGATTTTGCTTCGTCGCGTACGTCGCTTTTGCCATACCACTCTAAGCTGTCTTGTGGAAGTTCTTCTAAAAATCGACTGGGAAGACTGTTTTGTAATTCCCCTTGTCGGCGTCGTTGTTTAGCGAGCGTTAGAGTCAGTGCTTTTTGCGCGCGCGTGATACCAACATAAGCTAGGCGTCTTTCTTCTTCAATTTGATCATCGTCAATACTGACTCGATGAGGTAATAAATCTTCTTCCATGCCAACTAAATAGACAAAGGGGAATTCTAATCCTTTAGATGCGTGTAATGTCATCAGTTGCAGTGTATCGGTATTGGGATCGTCGGCTTGTTCCAATATATCAATTAAAATCAATTTATTGATGATATCTCCAAATGAGCTTTGAGGGTCTTTTTCAATTAATCGGCCGATCCAGTCTACTAGCTCCCATACATTTTCCATGCATTTTTGCGCTTTTACCGGAGACTCATGTTGTTCATATAAATATGCCTCATAGCCGATAGCTTCCACCATGCTGCGTAAAACAGGTAGTATTGGTTCTTGTTCGCAACGTAACTTAATGTTGTATAGCCATTGTTTAAAGGCCTGTAAATTGGCCCGTGGTTTTTCTGCAAGTTGCGTTGAGAGTGCCAAATGATCACAGCAACTATATAAGCTTTGGCCGCGATTTTTTGCGTAATTACTGAGTGTTTGTAATGTGTTTTCACCGATCCCACGTTTTGGGGTATTGATTGCCCTTAAAAAGGCCGCGTCGTCTAATTCGTTATACAGCAATTTTAAATAAGCAAAGATATCTTTTATTTCTGTACGAGCAAACCAGGATTGTCCGCCACTGATTCGGTAAGGAATGCTGTGGTTGCGAAGTACTTTTTCGAATAAGCGCGATTGATGGTTTCCTCGATATAATATGGCGTAATTACCATAACCGATACCGTTACGTAGCTTATGACAGATTAAATCGGCAACGACTTGTCCAGCTTCATCGTGTTCATCTTTACAGCATAGTACGCGCAATAACTCACCAGCGCCCAACTGACTCCATAATTTTTTTTCAAATAGATGGGGGTTATTCGCTATCAAGTGATTTGCTGCATGCAATATCCGTCCGGTAGAGCGATAATTTTGCTCTAGTTTAATGACTTTTAGTTTTGGAAAGTCTTGGCTTAATTGGACCAGATTCTCTGGTCTGGCTCCTCGCCAAGCATAAATGGATTGATCGTCATCTCCTACCGCAGTAAATGCTCCTCGCGTGCCAACTAATAACGTGACTAATGCATATTGTGAACTATTCGAATCTTGATATTCATCAATTAATAAATGGCGAATTTTGCGTTGCCAATAGACCAGCGTCTCGGCTTTTTGTTTCAGTAGCATGACGGGTAGCCGAATTAAATCATCGAAATCAACGGCATTGTATATTTGTAATGTTTGTTGATACCGTTGATATAAAATTGCAGTTGCCGTTGTTATTTCATCAGTAGCATTGCGAAGCGCTTGTTCCGGAGTGAGCATGCCATTTTTCCATTTTGAAATGTGATGCTGTATTTGCAACAAATCATTTCGATCTTGGGCTCGGGCGGGAGGTAGAAATTTTCGTAATATGTTTAAGCAATCTTCGCTGTCAAAAATTGAAAATTGTGATTTTAGACCACAGTCAGCGGCATCGCGTTTTAAAATTTGTAAACCTAATGTATGAAATGTGGCGATTTTTAAGCCGCGTCGAATCACTGGATCTAACACCGAATTGACACGCTGCCTCATTTCATTAGCTGCTTTATTGGTAAAAGTAACCGCACAAATAGTGTTTGCGGAGTAGCCACATTGTTGGATTAAATGCGCGATCTTTTGAATAATGACACGAGTTTTACCACTACCCGCACCAGCTAAAACGAGTAGTGGACCATCAATGTATTTTACTGCGGCGGCTTGCTGAGGGTTTAACATCAAATTGTTTCTGGAACGCGTCCATAATTGTCTTCAAAGCGAACGATGTCGTCTTCACCTAAATACTCACCGCTTTGTACCTCAATCATAACCAAATCAAGTACCCCTGGATTTTCTAAGCGGTGTTTGTGCCCTGCTGGGATATAAGTGGATTGATTAATGTGGACAAAAAACACATCATCTCCATTAACTACTTTAGCCATGCCACTAACCACAATCCAGTGCTCACTGCGATGATGGTGCATTTGTAGGCTTAAGCTAGCGCCGGGCTTAACCACGATGCGTTTTATTTTAAATCGACTACTTTCCTCGAGGACAGTGTAGCTTCCCCATGGGCGATGAACTGTTCGATGCAGCTTATGTACTTCATGATTTTTTTGTTTTAATTGCGCATAGATATGCTTAACATCTTGTGCTTGAGATCGGTTTGCAACCAATAATGCATCTGGCGTATCTACAATAAGCAGGCCATCTACTCCTACAGCCCCTATTAATCGATCCGTACTCTGGATATAGCAATTTGTTACATCATGAAGACAAGTTTCGCCATCAATTCGATTACCTTTTTCATCGGCTGCAACTAGATCACCTAATACGCTCCATGAACCAACGTCGGTCCAACCCATATCACATGGTACAATCCCTATTGCTTGTGATTTTTCCATCACGGCATAGTCAATTGAATTTTCTGGTACTAGACCAAAGCTGTTTGCTTCTAAGATAAGTTGTGTTCCTAGGTTGCTTGCAACTTCGGATGATGCCTTTATACATGTTTTAGTAGCCGATAAAATATCAGGGCAATGTTGTTTCATCGCTTCGAGTATCGCTCCAGCACTAAAAAGAAACATGCCTGAGTTCCATAAAAACTGCTTGCTTGCCAGGTACATCTCCGCTACTTCTAATGTTGGTTTTTCCACGAAACGTAAGACGTCATTGCCATTTACTTCGATATAACCATAACCTGTATGGGGTTCGTGTGGTTGAATACCGAAAGTAATCAGTTTTCCTGTTGTTGCCAAAGACATTGCCTCAGTTACAGCCTGTTGAAATTTAGCTTGATCAGCAATTAGGTGATCGGCCGCTAAAACTAAGAGTAACGTGTCTTCATCATGATGCTTTACAACTTGTAAGGCGGCTGCGGCAATTGCAGCTGCTGTATTGCGACCAAATGGTTCAAGAATGAAAGAAGTAGTTAACTTACTCTGATTAATTTCACGAAACTCGCCTTCAATTTGAAAGAACAGTTCTCGGTTAGTAACTGTTAATATTTCTTGAACATTCGGTAATAAAGCACCCCTAATAAAGGCTTTTTGCAATAAACTTAATCCATCTGTAAGTCGAATAAATGGTTTAGGGTGCAGTGCGCGTGAAACGGGCCACAGACGCGAACCAGCGCCGCCGCAAAGGATAGTTGGTATTAGTTGCATGTCTTTTCTGGGCTCCCTTCTATTTTTTTTACGAGTTTTTTGCGTTTTGTTTGATTACTAGCTTGTTGAAAAATATCCCAGTATTCCGTTGCCATGCGATTGGAATCAGAAAATAATGAGACGCGATCATGTCCTGCTTGGATTAAACGCTTTCGTTTTTCGGAATCAGAAACGAGCGTGATCATGGCTTGGGCTATTTGCGTTGGAATGCGCGGGTCAAAAAAGATAGCGGCTTGGTCAGCTACCTCTGGTAATGATGTAGTATTACTACACGCAACCGGTACGCCAGCGGCCATGGCCTCAAGAATAGGTAAGCCGAAGCCTTCATAAAGGGATGGAAAAACAACGCCGGCGCATTGATTCATTAACGTCGCTAATTCAGCATTTGTAAGGTAATCAATAAAAAGCACGCGCGATTCTAGTTTCATGTTTTTTGCCGCATTGAGCAACCAGCGCTGACGCTCATCTGGCGCGCCAGTGCAAACTAATTTGATATGAGGTGCTAAGTCATTATTACATGCCATTTTAAAAGCAGTTAAAAGCATTTCATGGTTTTTATGCAACCAAAAATTAGCTGGATAAAGCAAATATTGTTGTGGCGTTAATTCCAGTCTGTCTAGCAGCTGGTCGTCTTCAATATTATTTATCATTCGCTTTGCCATCCGTAGATGGACTGTTTTAATTTGCTCCGGATTTAAGTTGCCATGTTTTAGCGCGCTTTGCCGAGAATAATCGGATATAGCGACTAGCATAGTCGAGCGACGACATGCCTCTGTAAACGCATGGCTACGATTTGCTACGTCTTCTGCTGCAAAAAAAGAGGGGTATGTTTTATATTGCAAGTCATAAATAGTGCACACGGTGGGTACACCCGGCATGCTGTACGTCGGTGCTGTGAATGGACAAAAAACCAGGTCAGCATCGATCTCTTGTAGTATCTGCTTTACAGCTCGTTGCCTTAATCGCGCATGAACGCGATATCCTAATAAACTGAATCGTTGAGGAATTCGAGGTAATTTACGAAAAATATAAGCGATTCCTCTAGCAAAAAATGATTTTCGACCAACGGGACGTGTGACCATTCGCCGCGTCATATTGTCTCGATCCATTTTATGCAATTCTTCATGAGCCGAAGCTTGTGTTAATAAAACAAAATCAGTTGATGGTGCTAAGGTAGCTAAATGGGAAAGTAATTCTAGAACAAATACCTTAGCGCCGCCGTTTTCACCGCCAGAGCGCATCGGTGTTAAATCAACCACAATTTTTTTTAATTTGTTATTCATTGATGTAACCTAAAAAAGCAAACAGAGGTATTTTGAAACTTTGCATTTAAATGGAGAGGGTACGACCTTTACTTAAAATTATCAAGTTTTCTGAGAGAAGTATATGGTCTGTTGACAACTAAACCACCTATCACGGATATTTAGGCAGCTTCACATGAAAAGAAAGCTGTGTTGCATCTAATTTGATAAAGTGCACTTGGGCAAGAGGGGTAAACGTCGTATACGAAATAAAGTCTCACGTTTTTCAGGAGGAGTTTTTTGGGAATATTGTCGCAAATGAGGAATGATGCTGAATTTTTAAAAAGTCTGATTCTATCGCGAAGAAGTGATTCATCAGAAATATCGATTGCTATGAATGGCCATCGTCCAATGGAAGCAGCATTAGAAACACCGCTAGCAATGACCAGAATACGACGATTGCTGGCAAATCTGCGACAGCTGGAGTTAATTCTTGAAGCTGGCGTTATCCCTCATCAATATAAAAGCGTTATAACACAAGAAATGCATTACCCATCACCTGAAGAGCGAATAAAAAAAGCAGAACCATTACCCATTGCAAAGTACACGATGTTTAGTATTAAGCGATCAAGAAAAGAGTCAACATTATCCAATTCAGTTTTCAACATCATACGCACCGATACAACTCGCTTAACTGGTTTTTTTGTTGAACATAGGGGAAACAAAGACTATCCCGACGGCGGGTTTGCTGCAAAAGTGAAAAAAGGCTATTTATGCGATGGGAGTGAAGGACCTAAATATGCCGTTAAAATTTACCGTGATAATAATAAGCATACGTTAAGAATGGCTATGCGAGCGGCTTATTGTTACAAGCAACTTGGGCGAGATGGGTTTGTTTTTAGAAGAAATAACAAACAATACATGGTAACTCAATGGTTGCAGGGCAAAGCGCTTGATTATGCAACACCACAAGATATTCAATCTATGCCCATACCTCGTCGTATAGTGATGGCTATTTCGCTGCTCCGTGAGTTGAGTATTCTGCACAGGCAAGGTTTAATTCATAATGATATAAAACCGGGTAATGTGATGGTCAGTGATGGCAAGTTAAATTTCGTGGATTTGGATTCCGTTCGACCTAAGAATGAGATTCCTTTATACGGAGTGGTTCCTGTATGCACATCAGATTTTCTTCCCAATCCTCGAATGATCTATGATTTAAAGCATGATGCAACAGACCTGTATTTAAAATTTAATGAGGCAACGGATCGGTATGCTATGGGCATCACGCTTGTCTATTTATTTCCAGAAATATACACACCACATTGGGAAACATGTGGAACCACAATAAAAAAGGGCACCAAAGACGTGAGGTATACCTTTAATAAGGTTTCTTTGATCCATGGAAAAAAATACAACAGCCATCCCCAATTACAAAAGTGTTTGAAAAAACTTGTGAGTGGAAGCGATTCTGTTGTTACTATCGATCAATTTATTGCAGCGTTTCAGACTGTGTTATCAACCGATTATTGTGGTTATGAACAATACCTTAAAGAAGATAGATTGGTAGGTTTAGGCTCTGAGCTTGTGATTACTGATGGCGCACAAGCCTTTAAAGAGATAGAGATCGAACTTTTAAGATATAATCAAATGGCCGAGGCCCTAATCGATGCCGCTGTTGCAAACAATCCGTCTTAAGAATTGATAAACCAAAAGCCATCGAGTCATGTGAAGTATAATTTCTGATACAAATATAATCTGATATACTTCTCTTTTTTATTTTGAGCTTTAGATGATGCAAAATACTGATACTGTCCAACGTTTTCTTTTCGAACACGCAAGTATTCGCGGCGAAATTATTCATCTGAGCAGCGCTTATAAAACCATTACCCAACAACGTGCTTATCCACCGATGGTAAAAAAACTGCTTGGCGAGGCCATGTTATCTTGTGTGTTATTAAGCAGTAGCATGAAATATGAAGGTGAAGTGAGCTTACAATTTCATGGGGATAAACGATTACCTCTTTTGATAGTGCAATGTAATGATCAATTGCAAGTGCGTGCGTTTGCATCGTATCAAGAAGAGGATACGGAAGTGAATTACAACGATGCTTTTTTAAATGGAAAAATGGTTTTAAATATTACACCTCTGAACCAAACCCAAACTTATCAAAGTATTGTACCCATCCACTCTGCGTTAATGGGCGAAAATCTAATGCATTATTTTGCTCAATCAGAACAAGTGCCGAGTCAAGTTTGGTTGGCTGTCAATGATGATTGTGCGGCTGGCATGCTGTTACAATTGATGCCGGGTCAAAATACGTTGCAACGTGAGCAGTTTTGGGAGTATGCAGTTCATTTAGGGCAGACCATCACAGCAGATGAGTTATTTACTTTAGATAATGCGACTATTTTACATCGTTTGTATCATGAAACAGAGCTTCGATTATACAACCCTCGTCAAGTTCAATTTCATTGTCGTTGTAATGAAGATAAAATGAAACAAGCTCTTACCATATTAGGCGAAGCGGATGTACAGCAATTATTATTGGAACAAGCAGGAACAGTGACGGTAAATTGCGATTTTTGTAACAAAAGCTATGCGTTTGATGCAATCGATGTTGCTTTATTATTTCGGAAATAAGCACGCGGCCACCTGCACGGTTAATGCATATGCGAATCATTTTCTAATTTGAAGGCATCTGTTGCCTTGTGATCAAACTGACAAAAGTCCCCTCGCATAGCCTGAAGTATTTTTTGCATGACAATAAAATGTTCACTTAATTGCAAATAAAGTTCTGATGTGGATTTTTCTTGTAATTCACTGACGGTTAAGTACGCGGCTTGCCCCATCCCCGTGTAATAATCTAAGGTCACATGGTGTCGGGTGGCTACGCCAGGAAAAAGACCACATAACAATAAACTTTTATCACCTACGGCACGTAACCGTTCAATTTGTGGTTTGCCTACAATATGCATGGCTTCAAGAAAATCAACAGCAACTACGGACTCAAGCAGTTGCGGTCTTTGTGAGAATCGTTGTAACAAAAACACAAGATAACTTTCTGTGTTTTCATTTAGCGTCAACTGAGTTGAAGCTTGGGCTTCATTTACCAAAGCATACCATTGACTAATATCAGTAGGATGTAAAATCAAGCTTTTCATGATATTCACCTTTATGCTTCTTTTACTATAAGTTTAGCAAAGATTTCCAGGGTTGTCCCATTAAATAGCCGTCTTTGCGAACGAAGTGAAGCAATCCAGATCGATGTGACTTAAAAACTCCGATATCTGGATTGCTTCGCTAACGCTCGCAAAGACAATTATGACTGTATAATATCAAAATTAATAT
>JAUYSP010000043.1 GCA_030696305.1 Legionellaceae bacterium | reverse complement strand
TATTAATTTTGATATTATACAGTCATAATTGTCTTTGCGAGCGTTAGCGAAGCAATCCAGATATCGGAGTTTTTAAGTCACATCGATCTGGATTGCTTCACTTCGTTCGCAAAGACGGCTATTTAATGGGACAACCCTGGGTCCAATCCTAGGGGCTGTTGACAATTCATATTTTGACGTCCTGCGGACAAGCCGCAGGACGGAGTCCTTGTGGAAATGAATGTGACCAGACCCTAGATAGTATCAGTATCATTTTTCTCAAACTTATATTACAACTCAAATCCTGCAGCCACAGCATCGTTATAAAACATTTTCACAGTATCTAAAGAATAACCGTCTAAATCATATCCAACGAGTGATAACTTTTTCAAAATATCATTCGTGACCGTAATAATGTGACAACCAATATCATCAGCTTGGAAAATATTGAGCAGTTCACGTGGGCTGGCCCAGATTAACTCAGCTGCCGGCGCTGCTTTTAATATCTCAACGGCGGATGTCATCAGTGGTAATGGATCGCGCCCTGTATCTGCAATACGGCCTGCGAATACGGAAACATAGCTGGGTACGTAGGGGTCTAACGAATTGACTACGTCTTGAACTTGGTCCAATGTCATGATGGCTGTGACGTTGAGTTTGATTTCTTTAGCAGATAATTTTTTAATTAAATCATAACTAGCCGCTTGCTTGGTATTGGTGACCGGGATTTTAATGTACACATTATCAGCCCAGCTCGCAATTTCATTCGCTTGGCGTTCCATGTCATTAAAATCATCGGAAAATACTTCGAATGATAGTGGTTTATCTTTAATTTCACTCAAAATATCCAACGCGAATGCTTTGTAATCTTGAATTCCGGCTTTACGCATGAGGGTGGGGTTGGTCGTTAACCCTTTGACAAACGGCTGTGCATACATTTCAAGCATGCCTGCTTTATCTGCACCGTCAGCAAAAATTTTTACTTGTAGTTCATCAACGCGTTTCATTCCTATCTCCTAAAATAATGTGTGTAGCTTCCATGAGCGTCTGTACACTAAAGTTCATTGATGTAGGTTGTTTTTCATCGTAACCGTAATCAATAAAAATGGTTTTACAACCAGCCCGTTGACCTGCTTCAATATCGCGCCATCGATCGCCAACCATATAACTTTGAGCAAGATCAATATGATGCTTATTTGCTGCATCCAGTAATGCACCTGGGGCGGGTTTTCGGCAATCGCATTGATGTTCATCTAAGTGATAACACGCGTAAAACGCTTGGATGGGTAAATGATGAGCTAAATGATTGTGGATTTCTTCGACAGTTTCTTGAGAAGTTGTTCCACGTGCAACATCGGGTTGATTGGTTATTACAATTAATAAAAACCCAGCATGGGATAATGCCTCTAAAGCTTCAGGAACTTGAGGCAAAATTTCCATTGCTGCTAAATTAGCAGGAGGATAGGGTTTTCCATTCACTACTACGGAACGGTTAATCACCCCATCTCTATCTAAAAAAACAGCTGGACGAGCCGGTTGAGATGTCTGCAACATATCGATCTCCATGTCGAAATTTGCTTTTGAAGCTATGCGCCTTCAGAAACAAATGCTGCTTTAATTTCACTGCCTTTAATCGCACACGCAACTTCAGATTCCCATTTTGTTTGATGTGCTTTTAACTTAGGATGAGAAACTAACAAATGCCATACTACGGCCTGGAAGGCTTCTGAATGGGGCGTAATGTTATCAGCATTCACGGTTGGAATAATAACGCATGCATCAGCTACTTTTGCTGTATAGCCACCGTCTCGTCCTACGACGCCAGTTATTTTTGCTCCAACAGCTTTGGCATGTTGTAATGCCATTACTAGATTTGGACTGATATTTTTGTCTAGATTTCCGCCACCTACAGAGAGTACAAAAAGGGCATCTTTAGCCTTGAGTTTACTGGTTTTTAACCATTCGACGAATATAGTTGACCAACCTTCGTCATTCGTGCGTGCTGTCAATTCAGAAACGTTGTCAGTTGGGGCATATGATTCAATGCCGACGATTTTACGAAAATCGTTCACTGCATGAGAACAATTACCGGCACTACCACCGACACCTAAAAAGAAAATTCGTCCTTCGTTTTGTTTGACGCTAGCGAGGAGGTCAGCCATTTTTTCAATTTGATTGATATCGATTTGTTGAAGAATTTGAATCGCTTCATTAACGTGTTGTTGTGCATAACTCATCTTGCTTTCCTTATTGAAAAATATTCTATTCCTTTACCTGTATAAGCCAGGTATGAGCTCGTTACGTTTATACCATGAAGTAATTAAAATGGGAATGTGCATCTTAGTGTTTTGAGGTCGTTATTTTTCACCTAGATGCTGTTATGTGACTTACGTTACAAAATGGATTAGTTATTTAGCGATATTGTCTAATGACAGGCCCATTTGACCTCATTCATAATTGAATACACTTCATTATCGCCAACCACCAGATGATCGAGCAAATGCACATCAATGAGCTCCAGTGCTTTTTGTAACCGTTGTGTTACTTTGATATCCTGTTGACTCGCATCCGAAATCCCCGATGGGTGATTGTGAGCAATAATGATGGCTGCAGCATTGAGTTTTAGCGCGCGTTCAATAATCGGGCGGGGGTGCACGCTGGCAGTATTGATGGTGCCTGTGAAGAGTTCTTCATAGGTTAATACGCGATATTGGCTATCCAGAAATAAAGCGGCAAATGTTTCGTTTTTTTTATCTCTCAGTTTGCGCTTTAAAAAGGTGCAAGTTTGCTGAGAGCTGGTAAGTTGAGTTTCTTTTTGTAAGCAGATGAAATCATGCCGTCGACACAATTCTCGTGCAGCTTGTAGCTGAGTATATCGCACGATACCGAAACCCGGTATTTGTTGAAATGTTGCTAAATCCGTATTAAAAATGGATCTTAAGTCGCCAAAGTGTTTTAATAAGTCATGAGCGAGTTGTACACAGGATTTTTTGGCATTACCTGAACTGATGAAGACGGCTAACAATTCGGTATCTGAGAGCTGATTAGCGCCGGAGTCAATTAACTTTTCGCGTACTCGTAATGCATGCGGGGGTTGGGTTGTCATATTCATTCCTTTATGATGACATTTAAGCAAGCATATTATTGAAGATAGGTTAACTATGCAAGATTTTCTAAATAAAAAGATAGTGTTAGGTATATGTGGCGGCATCGCTGCGTACAAATCAGCCTACTTAGTACGTGAGTTGACGCGACTGGGTGCGATTGTACGTGTGGTTATGACAGCGTCAGCACGAGAGTTTATTACGCCTATGACCTTACAAGCTTTAAGTGGTCATGAAGTCCGTTCAGAATTATGGGATTCCGAGGCAGAACGCGCAATGGGACATATTGAATTAGCGCGTTGGGCCGATTATTTAGTTATTGCGCCCGCATCTGCCAATTGTTTGGCTAAAATGGCAAATGGGTTGGCTGATGATCTGTTATCAACCTTATATTTGGTTGCAGAAGTCCCGGTTATTGTTTGTCCTGCAATGAATCGAAGCATGTGGGGGCATCCAGCGACGCAAGCTAATTGTCGCATCTTAACCAGTCGTGCAGTGGTAATGATTGGACCTGATGAAGGTTCTCAAGCGTGTGGTGAATTTGGTCTTGGACGCATGAGTGAAATAGACCAAATTATTGATGGCTTGCGTCTTTGCGATGTAAAGCCTTTACTGCAAGGACGAGAGGTTTTAATTACAGCTGGTCCCACACGTGAGTTGATCGATCCTGTACGGTATATTGGTAACCACAGTTCAGGCAAAATGGGTTATGCGTTAGCAAAAGCTGCGGTGATGGCTGGCGCTAAAGTGACTTTAATCAGCGGGCCTTCGGCGCTCCCATCACCACTTGGGGTGACATGTCTTCGCGTTGATTCTGCAAATGAAATGTTAGATGCTGTCATGTGTCACTTACAACCAGGAGCGATTTTTATTAGCGCTGCGGCAGTTGCGGATTATGCCGTGGAAAATCCTGCACCACAAAAACTTAAAAAGCAAAATCAAGATACCATCACGTTAACCCTAAAGAAAAATCCAGATATTTTATCGACGGTGGCCAATAGTCGAAAAGCATCGTATGTTGTCGGCTTTGCTGCAGAGACTGACGATGTGGTTAAGCATGCTACTGATAAGTTCTATGCAAAGCAACTAGATATGATTATTGCAAATCAAGTCGGTAAAGGGATTGGTTTTGATAGTGATGAAAATCAAGTGACAGTTATTACTAAGCAAGAGCAAGTAACATGGGATCGTGTACATAAAACGCGCTTGGCAGGATATATTATCACCCTTATTGCGTCGCAAATCATATTGTAATTGCAATTTACCTTTTAAATTGGCAAAATGTCGTCCAAAAAATGAATGAGATCAAAATGACCGCTTCTATTCAGCTCAAAATACTCGATCCTCGAATCGGTACCTCGATTGAATTACCTCAATATGCTACGAGCGGCTCTGCTGGCTTGGATTTGCGAGTTTGCATTGATGAGCCGTTACAAATTGGATCACAAGAAACCGTATTACTCCCTACAGGGTTGTCTATATATATTGCCGATCCTAATTTAGCTGCAGTTATTTTACCTCGTTCTGGTCTAGGGCATAAGCACGGGATCGTGTTAGGAAATCTCGTGGGATTAATTGATTCTGATTACCAGGGTGAATTAAAAATTTCATGTTGGAATCGTAATGCCGAACATTTTACAATTAACCCAGGTGACCGAATTGCACAATTGGTCTTTTTACCCGTGGTCCGTGCTGCGTTTTCGGTGGTGGATTCGTTTACAGAAACAGATCGCGGAGAGGGTGGTTTTGGTAGCTCCGGGAGAAGTTAATGCATTTGTATAAACAGCGCAAAATAGAACGAGATGTATTTCGAGCTTATGATATTCGAGGCATTATCGGTGAGCAGTTAGATGAAGATGCTTTTTACAGTATTGCTAAAGCCATTAGTTGTCGATTGCATGCCTTAGGGCGATCGAAGGTTTTACTTGCGAGAGATGGACGTTTAACGAGTGATTCATTATCCGATGCTTTGTTACAAGGCCTATTGGATAGTGGTATTGATGTGGTTGATCTAGGCCAAGTCCCAACGCCAGTGATGTATTATGCTACTCATGTGACTGGCATTGATAGTGGCTTAATGATTACTGGTAGTCATAATCCAGCCAATTACAATGGTATTAAAATGGTTCTTGCTGGAACAACGTTAGCTCAAGAACATATTCAAATGTTGTATGAGTTAGTTGAGAACCAAACAGCGATGAACGGTAAAGGGGATTATAAAGTACTCTCTATTTTGGATGATTATACCCAACGGATTGTTTCTGATATTAAAATCAAGCGACCATTAAAAATAGTGGTTGATTGTGGAAATGGAATTTCTGGTGTTATAGCTCCAGATGTTTTGCGCAAATTAGGCTGCGATGTGATTGAATTATATTGCGATGTGGATGGTCGTTTTCCGAATCATCATCCTGATCCAACCGTTGAAGCCAATCTTGTTGATTTGAAAGCAGCGGTAGCTGAGCATCAGGCAGATATCGGTCTTGCTTTTGATGGGGATGGGGATCGTTTAGGCGTTGTGACTAACTTGGGCGAATTGATTTGGCCAGATCGATTGATGATGTATTATGCACCACAGGTGATTGCAAATAATCCCGGTGGGACCATTGTATATGATGTAAAATGTTCTAGTCATTTGGCCGCAGTTATTCAGCAATCAGGCGGCATTGCCAAGATGTGTCCTACGGGCCATTCATTGGTAAAACAAGTGATGAAAGAAGAGCAGGCTGTACTTGCCGGTGAGATGAGTGGACATATCTTTTTTAAAGATCGTTGGTACGGTTTTGACGATGCCCTATATAGTGCATGTCGGCTATTAGAAATCTTGAGTTCGTCCGTGGCAAGCGTCAGTGAGCAATTTATGCTTGTTCCTAATAGTATTAATACACCAGAAATTAAAATTCCTATTATTGAGGATAAGAAGTTTGCTTTTATGCAGCTATTTACCGAACGAGCCCATTTTCCGGAAGCGGAACTAATTTCAATTGATGGGCTACGGGTAGAGTATCCGCATGGGTGGGGATTATTACGTGCTTCAAATACGACCCCTTGTTTGGTTGCTCGATTTGAAGCGCTAGACCATGCTAGTTTATTTAAAATTCAGGCTGTATTTAAAGAGCAATTGCACGCAGTTGATGAAAACTTGGCGATTCCTTTTTAAATTATTTGCGAGATTGAAAAATTATTGTTAAGCTTTCTTTGAGAGAAGTATATGTCAAAGGAGCTGATATAAGGTGAGTATTGAATGACAAAACAACGAACTCCGAATAAGTTGATTCAAGCGACAGGGGTGGGTCTTCATTCAGGCGATAAAGTACTTCTCACGCTACATCCCGCACCAGCAAATACAGGGATTGTATTTAGACGTATCGACTTAGATCCTGTAGTTGAAATTCCAGCATCTTACGAAAACGTCTGCGATACGATGTTATGCACCTCGTTGCAACATCGTGGTGTTAAAGTTGCGACAGTTGAGCATTTGTTATCAGCATTAGCTGGCTTAGGAATCGATAATGCATATATCGACGTCAATGCAGCTGAAGTCCCCATTATGGATGGCAGTGCGGCTCCATTTGTATTTTTAATCCAATCAGCGGGTATTCGCGAACAAGCAGCGAAAAAACGTTACATCCGCATTTTAAAACCCGTTCGTGTGGAAGAGCATGGAAAGTACGTGCAATTTTTACCTCATGATGGTTATCGAATTTCCTTCAAAATTGATTTTGATCACCCTGTGTTTAACAATAAGCCTCAAACGGCAGTGTTTGATTTTTCTGCTACGTCGTATATTAAACAAGTTTGCAGAGCAAGAACATTTGGTTTCTTATCCGATTATGAAAAGTTGCGTAAAGCCGGCTTAGCCAATGGTGGAAGCTTAGATAATGCTATTGTTGTTGATGACTATCGTGTTTTAAATGAAGACGGTTTGCGATTTGATGATGAATTTGTAAAGCATAAAGTATTGGATGCTGTTGGTGATTTATATCTTTTAGGCTCGAGTTTAATCGGCGCATTTGAAGGGTACCGATCTGGCCACGGACTTAATAATCAATTATTACGTAAATTAATGGTTCAACAAGATGCATGGGAGTACACGTATTTCGATGCGGAAGAATATCAACCTGCAGCTCAGGGCGATTTGTCACCGATAGCGGCAGCTTAATGTTTAATGCTCTGTTATAAAACTTGTCGTTGCAAACGTAACGACATTTTTTCTTAAGGAACGGGCCAGAAATAATTTCTCATTATTTATGTGTATTATTTTGCATCCATTGTGTTATTACTTCATGCGTTTTATCAAAAACAACCAGTAACTGCTTATATAGTTCTTCGGCAAGTTGTGAATGCCCTGCCTTTAGATAGCGTTCAAGATATTGACAGGCATATTTCATTTTAACAAGCCCTGAACAGGCTGCGCCTCCTTTCATTTTGTGCGTTAGCCTTTCAATTTCAACCCAATTTTTTTCTGTATAAGCTATTTCTATGGCTGCTTTTTCAGTAGGTATTTCTTGATTAACTAAAGAGTTTAAAACCTCATTAAGTACGTCGTGATTGTTCCCCATACACTGGAGAGCTTGATCAATATCTAGTAAAGGAAATGATTCTAGCTCAAATAATTCATTTTCGGTATCTGGTAAGTTAGGACCTAGTCCACTTAGGTTCAATGTACTTGAGTTCTGCTGTACGGAGGGTAATTTTGAGGGAATAAACTTTGAAATAATTGATTGAAGTATTGTAAATGACATCGGTTTAGTGAATACATTGTTCATTCCGGCTTGTAAGCATTCATTATGTACCGCTTCATCGGCATGGGCTGTCAAACCAACAATCGGCACGGCCTTTTTTTGTTGCTCAATTTCCCACGCACGAACTTGTATTGTAAACTCAATCCCAGAAATACCAGGCAAACCAATGTCTGAAATAATCAAATCAAATGATTGTGTTTGAGCTAAATTGAGGGCTGACTCGCCATCCATTACTGAAATAAATCGATAACCTGCATTGGATACAAGAGACTCAAGTATCTTAAGAGCAATAGGATTATCCTCGATTAACAAAAAACAAATGTCGTTATTAACATCCGATATCACCTTATCGATCGCTTTGCGAGGGAATTCAGAAGTTGGCAAATTCTCTTGGCTAATATCATCACGACTTATTTTGCAAGGTAGTTCAAAATAGAAAGAAGTCCCGACTCCTTCTTGACTACTCAATTGAATTTCTCCGCCTAATAATTTTGCATAAGATTGTGCAATATGAAGCCCCACGCCATGACCTGTGTAGAGTCCTTTATATGAAGGAGAGGCTCTAAAAAATCGATCGAATACTTTATCTTGTTGGTTTAATGGAATTCCAATACCAGTATCCGTCACCATAAAGCGGATAATGGCTATATTATCAGTTTGATTAATCAGAGTGACATCCAATGTTATAGATCCACTTAAGGTAAATTTAACAGCATTTCCTAATAAATTTAGTATGATACGATGAATTTTGGCTTGATCATTGATAAGATATTGAGGAATTTGAGGATCTACGTTAACTATAAAATCTAAATTCTTAAGCACTACCGTAGGTTTTTCAATTCCAGCTAAACTTTCAACGCATTTGTATATATCAAAAATGTCTTCGTGAATATCATTTTCATTTACATGATCCGCAGAAACAATATCAAGAATGCTATTAAGCATACCTAAAAGTTGTTCTCCACAATCATGAATATCATGAGCGAATTGTTTTAAATTTGACTTGGTTTCAAGTTTTTCCAAAATATCCGAAATGCCGATTATACCCGTTAATGGGGTACGAATATCGTGGCTCATATTAGCTATAAATTCTGTTTTAGCATAGTTTGCTGTTTCAGCTTTTTCTTTAGCGATCTGTAATGCTTGTTCTGTCTTTTTTTGTTTTGTGATATCAACGGTAATCCCAAGAACGCCAATAACCCGCCCATCTCTATCAAAGAGCGGTACCTTATTTGTCACGGCGTTAATGGTTTTGCCATCTGAAATAGTAATTTCTTCTTCATGGTTGATGATCACGTTACCTGAGTCCATTACCCGTTGATCAACATCAATATAAAATTGAGCTCGTTCTTTCCATATGAGGTCGTAGTCCGTTTTACCAGGCAATTCTGTTCTTGAATTTAACCCAGCTAATCTAGCAAATTCGTCATTACATCCCAAATATACGCTATTTTCATCTTTCCAATAGAGGAGTCCAGGAGCATATTTTACTACACTGTCCAATTGCAAAAACTCCCATTCAGTATATAGATAGGATTCATTCGTACCAACAATCAAAATCAATTGACCTTCATTTTCAACATCCACAAGAATAATACGCCATATCAATTTTGTTTTTTGACCATGATGTAATGCATAAGTTATTTTGGTACCGTTTTTTATTGCCATTTTTTCAATAAAGGGGGGGGTGGCATATTCTTGAAAGACATTTTCAATGTTTCTATTGAGTACTTTTTCTTTACGCCATCCCAATATTTTTTCCGCTACAGGATTGATGTCTTGAATAATTAGGTCATCGGATAAAATAAGAAATAGATTATCCGAATGTTGTAAACATACGTTAAGAAGCGTTTTATAATCATATTGAGGTGCTTTTTGCATAGAATACCAAACGTTTGAGTACGAACGGCCTTGTATAAAGGTATAGCATAACAATTATATTCTGCGTAATGAGATGACGATTTCTTTAATCCTGGACCTCATGCTTTTACCAAACCCAGGAAAATCGGGCGCTCGCTTTCAACGGAAGCTGGGCTATAATTATAAAAAATTAAATAGACTTCAATAAAATGAGAGAGTTAAAAATGAAATCCCCATGTAACAGTACGCAGGTTGCAAATGATTTAATTACTTGGATGAGGCAATATGCGCCTTTACACATTGATTCTTATCTAATTGATGAACAAAAAGGTTTTCCCCCTCACATTTTTCTGGATCTTGGTAATCAAGGTTTTTTCGGTATGCATATTTCCCGGCAGTATGGGGGATTGGAGTTAAAAACGTTCGATATGCTTCGCATTCTTGAGCAAATTGCTGCCGTTGATTTGACACTTGCCGTTGTCTTGGTTGAGAGTATTCAAGGCGCTCATACGCTTACTAACTATGGCTCTAAAATTATAATTGATACGTATCTTAATCAACTTGCAACAGGTCGAATTTTTACCGCGGGAGCAATGACTGAATCGGCAGCCGGATCAAATCCTCGGGCAATGGAGTCCAACGCGACGCCAACTAAAAATGGCTGGCTATTAAATGGAAGTAAGCGTTGGGTGGGTATGGGCTCTTCGGCGGATCTTACTGCAATTTATGCACAAGAATTTGACTCTGAAAATAATTGGGTAGGGATGAGTGGCTTTTTAGTACCCAAAGGAGCAAAAGGGCTTCATATAGGTCCAGCAGCATCAACCATGGGCATGCGGGGATTTTCAAAGAATATTATTTATATGAATAATATTGAGGTCTCACCTGAGTTTTTATTAGGGAAGCCGGGCGAGGGGATGGAAATAGCTCAAAATAACATGATGTACGTTCGCTTGTGTCTCGGTGCTGCTAGTGTGGGAGCAATGAAACGTTGTTTGCAATTAATGTTACGATACGCGCAGCGTAGAGTCGTCGCCACCGGAAAGTTACTAGACAATCCAGTGACGTTAGTCCGTTTAAGCGAAATGACAGCAATTACTGATGCCATAGACAATTTTATTTACTTAGTTGCAACTTGTTACGATAAAGATTCCACTACGGTGCCTGAAGAAGCTTTTGTCGTATCCAAAATTTTGGGTTCTGAGTATCTAACAAATATGACTGATTCTTTGGTTCAAATGCTAGGCGCAAGGGGTTACGAAGAAGGTAGTGGTGTTGCAAAATTGTTTCGAGATGCCCGTGTGTTTAGAATATTTGAAGGGCCTACAGAAGCGCTTAACATGTATATTGGTTCTAGGGTATTAGTTGAAAATAAATTACTTGAGCGTTTTTTCTATAATACTTTAAATCAGAAGAAACTGTTCCAAGAGATAAAGGAAACTTTAGAGCAAATAAATCAGCACTGCTTACAAACCAAATCTACATTATTTCATACCCCCTTCGCCCTTAATTATTGGGCTCAATCGTTAGCTGGGGAAGTGATTTGCTATGGTCTTCTTTTGGGTGCTCTCGAATGTAGTCTAGTCGATAAAAAAACTGATCGCTTGGCGCGTGCAGCTTTGTGGGCGCGTGAAAAATATAACGATATTGTTAAAAAGTCATTAGCCTTTTCTTTAGGTGAAAATGTATTACTACAATCAGATCAGCTTCATCAAATTGTTACAAGTTATCTGGATACTATCGGGGATATTGATCAAACACGAGACTCTCAAGGTGTATCTGTAGATGATTTGTTAAGACGTATGCCACCAGCTCTAGATGCTCATGAAAAGCATGAGTTATTCTCGAAAGAATTATCCGATAAACAGCTTTATCATGATGCATCCACTTTTGTTACTGGAGAAGAGTGCGAAATATTATTATATGATTGGAATAATATTATTAACAAAACCAATTATTCCTCATATTGCACACATCAGTTATTTGAAAATCAAGCTACGCTTAATCCACAATCAGTTGCCGTAGTTTTTGGAGATCAATCTATCTCATATCAAGAGCTCAATACCAAAGCCAATAAGGTAGCTCGAGCTTTGCGACAAGAGGGAATTGGTCCAAATCAATTGGTTGCGATCTATCTAGAGCGATCGATTGAGATGATTATTGCTTTATTGGGTATTTTTAAAGCTGGAGGAGCTTATCTTCCACTGGATACTAATTATCCGGAAAAAACATTGAAATTTATGTTTGAAGATTCTCTTGCGTCTATGGTTATATCACATACAGCACTTTCTAACGACACGCCCTTTGACTCTAAAAATACAATTTTTATTGATGATATTTTAAAGCATTCCATTTCTGAAAACCAAGAAAAAAATACTCCTACCACATCACATTTGGATGATATTGGTTATATTATTTATACCTCTGGTTCTACGGGAAATCCCAAAGGAGTGAAGTTACCCCATAAAGCTTTGGCTAATCTAATTCAATGGCATAACGGATTAATTAATGATAGTCGAAATGTGCTCCAATTTACGACCTTAAATTTTGATATGAGCTTTATAGAGATATTTTCCGCACTTTGCTCAGGCGGAACATTGGTTCTGATTGCTGAACATGATCGCACCGATTTATTGAGTTTTGCCAAAATTATACAAAAAAATGCTGTGCAACAATTAGTATTGTCTGTACCTTTTTTAAAAAATCTTATTCAATCGAAGATTGACATCACTTATTTTAGTCAATTGAAGGAGATTATTATAGCTGGAGAGCAACTAGTCATAACACCTGCGATTACTTCCTTTTTTGATAAGCTGCCTTCTTGTAAATTGTTGAATTATTATGGCCCATCAGAAACACATGTTGTTACAGCATATGAATTTCCTGAAAAAACAAAGGAATGGCCTGATTACCCACCTATCGGAAAAGCCATTGCTAATACAAAAATAATGTTATTAGATGATAACAAAAAGTTAGTCCCAATCGGTGCTACCGGTGAAATATATATTGGTGGCGCTAGTTTGGCGAAAGAATATGTCAATAGAAGTGAATTAACCCACGAGAAATTTATTCAAGATCCTTGGAGTGACAATCCAGACGATCATTTATATCGAACTGGAGATTTTGCTAAATATTTACCTGATGGAAATCTTGTGTATTTGGGTAGAAAAGATGAACAGGTAAAAATTCGTGGATTTAGGATTGAACCACAAGAAATAGAATGGCATCTATTACAATATCCCAATGTCAAAGAAGCTGTTGTTATTGCTAAAAAAGGAGTTAATGAAAGTAAACATTTAGAAGCATTTATGGTGATGGATGGTGATATTGATGAAGCTCACATGAATAATATTCATATTTTCCTACAAGAGCATTTACCTGCTCATATGATTCCTTCAATTTTTCATGTAATAGAACGGATCCCCTTAACGAATAGTGGAAAGGTAAACCGAAATGAACTCGAAAAATATGATCATTCAATAAGTTATGCGGTTCACAATACCATCGATCCAACGAGTAACACCGAAAAAGAGCTCATTGACATCATTGAGGGTATTTTTAACTATCGTGTTGGTATTAATCATAGTTTTAGAGCGGTAGGTGGTAATTCATTATTGGCTATGCAAGTTGTATCGATGATACGCGAAAAATTTTTAGTAGAGATACCTTCTTATTATTTGCTTTCTGATTCAACTATTGGTGAAACGGCCAAACGAGTTGATTCAGCTGTGTTAGCGAAGACTGAAGGGCAATGATCGAGTGAACTGAGGGGCAAAATGGTCTTACTCAGGTTCTTAGATGTTTTAATATATCTCGCCAGGGAGATGGTTTTATTTGTTTTTTAGGCGGCGCTTGGAGGGTATTTCGCTCTTCTTGCTCTATATCGACGCTGATTTTAATCGAGGCTAATTGATATAATTTAGCCTCGCTGCGAAGCTTATCGCGTAATTCAGGGATAATATAGCGTAATTGCGAAGCCCAAACCGCATCATTGGTAGTTAATAGCAAACAGCCATTTTGAAAACTAGCAACGCGGCAATGATTGTGTAAATTTTCGGGCATATAGTCGAATACAATAGCACTTATTTTTTTTAACTGAGTTGCTTGTAAGCATATTTGCGTTAGCTTAGGATTGAAGCACTGGGTGATATGACGCATGAGTATTCCTAAAAATAAGCTTTTCTTGTTTAACAATCCACAGTATAGTACTACTGATTTTTAATTTTGTCCGATGATGTTCAGCTAGATTTTAATTATCAGCTGCTGAAGAATCAATACGTTCTTAATTACAGAAGGTGTCCGATAGGGCGGATGAGGGGTTGGACACTGTTTTAAGCAGGTTACAGCATCGCGTTACATTGTTCAATCTTGAAATGGCTTCGAAGGAAATAGTTATGACAGAAAATAAAACAAACAGCGACATCGTTTATCAAGCATATCTTCATTGGGTTCTTTTTATATGGCCGGCAGTCTTTTTTTGTGTGGCGGCGTATGTGGGAATTCGATACCCATCATTTCGGCCTTTTTGTCTTTTTATTGCTTTGCTAGCTGTATTTTGGGAAGCGGTTGTTTGGCTGACTTACCAGAGTTCTTATTTAATCATTAAACCAAAACAAATTATTCTGTGTACTGGTATATTCGTACGCCAAACGTTAGATCTTTCGTTAAATAAAATTGAAAGTATTGATGTACGCCAATCGATATTAGGTACTGTGTTGCATTATGGTTCTCTCGTTATCACGGGAACTGGAGGTACGCGTCAATACATTAATTATCTTAATAAGCCTCTCACGTGCAGACGATATATTGAACAAATGCTACATGGATAAATAATGCTACATGGATAAATAATGCATACATAACACTGCGTACCTGAGCCGTTACAAAAAATCCCAAACTTTCCATATATATTTACCTCTATGTCAATATAAAGTACAATGTGAAAACTATTAATCATGAGATTTATTGTAATGTACACAAATTATGGTCGTCAAACACTGTTCACCAATTCCGATGGTAGTCAAATAAGTCACGCATATCAGATGGGTAATGCAGCACTTGAAAAGTTATATCTTCAGGTAAAAAAAGAATTCGAGCAAGGCGCAAACATTGATCTTGATTTAATTGAAAGCAGGCAGGAGGCTATTTACGCAGGCATTGAAAATAGTCAAATAATGGGACGACTCGCAGACTATCCTCAATTTACTTATTTAGATAAACAATATCGCGATTGGATAAACAAGTTGATAAAACTTGAAAATGAGATTAGATCATCAAGGGACCACAACATCCCAGATAACATTCCAGATGTATTGAAAAAATTAATAGAAATGAATGACTTAGCAACATTTAAACTGCGCTTGAATGATCTAAAAACCCGCCCCATTCCAAATATTTCAGAACATATTAATTATGCACTTCGTTTTGCTGCGGATAAAGGACTAGTCGATTTTATTGAATATTTGCAATCCGACTGCGATGCAGATGCTTTAAACCCGGGGCCAAAATCTGGTCGAGTTGCATTGTATTATGCAATCAAAAATGGCCATGAACATTGCGTAAAAGCGTTATTGCTGCCTCAACATAATGAACTTAATCACGAGTACATGTTGTTTGGAGCTCCGAGTCGTTCAGAAAGGCAATTAGTATTTGGCACTAAACCTAACAGGGCGATAGATGCCATAAATGAAATTAAGTTAGAGGAAACTCGAAACAATATGATCAATCTTCTGCGCGATATAACAATAAAATATATATCAAACAAGCTCCAAGGGAGTTATATTACGGGGCGAGTCACTATGTCTTCACCTAGAAGTGACATGCTTAAGGCGCTCGACGAAATCGACCGTTCTTTTCCTAGAAGTGATGTAGTTGAACCACAGGATAATGAAATCGGCACATCTTTTCAGACACCGAAGCAAGGGTAATTCATCTTTTATATTCGCACACAAGCCCTAAGAGCTAAACCCCGCAAGGGGTTTTTGCGGCTTGAAGGATGCTCGTTAGCAGAATGTGAAAATTCGTTTCTGTTAAAAATCCCACTTTTTAAATACTATTTTCGTTTTGGTAGTCTATACTTTATGTAGTCATATTATCCAATGGACGATTGAAGTATGGTGCACAAGGACTATTACAGTGTCATGGGTTTAAAACGTGATGCGTCTGATAAAGAAATCAAAACCGCGTATCGCCGATTAGCTCGTAAATATCACCCTGATTTGAATAAAGAGCCTGGGGTTGAGGAGAAATTCAAAGAATTAGGTGCAGCCTACGATATTTTGAAAGATCCCGAAAAGCGCAAAATATATGATCAATATGGTTCCACAGATAATTTTAATCCGAATGCTCAAGCTGAGCAACAAGCCTATTCACAAGCTTGGGCGAATGCTGGACATGCTTTTCACGGTGCGGAAGGATTCGATGCGGATTTATTTGAATCGTTATTTGGTCGTCGTGGATTTCATGAAGCGCCACGTGGAGGAGCTGATTTGTATGGCACGATTCGGATAAATTTAGAAGATGCTTATAAAGGTGTCGTCAAAGAAATTGAACTGCCAGCACGCGGCCATCCACATCAAAAATTACGTATTAAAATACCAGCTGGTGTTAAATCAGGCCAAAAAATTCGCTTAACAGGAAAAGGTGAGCCTGCCCCAAGTACCGGTGGTAAAGCAGGTGATTTATACATTACGGTAAATGTTGATAGGCATCCTCTTTTTGATGTCGTTGAGAATGATATATACATGACATTACCAGTGACGCCTTGGGAAGCCGCTTTAGGTAGCACGGTTGTTGTTCCTACACTAGGTGGAAAAGTTGATTTAAAGATTCCACCTAATTCACAAGGGGGACAAACACTGCGTTTAAAAAAGCGAGGTTTTCCAGCCTCAACACAAGGCGATCAATACATTATATTAAAAATAGTTATACCGCATCCAACTACAGATTCAGCAAAAGCACTTTATCAAACAATGGCATCGGAGATGCCATTTAACCCGCGTGACAAAATGGAGAGCAAGCATGGTTAAGAGTACAATGATTATGGGAATGTTAGTCGATGATCAAAGTAATATTTCGTTTGTTGATGTTTGTGAAAAACAAGGTATTTCTGAAGATGTATTATTAGATATGCTAGATCATGGTTTATTACCCGAAGTAAATATCCCAGATAAACAGTTGGAATTTGATTTAAATATGCTAAATCGCATTCAATCGGCTTGTCGCTTACAACTGGATCTTGGGCTTAATGCGCCCGGAGTAGTACTTGCCCTAGAATTATTGGATGAATTAGAGCAATTACATAGCGAACTTAGCGTGTTGCAGCGACATATTACGTCTGTTTAAAATTATCCCATTGATTCTTTTAAAATCCACGTACGTTGATCCTGAGAGTCATCAATCCACATCAATAATGGCATTTGTCTATTACCAGAGAGTGCTGTTTTACTATGGAATGCGACTGAAAAATTATATCTTTTCCTGATGCTTTCTAATACAGCTAAAACTTTAGTTGTATCAGCACCATGATCAATTAGGACAAGTTGTTCGTTTCTAAAAATGATCTCGATGGGTTGATTATGAAGCGCTTGCTTTAATGCATATTCTATTCTGCGCCATTTTGCGTGGCGCGTTCGAATTTTATCGGTTTGTGATGGTTGATGTTGAAAAGCAACGCGCGCATGTGGATTTTGAGTGGGGGTGACTCGTCTGCTATCAGGTTTCTGTTGCAGTAAGAAGTCACATAACGCATCCACAAGGCCACGATAACGGCCTGAAATCGACGGATTAGTACCTGGACGAGTATTAATATAAATAGCGAATGCTAACGTATGTGCATTAGCAGAATATAAATACCCAGATAAGCTGGATATACCCGTCATAGAGCCGGTCTTCGCACGTAAAAACCCTTGCTGCGTTGGCTTTCGAAAACGTTTCATTAACGTACCATCTTGCCCAGCAATGGGTAAGGCTGCAATGTATTCATAAGCCAGTGGAAAACGATCATGTAGATATCGTAATAAACCTACCGTTTGTTCTGGCGTGATTAAATCGTGGCGTGATAGTCCAGAACCATCGATTAACACCGCATTTTGTAAATTAAGACCAATTTGTTGTTGGATGTAGTTTTTTACAATTGGTTCGGCTTGCTGCCAATTCAGGGGAGAACCATGAATTGTTCCTGCAGCGTGTAAAAATAAACTATCAGCATATAAATTGTCTGATGGTTTTAAGGTATCAGCCATAAGTTGAGTGATTGGCTTTGATAAATGAGTGGCTAATAAGAGAGTGGAGCGAGGTGATTGACCAAGCATGACTTGCCCATCTAGCGTAATATTTACGTGTTCTAATCGGCGCTTTATTAAGGATTGTGCATAAGCCAAAGGATTGGAGATGGGAATACGAGCTTGTATCGCCCCTTGGCCTAAATTAACACAACCACGTACCGTTAATCGGTTATCTTCGGTAGTTTTAAGACCGACACCACAACGACCGTCAATTGTTTTTACTTGGTTATCTAGAGCGAATGTTTTATTTGGAGCACTGTATTCAACTAAAGCAAGTGCGCCAGCTCGATAAGATGGATTAACCGTAACTGTGACTCTATTTTCATCAATCATTAGTGGCGCTGTGGCCGCGCCGTAGCTGTATGTTAAATCTTTGGGGACAACACCGGGAGCATGAGGACTGATGTTGCTATGATCACTAACTATAACGACATTGCCCGTAATACGATGAATACCCCATTTTGGCAATTGAGCAAATAAAATATCTAGATGCGCTTGAGTAAACGAAGGATCTCCTGGTAAGTATAAATAAAGAGAGCCATTCAAAATGCCGTTTTGCAATGAAGTGGCATCTGTACTGAGTCGATTTTGGAAGCGATAATCGGGTCCTAATACCAGTAAAGCCACAGCGTCTGAAAATAATTTCATGTTGCTAGCAGGAATGAATGTCTGATTCACATTTTTTTGATATAGGGTTTCACCTGTATTTAAATCAACAACCATCATACCCATATTAATATTGGGATCTATTTGATTGATAATTTTATCTATAGGACGTTGTAGGCTTGTTGCAAAGATACTAGAGCAAAGAATACATAGTGCGAAGCTTGTTAAAGTCCTTTTCATTGTGATGAGTCCCTTCCGAATCATGAGATTTTTATAGTTAATCATAACGCATGCCAATGCGCTCTAGAATACCTGATAGGGTATCATTATCAAAAAATCTTATTTTCAACACGCCACCCCGTTCTGAATCACTCGTGATTTCTACAGGAGTACCCATGTAGTCGGCAAGAGCAGTTTCCAAGTGTATTCTATCACAATCAGTTGTGGAAAGCGGAGTATTTAGGACAGGTTGTTTACCTAAGCGTACCGCTTGCTCTAGTTGTCGAACCGACCAGTGCTCAGTAACCACTAGTTGACCTAATTGACTTTGCTGCTTGGGGTCAAGACCCACTAGCATGCGAGCATGTCCAAGCGATAATTGCTGATTACAGATCAGGGTTTGAATTTCATCACATAACGTAAGTAATCGTAAGATATTAGCTATATGGCTGCGAGATTTGCCAACTAAAGTAGCTATTTGATCTTGACTAAATCGAAATTCGTTAATGAGTCGCTGATATCCGGTTGCTTCTTCAATTAAATTTAAATCTGCACGTTGAATATTTTCAATCAAGGTGATTGCCGCTGTTTGTTCATCATTATATTCCCCGATTAAACAGGGGATTTCCGTCAATTCAGCTAACATAGCGGCTCGCCAGCGGCGCTCTCCGGCAATGATTTCATAACGGTTGGTTGCTAACTCGCGAACAATTAATGGTTCGATCAAGCCTTGGGATTGAATTGAATCGGCTAATTCTTTCAGGCTTTGTTCATCAAACATTTTTCGGGGTTGATACTTGCCTCGTTGAAGCTGCGAGATATTTAGTATTTTAAATTTTCTTTGCATTGATTGGCATGATAAAATAAAATCATTTTTGCACAATTGTTAATGAAAAGTAAAATTGATCTTTCGTAGCTCTTGTGTATTATTGAAGGCCTTGTTAGAATATGCGCCTTTCGAAGAAATAAATTCTCAGGTTAAATTTGGACGTGCTAGCACGTTCTTTAGACCTTACACATGTTCAGGAGTAGAAAATGACGCTAACGAGCGTACAAACAGCAGAGATTATTAATGAATTTAAACGTTCTGATCGTGATACAGGCTCATCTGAAGTCCAAGTATCGTTGATGACTAGTCGTATTAAATATTTGACAGAACACTTTAAACAACATAAAAAAGATTTTCATTCTCGCCGTGGTTTGCAAGCGTTAGTAAATAAGCGTCGCAAGCTTTTGCAATATTTGAAAAGAGAAGATCAAGCGCGTTATAGCACATTGATTCAAAGCCTTGGCTTGAGAGATTCATATTGATCTTTGAGTTAATACCAATATCGTTGTTAACTTTATATTTAACGAATAATTAAAGGCGCATTTTTTTGCGCCTTTTTTATTTTTCATCCCCTCCCTTTACGAGGTAACAAAACGTGGCTATTAAAATCACAAAACAAATACAATTTGGCGATCATGTTCTAACTTTAGAAACAGGTGAAATCGCAAGACAAGCTCATGGCGCAGTTTTTGCATCTATGAATGGTACACAGGTTCTGGTAACTGTGGTTGGAAAGAAAGACGGTGCGGAAAAAAATAACTTTTTCCCACTCATGGTTATCTATCAAGAAAAAGCATATGCAGCGGGTAAGATTCCTGGTGGATTTAATAAACGCGAAGGGCGTTTGAGCGATGAAGAAACATTACGCTCGCGTCTGATTGACCGACCAATACGTCCATTATTTCCTGATTCATTCAAAAATGAAGTGCAAATTATTGCAACTGTCATGTCATTAAATCCAGAAGTACCTGCTGACATTGTGGCTATGATTGGAGCATCTGCAGCACTTACTATTTCAGGTTTGCCTTTCCACGGTCCAATTGGTGGCGTGCGAGTTGGCTACCAAGATGGTATTTATCTATTAAATCCAGGTCCTAAAGCCCTTGAAAAATCGGCGCTTGATTTGGTTGTCGCAGGAACAGACGATGCCATTTTAATGGTTGAATCAGAAGCTTATGAATTAAGTGAAGATGTCATGTTAGGCGCAGTTATGTTTGGTCATGAAATGATTAAGCATGTGATCAAAGGGATAAATGAATTTGCTCAAGAAGCGGGTGACAGAGGGTCATGGGATTGGTCTGAACCTGAATTAAATACTTCATTGGCTGAACGAGTTGAATCGATGATTGCAGCTGATATTGCTCAGGCTTATTCATTTAAAGATAAACAACAACGCTATCAACGTCTAGATGAATTACGTCAAAAAACATGTGAAACATTGGTTGCTGAGCAAGAAGGTTTGACGACAGATGCTGTTATTGCTGAGTTTGAGACCATAGAAAGAAATTATGTAAGAAATCGGATTTTAGACGGAGAGCCACGAATCGATGGTCGTGATCGTCAAACAGTTCGGCCTATTACTGTTCGTACTAAAATATTGGATAGAGCTCATGGTTCGGCTTTGTTTACTAGAGGAGAAACACAAGCGATTGTTGTTGCTACTTTAGGTAATGAACGAAACGCACAAATATTAGATAAATTAGAAGGTGAAACAAAAGATAGATTTATGCTGCATTATAATTTCCCTCCTTACTCTGTTGGTGAAACAGGTATGGTTGGTAGTCCAAAGCGGCGTGAAATTGGTCATGGGCGTCTTGCTCGTCGTAGTTTGATGGCTGTACTTCCATCTACTACAGAATTTCCTTATGTGTTGCGTGTAGTATCAGAAATTACTGAATCCAATGGTTCAAGTTCCATGGCATCAGTTTGTGGCACAAGTTTAGCACTGATGGATGCAGGCGTTCCTTTAAAAGCACCTGTTGCTGGTGTCGCGATGGGACTGATCAAAGAAGGCGATCGCTTTGCTGTACTTACTGATATTTTAGGTGATGAAGATCATTTAGGCGATATGGACTTTAAAGTTGCCGGTACGTCGAAAGGGATTACCGCATTGCAAATGGATATCAAGATTAAAGGTATTACTAGAGATGTGATGGAACAAGCTCTAGAACAAGCGCTTGCTGGACGATTGCACATTTTAAATATAATGAATAATGCATTATCTGAGCATCGAGATGAATTATCAGAACATGCACCACGCATTGTTACGATGAAAGTCGCGGAAGACAAAATTCGTACGGTAATTGGTAAAGGTGGCGCGACCATAAAAGGCTTGATCGAGAGCACCGGAGTCTCTATCGATATCGACGATACTGGACTTGTGCAACTATTCTCACCAAACTTAGATGCGTTAGAAGAAGCACAAAAGCAAATTAAAGCACTCGTTGCAGAGGTTGAAGTTGGCCAAACCTACCACGGAAAAGTGAGCAAAATATTGGACTTCGGTGCATTTATTAGTTTATTGCCTGGTAAAGATGGTTTGTTACATATTTCGCAAATTTGTGCTGAGCGTTCACAAAAAGTTGAAGACGTGCTGAAAGAAGGCCAAGATATTGAAGTTTTTGTTGCTGGCGTAGATAAGCAAGGCCGCGTAAAGCTCGAATGGAAAGATAAGCCAAGTAATGATAAGGCGGCACAGGAACCTGCAGCAAAAGATGAAACTACTTCGTCTGAAGACGGTGAAGAGCAATCTGAATAAGCGGTTTCGAATAATTACGTAAGTAATTTCATTCTAAGCTTCACAATTACACCAATTTCCGACGTACCGTGGCTTGACCGCGGTATCCACTGATGCGAAGTTGATTAGTTTTCGCATCAGTGGATACCGCGAACAAGCCGCAGGACGTAGGTTTTGGATTTTTAAGCTAACCTAATTGGAGTTATTCTATTTAGATCGGCGCGTTTTTTCCCGATATTTGCTTCCACTAAGCGCCTGTTATTTAGATGCTATTAAGTTTAAAAACTCAAGTCGACTGCTCGGGTTGTCTCGCATTTCATCTAACATGACCGAAGTAGTCATAACCGAATTTTGTTTTTCTACACCGCGCATCATCATGCAAAGATGTTGGGCTTCTACTACTACCGCAACGCCTCGCGCACCCGTGATTCTGCTAATGCATTGTGCTATCTCAGAAGTTAATCGCTCTTGAATTTGTAATCGACGAGCATAAAAATCAATAATTCGAGCGATTTTTGACAGGCCCAATACTTTTCCATTAGGTAAATATCCAATGTGACATTTGCCAAAAAATGGTAATAAATGGTGTTCACACATCGAGTACATTTCGATTTGCTTAACAATCACCATTTCATTCATATCGGATTCAAAAAGGGCGCCATTAATAATATCATCTAAACTTTCATGATAACCTTTGGTTAGATAACGTAGTGCATTTGCGGCGCGTTCAGGTGTATCAACTAACCCTTCGCGTGATGTATCTTCGCCAATGTCTTTTAAAATTTGTTTATATAAATTGTGCATTTTATTTACCTTGTTTAACCGGGTGGCCAGGTTAGCTGTCGACCACCTAATAAGTGCATATGAATGTGGTATACAGATTGTCCACCGTGTTTATTAACATTAAAAATTAATCGATATCCTGGTTCACTCAACCCTAAGTTTTCTGCTAATTTTTTTGCAGTAATAATTAATTTACCCAATAATAACTGATGTGTATCATTTGTGTTGTTAATTGTTTCAATATGTTCTTTAGGAATAATGAGGATATGTGTTGGCGCTTGTGGTGCTACGTCGTGAAAGGCCAGGACCTCAGTATCTTCATATATAATATTCGCAGGTATACTTCCATGAGCGATTTTACAAAATAAACAATCCATTATATTTTCTCTTCAGTTAAATGATAACGTATTATCCTGAAAAAAACGATTAAAATCTACTGAGCCCCCCCCTGCAGCAGGGTTGTCCCATTAAATAGCCGTCTTTGCGAACGAAGTGAAGCAATCCAGATCGATGTGACTTAAAAACTCCGATATTTGGATTGCTTCGCTAACGCTCGCAAAGACAATTATGACTGTATAATATCAAAATTAATATTTTATGCTCAATAATTTATAATAGGACAGCCCTACTCCCTGCAGTATTACACCCGGTTTGTTGTCTCATCCTTTGCGTTTTAAAATGATTTTTAGCATAATAGACGTCTTTCTAAACCCTTAAAAACTAACTAGGTGAATGTAACATGAGTCTAATGAAAATTGCTGCTGGTCGCGATGTACCCAATGAAGTCAACGTCATTATTGAAATCCCCATGAATGGCCAACCAGTAAAATACGAAGTTAATAAAGACTCAGGCGCTTTGTTTGTTGATCGATTTTTATCAACCGCTATGGTCTATCCGACTAACTATGGATACATTCCTCAAACATTATCTGAAGATGGGGATCCAGTCGATGTATTAGTCGTGACACCGGTTCCTGTGGTTTGCGGTTCTGTGATACGCGCGCGAATTTTGGGTATGATGAAAATGACCGACGAATCTGGTATTGATGCAAAGCTAATAGCTGTGCCTATCAGTAAATTATGCAGAGTCTATGATGATGTACAAAGTTATGAAGATCTACCTAAATCATTCTTATTGTCTTTAGAGCATTTTTTCAAACATTATAAAGATTTAGAAGAAGGGAAATGGGTGAAAATAGATGGATGGGAAGGTAAAGATGCTGCACATCAAGAAATTTTAAATAGTGTTGCTCGATATGAAGCGCAGAACTAAGTATATCGAATAAAAAAATGGTGGGCTTGTTGCCCACCATTAAGTAGTAACCATTTGTTAATTAGCGAGTTAGTGTTTGTCCTTTACGCATAGTAATGGCCAGAAACACATAGGTCCAACCAGTTACTATCAACTCGATTGATATAAACAAACCAATTACCCACAAACCGCTTATAGGCCAATGAGCAATGATTAATACCCCGAATAAAATGGCCGCGATACCCCCGATTAATAAAAAGAACCAACCGGCAGTATGGCTATGCAACGATACAGCCATAATAAAACGTGTAATACCAATAACAATTAACAGACAAGCAAGTAACAAGGTGATGATGGATGAAGCCATTATCGGATCAAATATAATTAATGCACCCATTGCCATATAAAAAAGAGCGATTAATCCATGACCTGCTGACGCTCGCCACTGCTTACTTTTGAAGGTATCAATAAGCTGTGCAATACCTGCGATTTCAAAAAGCACGCCTAAAAATAAAATGCTAACCAGTGTGACGCCTACAACCATTTTCAAAGCCCACACACCAAGAAGAATAAACAAAACGCCCAATCCTAACAACCAGCCCCAACTACGGCCGAGTGTGGTAGCGTTTATTTTTTTTGAGATTGCCATGATAAATATCCTTATTTATGTCTAGTCATTTTGAGTATAGCACGAGTTTAGCAATGTATAGGCAGAGGATTGTTTTTAATCAATGGCGTTTAAAATTGCACTAAAGTAATTTGGACACTCTAATCGAGGGTACCAGGCCAATGCAATTTTATGTTCATATGTTTTTGCATCATTTAAAATCATTATTTCACCTCGCTCGATATACGGTTTTGCAAATTCTTTTGTAAGTACACCATACCCAATGCCGGCAGTTATTAAATAAGCGAGACTTTCTGTATTATTGACAAAATGACGTTCTGTTTTTGCATGTTCGAAAAGATTATACGTTTTGAGATAATTGAAGGTCATACGATCATCATCTTCAAAATCAATAATACGTTCTTCTTGGATAATATTGTGTAGTGTACGACTCTTCCATTTAGAACTACAAAGCAAAACATAGTGCTCAGAATATAATGTTTTTGAGGATAACTCATCAAAAAGGTGTTCGGGACTAAGAATCACCAATTCTGCTTCTCCTGATTTTAGCCGATGATGAATATTTGTTGCATCGTCGACTATAAATGACATGCGTAATCCTGGAAATGCTCGCATAACAGGCTCGCAGCTCGGGATAATTCGCGAGCGCATGAGGCTGGTTGGTCCAGCAATTCTCATTCTAATGTCAGTTGTGACCCCAGAACCTTGAATATCTGCCATTAATTGACCATTTAACTCCAAAATTTGTTGGCAATATCGATGCAATGCTTCGCCTTCAGGCGTTAATTCCATCCCGCGTCGGCTGCGAATAAATAAAGTTGTGCCTAGTTTTTGTTCAAGTGCTTTAATTCGTTGAGTGACAGCAGTTTGGGTTAAATGAATCATTGAGGCTGCTGCATGAACAGTTCCCTGTTTAACAATGGCTTGAAATGCATGTAAGTGAGGATCAATCATGATGAATTTTATTAATCAATAAATAGTTTTAATGAATTATACTTCGGTGTTTTAGCTTTGTACACTTTAATTCTGGTTATAAAAGAGAGCATAAAGTGGAAAATAAAATTACCGAATGTGACTTCAATATAGAAGCATGTCAAAACAAAAGCCATCATCCTCAAAAATTGGGTGGTTATAAAATATATATCAATTTTTATTCAGATGAAGCGAAGCAATCGTTAGTTTCAAGACGAAAACTAACCATCACAAAAGAACACGGTCTTCATGCGAAGACGGGTAGTCCGGTGTATGACATTTACTCATATAATGGCAATAGCACCTCAAAAATTTCAAAACTTCTGAATGACAAAAATTTTTCAAAGGAAACAGTGGAGGAATGCAAAGCTACTATTGAAGCCTTTAATAAACGAACGCAACAGGCTGATATGGACAGTCAAGTACTGTTTGTATTGGATATTAAAAATTTTCCTAAACATCCCCATGATAGGAGTTATAGCGATAAGCGTTCAATAGATGAGAGTGAAAATAAAATACTTGAATTTTTAAAATCAGATCATGACAAAGGCAGTCAGCAAGCGAAAGCATTTCGTTCATTATTGCTTTCAACACCACTTCAGTTTGTCATTTTGGAGGGGGGATTAAAAGCGGCATTTATTGAGGATAATTTTTTATCGGACGCAGAGAAGTTATTTTTACAAACAAAGGGTGTTGGGAATCTAAGTTTTTGTCAAATCATTGAATTTTTCTTAAATGCATTTAAGCGAGGCGAGCAAGTCACAGTTAAAAAATATTCTGATTCAGGTGCGATTGAAAAAAGTACGTATGATCGAACGCCTTATATTAAAAAATTATCTGAAAAAGGACCTGATTATGTGCCAACTGATATAAGTCATACGATTTATCCCCTGGCCTACAATCACGTCGCGACAAAGGGCATTTATACCACAAGTATGGCTAAATCCACTTTATTCCATATCGAGACAATTGAAAATAGTGATCAAGTTGTCGAAATGAAAACAGCGACAAAGGTGTTAACATCATGAAAATAAACTATTATTTGGCGGATGCTTGTCAAAACACCTTTGTTTTTGTTGATTTGCTTAATTTCACGGCACTAAGCGTTCGCCAGTCAGAACAAATTCATGATTATTTAATTGAAACCAACCGTGACGATGCCATTATCCTTATTAATGGAGAAGAGGTAGATGCGAGTACCTATCAAGTGCAAATGGTTGTTTTAGGAGCTGATGGCCAATTAGGTGCTTTTTGTGGCAATGGCGCTCGCGTTTGTGCGGCGTATCTTTTCGAATATTATCCGCAATTCAAACGATTTTTTATAGGTGCGCAGGATTGTAATTATGAGTTATTCAAATATTCAGATGAAATATATGCGGTTCAATTTCCTAAGGTTAATTTTATCCCTAATACAACTTATTTTCGAGGCAAGCAATCATCAGAGATGGACTATTTTAAATATGAATTTCAAGGCAAAACACTTTATTATGCTGATGCGCTCGAACCTCATTTGATCTTGCAAGATAATATCAGCGATCAAGCCTTGGCTGCTTTAGCAAAAGACATCAACGCAGATACGGATTCCTTTCCACGAGGAATCAACATTACGGCATATTACGTGACGTCTGATAATTACTTACACGCAAAAACATACGAGCGCGGCGTGCAGCGCATAACACAATCCTGTGGGACCGGTGCCACATGCACGGCGGCTTTTTATTTGAGGGGAAGGGAAGGGATTGTTACGGTGGCTAATCCTGGGGGAAGACTTACTATTAAGCACCAAAATTCCTTACTTGAATTAAAAGGCCCTGCTTTTTTGACTAGCGTTTCGCAGTGCTTGGAAGTGTCAAATAGCGTTGCATAACAAAAAATGAAATTGCCTTCCTCGTGAAAGGCATGAATCCTAGCCTTCGCGGGGTAAAGCATTTATTTGTTGGCGCTCCGAGATTATTTTTTAGAGGTAGAGGGAGTGATCGACTCAGCAAATTTCTTTACGTCTTTAACAGCTTCTTTACTTTTACCCTCAGTACTAAAGAAAGCGGTTCGCGCACATCCATATCTTAAAACAGCTATAGGAGCGAGTAAAGCATTTAGTAAAACTATCAAATTTTTTATATTATAATCGTATTTATCTAGTTTGCCGTTTGATAGTTTATCGTTTATTTTTGATAAAACTTCATTCTTGTATTGTTCTTTCCATCCATCCTTTGATGAAATATCAATTTGGGTATTATTTTTTATAGCGATTATATCGTTGCAAAGTGCCATGAGTTCTTGGTAACGAGTGTTATCCTTCGGCCCTAGATTTTTTCCTTTTCTCGAATAAAGCTCCTTAGCGTAGGCGACAGGGTCTTTTGTCCCATGTGTCTTGATGTCCATAAGATTTGCTTGGTGAGTATCGGATTTCCGTTGGATAAACGCACATATTTCATCAGTTAACTTGATTAGTATTTGACTAGTTATCTCTTCAATTTCAGTTTTAATATAAAGTTCGTCATTTTTTTTAAAGCTATTGTTTAGTTTCTCAAACTCTTGATCTATTTCTTCAATTAGTTTCGGAAGCATCTCGGCCTGCGCTTGAAGATTATTTTGATACTCCTTTTCATATTGCGTTGTAAGTGCCTCGACAGTCCCCTGTCGCGCCTCCTTTGTTAAAGTATTTAAGATTATATGGTCTTCGTTTGCAATTTCTCTACGCTGGATAGGTTCGCTCTTTTGATAATCTTCCACAGACTGCGTCTCATATTTAATTCTTAATCCGAAGGGATATTTTTTTTCTCCCTTCAGCTCAGAGCTAACATGTTGTATCAATTCTTTATTCCCTTTATCCCTCTTCCAAGCTACACTCGATATGCGACCAACATGCAGCGTAAAATTTTCTGGGCAGTTTTGATGTTTTAGCGCATCAATCAACGCTTCTTTTTGCTGTTAAGGTGTTGTTTCTTCATCATAAGTTACAATAACATCGCTTATTGATTCCTGATTTTTTATTTTAGTTAATAACTCCTGTGGAGTTATTTCCCGTTTCGATTCCATTTCATATCCTTTTTAATATGCTTATTTAATATAATAATTGAACTATGTGTTAAAGTAAAGTGCATTTAGGTTTATTTCAGCGAGTGCAGTTTTATTATGACGCGATAAGCGGTTTATTCATTATTCTCTGATAAACGGAAAGTATTTTAGGGCCAAAAATATGAATTGATAAACCCAATATAATGAATAGCGTAGCCTGTAATTTCCATTGCTGCATGGGTTCCTGAAAGACTAAATTAGAACCCAACATGCCAAAAATTGGAACTAACAAGGTGAATGGAATAATGGAGGATACCGGGTATTTACCGATTAACCAGCTCCAAACACCGTATCCAAACCAGGTTGAAATATACGCGGTATAAGCAACTGAGAGAATGCTGAGCCAGGTTATATGGTACAAACTAACGGTAATTTGCGCAGGGCCTTCGACTACAAGGGACAACAGAAGTAACGGCGGTATCGCTACTAAACATCCCCAACCAACTAAACTGAGCGGATTGACTGGGCCAATTTTTTTTGTAATGAGATTACTTACGGCTAATGAAGCCGCGCAACCTATTTCGAGTATAAACCCAAGCCAGGAAGTATCATGACTCACTTTAGTCCAAATAACCCCCAGGCCAGTAAACGAAACAATTGAGCCTAGAATTTGCAATTTACCAAGACGTTCCTTTAAAAAAAACGCGGCTAAAAATAAACTAAAAAATACTTGGACTTGTAAAACAATAGAGGATAAACCAGCAGGCATTCCAGCATGCATTCCTAAGAATAAAAAAGCAAATTGAAGCGCGAAGGTTACTAACCCATATTGAAGAATGTGTTTGAATGGAACTGATGGTTTGGGTAGGATAAATACGATTGGAATACTCACGAAGACAAAGCGCAACGTGCAAAGAAATAAAGGCGGTAATTCATTTAACCCGATTTTTATAAAAACAAAGTTTAGCCCCCAAACCGCAACGGTTAAAATCGCAAGCAAGATGTGTAAAGGGCGCATAATTGGTAAACCTGATAATAGGGTTAATTCACGACAAATATTATCTAATTTTTTATCAAAATGCCATAATTTTGTAATATTAAAAAGACCATTGAAAACGCATTTTAGCTTGGTTTAATGCGATGAAACCACATATCAACACCACCTAAAGCCAGATCAATAATTTTTTTTGATTGCTCCTCGTTGGCATTTATTTGACTTACATCATTGGTTAATTCAAGTAAAAATTTAGGTAGAACCTCTGAATTAGAATGTTCTGCATGATAGAGTGAATTGGCATGCGTAAAGATATAGTGTAATAAATCTTTACTGATAGTAATTTTATTTTCTTCGTGTTGTGTGTTGACATGACTATCCCCGAATAATAACCAGCCCGGAGAAACATTTAACTTTTCTGCAATTTCGGCCAACTTATTAGTTTCAGGTATGGCTTGCCCTCGAAGGTATTTACGACAAATTTGTGGGGAGTACCCCGTCATTTCGGCAAATCGGTGAATGTCTACACCGGATGTAGAGCGAGACGAGCTGTAATTTGCAGCGATTAACGTATCACGAAGCCGATCAGCAAACTGTTTAACTAAATTTATTTTTTCCATATGCACACATGTTTAGAGAATTATGCAAATTGTAACAAATGAAATTTATTGATACAAGTTTAAAACAAATGGAAACCATTGATTTCCATTTGAAATTAATGGTTGACATTTGGTTGCGAATGACTAAAATGAACGCCGCAATGTTGTGTATTTTCGACTTAAACATTGAAGTCCAATCTAAGGAATGATTAGGGTAATGATGGAACGTACACCCAAATCAAATCGCAGAAAACAGTGGTTCATCATAGCTGTTCAACTTCGCATAATCATATGGCTGGAATTGTTTTGACAATACTGGCCTTTCTTTTTAATTTAAATCTACGAAGTTATCTGAAGGACGTCTTTACAGAGCAACTTGTATTTTAATATTTGACACTGTGATCCAAACCATATGGGAGGGCTCGTTCGCTAGCGCTCCTTTGCCCACCCTACATCACTAGATAGAATGTTATTAAGGTGTTGTTGCCCTGGCTTCAATGACATTTTCTATCAAATTCGCTGTAGCCATTGCAATAGGCACTAGGAAATTGCCATCATAATTTCTCAACTGTTGTATAGCCACAGTTAATTTTTGTGTAGAAAATTCCGCTTTTGTTTCCCTATGTTTCATTGGAATCATAACACGGAAATGGGTCTCACTAGATCTTAAATCAAGCCCCTCTAACCAACCGGAAGGATGATTCAGGTTATAGTTTTCTTGACGTCGTAAGCCCCATGTAGGATCGTCCACCATATTTTCAAATACCTCATATATGAAATCTGCTACTGCCTCAGAGGTGCAGATAATTTGCAAGTAGTGATCTTGGCAGATGAAACAACGCACTCTTGCAACTTCATCAAGTAATGGATTTTCTTTCATAGTATTGGTAACTAAATTTATAATGTAGTTTTCCTTTTTGTCAAAAAAAAGATAATTAAACATAAGCCCCCTCAACGTTTAGGCAATTGCGTTTTTATCTAACGGATCTTAATGGAGTCAGTTTACGCAAAGCAGTTAGGCTACATTATATCATAAATTGATTTAATTGTGCGCATTTACCCAGGATAACCGTATCTTAATATTCGACAGTGTGATGGTGGCACGTTCGCTAGGGCTCCTTTGCCCACCCCACATCACTTCGAATTAATTTATTTCTAATTGACTAGATAGATTGCTATTAAGATGTGATTGCCCTGGTTATCTGAAGTATAGTTGCTTTATTGATCATGCTTATTGTATACTTGCCACCGTTGAATTTTCTAGGCACGTAGCTCAGTGGTAGAGCACCACCTTGACATGGTGGTGGTCGGTGGTTCGATCCCACTCGTGCCTACCAATAATCTGAATCATAAAAATGCCAAACATAAAATTTCCTGATGGACATGTGAAAAATTTCGAAAACTCTCCAACGATATATGATGTGGCATTGAGTATTAGTCCTGGTTTGGCAAAAATTGCACTAGCTGGTCGTGTTGATGGAAAGCTAGTGGATTTAAGTTATCAACTTACATCCGATTGTTCCTTAGTAATCATTACTGAAAAAGATCCTGAAAGCCTTGAGATTATTCGACATTCGACAGCTCATTTGCTCGCTCAAGCAGTCAAACAATTATTCCCTTCAGCTCAAGTCACGATTGGTCCAGTCATAGACGACGGCTTCTATTATGATTTTGCTTTTGAACGTCCTTTTTTACCCGAAGATCTCGAATTGATCGAAGCTAAAATGACCGAGTTAGCTAAAGCCGATTATCCGATTACTCGTCGAGAATTGAAGCGTGATGAGGCCATCGCGTATTTTCTCAGTTTAGGCGAAGAATACAAAGCTAAAATTATTGCTGACATTCCATCAGATGAACCATTGTCATTATACCGCCAAGGTGATTTCGAGGATCTGTGTCGCGGTCCCCATCTTCCTTCCACTGGTCGTATGAAAGCATTTAAGCTAACCAAGTTAGCGGGTGCTTACTGGCGTGGTGATGCCAAAAATGAGATGTTACAACGTATTTACGGAACGGCATGGACTGATAAAAAAGCCTTGGCTGATTACTTACATCGTATTGAAGAAGCTGAAAAACGTGATCACCGTAAATTAGGTAAGTTACTGGATTTATTTCACTTTCAAGATATCGCACCAGGTATGGTTTTTTGGCATGCCAATGGTTGGATCATCTATCAGGCTATCGAGCAATATATGCGAGCTCGTTTATTGCATTCCGGTTATCAAGAAATTAAAACACCGCAATTAGTGGATAAAATATTGTGGGAAAAGTCAGGCCATTGGGATAATTTCCAAGACGCGATGTTTATGACTGAGACCGAAAGTCGTCATTATGCAGTGAAGCCTATGAACTGTCCTTGCCATATTCAAGTGTATAATCAAGGTATTAAGAGCTATCGTGATTTACCACTTCGTTTAGCTGAGTTTGGTAGTTGTCATCGTTGTGAACCTTCTGGTGCGTTGCATGGTTTGATGCGGGTTCGAAATTTTGTTCAAGATGATGCTCATATTTTTTGTACCGAAAATCAAATTCAAGCGGAAGTTGCTGCATTATTGGCGTTGGTTCAGTCGGTTTATACTGACTTTGGTTTTGCAAATATTACGTATCGATTAGCTCGTCGTCCTGAAAAACGTGTGGGAAGTGATGAGGTTTGGGATAAAGCAGAACTTGCATTACAACACGCAATGGAAGCTCAAAATATTGAGTGGATTGATGCGCCGGGCGAAGGGGCATTTTATGGACCTAAAATTGAGTGTTCGTTAGCTGATTGTTTAGGTCGTATTTGGCAATGTGGTACTGTGCAAGTCGACTTTTCAATGCCTGAGTGTTTAGGTGCGCAATTTATTGCTGAAGATGGTAGTCGGCAAACTCCTGTTATGATACATCGTGCTATTTTAGGCAGCTTTGAGCGCTTTATTGGAATATTGATAGAACATCATGCTGGAAAGTTTCCTTTATGGTTAACACCCGTTCAAGTATCGTTATTAACAATTAGTGAAAAACATGATGCTTATGCGGTTGAAGTAAATAAAATGTTACAAAAAGCAGGTATTCGCACACAGATTGATCTGAGAAACGAAAAAATTGGTTTTAAAATTCGTGAGCATACATTGCAAAAAATACCCTACATGCTGATTGTAGGTGACAAAGAAATTGATAACAAACAAATAACAATACGCTCGCGCGATGGAATCGATTTAGGGATGATGACTATTGAATCATTTTGTGATAGGCTCCATCAGGAAGTAGATGGCAAGCTATAAATGGCCGTCGTATTGTTTTTATTTTTAATTTTTGCTGGAGGGTTCAACCATTAGTGCATCAACTAAGCGTGACGGCGATCGCGCACGAATTAATGAACAAATCACTGTCCTAGAAGTACGGTTAATTGATGTAGATGGCAATCAAGCTGGCATAGTTTCAACACGTGAAGCCTTGAGAGCAGCAGAGGAAAGTGGCTGTGACTTGGTCGAAATTTCGCCTACAGCTAAGCCGCCAGTCTGTCGCATTATGGATTACGGTAAATATCTCTTTGAAGTGAATAAAAAACAAGCTGAAGCACGTAAAAAGCAGAAGCAAATTCAAGTCAAAGAATTAAAGTTTCGTCCAACGACGGAAGATGGGGATTACCAGGTAAAGCTACGCAACCTGATACGATTCCTGACTCATGGTGATAAAGTCAAAGTAACGGTACGTTTTCGTGGTCGTGAAGTGGCTCATCAAGACCTTGGTATGAAGATTTTAGCGCGTTTGCAGCAAGATACTGCGGAATTTGCGGTTGTTGAGCAACAAGCTAAGCGTGAAGGTCGCCAACTATTGATGGTATTATCACCCAAGAAAAAATAGCATGTGCCTCGTTTTTAAACGACGTACATCAATGCGGAGTAGTTAATATGCCAAAGTTAAAATCTCATAGGGGAGCGTGTAAGCGTTTCCGTAAAACGGCAAGTGGTGCGATTAAACGTCGTGGCGCCTATCGTAATCATATCCTCACCAAAAAATCGACCAAGCAAAAACGCCATTTACGGGTTGGGTCTTGCACATTGAAGCCATGTGATGCTCGTTTAGCTGAGCGCATGTTGCACGGTAGTTAAGAGGAGAATGAATTATGCCAAGAGTTAAACGTGGTGTGACTGCCAAAGCGCGTCACAAAAAAATTATGGACCAGGCGAAAGGATATTACGGCGCGCGTAGTCGTGTATATCGTGTAGCCAAACAAGCCGTCATTAAAGCGGGTCAATATGCTTATCGTGATAGACGTCAAAAGAAACGTCAATTTCGCGCACTTTGGATCACTCGTATTAATGCACAGGCTCGTGAGTGTGGTTTATCTTATAGTCGATTGATTGATGGTTTGAAAAAAGCCGGAATTGAATTGGATCGTAAAGTACTTGCTGATATGGCCGTACATGATAAACCTGCTTTTGCAGCAGTAGCAGAACAAGCAAAAGCGGCTTTGGTTTAAGTAGTATCTGAATTCTACTTGACTTTGGTCTTTTTTGAAAAAAGCAAAAAAGCTTGTCTTTGCGAGTGAAATAATCCAGATTTGAACTGTAATGAAGATCAATCTGGATTGCTGCACTAACGCTCGCAGAGACAGTTTTTTGTGTTTTGTAAAATTTACGCCTTGTATTTAAAAGGCTAAAAACTTTCTTCAGACGAGCTTAGCATGCAAGATATCACCCTAATACAAGAGCAAGCGTTTTCGGCTATTGAACAGGCTCAAGATATTGTTACGCTTGAGGCAATTCGTGTCGATTTTCTTGGAAAAAAGGGAAAGTTGACCGATATTCTTAAAAATTTAGTTCATTTACCTCCGGCAGAAAAACCGCTGATGGGGCAATTAGTGAACCAAGTAAAACGAGATATCAGCGAGCGGATTGAGTCCAAGCAATTGCAATTAAAAGAGCATCAACTACAGCAAAAACTGAGTGCTGAACAAATTGATGTCACGCTACCTGGACGAAACAATCATATGGGTTCATTGCATCCCGTATCTCAAATTAAACAAAAAATTAATGATTATTTCAGCCGTTTAGGATTTGATATTGTAGATGGTCCTGAAATTGAATCAGAATTTTATAATTTCGAAGCTTTAAATATTCCATCGCATCATCCAGCACGTGCTATGCACGATACATTTTATTTTGGCGATGGTTTACTACTCCGCACGCATACATCACCCGTACAAATCAGAGTGATGGAAAAACGTAAACCACCATTTAGATTGATCGCACCTGGACGAGTCTATCGTTGTGATTCTGATCTAACGCATACCCCTATGTTTCATCAAGTCGAAGGCCTTTTGATCGATCAAGAATCCACTTTAGCTAGTTTAAAGGGATTGTTAGAACATTTTTTTGCTGATTTGTTTGGACGTAAGTTAGCTTTTCGTTTTCGCCCCTCTTATTTTCCTTTCACAGAACCGTCTGCTGAGATGGATATTGAATGTACTCAATGTGCTGGGAAGGGCTGCCGTACATGTAAATTTACAGGTTGGATTGAAGTGGGCGGGTGTGGCATGGTTCATCCTAATGTATTAAAAGCAGTTCATATTTCACCTGAAGATTATCAAGGATGGGCATTTGGGATGGGCATTGATCGTATTGCGATGTTATATTATGAAATCGATGATTTACGTATGATGTTTGAAAATGATGTTACATTTTTAAATCAATTTTAAAGAGTTTTGTAATGAAAATAAGTGAATCGTGGTTACGAGAATGGGTTAATCCTCCTTTAACATCCCAAGAGTTAAGCAGTCAGTTGACAATGGCTGGGCTTGAAGTGGACTCATGCTATCCTGTGGCAGGTGTGTTTGACCGTGTGATTGTAGCTCACGTTTTACAAACTCGGCGGCATCCGCAAGCAGATAAATTAACATTGTGCGATGTGGATGTTGGCGAAGTCGAGCCGCTTCAAATTGTGTGTGGAGCCAGTAACGTCCGTGCGGGATTAAAAGTTGCACTTGCTTTGATCGGTGCTAACCTGCCAGGCGACATACGAATTAAAGAGTCTAAATTACGAGGCGAAGTATCACAGGGGATGTTGTGTTCTGTCACTGAACTTGGCTTAGATGAACGCTCAGAAGGTATTTTAGAGCTTCCAGAGGACGCGCCGATTGGAACGGATTTACGAGATTATTTAGTGTTAAATGACTATGTTTATGACATTGATCTGACTCCCAATCGTGCCGATTGTTTAAGTGTTCTTGGTCTTGCTCGAGACGTAGCTGCGCTTAATAATTTACCCTTGAAATCATTACCAAATGAAATAATTCCCCCTTCAATCGATGATAGGTTATCAATAGAATTACAAGTACCCGGAGCTTGTCCTCAATATGCTGGCCGAGTTATTCGAGATATTAATTCGCAAGCAGTAACTCCTTTATGGATGAAAGAGCGCTTGCGTCGATGTGGTCTTCGCCCGCTACATCCGGTAGTTGATGTGACTAACTATGTGATGCTAGAACTTGGGCAACCAATGCACGCATTTGATTTAAAGACACTTCAGGGTGGTATTCAAGTCCGGCAAGCGAAACAGAATGAGTCATTGGTATTACTTGATGGACAAGAAATAAATCTGGATCCTAATGTTTTAATTATTGCTGATGATGAGAAGCCTTTAGCTATGGCTGGTATTATGGGTGGTGATGATAGTGCTGTGAAGTTAGATACGACGGATATTTTTCTTGAAAGTGCTTTTTTTAATCCATTAGCAATTACCGGCGTTGCACGACGCTATGGGTTAAGTAGTGATTCATCGCAGCGATATGAACGTGGGGTAGATCCTTTATTGCAGCGCATTGCTCTTGAGCGTGCAACTTATTTATTACAATCTATTGTGGGCGGCAAGGTGGGTCCGATAGAATTGGTAAGTCATTCTAATCAATTACCATACAACAAAACGATTCAATTTAACCCGAATAAAGTACGACGATTGTCTGGTTTAGATATCACTCATCGTGATATGGAACAGATGTTGAAGTCTTTAGAAATGAAAGTAGTCGGCCAGGAAGATTGTTGGCATGTGACTGCTCCATCGCATCGATTCGATATTGCTTATGATGTCGACTTGGTGGAAGAAATTATTCGTTTGTATGGATATGATAAAATTCAACCTGCACCACTGCAGGTAACTATGCATGCTGGTGAGATTAATCTATCTGATCGAATGATAACCACGATTAGCTCATTTTTAGCTACTAAGGGCTATCGTGAAACGATTAGTTATAGTTTTGTTGATCCCCAATTGCAACAAGTTCTTTATCCTGAGCAACAAACCATTTCACTTCTCAATCCCATTTCATCCGAACTCTCTCAGATGAGAGTGGGCATGTGGTCTGGTTTATTGGCTTCGATGATTCATAATGTTCATCGACAACAATCAGCTTTAAAATTATTTGAATCGGGTGTTGTTTTTCATGCTATTGATGGCAAGATCCAAGAATTTCCGTGCATTGCTGGTTTAATGATGGGTGAGCATGGTCAGCTTAATTGGAGTGAATCTCCACGAGTATACGATTTTTATGATATGAAGGGTGACTTGCAAACGTTATTTTCGTCATTGAAAAAACAAAACATACAATTTATACCGGATGTTCATCCCGCGCTACATCCAGGTAAAGCAGCACGTATTGTGTGTGACTCTCAAGAGTTAGGTTGGCTTGGTGTGCTACATCCTCGCCTTAATGATGAGTTTGATTTGAACCAAGAAGTTATTTTATTTGAACTGTCATTATTACCTATGATTAGTCATCATACGATATCATATCAGCCTATTTCAAAATATCCTCAAACTAGACGTGATCTATCGTTGATCGTCGATAATGACGTTAATGCGTTGCAAATCGAACAAGTTGTTCGTGAAGTAGTTGACCCATCTTGTTTGAAAGCATTTAATATTTTTGATGTATATGTCGGTGACTCTATTCCCAAAAATAAAAAAAGTTTAGCAATAGCCTTGACCTTACAAAATGATAATCGCACACTGGTTGATACGGAGATTAATGCAATCATCGAGGCTATATTAAAAAAATTGGATGAAGCGTTTTCAGTTGTACTTCGTGCAGTATAAAAGATTTTAAAAAATCTTGATTAAATTAACGCTGTAGCTTAGAACAGGGGACAAATCGTGAGCGCATTAAGTAAAGCTATGATGGCAGATGTCTTGTGTAGTGAGGTCGGATTATCCAAATCTGATGCTAGATTGATGGTTGATGAGTTTTTTGAGGAAATAAAAGAGCTGCTTGAGTCTGGTGAGCACGTCAAGTTATCTAGTTTCGGTAATTTTATTTTACGCGATAAATCCGAACGTCCAGGACGCAATCCCAAAACAGGGGAAGCTGTATCTGTATTAGCAAGACGTGTCGTTACATTTAAGCCGGGTTTGAAATTGAAAATGAAAATAGATGAAAAGCATGGTAGCAAGTAATTCTTATTATAAAAAGCATGTCTTTATTTGTACTAATCAAAAAGAAGATGGTAAAACATGTTGTGCAAACAGCGGTGGAAAGCCTTATTTTAGTTATTTAAAAACAAGACTTAAAGAATTAAATATGCATGGCCCCGGAAAAATTCGTATTAGTCAATCCGGATGCTTGGGGCGTTGTGATTTAGGACCTTGCCTGGCAATTTATCCGGAAGGGATATGGTACACTTATAGTTCCTTTACAGATATAGACGAAATTATTCAGCAATGTTTGATCGACAATAATATAGTTGATCGATTGTTGATTAATTCCAGGTAATAGAAAAATGATCTAAGGTTTTTCTGATTTTTTTCTATTTTTACTTGTAGATTCTGTTCTTTTTAGTTAAAATCGCCCGTCCGAGTTTAATATTTATTTAGTGGCGGTATGGAGTTAGTTTAATGAATACATTTAGCGCCAAGGCGCACGAAGTTAAACGTGATTGGTATGTAGTCGATGCTACCGACAAAATTTTAGGCCGTTTGGCCACAGAAATCGCAACTCGTTTGCGTGGTAAGCATAAAGCAGAATATACTCCACACGTTGATACAGGAGATTATATTGTTGTTACTCATGTTGAAAAAATACGAGTAACAGGTCGAAAGTTTAAGGATAAAATGTACTATAACCATTCTGGATTTCCAGGTGGGATTAAGGAAATGTCTTTCGACAAATTACAAGCAGCACACCCAGCGCGCATTCTTGAACGTGCTGTAAAGGGAATGCTTCCCAAGAATCCATTGGGTAGAGACATGTATCGCAAGCTAAAAATTTATGTTGGCAGCGAACATCCTCATACTGCGCAGCAGCCCAAGCAACTTGATATTGAGGAATAAGTATTATGGCTCAAAAAAAGCAATACTATGGTACAGGTCGTAGAAAAAGCTCTTCAGCTCGAGTATTCTTACGTCCTGGAAAAGGTGAAATCCTTGTGAATCAGCGTGCCGTCGGCGAATATTTTGGTCGTGAAACGTCTTGCATGGTTATTCGTCAACCATTAGAGGCCGTGGATGCTTTAGGTAAATTTGATGTATACGCTACTGTAGTTGGTGGCGGTATATCAGGACAAGCCGGTGCTATTCGCTTAGGTATCGCACGTGCTTTAGTTGCCTATGATGAACTTGATTTAGCTGCAGACGCTGAACCGATGCCTGATTCTTTTCGTAGAAAATTACGTGCATCTGGTTTGCTGACACGAGATTCACGTAAAGTTGAACGTAAAAAAGTTGGCTTGCATAAAGCTCGCCGTGCTACACAGTACTCTAAACGTTAATTGTTTCTCCAGAACAAGTTTAGAAGTGTATGTAGGTTAGACCAGGTTTGGCCTACATACGCGCAGATATTTTATATGTAAATTGCCAGTGAAAGCTGGCAAATACAATAATTGATATGTACTCCAGATGCGGAAATTTAAGTATCGAGAGATATCCTGATAATAGGATTTCTATACATGGATAGTGATTAAGGAATAGCCCGTTTAATGTAACGGTTCATGATCATTGGTTCATTTAGAGGAGATATTGTTTTGTCCTCTCACAAAAAATTCAATTTTTCTAATCACTTTAAGTTAAAAAATCTTAGCCATCATCGTCGTTTTATAGTGTATTTTATCCGTTTATTAGCTAGCTTTGGCGCGCTATGTGCTCTGATACCATTTTGGTCTTCATGGAAACCGAGTGACAAAGTGAAAGCGATGAGTGGTGCTTTGCAAGTCGACTTAAGTCATTTAGAACCCGGTCAGCAAATGACTGTGGAGTGGCGTGGTAAACCCATCTGGATTATTCGTCGTACACCTTCAATGCTGAATGAATTGAAAAATACCCAGGCGTTGAGAGATCCTAATTCATTGGAAGTCCACCAACCCGATTATGCTCGGAATTCATTTCGATCGATTAAACCTGAATATTCGGTGTTAGTTGGTCTTTGCACTCATTTGGGTTGCGTACCGAAACTTAAAGCACACATGGCAGCGAATCACGCTCAAAATTCAACAGGGTTTTATTGTCCATGCCATGGCTCACGTTTTGATATGGCGGGGCGTGTTTATAAAGACGTTCCTGCTGCGTATAATTTAGAAGTGCCTCCTTATCATTTTATACAAGACAATATTATCGTAATAGGCGAAAGTTAATGAAACGCTTACTCCTGTGGTTAGATGACCGATTTCCTTTATTTAGCACCTGGAAGCGTTATTTTAGTGGATATTATGTTCCTAAAAATTTGAATTTTTATTATTGTTTTGGCGCATTAGCACTTGTTGTTTTGGTTAACCAATTGTTTAGTGGTTTGTGGTTAACTATGTTTTATACACCAACCGCCACAGAAGCGTTTAATTCGATCGAATACATTATGCGAGATGTTCATTTTGGTTGGTTGTTTCGATATATGCATTCCACAGGCGCTTCGGCGTTTTTTATCGTATTGTATTTACATATATTTCGCGGCTTGCTATATGGATCGTATCAAAGGCCGCGAGAGTTAGTGTGGATTTTAGGTGTATTCCTATTTTTATTGATTATGGCAGAGGCTTTTTTTGGGTACCTATTGCCTTGGGGGCAAATGTCTTATTGGAGTGCGCAGGTAATGACCTCCTTAGTAAGTGTTGTTCCTTATTTTGGTGATAGCCTAGTAATGTGGATACGAGGCGATTTTGTTGTCGGAACTGCAACCTTACAGCGATTTTTTGCCTTACATGTAATCGCTGTTCCGTTGTTAATTATCCTATTTGTATTTTTACATATTGTTGCGTTGCATCATGTCGGCTCCAATAATCCCGATGGCATCGATATTAATCAATGTCGTAATAAAAAAGGGCAGCCATTAGATGGGATTCCCTTTCATCCATACTATATGATCAAAGATTTTCTAGCTGTTTTGCTATTTTTAATTATGTTTTTTTCAATTGTGTTTTTTTTCCCTGATATGGGTGGATATTTTTTAGAACCAGCTAATTTTTCACCAGCCAATAGCCTGCAAACACCTGATTACATTGCTCCAGTTTGGTATATGATGCCGTTTTATGCCATGTTGCGAGCAATATCGAATAAAACGTGGGGCATTGTAGTCATGAGTAGTGCTGTCATCATTTTATTTTTTTTACCGTGGTTAGATAAAAGCCCTGTTCGTTCGATGCGTTTTAAGGGTCGATACTCCAAATATGCTTTGAGTTTATTGGTCATTAGTTTTATTGCGTTAGGTTATTTTGGTTCGCTAGAGGTAACTCCGAGAAATCAATTTATAGTTCGAATGTGCACCTTCATTTATTTTGCGTATTTTTTACTCATGCCGCTATATACTCGTATTGAACAATGTAAAGTAGTGCCTGCCCGGATTCCTATATGAAAAAAATGATTATATTGAGCATGCTGATAATAAGTGTCATCAGTATAATGCCACTATATGCTTCACCATCCGATTTAGCACATGAGCGAGGTAAAAAACTATTTGCAGATTATTGTAGTGGTTGTCACGCCTTGCGTTATATGCCCCAGCAGCCTCAGGTTAGTATGCCCTCAACTGATGCAATAAGTTGGTTTGGTAAAATACCTCCAGATTTATCTCTAACCGCTCGTGAACGCGGCACTCAATGGTTACGTGATTATTTGACAGGATTTTATTTAGATAACAGTAGGCCATTTGGTAGTAACAATCACGTGATGCCTGACGTTGCCATGCCAAATGTTTTAGCTCCTATACAGGAGAAAAATCTATATTACGCCCAGGTTGTGGACGATATCGTTTCTTACTTGGTTTATGTGGCAGAGCCCAATCACGCTATCCGTTATAAAATGGGCTTATTTGTTGTTGGTTTTTTGTGTTTATTCACTATATTGTGGGCTTTATTTTTTGTTATAGAAAAGAACAAATTGAAATAAAATAGTGTATTTCACCCTAAACGAATTAAAATATGATATAATGTTCGACTATCTTAAAAGCAATACTTAACTGGGGAATCCTTGATGGCCATTATCACAAAACGAACGATTATGTCCTTGTATTCACAATCTGATGATGTATATAGCCATCAGGTTAGAATCGTATTAGCAGAAAAAGGTGTAAATGTTGAAATTATGCCAGCAAATGCAACTGCACCCTCTGCTGAACTAATCGCGTTGAATCCATATGGAACGTTACCAACGTTGATTGATCGTGAGTTGGTTTTGTATAAAGCAAGTATCATTATGGAATATCTAGATGAACGCTTTCCTCATCCGCCATTACTTCCAGTTTACCCAGTTGCCCGTGCCGAGACACGTAAAATGATATATCGTATCGAACAGGATTGGTATAGCTTAATGCAGCGTATTATTGAAGGCACGGATGTTGATATTTCTCAACAATTACTGTTAGAAAGTTTGATTAACATAGAACCTGTTTTTGCTGATAAGCCTTATTTTTTAAGTGATGAATTTTCTTTATTAGATTGTGTTTTAGCTCCGCTATTATGGCGCCTACCTGGTTTAGGAATTACAATTCCAGAGGACGCTTTAGGACTACATGCTTATATGGAGCGATTGTTCAGACGCGATTCATTTGAAGCAAGCTTAACTGATGCTGAGAGACAATTAAGGGCAGCATAATCATGATGACGTCAAATAAACCATATTTTATTCGAGCAGTTTACGATTGGATTGTTGATAATGACTTGACTCCTTATTTGCTAGTGAATGCAGAACATCCAGATGTGGAAGTGCCTTTTGAGTTTGTTAATGATGGGCGAATTGTATTAAATATTTCGCCTAAAGCATGCCGAGGGTTGCATTTGGAAAACGATCGAATTTTATTTACAGCTCGATTTTCTGGACAAACCACACAAATTTTTATAGTACCTGCTGCTGTCTTGGCTGTTTATGCTAAAGAAAATGGACGGGGGATGGAATTTGGTCCTGAATATGACGAACCCACAGCACCACCAGTAACGAAAGATACTCAGTCGTCACAAACAAAATCACGAGCAAAACCATTTTTAACGTTGGTAAAAGATAATACAGATCAAGAAAAATAGAGTCTTTTCAATTCCCTGGCTTGTTTGCGGGGTCCATCGATTAACTCTAAAAATAAGTTAAAGGATATCACCGATGTTATTTCATTTGCCGTCCGAGCGCGTAAGCCAGCAATTTGCTGATCGTTTAGCGGCATACATTTCCCCGCCCCTGATCTTAACCTTTAGCGGCGAGATCGGTATGGGTAAAACAACTTTAATTCGTGCGTTACTCCGTTCACTTGGTGTTTCTTCAGCAATAAAAAGCCCCACTTTTTCTTTGGTTGAAACATATGATCTTGATATAATGCAAATTCATCATTTTGATTTATATCGCATTCATGATGAAACTGAATTAGATTTTATTGGTTTTCGAGATTATTTTAACTCACAAGCTATTTGTTGTATCGAGTGGCCGGAGCGTGCCACTGGTGCAATTGAGAATGTTGATCTTGCTTTTACTTTGAGTGAAAAAGGGACCGGACGGGATATGCTGGTACAAGGATATACTGCTGCTGGGAATAGTTTGCTGTCTTTGATAGGTACCTTATGATTAAACATTTTATTGCTATGTTCATCCTCCTAATGGGTTCGGCTAGTTTTGCCTCTCGATTGGATTCAATTCAAGTGGTAAATCAAGGTGGCTCAACTGCTATTCTTTGTAAAATTACCGGAAGTAACGTCCACAAAGTGTATACCTTACATCAACCGGAGCGCATAGTAATTGATTTGCCTAATGCTAATACTATCGTTGATGCTAACCGTCTAAAATCACAATCCCCTTTGATTAGAACGATACGTATTGGTCATCCCTCTCCAGCGATATTACGAATCGTTTTAGATCTTAATCAACCTGTTTTAATACAGACATCAAATTGGCAGCCGGGAGCGACGAATCAATTTGGGCTGAAAATCTCAGTAAAAGCAAATCAACCCTCGTTCTCAGCTGTACAAACAGTAATTGCTTCACCAAAAAAAACACTTAACTTACCCCCAAAGCCAATATATGCTCGCCATGCGCCCGCACGATCCCTTCGAGATGTGATTGTTGTGATTGATCCTGGACATGGAGGTAAAGATCCCGGGGCCATTGGTGCTCGGCGCTCTAATGAAAAACACGTTGTGTTATCAATAGCCTTACAGTTAAAACGTCTAATTGATAGACAGCCTGGTATGCACGCTGTGTTGACACGCACAGGGGACTATTATGTCGGATTACGCGATCGGATGCATATTGCTCGAAAATATAATGGTGATATTTTTGTCGCTATTCATGCCGATGCATTTGGTAATCATAATTCACATGGGGCATCGGTTTTTGCGTTATCGCAAACGGGTGCTACGAGTGAAGCAGCTAGATGGTTAGCGGAAAAGGAAAATTATTCTGAATTGGGAGGCGTCAATTTATCTGATTTGGATGATCAAAATGGTGTTATCCGAACTGTATTAATTGATTTGTCGCAAACTGCAACTATTAATGCAAGTTTACAAATGGGAAGTCAGGTGTTGCGTGGATTAAATAATATAACAACGTTGCACAGTCACAAAGTTGAGCAAGCTCGATTTATGGTATTGAAATCTCCAGATATCCCCTCAATACTGATTGAAACAGGTTTTATATCTAATCCACGTGAAGAAATGAATTTGAATAGTTCGGCTTATCAGGCGCGGTTGTCGCAAGCGATATTCTCTGGTATTAAAGCGTATTTTTGGGACTACCCACCTCATGGTACTCGGATTGAGGCCATGTCCGGAATTAATCGACGTGTGGTACAAAATAATCGACCTTCATTTTTTGGTGGTAGAGTTGCATGATGAGAATTCGTCAATTACCACCTTTTATTGCAAATCAAATTGCAGCAGGTGAAGTGATTGAACGTCCGGCTTCTGTAGTAAAAGAACTACTGGAAAATGCGTTAGATGCTGGTGCTGATATCGTGAATATTGATATTGGAGCCGGTGGATTAAATCAAATTAAAGTAAGCGATAATGGTGCGGGAATTATAGCTGATGATTTACAATTGGCGGTTGCCGCACATGCAACGAGTAAAATTCAAGAAATAGACGATTTATACAGTATTCATAGCATGGGATTTAGAGGTGAGGCGTTAGCAAGTATCGCCTCAGTTTCACGTATGTGGTTATCTTCAAAACCCGCCACACAGAACCATGCAATGATGTTGCAAATGAATGAACATGGTATTAATCAATCACCATGCGCAAGAAATCAAGGCACAACAATTGATGTTCAGGATTTGTTTTTTAATACTCCGGTTCGCAAAAAATTTCTTAAAACCGAACGATTAGAGTTTCAAGCGATTGAAATGGTGGTGAAGCGATTTGCTTTAAGCGCACCATCAATTGCTTTAACGTTAAAGCACAACGGTAAACAAACGTTAGCATTGCCAGCGGCCACTTGTGACAAAAGTTGCTTATTAAGAATAAAAAAATTATTAGGAAAAGAATTTATTGAACAAGCGATTTATTTGGATGTAGAGCATGGAGACATCCGATTAAATGGTTGGATAAGTGGTCCAAGTTACCAACGTAGTCAACGTGATAAACAATGGGTCTATCTTAATCGACGCATGATTAAAGATAAGCTGTTATTTCATGCTATCCAACAAGCGTACCAACTGATTCTGCATCCAGGCCGTTTTCCCGTGTGTCTTCTCTATTTAACTATGCCCGCGAATGAAGTAGATGTGAATGTCCATCCGACGAAGCATGAAGTGCGTTTTCAAGATCCTCGCATGATTCACGATGTGATCGTGTCGTCAGTTACGCGTGCTTTGGAAAGTGCTGAATATCACTCCGAACGCAGTGAGGGAATTCTTTATACTCAGGAGATGTCTTGCAATGACGCGAAACTAGGGGAGACTTCTCCTATTGTATGTCATCCCGAGCCTTCACGTCATCCCGAGCGTAGCGAGGGATCTCCCAACGCTAACCAGATCTCTCAAGATCCTCGATATCAACAACTAACGACTTCTCGCGGCTTGACCGCGGGATCCATGGCCCCCAGTCGAGCAACTATTGCTCCAGATATCAAATTATCTTGGCATATTTTAAATCCCCAGTTTGCAATAGTTGAGTTACATAACCATCCTCATTTGATCCATTTAAGACAACTTCATCATAATTATAGTAAAATGATGTTACTTGAATGCAACGCTGGCTCACTGAGTAGACCGCTTTTAGTGCCAATTAGCTATCCGATTGAAACTAATAAATATACTCTATTTGAACAGTATCAATCCCAACTTGCAGTGTATGGCATTCAATTTGATTTTATTGGAAAAACAGCGATTGCGATTCGAACAATTCCTAAATGTCTACCCTTGTTAAATATTAATGAATTGTTACATTATTTACATAATGATGTTTTAGAATCTACCGAATTATTAGCATATATTATCAGATGCCAAACTTTTGATGCTTATCAATGTACGATAGAAGAAAAAACAGATTTGATGCTTTTTTTACAAAAACAGCAATTGCCTAACGATTATTGTGTTCGATTGGATATGGAAACGTGTTTAAATTTGGTGAATAATGGTTAATCCAGTTTTTTGTCTTATGGGACCAACTGCCTCGGGAAAAACAGCATTAGCTTGCGAGTTAGTCCAGCATTTTCCCTTTGAAATCATTAGTATTGATTCAGCAATGATTTATCGTGAAATGAATATTGGCACGGCAAAGCCGGATGCCGAAACGTTAGCTGTTGCGCCACATCATTTAATCGATATCTTAAATCCATCTGAAAGTTATTCCGCAGCGTCGTGTTGTAATGATGTCTTGGCCTGTTGTCAGGCCATTATTGCCCGGGGCAATATGCCCTTATTAGTTGGCGGCACTATGATGTATTTTCGCGCACTTCAACAAGGATTGTCTACGTTACCGGAAGCCGATGTACTGACTCGAACCCAGCTGTTACAACAAGCAGATAAATGCGGTTGGGATTATATGCATGAAATGTTGACTCGTGTTGACCCCGTTTCAGCTGCACGCATCCATCCACGAGATACGCAACGCGTACAACGTGCTTTAGAAGTTTTTCAATTAACAGGAACACCATTATCTGTTTTGATCCAAAAACAAAATAATCCCAATCATTTTGATTATATTAATTTATTATTAATCCCTAATGACCGTGCGTGGCTTCATGCACGTATTGGTCAACGCTTTGCTGCGATGTTAACTGATGGCTTAGTGGATGAAGTCCAGGCGTTAGTAGGTAAATGGAATTTGACGCCTGCTAACCCAGCTATCCGTTGTGTAGGTTATCGACAAGTCTTTGATTATTTACAGAATGAATATGATTATTCAATGTTAAGTGAAAAGGGCGTAGCGGCCACACGGCAATTAGCAAAACGCCAGCTAACTTGGCTTAGACATTGGCCCAATGGTGAGCGATTTATAGCGGAAAATCCAACGAATTTAAGAGAAATGATGGTGTTCATACGCCAAATACTGGATAATCTTAACATTTAATACGAAGTACTCAGTGCCTAAACCTTAGGGTTTGTTGATCATTCAGATTTCCACGTCCCGCGGCTTGTCCGCGGGATCCAATGAGATCTATCTCTGTGCAATAAGCTTGTGCATGAATCAGAATATCTGGATCCCGCGGACAAGCCGCGGGACGTAGCCTTCAGAAATGAATTGTCAACACATTCTAGTTATTGTTGCGAGATGATTATGTCTAAAACGAATAAAGAGACGATTTCCTTAGATAAAAGTTACATTGTACATCAACATGAGCTGCCATTGAGCTGCCCAACTGATAAAATGGAGCTATGGAGTGCTCATCCTAAAGTATATTTACCTATAGAAGAGACAGGTTCAGCAGTTTGTCCTTATTGTAGCTCACGTTTTATTTTGCAAAATGACTGAGTCGACAAAATCAATCTGCATTGTTAGGCTGTCTGCTCTAGGAGATGTATTGATGTTAGTGCCTTTAATTAGGACACTACAATATCATTTACCCAATACAAAATTAACGTGGATCATTTCACGTCCAGCTTATGATTTGGTTGAGGGGATGGATAACGTTGAGTTTATTGTCATTGATAAACCCAATAGTCTTGCAGATTATTTTCGGTTTAAGCAGCGACTTTGGGGACGTCGATTCGATGTATTGCTTGCAGTACAATCCAGTTTTCGTGCCAACTTGTTATACGGATGTATTCGTGCGACTCGGCGTATAGGTTATGATCCATTGCGCTCTAAAGATGGGCACTCTTGGTTTATTAATGAACGAATCAAACCTGGCCGTGATCATACATTGGATGGTTTTTTACGATTTGCTGATAGTTTAGGTATTTTTCAACATGAAATACGCTGGGATTTACCGATCGATGAAGCGGATTACCTTTGGGTTAAAGAGCGTATACCTACTGAAATAAAAGGACCTTTGGTCTTGGTCAATCCTGCTGCAAGTAAACCGGAACGCAGTTGGTTAATTGATCGTTATATAGATGTCATACGCTGGGTACAAGACCATTTGCAAGCGCAAGTTGTTTTGACAGGTGGCCCTGGACATTATGATCGGGAGTTGGGTGAGCAGATCTCGAACGCACTGCCGGTTATTAATCTGATAGGAAAAACCAAACCCAAACAATTATTAGCATTAATTAGCATGGGTGATGTTTTGCTTTGCCCAGATACCGGCCCATCCCATATGGCGGCCGCAGTGGGTACTCCGGTAGTCGCATTGCATGCCGTAACGAGCGCTGATGTTTCAGGTCCATACACTTATCGTCATTTGAGCGTCGATTGCTACCCGCAAGCAATGAAAACGATTTTGAAAAAAACGCCGGAAACGCATATTTGGGGTACGCATGCCCATGGTATGAGTACGATGGCCTTAGTTCAGGTTGAAGAAGTCATAGCCAAACTGAAGGTAGCTTTGGCTGAATTTTAAATTAGCTACATATTAAATAATGCAATTTCATACTCTTCTATAAATGATCACAAAGATGATATTGACATCCTCTTGATATTTTGCGGATCTATTTCTGGCATTAAGGTTCCATGAAAAATCACTCTCGTGTAATTAAATGTTGAGGAACCATTTTCATGTTCTATAAAGGTACTGTTTTCTTTTAATGCTAAATTTTGAATGACGTCATCTATAAAGCAATTTATAGTTCGTTGGATTTCATTAGAATCTATATTTTCAGAGATAAGCGCTTCTTGGAGAGAGGAATATATTGGAGTGATACCTGAAAGATAGTTTTTTAATTGCGTTCTTCCTCCACTTTGATATTCTTGGGATACAGAATCATAGGAACTACTGACGTGAGAATCTATAAAGGATTGTTTTAATTCATCGGTTTCACCATAATATGGCGTTGTATAATTGGGAAAATAACCATGCCATTTTTCACTTTTAGCGGTTATTTCAATAGTATTCCATAGATAATCGTCTCGAGAGTAAAACATACAGCAAATTTGGGGTGATGAATTCGTTAGTGAGCAAATATTTTTAAATAATTGCTCTTGATTTTCTATCCAATGAATTGTGCTAAAAGATAAAATACAGTCAAATTTTTTATTAAATCTATAAGGTAATTCTGAGTCGGCCGCATCCATATGAACAAAATTAATATTAGGGTAACGTTGCTGGGCTAACTCGATCATTCTTAATGATTTGTCAATTCCAGTTATGTGAATAGATGGATATTTTCTAGCTAAAAAATTAGTTAGTTTCCCATCCCCACAACCAATATCAAGAACGTTAATTGGTGATCGGGCTGATGAAATATAGTTTGAAAACCAATCATTTTTATTTAATGCTTCTAAAGCAAATTGCATTTGGGGAGTGGAATTTAGAGCATAGTTTTCAGCATTCCATTCCGCTTGTCGAAATAAGGATAATTGATTTAGCGCAGAAAGCTCGCTCTGCTTAGATTTTCTTTCAACGATTGATTGCATAAGGGCCTTGAAATCTAATTCGCTCATTATTTAATCAAAAATTAGATCTTAGCATTTGTTTGTTTAATGAGTCAATTCACTCTGTATAGGTGTTCTCTGTACGGTACGATTTTTAAAGCCGTCGTTGCGAGGAGCGTAGCGACGAAGCAATCTAGTGACCTTACAGATGCCAATGATTACATCAGTTTTTCATACAAGTCATCCCAATAAGGATTTACTTTCTCAATCAAAGC
>JAUYSP010000041.1 GCA_030696305.1 Legionellaceae bacterium | reverse complement strand
GTCCCATTAAATAGCCGTCTTTGCGAACGAAGTGAAGCAATCCAGATCGATGTGACTTAAAAACTCCGATATCTGGATTGCTTCGCTAACGCTCGCAAAGACAATTATGACTGTATAATATCAAAATTAATATTTTATGCTAAATAATTTATAATGGGACAGACCTGTGCATTTGCCCTGGTTACTTTTGCTTATAGCCTGAGTTTATGGTAGAAAATGGAAGTATTTCAAGACATTTGCTTCTAACTCATAACCTGTGAATAACTTTTTCCAACTCAAATTGCTCAAAAGCACAACAGTCTTTTGGTGTCTTCGTAACCCATTGAAATAAAACGAATTTTCAAATAAATGGCTAAAGCCGTTCAATTGAAATAGGTGGCTAAATCTGTGGATAACATTGTGAATAGACTTATGTTTTCATTTTAAAACGATTAATTCGACGATTTTTATCTCGATCCTTTATACCACTTAAAATATAAAAATCCTTTAAATTTAAAATACGATCATGGCAACTGGGGCCACAAATTTTGGTATTTAAAACTAAATATGCAAGAACCAACTTAGGCAGCTCTTTTTTGGTTTTATTTATGTCTTCTAACACATAATTTGGATTAAAATCCTCATCAATAGCGACAGGTAGCGGCGTCACACTAAACTTAGGATCGACAAGCCTATTTTTATATTTGGCATAAGCATAAATTTTTGAAGTTAAATCAGGTTGGTCAGCGGGTACTGAAACACTACCAGATAAATAATCTATATTATAAAAATCAAGGTATGCATAAATCCCATTCCACAACATTCCAAGGATATTTTTATGGCGATATTCTTCCGAAGTACACAAACGCCCTAGCTCGACCAATTTGAAGTTATGGGATTTGATATGACTTAGATCAAATTTCGTCTCACAATAATATCCAACGTGTTGCTCCGCAACCTCGTTTCTCATCAAGCGATAGGTACCAACTACTTCTTTGGTTGAACAATCAGTTACCATCAAATGACAACAATAGCGATCATATTGATCCTCATCCCTTCCAATAGCAAGAGAATGGGCTGACTTAAAGTACCGAGTACGTAAAGCAAGACAAGTATCAACTTCCTCTATGGTCTCCGCGATATGGACAGAAAAAGTTGTATCATAAGCATCAATTAGGAGTCGAAATGGTGTTTTTTTCATAAGATTGTTCAGAACTCATGGAATGACTTTTCATTGCTCGCATTCTACCTGAAAACACCTGATTTTAGCCATCAATAGTTGTAAAAAAGAACACAGAGTTAGAGATTAGATGAATTATTCATTTTTTTTTGGCCCCATTTCTGAGGATTTGTTTGTTATTTCCTTTAAATGATCTATCCAAAGAGGTGATTCTAATCGCCTAGAATTAGGGAGCGCTAATAGTCCTGCTTGTAGACCAGGCACCCCAAAATTCATTTTAGTATTTACAAAAGATCGCCATTCATCTTGAAGTTCATCTGAAATCGTTGCTGTTTTTACTTTTGCTAAATGACCTCGATAAAACGCTTGAATTTTTATTGCGGCAGTTATAGCCCCCTCTTTGGTACTGCAATTAATGTGTTGATTAATATTAAGAGCCATTTTTTTCAGCGATTTATTTTGCTCCTTCAAAGCTTTACACGAAGACACATCTTCAGAAAACTTAGTAAGTTCGATAACAATATTATCGTGAACATCTTTATTGATTTCCTTTAGTACAGACAGTTTTAGGCCTATCTCATTCAAAAGCGATTCTCGCTGGATTTTTCTCGCTTCCACCAAACGTGTTTCAATTCGCGACATCAATATATTTAATTGTTCTGATGTCCCACTGCAAGTAATTCGCATAAATCCATTATTGTCTGGCATGCCAAAATAAGCACTAGGTGCAATCATCACTAAATCTTTAAATAATAAATAATAAGCTAAGTCTTCATTCGTAGTAACAACGCCTGATTTTCCCAATGCCCTCTCTGCATCAGAGGGTAACGCCATACCCAACAAATCACTAAAATCACCCATAATATAAAATGTGCCATTCACTTTATAAGCGGTATCTGGCATAGAAGCCCCCATAGCATTGAGTCGTGTTGAAACCAAATCAACTTTGGGATGGTAAAAATCGACTAATTTTTGATGCTCTTCCGCATTAAATTGAGCCATTGTCTCAGCATATGCAATTTGCGATGAGCGAGGAGCATGTCCTAGGGTACCGATATTTTTATTAAGTAACTTCCCCATCAAAGCATTATCAAAAGCCATTAATATTGCCATTCGTTCACCTGCCGCTGATAAAGCCTTTGTTGCTGAGCGCAATATGACCATACGGTTTTTTAAATCAGGGGCAATGGTCAACAATGATGGCGGGGTGTTGGAATCAAAACACATTTCGGCATAGGCTTCATCGACAATAATATGAATATCAGGGTATTGTCTTAGTACTTCAGCAATACGCTCTAATTCTTCCGGTGAAATAATGGTTCCGAGAGGGTTATTTGGATTACACAATAAAAAAGCTTTTGGATAGCCATTATCTTTCTTTGCAAGAGAATACGCGGAATCAATACTTAATTGTAAGCTTTTCGCCGTTAACACATAACCTGGTTCCTTCATTACATCAATAGGGTGTAACTGATGGCTATTATCGGCATACAACGTGTAATGTGGAAAGGGAGTAATCACTCTATAATTGGGCATGTCACGATGAATTAAATTGAATGTTTCAAAAATCACTCGTAATGCACCAGCACCACCGACCGTAAACAAAACATCTTTTGGTTCGACTACAGTCTGATACCAATCGGACATCGCTGTAGCCATGATTTGGAGGGCTTTTTCATCCCCCTGAGGGTTACCATAACCAATAACTGCATCTTCCTTATTATCCGATATAGAATTGAGTGCTGCGTGTACACGCGCTTCAATTGCTTGCCAATAAACAAGCTCGCTTCTTACGGTATGCATATTCATAGGAAAAGTAGGTTTCCCCATACCTGCTGCAATAAGATTTTGGGTCGCTGTATCCCCCGAAGGCTGCTGATTGGGTAATTCATCAGCCAACGTCTTGGCCCACTCGGCAAGCAGCATAATTTTATCCATATCATCCGCAGGCAGGCCATTTGGTTTTAGCATCGCTAAAAATCTCCATTTTAATATGAGCAAATTATATTATATGTTGCTATTATTTATCTAGTTATCTGTAATTTATAGGCCATAATGAGCAAAAATGGAAAGGATGTCAAAATCACGCTCAGCGACGTCGGTGATTTTTTAGCAAAACTTACCGAACATAGCGATCATGTCTATTGGATCAGTAGTAAAGATTTTAAACGGATACAGTATATAAGTCCCTCGTATGAACGCATATGGGGCAGAGCGCGTGAAGAACTTTACTCAAACCCTGAGATTTGGATTAATTTTCTGCACCCAGACGATGCCCAAAATCATCATCCCATTCACGATATGGCTAAAAAAATTGAGCATTTAGGTGCTCAAGCACGCTATGCAGAAAATTACCGAATAATCAGACCAAATGGGGAAATACGTTGGATCATAGATAATGGCTTTCCAGTCTATGATGCGAAGGGCAATTGCGTAGGGGTCAGTGGAATAGCCATTGACGTTACGGAACAAAAACAAACAGAAATATTGTTACAAATAGCGAAAGAAAAAGCTGAGGCGGCTAATCGCGCTAAAAGTGAATTTATTGCGAACATGAGTCATGATATTCGTACACCGCTCTCGGGTGTAATTGGTATTGCCGAAATCCTAGAAAAACTAGAACAAAACCCTAAATTAAAGCAATATGCGCGCGATGTTCAAGGATGCGGTGAACAACTACTTAACATGCTCGATAGCATATTAGATGTCATTTCTGCTGATCACTCCAAAGAGCAAGATATTGTCGAGGAAACGTTTGATTTACGTCAATTCATTCAACAAATTGTTGATATCGAAAAACCCACCATCGTCTTAAAAAATCTTGATTTAAATGTTGATATTTCAGCCAATACCCCTCAACTCATTGTAACCGATCGAACTAAATTACATCGTATTTTACTCAATCTTATAAGTAATGCCGTTAAATTTACCAATACAGGCTTAATCACTATTTGCACTCAGGTAATAACGTTAAAAGAGACGGCTGTTATTATTCAATTTTCAATAACAGATACAGGTATTGGTATTTCTGAAGAACAACAATCGCATGTTTTTGAGCGATTTTTTCGTGCAACCCCCTCTTGTAAAGGCCAATATGCCGGTCATGGTATTGGATTACATATTGCTCAATCTTATGTACAATCTCTTGGTAGTGAAATCAAACTGAGTAGTCAACAAGGTAAGGGAACTACTTTTTATTTCGAATTACACTGTAACGTTGGACAAGCTAGGAATTTAGCTACTGATCATGAGCCATTACCATATTCAACGAATGAACCGCTTCCTAAAGTTAAATGGAATGATTCACCACCCAACTTATTATTGATAGAAGACAATCCAGTCGCTTTAAAAGTTTTAGAGGCTATTGTCTTATCCCAAGGACTTAATTTTATTTCCAAAATGAATGGAGAAGCAGCACTAGAAACTGCAAAAAAGAACTCGTTTCATTTGGTTATTACTGATATCGGCTTACCTGGTATTTCCGGTGATGAATTTGCAAAACAGCTTCGCAAGTGGGAAAAAGCGAACGACAAAAAACCTGTGCCCATTATTGCTCTAACTGCTCATGCAAAAAACGAAGTCGCAGAAATGTGTTTAGCTTCCGGAATCGATGATCTTTTTTCCAAACCGATTTCTCCAAAAGTTTTCAGCCATATTATTAATAAATACCTACAAAACAATATTAAAAAAGCGAATACAACGGGACAACTGGGCTCAGATTTACCTAATACCGAAAAAGAATTATTTCAATTAAACCATTTTTCTGTATTGAATATTGAACAAGCGTTATCGTTTGTAGAAAATAATGAAGCGATGTTAAAGCAAATATTAAATGAAATGGCTAATCAAGAAATTCCCAAAGAAAAAAGAACTTTTGCAGCTGCATATGCTGAAAAAGATTGGCATACCATCGAAAAATTGGCCCATAAAATAAAAGGTGGCGCGGTTTACGTAGGGACCGAAAAATTGAAATATGCATGTCAATATCTCGAACGCTATCACAAAGCTGGACATTCCACTTGTTTAAAAAAGCTTTATAATCAAATGATCAAGGTATTAAACGAAACGCAAGATCGTATTAATATGTGGCTTCAAAATGAATGATAGCCAAGTTAAGCGTGCTTACAACAATAGAGGATGTTCACCATCATGCCAAACTACCTACCGTTTTACCCCGAAATTACACCAAACAGAGAACAACATATTAAAGTCAGTGCTATCCACAGTATCTATGTTGCGAGTTATGGCAATCCTAGTGGTATCCCTGTAATCATGCTTCACGGTGGACCGGGGTCAGGTACAGCACCCTATTTTGCCCAATATTTTGATCCTCAACTTTATCATATTATTCTTGCAGACCAACGTGGCGCGGGAAACTCCACTCCTAAAGGCGAGATGCGAGAAAATACCACACAGCATCTTATTGATGACATCGACGTTATTCGCAAACAGTTCAATATCGATAAATGGGTTGTATTTGGCGGGTCATGGGGTTCAGCTCTTGCTTTACTGTATGCTGAAGCACATCCCAGTAACGTGCTAGGGCTTATCGTAAGAGGAATATTTTTAGTCAGAGAAGAAGATTATAATGTTTTTTGTGAAGAGGGTAGCCAAGCTGCGATGATTCATAGAAGACAATGGGAAAAGTTCAAACAAGACACCAGCGCACTTATCAAAAAAGCAAATCTTGAACACACATTATCTGTAACTAGTCACAAAATATATCATATTTATTTCAGACTACTCCAAACCGACAATCATGAACTTAAACAAGAAGCGGCAGGAACCATCGCCGCATGGGAAAAATTAAACTCCTATTTAAAAATTGACCCGAAAGAATTAGAGTGGAGTCGCAGTCCTGATGGTGAGAATATGGGATTAACCGAAGCAACTTATTTTGAACATCATGCCTTTATAGAGCACAATCAAATTTTAAATAATATAGGCAAAATTGCAGGCATCCCTGTGTGGATTGTACAGGGCATGTATGACTTGGTATGCCCACCTTATATGGCTAATCAATTAGAAGATGCACTACTGGCGATAAACGAAAATAAAAACTTAATTACACGATATGATTGCGTAGCTGGTCATGCTCAACAAGAAGAGGCCATACGCCATGCATTAATCATGTCGCAGATTCAACTGGCAAATTCACTCCAATAGCAAATGAATTACATTGCTATATCTGAGGCCCGGTGCAGAATCATTCGTGGTTTACGGAGCAATTTCGGCTGGAAACTGTTTAAAATACGCCATCGTGTCTTTCCGTGAACATTAAGAGACGCCGACGAGCGTTTTTCAGATTGTGCTAAAACCCTTCCTTTAAAATTGTATGTAAACCCTGATTATCAGGTTGTATTCAGATGTCAACAGACCCCTTTATTAGTACAACTTTTTTGAATGAAATGAATGATCTCCTCATAAAAATGCTTATTCCATAAATCATTGTGGTGTTTGTCATCAAACTGTAGCATTTCTTTCGGATTGTTCGCCTGATTAAATAGTGTTAATCCTTCAGAAAAAGGGATAACTGGATCGAGCTTGCCATGAATTATTAATATTGGGGCTTTAATTTGCTTAATGCGTTCAAGTGAATTAAATCGATCGCGTGGTTTTATAAAAATCCAGGGATAATGGTAACGTGCTACTGGAGCTAATGCAGTCAAAGGAGATTGTAAAATAACAGCACAAAACGGTTTTTGAACGGCAATCTTAGTTGCAACTGCTGTTCCGAGCGATTCACCAAATACGACAATTTGTTGCGGCTTAAGGCCGGCGTGTACCAAAAATTGCAACGCAGTTTCTGCATCAATATATAATCCCCCTTCAGTGGGAGAACCTTTATTACCCCCATAACCACGATATTCCAATAATAGTACGCCAAATCCTGCATCAAGAAGCGCTCGCATCAACGGCATACGAAAGCCAATATGTCCCGCATTACCATGTAAAAAAAGTATGGTCGGTTGATTGGCTTGCGCAGGTTTGTACCATGAATATAATTTAAGATTATCTGCAGTATGTAAGTGTATGATAGACATATCAGTTGCGTGAAAACGTCCCAAATCAGGGACTTCTTTTGAAGGGGAATAAATTAAATGGCGTTGAAAAATATAAATCAATAGCGTACTGACCAGTAACGTCAGACCAACAACAATGAGGATGTGCTTCAGCATATTTCAAACCATATGAATGATAACCCAAGATATTTTGCATAATTTAAATTAAAATTGTAAGTCTAAGTTTGACTTGCCCAAGGAAAATCAAAACGCTTGTTAAGCCATACCAAGGGACGTCACCCTTCAGAAAAATGAATAGTCAACCATATCATAAGCACTCAATCATCATTCAAACTTTAAGTAAACATCCCATTTACTTTACAGGAATAGTTAATATCGGTGATTGAGTTTCTCTATTACCAGCTTGTAAATTATACAATTGCTGAATTAAGGCAAAAGTTTTTTTTGTGCTGATATCGTTATCGGCAATATAAAACCAATGATTGCGATAAAATACTTTTACATTAACATTGCAAACTGGCCTGCTACTCGATACGTGAATCAGCATTAGCCCTTTTGTGATATCCGTTAAATTATACTCTTTCCCATCTGGATATTTGCTTAACTCGATTAAGCCTTGCTTGACTGCATCAGGCGTAAACTCCACTGCATTACGTAGATAATACAAGGTACTAAGAAATGTTCGCTGTTGGAATATAATCATATTATTTTCTTTACTTACTGGTTGAAGACTATGATTATCTATCAGATGAATAAGTCGAGGAGAACCCGACAACCCAAGTAATTTATATAATTTTTTAACGTCCGGGGAATTTAGATAACCCTCATTAACTACCAAATTAATACAATCTAGAGGTGGGATTTTACGTTGTTCAAACCCTGCCTCTTCACCTGAATCGGTTTTCTCCCCTTTTGAGAGGATGCTATTTTTCATTTTGTGTTTATGTTTAAGAGGAACTGTAACCTCAGTAATTTCACCCAAATAATAATAAATTACATTTTCTTTCCTTAGCTTCCGAAGAAGGTGTAATAGTTCAAGGAATTTTTTAAATTCAGGGGGTTTAGGCATGGTGACACTTGATACATTTTCAAGAGGAACCTTGGCATAAATATGATGCATAACAATACGAAACAAGTATTCAACACTCCACCCCGAATCTAATAGCAGAAAAATATAACGGATATTAATTGGTGAAAGCATTTGGGTAGTGAATCGTTCGCCTTGCAATGGTGAAAAAGAGATGGTTGGCGATTCAGCAAATGAAGCATTTGCACTAAGGGAATAGGAAGTAGCTAAACTGAAAGCATTAGATAGTTCTTGGGAAAAAGGAATGGCGTCAATTGATGTATTGCTTGTTGCATTACCACTATTTGGCGAAGCAGAAATGTTTGAACCGCCTCCGAAAGCAAGTGTCTTCGACGTTGTAATACTATCAACACTGACAAAGTACGGCCTGTCCTCAAATCGCATACGGACTATATTTAGTAACAGTTGTTCTTCTTCGCTGGTGATCATAGAACCATTGAACCCAGCGCGATCTTTAGGGAGCAGTGGAACGCCAATACTTGTACACCCAATTAACACAACAACAAAAAAAATACGGAAATAACGAAGAATATGCATCATGCTTTTTACTATCCTATAACTCAATGTCAATTAATGGTAGTTAATTGACCGATAAAAAATCAATAGACTATTGTGCCAGGAAAAATCGATGACCAAAAAATATCTGAGTTATTTGCCCATCTATTTTTCCAGCGTTTCAGTACATGTTTGTGTGTATAGCTGTCAAGTAAACGTCAGCATATGCAATATCATATTTTCTAAGTTGGACGTGTTTATAATTTCCCTTTTAAATCATCATCATTCTTAACGTAATTATTACATAAAAGGTTCAAAGATAAACTACCCAAAATCCATAAAGTCTGATTAAAAAAACTAGGTACCGAATTTAGTAACTCCAATATTAAATTGTAAAGCCAAAACCTGATGGATCCAGAGCAAATGAAATAAAATCGTCGAGAGGAGTATTCCTCAAAATAAACAAATGTTACAATCTCTAAATCCCAGCAGTGTATTTTTTTGAACCAATAAGCATATATCGGGGCGCACGTTGCTTGTTGGTGTTGTGCAAGGCCAAATTTATTTGGAATGCCTGATCTAACACAATTGCATCCCACCTGAACCCAGGGTTCAAAATTACTACTGTTGGGACTCAAAACTACTATTCAAAAACATATTCTTGTCTTTTTTTAATTTCACCCAAAGTAAAAAAAGATCGAAGCTGGGATACGCCAGGCAAAGATAATAATACATTCGCATATAGCCGTTTGTATGCCTGAACGTCTTTAACTCGAATTTTCATCCAATAATCATACTCACCGGCTAGTAATACACACTCAATAATGAGCGGAATTTTTTGTACCTCTTCTTCAAATAAAGTAAAACTATTGGCTGTTGACCGTTCTAATATTACACCGACACAAACCAAAACAGGTAGCCCGATCAAATCAGGATCTAGCTCGGCCCGGATGCCTTGAATATACCCCTCATCAAATAAACGCTTTGTTCGATTCCAGCAAGCAGTTTTACTAATATTCACTTTGTCTGCCAATGTCGAATTAGGCATGTCTCCTGTTTTTTGAAGAATTTTTAAAATTTTAACATCAATCTTATCAAGATTCATTATGAATTTAATTCCTAAAATTAATAAAAAATAAGATCATACATCATATATATAAAAAAAATATGGGTTATTTTTCTTAATTTAGCTAAAAACAAGAACCACAATCATTCGTTCTTAAATTAAAATAGTCTTTTGAATGAACAAAGGCATTTGCTATGAGACAACACAATTTCAGCTTTGAAACAGAGCTAAATGGGCTAACATCCTGCGATATAGAAAATATATCGTCTGAAGTTACATCGCCATCTCAAAGTATCTGTTTAGACTCACCTATAACAGAAAAAAATAACGATGAATTAAAAATAATATTATTTTTAATTCACTGTACAACAGAATTAAATAACACTCGGCTGTATTGGTTATGGATAAAATACAGCCTAATGGTATCTGAAAGAGATATAGAACAAACAACATATATTCTAAAAACATTAGGTCCCATAACTGATGCTTTAAGTTATGGCTTATATTTAGCAAGAATAGGGCTGGTATTATTATACATAATAAAAACAGATAAAAATGACATGTCAACTTATCAGTTTCAACTGGTAAGTGATGCATTATGGGGGATATCTAATTTCCTATCGGCCGTCTATTTGCAAAGCGCCTCTCCTAGACCAGCGCCCTATACTAGAGGTTGGCATGGGAATCTAAATATGCAAATTTTGCTCGTATATGATTTAGCTATTTTAGGAGTCCAGTATGTGGTTGAGTGTAAAAAACAAACGCAAATCATAGCTCCCGATAATCCAACACCAAATATAATGTCTGCCCGCTTGGATCAACACTATTATAAAAAGTCATTGCTAATTCAATTAAGCTACGCAGGGGTAATTATCTTTGGTTTTTGTATATTTCGTGGATTTTTTTGTCAAAAAAATTTTATTAATCCGCTCATTGGAGCAGGACTCTGTGTTGGTTCAACAATTGTTACCAATAGCATTGAATGGATCAACTTACTAAATAAAAACGATAAAATACGAAAAATATTTCGTATTCAAGAGTCTGATTGCAAAAATAAATTACTTATTGCGTTATGTAATTTACTACAGATCACCTTTCCTATCATTCTGTGGTTTTCATTTGAAGTACAGGGCTGCATGTGGACTATTGCTATTGGATTAACGTGCATGACATTATTAAATGCTTATGTAAAACAAGCTATGTCTAAATCAAAATCCGCCCTCTTAGCTAGTTCAATTTTCAATCAATCGTCTGATGAAAGGCAATCATCAACTCATTCTTTAGATTCTCCCCCATTGATTTTATCCTGATTTTTCAGATACCCAGCTAAGAAAGTAAAATTTTAGTGAAGTACGCAGAGATTATGTTTCGTTTATCATCAATAATATCTATCAGTTGTTATTATTGGCTTAATAGGAAGCTATCTGATAAAATTAAGCTATTTTTGATAATGAAAAATTACTGCAGGAGCAAATCGAATAACCAGACGATTAAATGCTGAAAGCGAGCTCGGCGGTGAATACACTCAATCTAATGTGCGCAATCAAATAATCGGGTAAACAAAATATGAATCAATACTATAGCTTAGAAAATCAACCTGAATATCAAAGTTTTTTAAAAAGTGCTTTGGCATTGAAAGGATCTGTGACACCAAAAGTCATGAAAAAAGTAAATTGCATTATTATTTACACTAGCTTGGTGTCTTACCTCTGTTATCTATTCCCATCCGCTGTACTCCCTATTGGCCCTTTTGAATACGGAGGGCTAATGATGGGCTTAATTCTTGTTTTTAGAGTCAATGCAGGCTACGACCGTTGGTGGGAGGCAAGAAAATTATGGGGTAATGTGGTGAATGAAAGCAGAAATTTAGCGATCATTTTAGTTAACTACACCAATCAAGAAGCGCAAGATTGGATATGCAAAATTACCAATATGATTTCTGCCTTGCCCTATCTTATGAAAGATAATCTAAGAGAACAGACCAATTTGCAATACCTCTGCCATCTTCTTGACATCAATAACATTCAACCATTAAATGAGTCAAAACATCGCCCGATTATACTAGCCTCGATGATTGCTCAGGAGCTACAAATTGCGCGAAATAATCATGGTCTTGATTCTTTTGCATTTCTTCATGCACAAGAACAATTAGAGCAAATTATTGATGCTCAAGGAGCATGTGAGCGGATTCTAAAAACACCTATGCCCTTTGTTATGGCTGTAAAATCAAGGCGCTTTATTTTATTTTTTTTATTAATGTTACCATTTGCGCTAGCAAACGTTTCGTTATACATCAGCCCATTAATTGCGGGCATTGTCTCTTATGCGCTTTTTTCACTCGATCAAATTGGTATTGAATTACAAAATCCATTTTCTGAGAAAAATTTAAGTCATCTCTCTTTGGATAATATATGTAACACCATTGATAACAATATTAAGGAAATTCGACGGCATAAAGCTAATCAATGAACGCATGTAATGGCAATAAAAATAAAAGAAAGTACTATCTAGGTTAAGTTAAGCAACGGGTGCAAAGCGTAAACTCCAGAGCGAACAGAGCCTCTCTGCACCCTTCACTTTATTGGGATAAATACCCCTCTTGCTGAAGCAGATGTGCTAATCCTTCTTTATAGGTTGGATAGACTAATTGGATGTTGAGCTCTTCCTTCAGTTTAGCATTTGAAACACGCTTATTGTGTGAATAAAATTCTTTAGCCATGGGGGATAATGCGGCCATTTCATAGACCACCTTTCTTAAAGGAGGTAGTTGCAATAAAGATGCGGCATATTCATCAACTACATGGCTTGGTGTGGGCTCATTATCTGCAACATTATAAATCGTGATACCCATCTTTGGATTTTGCATTGCTGCAACAAGAGCCAATACAATATCCTCTACATGTATTCTTGAGAAGAAATGTCCCTCCTTTACGATCGTATCTTTTTTACCAGCTCTTAATCGGGTTAAAACGTTTCTTTGGGGACCATAAATGCCCGCCAATCTAAAAATATTTAGTGGCAACTGATATGACTGTGCAAAAGAAATCCACTCATTCTCCGCAAAAAGCCTTAATTTTCCTAGCTCCCCAAGAGCGATTGATTCGGACGATTCATCCACCCATTGTCCCTGATGATCACCATAAACACTTGTGGCAGATAAATATCCGACCCATTGAATATTTTTAATGTGTTTTTTTAACAAATTGCCAAAATTTGCTAGCACTGGATCATTACAGTCCGCTGTTGGAGGTATGCTAATAAGAATATGTGTAGTCGTTGCTAAGGCGCGCTCAATACTTTTTTCTGAAAAATGAATCACCTCACAACCAGAGGTACTATCATAACCTAAGCCATCCTCATTTCTTGTCGTAGCAGAGACTTGGAGATTTATTTCCCGGATTTTTTTTGCTAAATAATGGGCCGTATATCCAAAGCCAAAAATTAAAAGATGCGCAGGCATATTAATCCTTTTTATGAGGTTATTATTTCTAATATTCTATAATACGTATAAACATGTTGTCTTTGACTGTCTACAATTGTCAGAAATAAACTCTTTGAGTTTTCAACCGCACTTATTTTAATCTATTCAAAAGAATGAGGTTTTTTTCTTAAGCCCTTCAACTGACTCTGCTTCGATTTATCATCCAGCATTTTTTGCTTTGATCGTCTTGAACGTCGTTTCTTTTGGCGCTTTAATTTTTCAATCCGTTGTTGCTCTTTTGATTTTTCATCACTGATTATCGAGTGCAATTTTTCACAAAGCCGTTCTCTTGCAAAATACCGATTATCATCACGACTTCTGGAATACTGACATTTTATTTCCAAACCAGATGGCAAATGCTTTATATAAACTGTTGAAGCAGTTTTATGCAATTTTTGCCCACCCTTGCCACTACCCAGGATAAATTTTTCAACAAGATCGGCTTCGGTAATTTGAAGCATCTGCAGCCGCTCTGTCAATTTCTCCCACTTTTCCTTGCTTATCATAATTTGATAATCAGCTGTCCAAAACCATACTTCAGTAATAACAAATATTGAGTATTTTTACACCTTACAGAGCTTAAGCGATTTAAGCTCACCATTAAGACTTGCGGCCATATGGGCTACGTGCAATCTGCCTGTCAAAAAGAATATTACTTTGCTCCGCAAGAACGCCACCAGTAATTGTTCCTTTGTAAAATGATGCTTTATTATTAATCTCCGAAGCAGGGATATTAATTTGATTCCATCCATGATTAGTTAGGTATCCAATAGACGTGGCAAAAACTACTTTAGGAATTTGCGCCCACACGATCGCACTTTGGCACATAGGGCAAGGTTCAGCAGTAGTGTATAACGTTACTTTTGACCAGTCGACATTAGGATTTTTTTGGATACAATTATCGATCGCTACCATTTCACCGTGAAAAGTAGGATTGATATTGCTTGCATTAAGACCTTCTGACAAAATTTTATCTGTTATGTTATCGACAATAATCGCCGCAAAAGGTGCCTTAGGATTTTTTTTTGCTAGATTTATCGCTATCTGCATGTAGTGCTCATCTGATTGTTGTGTAGGGCTAGCAAAACTACATAAATAAGTCAGCATGAAAAAAATGGTTGAGACGGCTTTCAATTTGTTCATAATATTATCTTTTAGTATTTTATCGGTTAATAAACAAACTCTTTTCACTGCGGCTTAGTATAAATGTCGCATATATTCAACTCCGTTCGACTAGGTATCGATTATAAAATAGCCCGAAGTCTGGAGCGAGCGTCGATAGGATGCCACCTCCTTACAAAGCTGTATCATTTTCCTTACATGACAGCCCTTGGCTTTTTACCTTGTACTAAACTAACAAAGTAAGAAAAATGAGGATTTTCTTTTAAAAGTAATTTCAATTCCTTTATACCACCTGCGGTCAAGATATATTTCACATCGGGAAAAAAATCACTCAGTATTTTTAAAATATCCCCATTGCTAGTGTTTGTTTTTAACAATTCTTTCGTTTGTTGCTCGATCATTCTTATGGTTAATTTATCATGATGGTTTAACATAAAGGCCCCTACAATGAGTTATACATTTATTATTTTATAAAAAGACACTTCCATCGTGCATTTCGTTTACTCTCTTATCTCTATTCCAAGTAAACTGTTTGTTCAATATATTAAATTGCACATACAATCACACGTTTGATAGAGCCAAGCCTAATTATATCACCTTCTTGTGATAGGTGCTGACATGACCATCATTACAATAGAATCAATTTGAAGAAGAAAAATAATGAGATGTGAAAAAATTGGCTCAACTTAAGTAATGTTTTCCTTGAGCGTTTATGGCGTGGCAAAAAAATCTATGGGTATTCTTTTAAAATAACCAAGAAGTTGAAACTGGCATAATCTGCATACTTTGATTATGATAATAACCGAAGAAGACACCTGTCTTTCAGATATTCCACCAGCGAACGCGTATTTAGGACACTGGAAAAACGTTGCTGACAAAACATGTGTTCAATGTCATGGCTTCCCACAGGCTTCAGAACCCTATCCGAAACATTGACAGCTATCCTCGGTCTATGGACTTGTGTATAAGCCATTCTGAGAGTAATGTGATTAACAGCAAGCTAGGAATAGCTCTTATTTTCGCTGTATTGTTCCAGATCCTCGGACCAATCTTATAGCTTGGTAATATGACAAAATGAATTAATTTAAAACATATAAAAAGCTAAAATAAAGTTTTTTAACAAGAATTAATGTTTTTTAGGTTATTATTTTGCATCCCAGGGCTCTTGTCGATGATAATACAAAAACAATCGTCGATAGCATTGAACCGATTCTTTTCTCTGAACGGATAGAAGCTATTATCAAGAATAATGAGGTAAATTATGAAACCCAAATTTTTTATTAAACATATAATATTATTATGCTTATTAACTATGACCTTCTCAGTGAGAGCAGCTATTCCAATTACCATAGAAGGTAAAGCTTTCCTTTTCCAAGTAGCTAAGATTAAAACTGAGAATAACCCTAACGCCAATGAAATTTTTATTATGCATTTTAATAAAGACACATATGCTTATGAAACTATTGGCCAGCAAAAAATTATTAAAGGAAATTATACGTATAAAGTATTAGATCACGATAATGAAATAGCCCTCATTTCATGTCATGAAATTTATGAAGGGAAAAAAACCGACTATACCCTATTGTTAAATGGTGAGAACGATAAATCTGGGCTATATATTTATAAACAAACGAATGGAAGTATCAACCCTCAAAAAAGGCTCAATTTTTCTTATTATACAATCTTAGCAAACCTATAAGATTTTTGTTCGTACAAAGCTCGAATGGTAATTTCTTCTAATTGGCTAACGAGCCATTCGGGGGCGTTTAATATCAAAAAAAGTGATATGCATGGTGCAAAAAATAAGTAACGCGACGCTCAATTTTTACGAAACAATGCGTGCTGGCGCTATTGAGATCTGTGCGTAAAACAGAAGAACAATTCATAATAACTTGTTGTTTATAATCTGGAAAATGAAGTTACCCTGAACTTCCAGCCTCCTTCTAAAAAATTTTTGCTTAGAAGGGGCGGTTGACTATTGAAGATTGGCCCTGTTTTTCTGTATTTTGATCACATTGACTATAGTTTGTGATTTCAACCAATTTTTTCAGATTTTCGTTATCAACATAGGGTTTTTCTCCATATAAAACATTACACAGTTGATTGTAGATCGTCTCAGATATCTCTGGTGCGTTGTATGTCCAATAACCAAATATCAGAAGAGCAATACAAGTTCGAGCAGAAGGATTGAGTTCGATGAATAAAAATAAAAGCGCCGGTGTGGTGAGTAACATAATTCCCAACAAAGAAAGATCCCCGGACAAATTACTTCTCATCAAGCGATCGAAATCTTTCAATGGACTATGAGGCATTATTTTTATCAAAGATTCAACAAAAGCATTTTTATTTTTTGGATTAATTGAGATCAATGCCTTTTGTAATGTTTGTCTTAATCCCTCTAATTTTGAGTATTTTGGTTCAATCATACTCTGAACCAAAGCTTCTTTAACTGGTCTTATACTATACTCAATCTCCTCATTATTAATATCATTATCATCTTTGGAGGGAGTAATATGATATCGCATAACACCTCGAATGAGATTATGTACCGCTTGCTTATGCTCTGTTAGCGAATAATGTTCTACATGACGTTGATATTGCTGTGCGCAATGATCGATTTGCTGCTCGCTAATGCCATATTTTGATTTATCGCTCATGAGTAAATGTTTTAACTCTAAATCTAAAGAATCTTTGCCAGGAAGAATAACGTGAACATGAGTGAATTGTTTATCGATCGATGTTCTTAAAAAATTCGTACTATGCGCCGCATCATGATCAGAATCCATACCTGGATTATACGATTGATAACCCCCAATGGTGTATTCCGAAGAGGTCGGAGAAAAATAGAGTGTGACATAGGGTCCAACCATATTGATTTGACGAAGCGGGTCGTGAGAACCAAATAGGCTTCCCAACTGGTACATCAAAAAATCATTAAACTTATATATAAACATATTTTTCTCAAAATAAAATATTTTTGTACATTATATCATATGTGTTTTTTTATAACTATTAGTTTTAATTTTATCCTATAAAAAGATTTTGGTGATGCCCTGCTCTCAATAGTATGTTATGATTGATAATATATTTTACCAAATGCATCATAATTTATATGAAACGTATCATTAGCACGATTTTATTATTAGCACTCGGTCTATCTATCGGAGCTTATTACATCCTTTCCCAAAAAATGCATCCTAAATATATTATTTTGCATAGCATTGCTTTTTCTCCTGAAAAGGCATTCGATATTTTAACAAGGACCAAAAAACGGGGTGGTTTGGGTGTTAGTACGCATTATTTTATTCCTGCACCAACAAAATATAACGATCAAAATACTACTTATCCTATATACAGTATCGTACCTGATAATCTAGTTACTTCCCATGCTGGAAAAAGTCAATGGAAAACAGACCAAAATCTTAATTCACAATCTATTGGAATTGAGTTTAATTCACCAAATTATGCTAATGCACTCGAGTCAGAACAAGAAGATTGGTATCATTTTGAACCGTTTTCCGATCAGCAAATCAATGCGGGTATTGTACTTATTCAATCTCTTATGGCCAAATATCACATTAAGCCTGAAAATGTCCTTGGCCATTCAGATGTTGCACCATGGCGATACGATGCAAACGGGAATCCTATGCTTGCTAAAACAGATCCGGGCGGTACTTTCCCATGGAAAAAATTAGCACAACATGGTATTGGCGTTTGGCCCAAAAGCGAACGCACTCGCCAAGGGAAACTCGATTTAAGTATCTATAATGTACAAAATTTGTTACATAAGCTGGGTTATAATCTTGATGTTACAGGCGTCAATGATTGCAAAACCTCTTATGTCATCAAGGCTTTTCAATTACATTACATGCCTAATGAGTTAGGCCAAAAACCTTCAGAAAAGATGGTTATTTTTTTAGAGAATTTAATTGATAAACAATACTTGTTTACAGGAAATCAAGATTAGTGAGTGTTATTGCATAAATTGTAGTAGCTCAAACTTGATCTGATAGTCGCCGATTTTTCAGAAGTATCTGCCAAGTCAAAATTAGTTTTATAAGTTTATCCTTCCAGATTTGCTTGCCATCAATAAAAAATCCTCTAACTCATTAAAATAGCGGGATTTTTTGGTCGTTCTGAGTGTTCGTTGAATCTATAATTGGTGGCGGCGACCATAACATTGGCTATGTAATTGATTGATAATAAATAATTATTATAATGTGGTTTTTGAAAAAGCCCCCAAATAGGCCCCCATTTATCAAGTGTTACCCGTGGAATTGAACCAAGTCCCGCCAGATTTACTGTTCTTCTGTTCGCGAACAACGAATGATTGTGCTATACTTTAAGATAATGTATATAGGTTATATGTTACTCTAAATCGTGTTCATTCCTAATTTGATGTTCCCAAAATAGCCGTTGCCAAAGATTATATTCATTCCGTGCGTTACGCATAACGAATAGCTTCGCCCAATAAATAAATATGTTGAGTAAGAAGGCTCGAACGTCTATCTTGAAGGGTTAAAGTAAAAAAATAGGTTCCACGTTGAATGCGGCTCCGTCGATAATTTACCATCTTGTAATCCATTAATCACTTGCACCGGTAAGCATATCTAATCAATGAAAATTTACAAGCGTTTTTGCTTGGATGTGGGGAGTGATCCTGGTTGCAGGCAACCAGGCTACGCTAGCTATGATTTTGGTGAACAGTGATGCTGTAATGTCGATATGGTGTCATTAAGCCGTTGCACCGGATCAACCACACAAAGAGTTTGATTCAACTTATCTAACTTTTTAGCGTAATTAAAAAGAAACAATCGATGGACACTGTTAGTCCATTGCTTTTGCTCTAATTCTGTCAATTTTGGTTTTTCAGATAAAGCCTTGAGTTGAATATAGGTTTGCTCTGCTACTTCTTCTCGAGATCTTGAACCAGGATGAGAGATCCCAGATTTTTTTTCGATATGGGGCTTGCTGCGGTATTGCTCGGCTGTCATACGGTATACCGTGCAGTATGTATCTTTATAATTGCCATTTCCACCATGAATGGTTGCTTCAAGAGAAGACGTACCGAAGGGCTCCATGCCACAATCCTCTTGGGATTTATGTGCGGCATGATTGTAAGATAAGTTTTCACCGAAAAATGCATCCAGTCCTAAATGATCAAAAGCCAATACTTTAAGTGCTTGTAGGATCCTCGTTCCATAACCTCGGTTTTTAAATTCCGGAATAAGTACTCGATTATATTCAACAGACGTACGCTCTGCATCCATCCAACTGAGACCGGCAAAACCAATACATTCTTTTGAATGATCATCAAAAACGGCAAATATTCCGAGACCTGTATCGCTTAATGCAATAAATTTACCCAATTTGGCATCTACTCCTGCTGGAGTGAACGCCATCATTGGAACAACTGAATGACGTGTAGCGAAATCCGCATAAGCCTTTGCAAGATAAGAGCGATGTTTTCGGGTTACCAGTTTAAAACTTAGATTGTCATGATGAAACTGACCGTCTGGTGTATTATCTAAGAATTGTGTTATCGTCATATTATCAGTTTTTTTAAGCTTAAATTAAAAATTTTGTAAAATATAAATTATATCGAACTAAAATACAATCTTTGATTTTATAGAAAAAGATACCGATGCACCAACCGATCTTTTATCAAAGTATCAAAGGGGTCAGGCCTTGCTTTTTGCATTAAACATGTCAAAGGGGGCAGGCCTTGCTTTTTGCATTAAAAATAATTATTTATTGTTTTTAATGATTCGACTTATGCGAGAATAATGTAATGCAAAGTAATTTCCAATTTCGGTTAAACTAAATTGCCCGCTTTTATAGGCCAATTGAATACATTCGTTTCTATTGGTGTATTTTTCCGCATACTCCATTAAGCTGCAGCCAACAGGTGTATTGCGCTCTCGGGATATCAATTAAATTTATTTCCAAATTAATTTGAGACTGCATTTTATTTACAAAATCTTCCGAACCAAGAAAAATCTGTTTTTTAAGTGTATCCAAGGTGAATGAGTGTTTAATCCTTCCTCAACAAACCTAATATGATGCAATGACCGTGCCATGTTGGACCTTCTTTGTTCTTCCTTGACAATAAAACTAATCTAACTGCTTTTATTAGTCAAATGATGAGTAAACTGTTTTAGTCGTCAATGATAAGGCAAAAAGCAAGGCTTGACCCCTAATATGACCCCTAATACTCTACTGGTGGCTCTGCTCCTACCCCCCTAGAGCAATATGCGACGGGTCTTTGTAAATACGCCATTAGTGGTCAGAGTGACTGGTATTTACCCTCTATTTGTGAGGAGGGATATGATGTGCTGGATAGTGGTAATGGTTGCGGCACACAAGCTTCTCCAACACTACAAAACATGTTGTCAAATTTATTCGATGCTGAAGTGGGGGGCCTTGCGGGCGAATATTGGAGCTCGACTGAGTGGTCAGGTGACGCTAATCAATATACATGGAGTCAGACATTTAATACCGGTGACATACCGCAGTTCACCGTCAATAAGGATTACAGCCTTCGGGTCCGTTGTTCTCGAACGTTAACCCCCTGATCTCATTTTTGCCCCCCTGGCAGTACCTGTCAGACAGCAGACTTTATTACATTAGAGTGACGGGCTGAGAGAATTATCGTCTAAAATTTCAATACTACTATCACTATTTTCGGGTTGTTTAACAACTGCTTCATCAATAATTTGTAACCCTTGCCGGACTTCCATCTCACCGTGCTTATTATCTGAAGCTAAAAACGTTGTAACTGTCCTACCATTATCTTCTGTTTTTTGAAAGGCGCTGAACATGCTGATTTCATGATGAGACCAAGTACCCCATCCTTGATATTTAGCACGCCAATCTAAAGAACCTCTTTGCTTTAAAAAAGTTGTTATTAAACCGTCTTGTCCTTCAGGTATGCGATGAACATTTTCTCTATATGCCAATTGTTGGTCGGTTCGAGTCTCTTCACTATCAGTAGACCATCTCGCACCTGCAGGCATAAGGCCTATAGCCTTCAGAGAACGTAAAAACAAGTCATCTTGTTGTTGGTTGCTTTCTCTGAGCATGAGCGCATTAATTTGATTATAAGAAGAATTTGCCTCTTGGTTGGTTCCTTCTAAACTGTCTCTGTTTGGTAACATAATAGCACCTATTATTTACTAATTTAAATAAAATAAGAACATATGGTATTATACCAAATCAACTTGGTCAAGTTTTTCAATTAACTCCAACATAACTTCCAGGTGCATCCAGAATTGCTTGATAAGGTAATTCAGAAAAACCCGGAGGGTTGATTAATCGGCCAGATTCTTTTTTTAACCATTTTAACCATTCCGGCCACCAAGATCCTTTATGGTATTGGGCGGTTGCAAGCCAATCATCTGGATTTATATGATTTACATCATTTTTATAATAACCGTATTTTTCACCCCCAGGTGGAATAATAATTCCTGCGATATGCCCTGATCCTCCTAAGAGAAAGCGTTTTTTCCCTTGCATTAATTGAAACCCAAGATAAGTTGTTTTCCAAGGAGCAATGTGATCTTTTTTGGTGGATATAAAAAAAGTGGGTATTTGGATATCGTGTATATCTAGTGGCGTATTATTAATACGTATTTTCCCAGGCTTTATTAAATCATTATAGAGATACATCCAACGCAAATATTGAGAATGCATTTTCGATGGCATATTAGTTGAATCAGCGTTCCAAAATAATATATCGAATGGAACAGGCGGCTTGCCATGTAAATAATTTCTAATAAAAAAAGCCCAAATTAAATCACTTGCTCGTAACGAATTAAAAGCACTTGCCATAATGTGACCCTCAAGATATCCCTTATTGCTCATATGATTTTCAAGCTTTGAAATCTGCTGCTCATCTATAAATACAGAAATATCACCAGGATCACTGAAATCAATCATCGATGCCAAAAACGTGGCCGACCTGATATTGTTAATTTTTTTTGCTTTATTATATGCAAGCAATATGGACAATAAAGTGCCGCCAATACAAAATCCAAGCGCGTTTACTTGCTTCACATTCAATTGCTTTTGGATGATATTAATGGCAGAAATAGGTCCATCATTCAGATAATCATCCATCCCTGTATCTGCATATTCCCCATCTGGATTGACCCACGAAATAACGAAAACGGTAATTCCTTGATCAACTAGCCAACGAATCAGCGAATTATGTGGGCTTAGATCCAGGATATAATATTTGTTTATCCATGGCGGAATAATTAATAATGGTACTGATTTTACCTTTGTCGTTCTGGGTGTATATTGAATTAATTCCATTAAGTTATTCTGATAAATCACTTTACCAGGCGTAGTAGCTAATGATTCACCCACTTTAAATGCACTTTTATCTGTCATTGTGATAATGAGTCGAGATGAACCAGCATCAATATCCGAGAGTAAATTCTGTAATCCTAACAATAAATTTTTACCATTACTCTGTAATGTTTCAGCCATCAATTGCGGATTCGTTTGTATAAAATTATCAGGTGATAAAAAATCCAGGTATTGTCGAACAAAAAATTGCACGCGCTTGATTAATTGTTTGTCATCATGCTGCATGTGCTCTAATAATGCGTTGATATGTTCTTTAGCCAATAGATAATGTTGGCTTAAACAATTAAAAAATGGATTATTAACCCATTCATCAGCAATAAAGCGCTTATCATTGATAGGAGGAACTTTTCCTTCTACCAAATACTTGATCTGCTCTTGCCAAAGGTGCATCGTGTCTTGAAAATAGGCTTGGTACATGTTTTGAACGTCTTGTGGATTTTTAATAAAAAAATCCAATAAGGCTAGGTAGTCTGGCGATAGCTCAAGCCATTTTTCAATCAAATTTAATAATTGCCCGGGTCGTTGTTCAAATCGTTTAAGGAGGGCAAGACTTTTTTCAATGATTGATTGAAGAATTAATTCACTGTCCGTAGTTTGATCCATTTAGCCTCTTTATTCCTAACTTAGGCGAGCCGTAAGTATAAGCTACATGCGACTCGAATACGTCAGGTTACGCCTTATTTTTTACCGTTTACTACTGTTGCTTTTGTTTCCTGAGCAAAACCCAACATCGCTTTTTCAAGAATGTGAAATGATTTTTGCATATAATCCAATGCCTTGTGGCCATTTGAAATAGCGATTTCAAGTTGTTTTTCTAACAATTCATCGGGTTTTGTAATTTTTGTAAATTCTTCTGGTTTAATATAGGAAAAACTTTGCATTGTCTTTACATTAAGTTCAGCAATAGATTGCATAGGTTCTTGGGCCTTTTTCATCATATCTGAGATTTTTTCAAAATATTCTTGATTCATATTATTCTCCAGTTTGTCATCATGGTGCAGTGCACCATAAAAATATAGACTGAAAACACTACCTTTGTCAAGAAAAAGATGAACTACCCCTTAAACATTGCTTTCCACTCACTCATGAACAGTTCTGTTTGTTTATTCCAAGCATCGATCGGTTGATTTAAATAAGCATTTTGTTGTAGTTGCCCTGTCATCATCAACATCATGTTCTCTAACATTGATTTGCATGACTTGTTCATTGGATGATGAGACAAAACGATCAGTTGTCGTAACATATCACAGGAAAGAAACGGTAACGTATTTGCCTCCATTTCGACAAAAATCTGTAATAAAGTCATACTGGTAATATCTTTATTACTTGTTGAGTCGACAACCTGAAATACGATCCCTTCAATCACATAACGTTGCAAATCATCAATAGTAATATATTGACTCATCTCCAAATCATATAATCGTCGATTTTTATATTTTTTAATGAGTCTGGGTTTTAAAGAAACCATGATTTACCCCTAACACCGATGCTCATAGTATATCCGTTACATGTATTGACCACCATTAATATCTAAATTTGCCCCAGTAATAAAAGCCGCATCTGATGATGCTAAAAAAGCAACACCTGCTGCAATTTCTTCTGGCTTAGCTAATCGACCAACAGGAATATCTGCAATGATTTCATTCAATATTTCCTCTTTGACCGTATCAAGCATCGCAGTTTTTGTATAACCAGGTGATATTGTATTAACGGTTATTCCCTTGCTTGCCACTTCCAATGCCAAACTTTTACTGAATCCATACAAAGCGGACTTCGTAGCGGCATAGTTGCATTGACCAAACTGCCCTTTTCTACCATTGATTGAAGAAATCGAAATAATACGACCGTAGGCTTGTTCTAACATCAGAGGTAATATATTTCTTGTCATGTTAAATACCCCAGTTAAATTGGAGTCAATAACTTGCTGCCATTGTTGAGGGGTCATTTTTTTTAAACTGCTGTCAGAAGTCAGTCCTGCGTTATTAACTAAAACATCAACCCGTCCAAAGCGTTCCTTTACCAAGGATACTAATGCTTCGCAATCTTCAAAACGTGAAATGTCAGCATAAATAATTTCAATATTAAAACCAGCCCGTTTTTGAGTAATTTGCCATTCTCTTGCTTCTGCATGATTTGCTTTTCTAAAATAACAAGCAATCGTTTGATATTCTGGGGATAACCGTCGTGCAATCGCCGATCCAATTCCACCTAAACCTCCTGTTACAATAGCTACTTGTTGCTCCATTTTGTATTCGCTCCATTTAAAATTGAACTTAAATGCCGAACCTCGTGTTGGCATAAATATCGATTATAGTATATTAATTAGATATTGCTAATTGATGGTAACCCCGGCACGTCATCCCGAAGATCTCAGATTGTACAAAACGAGGGAGATCATTCGCTCAAAATGACTGCGCCCAGGACAATTCGCTCTTTGTTATATCAAAATAGCGACCAAACTTATCCACACCCTGGGTAGCTACAATTAATGACGAAATTGCTAAAAGTAACCTTGATATTATTGTAACTTTCAACCGTAAATATAAGGATATAGGGATGAATAGGGAACGATTAGAGAAACATAATAAAGAGCATCTCACGCAACAAGCAAATGAAAAAAATGAGCAAATAAATGCCGAAGAGGTGAGTAATTTTTTTATCATGTTTGATAAGTTATTTCAGGCTAATCTTGCAAAGATAAGTATGGGGGTCAGTCCTGCCGCATTAGGGAGTGCTTATTGTTCTTGGATTTTGCAATTAGCCCAATCACCTGGACACTTATTAGACTTGGCACTTCATCCTGCAATGCATGCTAGTGATTGTGTCAATAAAATATTATGTGACGACAAGCCAGCTGATGGAACGGACGTTCGTTTTTGCAAAGACAGTTGGCAAATGATGCCATGGCGTTTATATGCCGAGAGTTTTCTTCAACTTGAAAATTGGTGGGAACATGCGACCACAAAGGTTCCTGGTCTATCGAAACGTGTCGAACGTACCATTTCCTTTTGCGCACGCCAAATGCTTGATGCCTTATCTCCGTCCAATTTTATTTGGTCTAATCCAGAATTATTTAATAAAACCATTGAATCAGGTGGATTAAATTTAATTCAAGGAACCGAACTTGCCATTGAACACATGCTTACAAAAGCGTCTGGCATGCCTCCTCCTGGCGCGGAAAATTTTATACCTGGTCAGAGTGTTGCAATTACCCCAGGAAAAGTTGTATTTACAAATCATCTTATTGAATTAATCCAGTATGAGCCTCAAACTAAAACGGTTTTTAAAGAGCCAGTACTCATACTACCTGCATGGATTATGAAATATTACATTCTGGATTTATCACCTCATAATTCATTAGTAAAATGGTTGGTTTCTGAAGGACATACTGTGTTTATTGTTTCTTGGCGAAATCCGGAAAAAGAAGATAGAAACTTAAGTTTAGATGATTATTATCGCCAGGGTGCAATGGCCGCCATTGATAAAGTCTGCGAAATTATCCCTAAAACTGAAATTCACTTAATGGGGTATTGTCTAGGTGGAACATTGGCGATGATTGTTGCTGCTGCGATGGGAAGAGATGACGATAAACGCCTTAAAAGCCTATCTCTGCTTGCGGCACAAGGTGATTTCACTGAAGCCGGTGATTTGATGCTCTTTATTTCTGAAAGTGAAATATCATTCCTTAAAAATCTAATGTGGGATCAGGGCTACCTGGACACAAAACAGATGGCCGGCTCATTCCAAATGTTGCGCTCTTATGATCTGATATGGTCAAAAATGGTTGATGATTATATGCATGGTAAGCAGCGAGGTATGGTTGATTTATTGGCTTGGAATTCAGATGCCACACGAATGCCATATAAAATGCATACAGAGTATCTTGAAAAGTTTTTTCTTAATAATGACTTTGCAGCGGCCCGCTTTAAAGTTGAAGGCGAATTGGTAGCCCCTAAAAATATTCGATTACCTATTTTCGCAGTCAGCACTGAAAAGGACCATGTTGCGCCATGGAAATCCGTGTACAAAATACACTTAATGACAAATACTGACATCACTTTTGTATTAACGAATGGTGGTCATAATGCAGGCATCATCAGTGAACCAAATCATGATGGTCGTTCTTACCTTATCAACGAACATAAAAGTCACACGCATTATTGGGGGCCAAACAAGTGGTTGAAAGCGGCAGAAAAACGTGAAGGCTCTTGGTGGCTCGCTTGGCATGATTGGTTAGTAACCCACAGTAGTGAAAAACGCGTTTCACCACCAATCATCGATAAACAACTTCCTGCCGCTCCTGGCACTTATGTGATGCAGAAATAGGATTATTATGAATAAATCGAATTCTTTTTATAATTTAGAAACACTTGGAGGACTGTTATTATTTATCGCCGCAGTACTCGCCTTAATCGTCGCTAACTCCCCTTACCGTGATGCTTATAACTATTTTTTGCAAATGAATGCCAGTGTTGGCATTGATCATTTTCTGATAAAAAAACCACTTATTTTATGGATCAATGATGGTTTAATGGCTATTTATTTCATGCTCATTGGTCTTGAAATTAAACGAGAAATCAAACGCGGTGTCCTGAGCAATAAAACCAGCCTGATGACTCCCGCCATCACAGCGTTAAGCGGTCTCTTGGTTCCAGCTTTAATATTCATATTTTTTAATTACCGCAATCCAGTTTACGTACAAGGCTGGGCAATACCAACCGCCACTGACATTGCTTTTACATTAGGTATTGTATCTCTCTTGGGTTCACGTATACCGCTTTCCTTTAAAATTCTAATAACAGCCATTGCAATTTTTGATGATATTGCTGCCATTGTAATTATTGCAATTTTTTATACACAATCATTATCCCTTTTTTCTCTTGCGCTAGCTTTATTATTGACCCTCGTTTTAATTGGCTTAAATTATTTTAAATGCCGTCGTGTTTCAGTTTTCATGTTGATTGGTATAGCCTTATGGATTGCTGTATTGCAATCAGGTGTTCATGCAACATTGGCTGGTATCGTCATTGCGATGACGATACCAGATGAAGGTAAAGAATCCATGCTTACACGTCTAGAAGATGGTCTGCACCATTGGATCGTATTCTTAATTCTTCCGCTTTTTGCATTTGCAAATGCCGGCGTTACATTGATAGGTGTAGACGTATCGATGTTTACTCACCCCATTGTGTTAGGCATAGCTTTCGGTTTATTTTTTGGCAAGCAAATCGGTATTTTTTTACCATTAAGTTATTTTGTTAAATTTAAACAACTTCTTAAAGATGATCATATTAATCTGAAGCAAGTATATGGTATTGCATTAATTTGTGGTGTTGGTTTTACCATGAGTTTGTTTATTGGGTCATTGGCTTACCAACAGAGTAATCTAAATTTAATGCCTTTAGTGAAGATCGGTGTGGTAATTGGTTCCTTAACTGCCGGTCTAGCAGGATTTTTAGTTTTAAAAAAAGTATCTCGTAAATATTAAAAGACCATGCTGTTAACAAGGCTATCTCGAAGGAGAAAACATATTATGCCAAAATTTCACAACATTTTATTTGTAAGCCACGGAATTCAGGACGAAACAAAAGCCTTGGAGCAAGCACTTAAGCTGACTTATGAGCATCAGGCACAACTGAGTATACTCATTATTTGCCCTTCATTTCCTGATGCACTCAAAGAGTATAAGACGTCTTATGAAGAGTCCTTGATTGATAAAGTAAACAAAGCCATCAAGACAGCAAAATCTACTCTCAAGCCCAATAAAAGAAAAATATCTATTCATATTGAAGTGGACTGTGGTCGTACCCCAGATATACGCATAATCCGCCACATTCTTCGGCATTCGCACGATCTGCTTATCAAAGGAGTAGAAACAAGTGAAAGCACAAAAGGTTTTAAAGCACTCGATATGGAGTTATTGCGTAAATGTCCTTGCGCGCTATTTCTTTATAGGCCTTTTTACCATACATCAGAAACCATTCAGATAGCGGTGGCCATTGATCCTAACGATGAAGAGCTGGCAGGACAAGAACTCGCATTAAGACTACTAAATATTTCTCACTCGTTAGCCGATAATTATGCTGGAAATTTAAATATTATTTCTTGCTGGAATTTTGCTCTAGAAAATTACCTGCGTGATAACGTTTGGATAAATACATCGAAAAAGGAACTGGATAAGCTCGTTTCTGAGGAAAAAAAAGCACATAAAATAAGCATGGAAGCTCTTATAAAGCGCTCTAAACTTAATAATGAGTACCATGTCGAACTGCTTAAAGGCCGTCCGGAAGAGCTTATCCCAATAGCAATTACCGATAAAAAAATTGATATTTTAATCATGGGAACCGTAGCACGTACAGGAATTTCAGGTTTCATTATTGGTAATACCGCAGAAAACATCTTGCAGAAAATTGACTGTTCTTTGTTAGCACTAAAACCGCAAGGATTTTCTTCTCCTGTCAAGGCATACTAACACAAGGAATATGATGGCAGAGAATGAGGAGTCGCTTATAACGCACGATTGGCACGATCAATCGGTAAGCGTAGCAATGAGCACTTTAAAAACAACCGAAACAGGTTTAACTGAAGCTGAGGCTCAAAAAAGATTGAAGATCTATGGCTTCAATCTTTTACCAGAACCTCCAAAAAAGAACGCATTGATCCGTTTCCTGTGGCAATTTAATAACATCCTGATTTATGTGTTACTGGGTGCTGCTGGAATTACGGCACTGCTGCAACACTTAACGGATACCGTTGTTATTTTAGCGGTTGTTATTATTAATGCGCTTATCGGCTTTATTCAGGAAGGAAAAGCGGAAAAAGCTTTGGATGCTATTCGCAAAATGCTCTTTACCACGGCGAACGTCCTACGCGATAGAGAGCGTCATAGTATCTCCGGAGAATCGCTTGTGCCTGGTGACGTTGTATTATTAGAGGCCGGGGACAAGGTTCCTGCCGATTTGCGGTTACTAAAAACCCATGGACTCACCATTCAAGAGGCCATTCTAACAGGTGAGTCTGTACCTGTTGAAAAAAATACAACACCGGTGCTTAAGAATGCAGCTCTAGGGGATCGTCATTGTATGGCATATAGCGGCACGTTGGTAACCAATGGCCAAGGTATCGGCATTGTAGTTGAAACGGGGAAATCAACTCAAATCGGGCGTATCAGTGGTTTGTTATCGCAGGTAATCCTGCTTACTACACCTCTGGTCACACAAATGGCGTTATTTGGAAAATGGCTTACCGTGCTGATATTACTCGTGGCTGCAATGCTTCTTGCCTATGGTTACTTTGTCCAGCATCATGCGTTTAGCGAATTATTCATGGTTGTGGTCAGCTTGTCTGTTGCAGCGATTCCTGAAGGACTTCCAGCGGTTTTTTCCATTACATTGGCCATCGGGGTGCAGGCCATGGCTCGGCGCCATGCGATTGTCCGTCATTTGCCTACGATTGAAACACTTGGCTCAGTCTCCGTCATATGTACCGACAAAACAGGTACCCTGACTCTCAATGAAATGTCTGTGACGTCGGTTGTAACAAGTGCCCATCAGTTTATATTAGAGGGCTCAGGCTATGAGCCCGTGGGTAAAATCATCTTAAAAGAGCGACAAATTGACAGTAATGAACACCCACTATTACTGGAGCTTGCACAAGCCGCAACCCTCTGTAATGATGCATCGCTTCATCAACATGCAGGGCGTTGGGTGATGGAAGGCGACCCGATGGAAGGGGCTTTATTAACATTTGCAGGAAAAACAGATCTACGTATGCAACAAGAAGAAAGAAACGCCTGGACGCGCACCGATACAATTCCCTTTGATGCCAAACATCGGTTTATGGCAACATTACATCACAATCATTTAAATAAAGCATTCATTTTTATCAAGGGCGCGCCAGAACAAATTTTAAATATGTGTCAGGAGCAACGAACAAATGATGGTCAATTAGACGTATTAAACAAACAGTATTGGTTGGAGCAAATTGAATCCGTTGCAGCCAAAGGTCAGCGTGTTCTGGCTTTTGCCATGCGACCCATTATTCATGCCAACCACACGACTCTTGAATTTACAGACGTAGAACATGGACTCATTTTCCTCGGGATAGTTGGATTGATTGATCCACCTCGGCCGGAAGCTATTGCAGCTATTGCCCAATGCCACCAAGCCGGTATTCAAGTGAAAATGATAACTGGCGATCATGCCAGTACAGCGGTTGCTATCGGTCAGCAAATAGGGCTTCAGAACACATCCAGGGTTTTGACAGGGGCTGATTTAGATAAAATGAATGATGAGTCGCTCAAAGCTGTCGTATTAATGACCGATATTTTTGCTCGCACAAGTCCTGAGCATAAACTGAGGCTCGTTATGGCACTGCAATCTCATAGGATGACTGTGGCAATGACGGGGGATGGCGTAAATGATGCACCGGCTCTGAAACGTGCAGATGCAGGTATTGCAATGGGTAAAAAAGGCAGTGAAGTGGCTAAAGAAGCCGCTGATTTAATATTAACGGATGATAATTTTACATCAATAGAAGCAGCCGTGCGCGAAGGCCGTACCGTTTATGATAATCTGAAAAAAGTGATCAGTTGGACCTTACCTACCAATGCAGGTGAGACAATAACCATTATAGTAGCATTACTCTTTGGAATGAGCCTTCCGGTGACACCTGTTCAGATTTTATGGATCAACCTGATTACTACGATTACATTAGGCATGACGTTAGCTTTTGAGCCGACAGAAGAAAATACGATGCGAAGACCGCCTCGACCACGCAATGAGCCCTTACTGACTGGTGTTTTAGTATGGCATATTATCGTGGTTTCTATTCTTTTTGTATGCGGAGTTTTTGCAATCTATTTTTATGCAATTGAGCGCCATTATTCAATTGAGCTGGCTCGTAGTATCGCGCTTAATACCTTAGTCGTTATGGAAATATTCCATTTATTCTTCATCCGTAATATATATGGCACCTCGTTAACCTGGAAAGCGGTGAAAGGGACTAAAGTCGTGTGGCTATCTATTACTATTTTAACAATGGCACAATTCGCTATTACGTATATCCCCTTTTTACAACAAATATTCTCTACAAAACCAATCCCCTTGTTTGATGGCGTTCTTATTCTCATCTTAGGTATCGTGTTTTTTGCTATTTTAGAGATTGAAAAACAACTTCGATTGCTTATTTTCGGTAAAAATCCAACGGATTATAATACGCTTTATGATAAAAATGTTACTTAAGTTATTATGCTTGGCATCTTAGCAGGGGCAAACAAATTAAGAAGGAGAACGCGATGACTGACGAATTTCTAGAAAATGTCCCTTTTGATGAGCTTTCTCCTGGGCGTCAAGCGAGTCTGAGTAAAACATTAACACAAGAAGACATCATGCTATTTGCCACTGTGTCTGGCGATGTTAACCCCGCTCACTTAGATAAGGTATTTGCAGAAAGCGATATTTTTCACGGCATCGTGGGTCATGGCATGTGGTTGGGATCCTTAATTTCTGCGCTACTTGGTACACTTTTACCAGGCCCTGGGACGATTTATCTCGAGCAGAATATTAAATTCAAAAAACCCGTACGCATCGGGGATACTATCAATATCACGCTTCTTGTACGTGATAAGCGTGCAGACAAACCAATTGTTACTTTTGATTGCAAAGGCTTAAACCAGCATGGCGACATCGTAGTTGAAGGTCTTGCAACGGTTCTAGCTCCAACTAAAAAAATCCGTCTTGCACGTACCCATTTACCGCATATAGAAATTCATCAAGATCGCTTCCATACCATCATTCAATCCTGCGAAAAATTAAATGCTATCCATACGGCTGTTGTCCACCCAGTGAAAGTCGGTGCACTTCAAGCAGTAGTTGAGTGTGTTAATTCAGGACTTATCATACCAACGTTAATTGGTCCATTGAATAAAATTAAACTCGCAGCGACACAAGCGGGGATCGATATATCCCAGTGGGAAATCATAGACACAGAGCATAGTGATGCGGCTGCGACAAAAGCTGCGGAGTTGGCTGCAAATGGAACGGTCGAAGCCATTATGAAAGGCTCTCTTAGCAGTCAGGAATTGCTAGCAGCGCTTGTCCCTACTACAGCAAATTTACGTACAAAATATCGTATTAGTCACGCTTATGTCATGGACGTGCCTTCTTACCATAAGCCACTTATCATTACCGATGCCGCAATCAATATTGCCCCGAATGCTGCTGACAAAGCCGACATCTGCCAAAATGCCATCAATCTTTGGCGGGTATTATATGGTGACGATAAACAGCCCAAAGTAGCAATTCTTGCTGCTACAGAATTTATTCATCCAAAAATGCAGGCTACAGCTGATGCAGCAGTCTTATGCAAAATGGCTGATCGAGGACAAATCACTGATGGCATTCTGGACGGACCTTTAGCCTTTGATAATGCAATTAATAAACAGGCCGCAGAAGAAAAAGGGATTATTTCTCCTGTCGCTGGAGATGCGGATATTCTTTTGGTGCCCGATATAGAATCAGGTAATATCCTAGCAAAACAACTAACTTTTTTTGGACACGCAGATGCAGCGGGCATTGTATTGGGCGCACGCGTCCCAGTCATGTTGTTTAGTCGAGCCGACTCACTACGCACTAAGCTATTGTCTTGTGCGTTAGCGGTCAAATTAGTTAGGGCTCGCAAGGCAGGAAAAATTAAATGATTCAAACTGGAAAAAACATCATTCTTGTCATTAACACGGGGTCATCAAGTGTTAAATTTCAATTATTTTTGCAACAACCGAATTTACCACTTCTAGCAAAAGGGCAAATAAGTAATTTGGGCATTTCGCCATCATTTGTCGTGACGTTGAAAACAGGCGATCTTCAGCATCATACAGTTCAGCAGGACATTTTGTCCGGTGACAGTACGCATGAAAATGCAATTCACTATGTTCTGCATTGGATTGAAGAACAACATCCAAACTGGCGCATAGATGTAGTTGTTCATCGCGTCGTCCATGGTGGATTGAAATTTACAACTAGTGTTAAAATTACCGAGGAAGTACTTTCTGAATTATGGACATTCAGCGCACTCGCACCACTTCATCAATCGCATAATTTAAGAGCAATAACGATTATCAGCGAACAACGCCCCGATGTCCTGCAAATAGCGTGTTTCGATACAGCATTTCACGCGAACCATAAAGCCCTGTTTACAGAGTATGCATTACCTAAAAAAATACGTGACCAAGGAATTCGTCGATACGGTTTTCACGGCCTCTCGTATGAATGGATTGTCCATTCATTGAGAGAAAATGAGCCAAAATTAGCTAATGGTCGAATTATTGCGGCGCATTTAGGTAATGGTGCGAGTCTTTGTGCCATAGATCATGGAATTAGTATTGATACTACGATGGGAATGACGGCTCTAGATGGATTGCCGATGGGTTCTCGTTGCGGAAATCTGGATCCAGGTGCCGTCATTTATATGATCCGAGAGCTCGGTTTATCAGCCGATGAAGTGGAATCAATTCTTTATAATGAATCAGGACTTTTGGGATTATCTGAATGGACAAACAATGTTAGCCTATTACAAAACAGCGAAAAGCCAAAAGCACAATTTGCGCTTAATTATTTCTGTTTGAGGACAGCGCAACTCATGGGTATGATGGCCGTTGCGTTAGGCGGTATCGATTGCATCGTGTTTACAGGTGGGATTGGAGAGAACTCTGATTTTGTACGTGACAATATCTTGAAGCGTCTCGCATTTCTTCAGCCATTTGCAACACGAATTATTCCTGCAAATGAAGAGCGCATCATGGCAATGCACTCAATTGCTCTCATTAAACAAACTTAAGGAAAAAAACATGGTTGGTTTAAAAGGTCTCATTGTTGGTATCGCTAATGAGCACTCGATTGCTTGGGGATGCGCCAAGGTATTACATAAAGCAGGCGCTGAACTTGCGGTTACGTATCAAAATGAAAAAGCAAAAAACTATGTGCAACCATTAGCCGATGTTATTTCAGCCCCTATTTTCATGCCTTTTGATGTAACTAACACCTTACAACTTGATGAATTATTTCAGACTATTAAATCGACCTGGGGAAAATTAGATTTTATTATTCACTCTATTGCTTTTGCACCCAAAGAAGATTTACATGGTCGTGTTGTAGATTGTTCACGAGATGGATTTATAATGGCGATGGATATTTCGTGCCACTCCCTAATTCGCCTGGCAAAAGCAGCTGAACCACTTATGTCAAACGGCGGATCTATCATTACCATGAGTTATTATGGTGCAGATAAAGTTGTGCGAAATTATAACCTGATGGGCCCGGTCAAAGCAGCGCTGGAATCATCCGTCCGCTATCTCGCAATGGAGCTTGGTAATAAAAATATAAGAATCAATGCGCTGTCTCCAGGGCCTATAAAAACACGTGCTGCCTCCGGTTTAGTGGGATTTGATGAGCTAATGAAAAAAGCAGCGCATGAAGCCCCGCTTAATCAGTTAGTAACTATAGAAGAAATTGGTGAGACCGCCTGTTTCCTAATTTCTAAAGCGAACTCTATTACCGGTCAAGTAATCTACATAGATGGCGGTTATAACATAAAGGATTAAGATCGTAGACCCTACATCTTGAGTATGTTTTTAAGATTAAGTCAAAATACGAAAAAGCTTTTTCATTTTTTCAATATGACTTAGTTGTCCGAAATTATACCACCTATCATGCTGCAATATATGCTCGGCGTGCTCTAGTTTTTGTTTTAATACATCATGTTCTTGGCGTAACATTTCTCGATAATTTCGAGCAGCCAGCAATGATTGATCTGAAATAGAAGGCCTTTTTTGATACATAAAATCAATAATCTGAGGAATTGATTTTTGCCACCTTACCCGACCATCTAGCACACTTTGATACGCATTTTGTTGTATTCGAACAAAATCTTGCGGCTCCACATTCAATGCTTGTGGGTTATGCGCATCATATAACAACCCTGTTTCATTATGAGTAATATAGTCGTTCATCGCCCCATCATTATGTGCTATTACAACTTTTCCTTTTTTCATGGCATCAATAAAAGCAGAGCCGCCACCTTCTTTGAGCCGCGGGGCCATATATATTCCAGCACCATCAAGGATATCTAAATAGTCATTTTTATTTTCAAACCAAGTTGAAATAGTAATGTTGTATTTCAATATGTCTTCGTGAGATGGTTCAATTGCTATGTGCCCTGGATCAGGCACGTGATGCAAATAGATTTGATCTATTGGGAACGGATTCAATAGTTGAAGTACCGTGTTGATATTAATGTCATTGATGCGTTGCCACAAAAATACTTTTTTTAAATCACCGGGTAAATATTCAGCTGGAGCTGGATAATATTGAATGTAATGTGAGTTCAATCCCATTTGGCACGCTATGTCATGTATTTTTTTAGTCGGTGACAAAATGTTGATTTGAGTACATTCAAACCATTTAAATGCATCCCAGGTACAACTAAAATCATACATGGGAATAAAAACAATATGGTCGCATTGAATTTTGTTTAGAATCTCCAACGAAATCAGCTGAACAATAATAACAATGTCGTAGCCTATGATTGGCTCATGCAACCCAACCGAATGCAGGGACCAATCATCCACGTAATAATAATCAATCGAATAATCTGTTTTACCAAATATTTCTTCCGGATAAAGATGTGCCGATTTAGTTTTTTGATGAAATGAGTGAGTTATACAAGCAATTTTTTTCATAAAGCTCAATGATGATTTAGATGGCACGAGGCATAATAACATGGCCATAAAACAAAATAAATTGCCATATAACACGCTCAGGGTTGTCCCATTAAATAGCCGTCTTTGCGAACGAAGTGAAGCAATCCAGATCGATGCGACTTAAAAACTCCGATATCTGGACAATTGCTTCGCTAACGCTCGCAAAGACAATTATGACTGTATAATATCAAAATTAATATTTTATGCTCAATAATTTATAATGGGACAGCCCTGAACTCGCTTAAATTAGCTTGTTTTGTATTAGTCCTTATTTTAAACTGCAAAACATTTTATCAAATTCAGGATAAACAGGAGAGGGTTCTATGTCTAAGGAAATATGCATCTTTGGTGCGGGAGGCTTTGCTAAAGAAGTGTTTTTTTTAGCTAAAGAATGCATGTACACTGTAAATGCATTTATTGATATACATTCTGGCAGCCTATATGGCATTAAAATTGAAACAGACGATTACTTCGACCCCAAGCTTCACCTCGCAGTCGTCGCCGTAGGTAATCCGATGCTACGTGAAAAAATAGTAAATCAAATTATAAAAAGACATGGAGACGATGTATTTGTTTCCTTAATTTCCCCTTCAGCCAATAGACTAGGAGGAGATACTATCCAGATTGGTAAAGGGAGTATTATCTGCCCCAATTGTGTACTAACGTGTGATATTTCACTGGGCGATTTTACACAGCTTAATTTAGCAACCACGATTGGACATGATGTGAAAGCGGATGATTTTTTCACCACCGCTCCAGGCGCGCATATCAATGGCAACATGCATATTGGAAAAAGAGTCTATTTTGGTTCAAACGCATCCACTAAAGAAGGGGTTAATATTTGCGATGATGTTACCGTGGGCGCAGCTGCGTGCGTCACACGACATATCAGCGAAGCAGGAACATACGTCGGTACACCTGCTCAAAAGTTAATGAAAAAATAAAATAAATTATTTTTCAATCATTGATAAAATGCATTAAAAACAATAGTGGGGCAGAAAGTCTTATGGTTAGACATGGGTGGGCGGCATTTGAAACGCCAATGAAACCTATTTTTTTATGAATAGACCTGAGATTTTTAGCTTCAACCTTGATATTGTCCCCAAAAGGAACTCGTATGACATGTTGGTGTTCTAATACAAATTTACAATCGTTTAATGAAGATTATGCTCTCTGCGAAAAATGTGGAACCTTAATCTCATTAAAAGGTATTTCACAAGAAAAAATCCACGTGGTAGATGATAATACAGACTACTATGGAAAAAATTACTGGTTAAATGATACTGCTGAAGAATCGAATACTTTTCCTGATATTTTTTATCGTTCACGATTAGATCCGACCGAGCGTAACTTACATTGGCTCAAAACATTATTGAAATATCTGCATCCACCAGCAAAAATTCTAGAAATTGGCGCGGGATGTGGCAGTTTTGTTGCCATGCTGAATCAAATTGGTTTTGATGCGCAGGGTATGGAATTAAGTCCGTGGGTGGTGGATTACGCTAAGGAGCAATTTAAAGTTCCTATGACAGTGGGTACAATAGAACAATCCAATTATGAACCTCAATCTTTTGATGCCATTGTGTTAATGGATGTGTTTGAACATTTATCTAACCCAGTGCAAACCCTTCAGCATTGTTTAAAGCTGTTAAAACCTGAAGGTTTTTTACTTATGCAAACACCTCAGTTTCAACCTGATATAAACTATGAGGAATTAGTTAAAACAAATGCCCCATTTCTCTCCATGTTAGTGCCAGAAGGACATTTGTATTTATTTAGCCAAGCATCCATCAAACACGTGTTAGCGGAGAATGGTTGTTCATTTGTCGCATTTGAACCTTCTATTTTTGTTTACGACATGACAGTTGTTGCGAGTAGGCAAACATTGCAATCTCACGATTGGGCTATAAGTGAAGCTGAGTTATTGAAAAATCCTCAGAAGCGCTTCATTTTAGCGCTTCTCGATCTCCGCGCACGAGAACAAGAGATTATCGTGCATTTTAATGAGGCCGCGACGTCTCGTGATGCTTACAAGCAAGAAGTTCAACACTTAAAAGCCTCGATGCCTATTGGCAAACGAATCATGCGAGTGCTAGAAAATAGAGCCCGTCGTTATTTGAGATAATAGACTGTTTCGAAATATGCCCCGGTTCTAAGCACTAATTTCAACAAGACAATCGGGGCGTTGCGTATATTCTCTTAGGTTTAACCATTCGTTGATTTTTAAAGAAATATAACGCACATCCTCTTCCTCTAGCTCAGGGTAACTTGGCAAATTAATACCACAAGCAGAGAGTTCTTCGGCTACTGGTAGTTGAATAGATTGTTCATAAATAGGCAAATGATGCATAGGAACAAAGAAAGGTCGTGAATCGATTCCATGTAACAATAAATAATTCATAAGCTGATCTCGTTCTTCTCCATTTTTAGCCAGGATTGAAACAAGCCAATATGAGTGAACTGTATTCTCTTGTTGTTCATGAAAACGCATCTTTGAACCATCAATAAATTGTTTATACCAATTGGCTATGTTCAATTTTTTTTGAAGAATAATGTCTATATTTTCCAACTGAGCTAAACCAATTGCACAGCAAATATTAGTCATACGATAATTGTATCCAATAACATCATGGAAATAACGATGATTTTTCGCCAGCCCTTGTCCTTTATAATGAGACACCCGCTCAGCTAACTCGGGGTTATTTGTTACTACCATTCCCCCTTCACCAGTAGTAATAGTCTTATTTCCAAAAAAACTGAATGTTGCAATATCGCCAAATGTGCCAACATATTGTTGCTGAAATTGAGTACCGATAGCCTCAGCACAATCTTCAATTAAATGTAACCCGTGCTTCTTACAAATTTTTAACAGCTTTTCCATATTAACTGCATGGCCATATAAATGGACGGCCATAATGGCTTTAGTTTGCGGCGTAATGAGAGCTTCTACTTGATCTGGATCTAATTGAAAAAATGTTGATTCGGAATCAACGAACACAGGCGTTGCTCCGATATAACTTACTGCATTTGCTGAGGCAACATAAGTCAACGAGGGTAAAATGACTTCATCACCAGGTTTTAGTTGAAGCGCTAATAATGCCAAATGGAGTGCCGTAGTACCGTTAGAACAACTACGCGCGTAGTTTACGCCCAAATAGTTTGCAAATCCTGTTTCAAAGCGTTCTATAAATTCGCCTTGAGATGAGATCCAACTACTATCTAAACATTCATTTACATATTTTTTTTCATTACCTGAAAGAAATGGCTTATAAACTGGATACTTAATAGTCATTGATAAAACGCTCAATTGGTGATCAGATAGCACGAGGCATAATAGCATGGCCATAAAACAAAATAAATTACCGTATAACCCACAATTGATCGAAGAAAAAATAATCAAGAAAGTAACCTACACTTAAATGAAGTGATTAGGTGCATTAAAATACGACCATTGAAGTCAGATCAAAGTAAAATATTGTTCCTTTACCTTCCTGACTAGTCAACTTTATTTCACTTTTTAATAGATTGGCATACGATTGGGCAATCTGTAACCCAACGCCGTGACCTGCATATTGACCTTTATAGGATGGGGATGCGCGAAAAAAACGATCAAAAATCTGGTGTTGCAGTTCCACTGGAATACCAATGCCGGTATCAATGATAGAAAAACGAATGATTGCTTTATCGATACTCAGTTTAATCAATTGAACAGAAATTGTAATCGACCCATCAAAAGTGAATTTAACCGCATTACTTAACAAATTAAGTAATATTCGATGAATTTTCGTTTGATCATTGATGAGATACATCGGAAGTGCGGGATCAATATAAGTCAATAAATTCAGTTTTTTAAAAGTAGCGGTGGGTTTTTCTATGTCCACAATATCCTGAATACATTTTTTTAATTCAAATGATTCATTCACAATATCCCGCTCATTCATCTGATCTGCTGAAGCCATATCCAAAATACTATTCAGCATGTTTAATAGCTGTTTACCACAGTCATGAATATCATGAGAATATTGCTTTAATAACGGATTCTCTTCTGCTTGAGCTAAGATAGTAGAAAGACCAATTATACCGGTTAAAGGTGTGCGAATATCATGGCTCATGTTCGCAATAAACTGAATTTTGGCATGATTAGCCGCTTCAGCAGCCGCTTTGGCAATTTTTAACTGAATTTCTTTATTTTTACGTTCCGTAATATCTGTATAGATACCTAAAATCCCTGAGATTTGATCTTTATCATCATAAACAGGTACTTTACTAACAAATAATATTTTTATGGTGCCATCTGACTGATGTTGTATTTCTTCATAATTAAGCTTCGCTATTCCAGTTGTTAATATCTCTTCTTCATCCAAATGATATTTTTGAATTGCGTCAGGTGAAAACGAGAAATCATAATCTGATTTTCCTATAATATTATCCGGACTTTCATAGCCAAATTGTTCTGCGAATTCTTTATTGCACCCTTGAAAAATATGATTTGTATCTTTCCAAAAAACCGCATGCGGAATATGATTAATTAAACTTTTTAATAAGTTATCCATTAATTACTCTTGTTGTAGATAGTATTTTGCTAAGTTTTTTTCGTTTTTGAAGAAACTGGTGAGGCATCGTCTAGTTTATGTTTTCTAGAACCGAGACTAGCATTTTCTTCTTTAAAGAAATTAAACCGAGGAATTAGCTCGACAGACTGTGATTTTATGCCAAAATGGGTTAAAAGTTCTAATGAGATTTTTTTTATGCATTCTTCGTAATTTTCTTTCATTTTGTTTGATGTCAAAATTTCTTTTAAACTATTTCGGTAAATGGTTAAAAATAGATCCTTGTGAATCTGATTTAAAGGAGATTCTGTTTTGATCTTTTCTGCTAACGTCATTATTTTTAAATGCTCTGTTAATATAGGTTCAATATTAACAGCATTTCCTAAAGTATAGGTCATTTTCATGCCTGAATTTGAAATGTATCCTAAATCCCTGACTTCAATTCCTGTATTTTTTCGCGCGTGAATAGCGCTGTCATCTTCATAGATTGATTGGCTTGTGTATTGTTGATTATTTTCAATTATTTTTACAAATCCAAATCGTAATTCAAGAATGGGGGCGTCATTGAGTAAATTTTTCAAATCGTTGGTTAAATAAGCCGCGCATTCTTGTCTTATTTGTTGAGCCAAAGCGAGGCCTGCGGGGTGGTGGAGATTCATAGTATCAAGTAGTTTTTGTATTTCTTCTGGAGGGGAATCTAAGCCCGCATTGAAAAAAGCTAGGTTAGTTGAGTGTTCACTGGTTAAAATAGCTTTGCTCCCAGGTAAAACTGTAATTGAACAAAAGGGGCCTGAAGAAAATATACACGTATTCATATTTTGTAATTCTTGAGGTAACTGAACGAGTGTACTGGCCTTGACTCTGATTACTCGATTTTCATCGAGAATATCAAACCCAATTTTGCGATCAAGCTTTTCTATGTTATCCCATGCGCAATTGATTATTGATACTGTTTCAAAATTAATGGCGTGATTATCACGATTAACGGATGATACAATATACCCAAATTGAGTAGGATGATATGCAATATTGGTAACCGATGTATTAGGAAGAAAAGTGATATTTTCTCGTTTAGAGATTTGCTCTTTTAGATGCGCTTTCAAAGGATCTATATCGATTTGTGATTCGCCGGTTTCAACTCCGAATAATACGGATGTCTGGATTATCTCCTCATCTTTATTGAATACGGGAATGCTTGCCTCAATATGAGGATAATGGATTGGATCAATAAATTTCATGAAGTGCTCTGGGTCCCCAAAAACTTGATCCTCCTTCGGTAAATCCGAATATATTCTTTGTAAATGCGTAGTAATTCGTTCCGCGTCTTCTCGTGATATGGACGAAGTCGACATAAAATAATGACGCCCTCTTCTCCAAGGGCTCCATGGATCATGGTTCCCGGCAATAAACTGAGGATATTCTTTTGCAAATTCTATAGCATGTCTAAGACATATTTCTGCCGTCTCAATATCTTTTGCATAATGCAAGCCCGTATGTAATTTGTAGCATTGATTGTAGCTCGAACTTGTAATAGGTAAAATCTCAGCTCCTTGCTCAATTAATAAGATATTCAAATTCGTAGGCAACTTAAGCGCTGCAAAAACGCCAGAAAATCCGCAACCTATAATGATAACATCAAACATAAATTGATCCAAGTATTATCTATAAGTTCAATTATAGCACATAAATATTATGTACATTTTTACAATAAAAACAGAACGGTGTTTTAAAGCACAATAATTGGTGGGGTATCATGCCTACATGACCTGACAAATATAGGTCATATTGAATATTTTTAGCATAAATGATATGATGAGATAGAATTTATTATGTGAACAATAATAAAACATGACCTTATTCCAAAAATTTAAAGAAATTATATTTTCAGATGAGACTTCTCAACGACAACTGATTGAAGCTTTGAATGAAAAAGGCTATGTCGCAGAAAGTTTTGAGGAAGCCTATGCTCATCTTTTTGATGTAGTAAAAGAAAAAGACGATCTACAACTTATTTTAGCCCCTTTCCTTCGCGCACTGGCAATAAAGCATCTAAGAGAGGGCAAGACCGATATTATTGAAACAATAAGAAGCCAGTACTCAGCTTTTTTAGGGGATATAGAAGAGCCGGGGGATGCACCTGATTTGGATACTTATCTAAACGAGCAAAGTGAAGACGGTGTCTATGCGCAGGAGCGTGACATTCTGGCTTTAGCCGAGATACTAGGCGTAACAGTGCTGACTACTCGGGTAGATATGCAGAGTAGGCCAATTTATCCACCCCAACCAATATATTCTGCTCCTGAAGAAGACGCAGCGATTATTCATTTATATCATCTCCTTGATGAGCACTTTTTTGTAGAAAAAGGAAATTATTGGAGTACGCTTCCAGATGGTAATTGTCTATACAATGGTTTTGCGCAAATTATGCGTCAGCTAGTTTTAGTTGAGCAAAATAAACTAGACAAATGTGAAAAACCGTATGTCGATCAAGTACAACGACCTGAAGAAATAAAAAACAAACAACTAGAGTCAGTTGACAATTTATTTACAAAAGACCTACGTCCCGCGGCTTGTCTGTTGGACCCACCGATATTGCTTAATACACAACGCCATCGCACAGCAATACATCGAACTGGCTCCCCCAGACAAGTCACGGGACGTCAAAATCTGAATTATCAACACACCCTAATTGAAAACGAAAGCAAACTTTTTCAGCAAATTTTCTTAATTGCTGAGATAGGTATTCGACTCGAAGCTCAAGGCTTTAAGTATATAAATGAACATAAAAAACTAGTTCAAGATCTCTCAGAAAAAATTACAAGTTTTTTTACCGACGATGAAGTTACCCAGACAAAAGAATTTCATGCATTCCAAACAGATTGCATAAAATTACTAGATAACGCCCAACAATGGGCAAATGAATATTATGATTACAAACAAGCTCTTAGAGATTTTTTACAAACATTAACTGTTATAGGCGCTCTGTTAGGAGGCGTTAAGTGGCTAGCAATTGGTCGTTATTCGCTATTTCCTATTCCCACGGAAGCTTCAAAAATCATAGAAGAAACTAGGCAATTAATACAACCTCAATTGGGTAGCTAAATTTAAGTTATCGATTAATTGTTGCAAATTATTTTGCCAAAGATTATTCTTGCTCTCGAATGTAAAGTGAGAAAATAATGAAATCAGTTTGGTCCTATCGAGGATTTATTTTAGCAAGTGTAAGTCGCGAGTTTAGGTTAAAATATCAAAATTCACTGCTAGGCGTTTTTTGGACGATTATTCACCCTATCAGTATGATTTTTATCTATACAGTGGTTTTTTCAAAAATCATGCACGGCCGATTACCCGGCGTAAACAATACGCTTTCGTATAGTATCTACCTATGCTCTGGCATCATTACATGGCTATTTTTTGCTGAAATTATTAACCGTTGTATCAATGTTTTCTTAGATAATGCAACAATCATTAAAAAATTAAGCTTTCCCCGATTATGCCTACCCTTTATTGTCGTCTTGGGCTCAGTTTCAAATTTTTTGATTGTATTAGGATTGTTTACTCTGTTTTTGTGGATAAGCGGCAATTTTCCAGGCTGGGTCTACTTAGCATTACCTATTATATTAGCCGTGCAAATCGCTTTTGCGATGGGTTTTGGCTTATTACTAGGGATTTTAAATGTTTTTTTTCGCGATGTAGGGCAGTTTTTTATGGTGGTACTGCAGTTTTGGTTTTGGATGACGCCGATTGTTTATTCGGTCAGTATTTTGCCGGATCAAATTCAATCCATTTTAAAATTTAATCCTATGTACCCTATTATGAATGCGTATCATGATGTTTTTGTCTCTCATTGCTGGCCTAATTGGTCCTCGCTGATGTTTCCCATTACGATGGCCGTATTATGTTGTACATTGGCTTTACGAACATTTCGTAAACGCAGCGATGAAATGGTAGATGAGTTATAATGAGCCTAATAAAAGTAAACAGTGTCAGTAAAGCCTATAAACATTATCCTAATCGATGGGCCAGGTTATTTGAATGGGTCACCCCCTTTTATAAGCCACGACACGCGTTAAAATGGATACTATCTGATGTGCACTTTGAAGCCAAAGCAGGCGAAGCGATTGGTTTTTTAGGGATGAATGGCGCTGGGAAAAGTACGCTTTTAAAAATGATTACCGGAACTAGCAAGCCCACCAAAGGATCAATTGAAATAAATGGGAGCTTGGCAGCAATTCTTGAATTGGGAATGGGATTTCATCCTGATTTTACTGGCCGCCAAAATGTATTAATGGCTGGCCAACTCATGGGGTTAAAGCTTGCCGAGTTGAATCAGTTGATGCCAGAAATTGTGGCTTTTGCAGAAGTTGGCGATTATTTAGATCAACCTATTCGTATTTATTCAAGTGGGATGAGTGTTCGTTTAGCTTTTGCTGTGGCAACAGCTAAGCGGCCAGATGTTTTAATTATTGATGAAGCGCTTTCTGTCGGTGATACCTATTTTCAAGGAAAAAGTTTTGCGCGTATTCGTGAGTTTCAAAAACAAGGAACCACGTTATTGATTGTCGCTCATGATGTTGGCGCACTTCGTGGCATTTGTAATCGCTTTATTTGGCTTGAAAACGGCTCGATTAAAGTGGAGGGCAATCAGGAACTAGTTGATACTTACTCTGAAGAGCTGCGACATAAGCAAGAAGTAATTGCATAAACTAGGGTGTGTTGACAATTCATTTCCACAAGGCCTACGTCCCGCGGCTTGTCCGCGGGACGTAGAAATATGAATCTCAACAGACCCTACATGTTATGAAAAAATTATATATCTTTTTATCTGTCATTTTGTTTGTTATTTGCTCTGTATTATTCCATCGTAATATGGCGTGTTTTATCGCATGGGTCCATACGTTAGGCCCAGCTGCACCACTTGCTTTTATGCTTTTATATTGTATCAGTACGTTACTCTTTATTCCGACCATGCCATTAGTTCTCACAGGTGGGCTGTTGTTTGGGCCAGTTTGGGGAGCCTGTTTGAGTTTGTTAAGTGCGACCATTGGCGCAACCTGGGGTTTCTGTATTAGCCGCTATTGGGGGCTCAACTGGATATCTTCAACAAAAAGAACTCACATTCACCACTTAATTGAACGAATTGACCGACATGGTTGGAAGGCTGTGATGGTATTTCGTCTTGCTCCGATGCCATTTAGTGCCGTCAATTATGGATTTGGTCTTACTCGTATTAAGATTACTCATTATATCGTAGCAACGTTTGTTTTTTTGATCCCGTATAAAATAGTCGTTACTTATTTGGGATTTTATTACAGCCATTAGGACATTCAGAGCCAACAACTCGCCAAAAGATGTTTTTAGCAGTATTATTACCCTCTTTTATTTATTAATGATTTTATGATTATTGACTATATCAAAACGGTCCCCCAATTTATTATCCCCAAATATGCATTAACGCTATATGCCGGTTTTATGGCCAACAGGAAAATTCGTCTGCTTAAAAATCGACTGATTAGACGGTTTATTCAAAAATATGGCGTTAATATGCAGGAAGCCCAAAAAGAAAATATCGAAGATTATGCCTGTTTTAACGATTTTTTTATTCGTCATTTAAAGCCTGAATGCAGACCAGTGGCTGCAGCTGATATTGTTTCTCCAGTCGATGGTCGAGTGAGTGAAATCGGAACCATTATTGACGGTCAATTATTACAGGCAAAGGGACGATATTATTCAGTTCAAGAATTATTGGCTTGCGACCAAACAATAACAGAACAATTCTCTAATGGACATTTTGCCACATTGTACTTGGCACCCAAAGATTACCATCGGATACATATGCCCATGGACGCGGTATTACAAGAAATGACATATGTACCTGGCAAACTCTTTTCAGTTCAACCAACAACAGCGCGTGTTATTCCTCAATTGTTTGCTCAAAACGAACGATTGGTCGTATTATTCGAGACAAAAATTGGTCAAATGGCCATGGTATTAGTAGGTGCGGCCATAGTAGGAAACATAGGAACAGCTTGGCATGGGGATATTCGCCGCTCGCGAAAGTTAAGCCGCGTTGTTTATTCATCCACTGATAATCCGTTTACTGCGCTACAAAAAGCTCAAGAAATGGGTTATTTCAAACTGGGTTCAACGGTAATACTACTATTCAGTAATGATGCACAGATGCAATGGAACGCTAATATTCATGCCGGTGATGTTATTCGTTTTGGCCAAGCATTAGGTGAGATTGACACTTATTGAGTACCATGATAATTTACCGAACAAACTGATGCTGAGAAATCATCTCAATCGACTGTAGTTTGGTCGATAGTTGTTTTTCACAAACAATTGGACGGAAATTAATGTCTCAAGATAAATCGTCATACTATCGACTACAACGCGAGTTAATCCAAATCAAACAACAGTTTAAATCGAATAGTAGAACCCACTATAATAATTCTGATTCCTTAAAGTTACAGTATGTTAACAATCCATTAGATTTGATTAAACCTCGTGTAGATGTGGACATCGCTCCACATTACGAGGTTGCTTTGCCAAATCAAGAATATACGTCTATTTCTTACGATTATTCTTATCGTATAGTCGTATTAATGGCTGTATGGAATCAATGTGAAATCCTGTTGAAGCACGTTGATAACACGCCATTTTCACCGGAAGAAACAAATAAAATTCATGAAAATTTTCTGGTTTTTAAAAAGCACCCGCATGCACCACATTATGAGGGGCTTTTTAGTATCACAGATGATGACATGTATTGGGTTGCCGTCTGCTGGCATCGATTGTTAAATACATTATCAGAAGATATATTAAAAACCCATAATTTAATCGCTTTCTGTAAAACTTTAGAAAAAAACATATCACAATACACACTTACACAACCAATCCGTGCCCTGCTAGTTAATGATAACGTTACACAACATGACGTGGTAACTCACCTAGAAGAACAATTCAAAGAAATTTATAACATTCCTAAACTGAATAGAGACAAATTGACAAATATTCAATTAAACATGTTGATCAGTTTGCGGGTGTTTGGTTCTTTCGCACTATTAGGCTTGGCGGCAGGATTTACCGTATTTGTTGTTTCTAACCCTCTTTCCGCTTTCTTAGTAGCTGTTATATTGACCGCTATCTATCTCACTTCATTGATTTTGATAGGCCTTATTTTTAATTATACTCACGTGAATTTAAGCATTTCAAAACATACAATCCAAGAAAATGATAAAAAATACAATGAGTTAAAAGAAGTAATAGTCAAAGAATTTCCAGGTTGTTCATTTAAAACGGCTGAAGAACTTATTGGTGAGTGTGATAAACTAGATGAAGACATGCTCACTTGCGCCGCAATACATTTACTTGGATAGCATACGAGAAGGAAATCCTCGATGAATACGTTACTTATTTTTTTTGGTGCAGGCTTTGGCGGAATATGTCGTTACTGGATCTCCAATGGCGTGTATTGGTTTTTAGGCCGGGGATTTCCTTATGGTACGTTGGTTGTCAATGCAACCGGATCTTTTTTAATGGGGTTTTTGTTTGCATTTATCTTCGAACGATTTGAAGGGATTGGACCTCAATTACGTTCTTTGCTGTTAATTGGTTTTTTGGGCGGCTATACAACTTTTTCTTCTTTTTCTATAGAAACGCTCAATCTTTTTGAAAGTGGTGAGTGGTTGAGTGCGATTTTAAATATATTTTTCAATGTAGCTTTATGTATTGCGCTCGCTTGGCTAGGGATGATTGGAGGAAGACAATTATGAAAATTACAGATGTAATCATTGCGAGAGTTTATATCACTGAATCATCACATTTACATCAAACCATTTTAGATTACCTAAAAAATGAAGCAAAAATTCGTGGAGTCAGCGTTTTTCGTGCTATTAGTGGTTTTGGTGAAACAGGTAGCCATGCAGCCTCCTTTATCGATTTATCGCTTAATTTACCGTTAGTCATAGAATTTTTTGATAGTCAAGAAAAGATAGAACCAGCTCTTGACCATTTAAATGGCATGATAAAACACGAGCATATTATTTATTGGAAGGCTCATGCTAACGACTAAAATTGTTACTTAACGATTCCCTGGGTGTCATCCAGAACGTATTGAGAGATCTCTAATTGACTAGATTCGCGCCAAATTCTGGAGATCCCTCACTAGGTTCGGGATGACGTTGCTTCAGTTTGGGTTAAGGATTAACATCAAAGTGAATTTATCAAAGGAGGAGATAGAGATACAGCATTTCTACAGTTGTCATCATAGCTATCAATCAAACACTGCAAATACTGCTGTTTAGCTTCCAAGCCATTGTATCGAAAGCATCGAGCCAATTCAAAGTGCATGGGTAACTACTTTTTAATCGGATTCTTGCCAGCTCATGTTTTTTTGCGTAATACAATTCGATATGCTTGTAATTTGTTGTTTGCCATTGCATGACAACACCCCCAAAAATACAGTTGGAATTTTCTATAAGTTAACTCACCCCAACGTTGAGTAATATTATCTTTATGCTGATCTAGGTTATTTGCCCAAGTTTTTAGTGTCAAATAGTAATTGTGAGTGTCATTGTGCAATGAAATCAAATCAAATGAGCTATTTTTTACAGCATTTAAAAAGCGAAAAATATCTAAACAGCGATGGTTGCCAGGGAAAATATATTTATCAATAAAACGGCTATTTATTCCTCGTGTTGATGCAATTGCTGACGCGTCAAAATAGGCATACCCCCCGCTTTTCAATAGTGTACTGCACTTGGAAAGGACTTTGTCATAATCTGGTAAATGTTCAAGGGTACCTAAACTAAATACGGCATCATAGCTTTCCGTCAAAGCAGGATTATAGTTTAGAAAATCAATTTGATTTACCTCGCAATGCGCAAGATTTTTATTTTTAATTAAGTTGGCAACAAAGTCGGCAGAGTGTTTTGAGATCGTGAGGGCATTAACATGGATACCATGACTCCCTAAATGCTCCACAATACACCCCCAACCTGTGCCTATATCTAATACCTTTTGGCCGGGAGATAGCTGGCAACTAGTCATTGCAAAGTCTAGTTTTCGTGCGTTGGCAATATCTAGGCTTTCCTCATCATTTTGAAATATGCCGTGCGAATAAGCTCGTGTTTTATCTAGAAATAATAAATAGAATTCATCGTCCAGTTCATAATGTTCAGCGATGCTTCTTTTGTTAATATGGATTTGATCTTGAAAGAAATAGATCCATTGCGAAAGCCATGAAAGCACTGCATGTTCTTTGGAAAAAAGCTTCGTGACTTCGAGAAGCTTCATCATGTCAATTTTTCCAATTAAGTCAAAATCCTGATATATATATGCCTCACATATCTTAAGTTCATTTCCAGATTTTAGAGCACGGAGTCCTTGCTCATTATTAATGATGACTTGAAATGCTGGCTTTCCATACGACTCACCAATCTTAATTTCTTTTGAGTTGGGTAATTTTATTAAAAATGATGTTTTTATCGTATCCCCAAAACTCGTTAATAAATTTAAAAACATAATCAAAGCCTCTGAGCATAGTTAGTTTAGTTGTAACTCACCAGGTACGTCATCGCTAGCGTAGTGAGGCATGACGTTGCTTCAGTTTGAGTTAATAAAAAAACAAATTACCCACAACCTGGGGAGTTTTGAAATATACTTCTTCAGCGTAGGCGAATAACTAATAATTAGCAAAATTAAATAACAAATAGTCGCTAATATTTTACAGAGAACCTACTGAAAACAAACAAGCTACTATAGCTGCTGTATTAAATTTGACATATCAAGCATCATCAACAATATTTAAATATTATATTTGATTTTGGTGCACCAAATGAAATCTTTTGTTAAACCAATAATAAAATGCTGCCCGCCGCGGCGCGATTCACTAAATATTTCGGAGAGAACGTCACAGATGTGACATAAAATCACTCTCATAGCACATAATGAAATCGAAACGGAAGTAATGGATGCAATATGGACGTTATCAAAGAACTTGATCTTAAATATTTATCACGGTACTTAAAGCCTCGTCCCAAAGAATGCCACAAAGGTGATTTTGGAAGGATATTAATCATAGGTGGAGATTTAGGTTATTCTGGTGCCGTTAGACTTGCAGGGGAAGCGGCTCTCCGTGTAGGAGCTGGGTCAGCCAGTATTGCGACTCGTGCTAAACATGCTTTTTCCTTAAATATATCTTGCCCTGAGTTAATGTGTCACGGTATTACTAATGTTAAGCAGTTAGATAAATTATTAACCCAGGCTACTTTCGTTATCATCGGCCCCGGTCTTGGAACGAGTCAATGGGGTTTATCGCTGTTGCGGACAGCACTTACACATCAAGATAAACCAATGCTCCTTGACGCAGATGCCTTAAATCTTTTAGCAATCACTAAAATCAAAATGAAACGAAAAAACTGTATTTTTACACCACATCCAGGGGAAGCCGCAAAATTACTGAATACAACACCACTACATATTCAGAAAAATCGATTAAACGCTATTAATGAACTATATGACTTGCTTGGCGGCGTTATTGCTCTAAAGGGTAATGGAACATTAATATTATCAGCAACAAATCAAGCCGAGATTTGCCACGCTGGAAATCCAGGCATGGCTTCCGCCGGGATGGGGGATGTATTAAGCGGGATCATTGCAGGTCTTGCTGCTCAACATATCCCATTAAATGATGCTACAAAACTAGGTGTGTTAGTTCATGCAATGGCAGGAGATTCCTCAGCTGTGGAAAACGGTGAACGAGGCATGATAGCCTCTGATCTCCTTAGTCGATTAAGAAATATAGTTAACTCATTCAGTTTAAGAACCATAAGTAGATAATAACTACGACTCAATAATTTTTTTACGACACCACCTTTCGATTTAAACTGGTCAACTCTGTATCTGAATTAATTATTAATCTACTTTAACACATGTTTCTGTTCCATTATTTCCGCCTTTATATTTCGGCTCATAATAAAACTTATGGAATACGGTTGTCGCTTTGCCGACCATATTTTTGTCATGTGTAACCACTGCTATTCCCACGCCCTGATCCGAGCGTCCAGTAGCTGTTAACACTGAGTTTTTAAAATAAATTGCTAATGAATTACCACTTGCAGCAGCTTCACCTATATATTTAGCCCCATCTTCCAGCGTGAGTGTAAAAGCATAAGCGCCGTAATTAGCAGTAAAATCACTTTGTTCAGCATTTAATGTTAATGTAACCGTTGCGTTTTGATATCCACCATCACGGGCATCATGACCAGAACAATGATAAGTTCCTGCCAAATGCAGCGGATCCGCCGTTTCCGCATAAGCGGCTTCACTTAAAAATAAACTTAATGATGCCATAAAAAATACATATTTAATCATGATTTACTCCAGTATTAATTACATTATGAGAATGGGCATAGACATAATATTTGTATATACAACGCTGCATATACGTGTTCTTTCATTTTCTTCATAATAGTGTATTCTGTTAATCGCTACGATAAAAGGGATTTTACCCTGTTCGTTGAATAGCTTCTGAATCTGACTTATACTCAAGGTTTAAACACTTACGAACTCACCTATTTAACTTATTTACACATAGGTGAATTACTAAACAATCTGGGGTATATTCATGAGTGCTCATGTAAATGCAGTAACCGATGCTAGCTTTGAAGTAGATGTCATTCAATCAAGTAAACCTGTTTTAGTCGATTTCTGGGCTGAATGGTGTGGTCCTTGTCGTGCATTAGGGCCTGTTTTTGAAGAAGTTGCGACAAGTCATCATGAACAAGTTAGCTTTGTTAAAATGAATATCGATGAAAGCCCGAATACGCCGTCTAAGTATGGTGTTATGAGTATTCCTACATTGATTTTATTTAAAAATGGTCAAGTAGAAGCCATCAAAATGGGATTACTCTCTAAATCACAATTAATTGCTTTTATTGATAGCAATATTTGATCTAGATATTTTTCTATGAGGACAAGCGATATGAAAGATTATGTCATCATCGCAAATGGGCCTTTTTTAGATAAAAAAATTATTCAGGAAGCAATTCAGAATAAATACATAGTGGCTTTGGACGGCGCGGCTAATAAATTAACCGCGCTGGGCATTGCCCCACATGCTATTTTAGGGGATTTCGATTCCATCAATACAAAAAGCCAACAATATTGGGGTATCAGGCAAACATTTGCTGACATAACGATTGAGTCTAAACCATATATTGGCCATCATGGCGTCCATATCATACCGACAAAAGATCAACAGGCAACGGACCTAGAGAAAGCGATTCGTTATTGTGATCAGCATGATGCACGCAGTATTACTATTATTTGTGCCACAGGTGGGCGAGAAGATCATCATGAAGGCACAAAAATGACGTTAAAAGCGACTTATAAAGCCCATCGCCCTCTTGTTGTCCATGGTGAGCAGCAAACTCTGCGCTATGCAAAAGATGAATCCATCGAGTTAGTAGGTAAACCTGGAGACTATTGTGGTTTCATTGCACATCACAGCGGAGTAGGTACATCTGTCGGACTTGAGTATGAATGCAATCAACTTGATTTCAGTATTTGTAATCGTTTGAAATCATCCTCCGCAGTGCTGCATATTCAAGGAGAAGCGCTGATTATTATGCCTCCACAGCTCGCCTCTCAGCGAGACCCGTCTCTAAACATAGCTGATTCAATGTCTCAATCCACTCCGAAACCTTAAACATTTTTTTTCCATGAACTAACGAATCGGCATGACCGGTTAAAACAAAATTATGTAAATCTAATCCTAATTTACCTTGTTGTAACAATATTAATTGTTTCGGTGTCACACACCCAACGCGATCGGTAACAACTGTTTTTAGGGATTGAATGGCCTCCTCCATGGAATTATCCCATAAAAAAAATGACGCGTAAGCGGTTCGAAGTCGCTGATGAGAGACTTTGATTGCAGAAAGTTGATTGTTTAATAGTTTTAATAATATGTTAAGTTCTTTATTCCTGGGAACATCATCATTATCCAAGCCCCAAAAAGCCGGACGAAAACCGGGCCAGTTGAAAATTGTAGATTGTATACCTGAATGTTGCTTACTGGCATACTCAAATAATGTCCTTAATATGTCCTTGTTTTTTGTTTTACAAACAATATCTAGCGCCGAGTTATATAAATAATCGATGTATTTTACTACCATAAAAGCACTGGCAGATAAAACAAAACTAGGCATTAAATTATATAATCCATTATCAGATTTAAAATTTAATAAATAGTACAATGACCCAGATAAAATAATCGGAACTCTTAACCTATTGCTCAGATCTGAAATTGCTCCATGAGATAATACCTTTGCTACAATAATTGGATCATTTGTTTTTACGGCATAAGTGAATACGGTAGTTAAATCGCCTTTAAACACATTACCGGTTGCACCATACTGTAATAATAACGAGGTTATGGCATGACTTTTGGCTGTAACAGCGTGCATCAAAGCATTGATACCATACCTATCTTTTAAATGAATATTAGCACCCCGTGCAAGCAGCGCCCTCACAACTGAAATATGCCGTTCTCGAGTCGCAATTATTAATGGTGTCCGACCTTCGGCATCACATTGATTCACATCTTCCCCATCATCTAAGCAGGAAAAAACTACCAGTAAATTTCCGGTTTTACAGGCGATAAGAAATTCTGAATAGTGCTGATATGTAGAAAAATGCATACTGGACTGGGGTTCATTATGATTTCTATAAATATCATGCTCACGCAACAATTGAGCTAGCGCCTGATTTGCGGGTTTTAATTGATTTAACGAAATAAAAATAGTCGCATCAACTAAATATTTTTTTTTGTTATTAGGTATTATCGATTCGAGTCGCTTGGATTTTTGAATAAGATTATTTAAATCTAAAGAAAAATGTGTTTCCTGAGATTGCCTACCCGGCGAACGAGGAGATGAATCAGCACTACAGGAAACACCCGCTCTATTGTTCAATTCGCCTATGATGCCTGCAAATAAAGTCGAAACCTTAGTATATCTTCTGCTGAAACATTGCTTACTGTCTATCAATACCCACTGGTGATTTTGGAAATCATAATTTATGCTAATAGTTTGTCGATTATTAGATAATAATAGCGACAAAGGAATATCTTGGCGAACAAAATGACCGAGCAAATAAGCTGAATAGCGTAAAAATCCCGGGCTATTTATATCGAGATGATCTAGCTTATAGTAAGTGATATTTCCCAACCACTCATGGATAATATGATGATACCAACTAATCGACTTATTTAGCCCAGTATAATTATTTACCGATTGGCCAAACATCTCCAGAAAATCATTTGGTCTTTGATATAAGGTAATACCGTCAAATAGAGCCAAAATATTAGCTCGTAAGCGTAATTTTTTACACTCGTGAGTAACCAAGTGCCTATTCTCTATCAACATGATCTGTAAGTAATTTTTAAAATCTTCCACCTTAATTTTAAGGATGTCATTAAGCAAACCCCAAAATGCGCCAACTATTCCTCCGTGCCATGCTTGTAACCACATCATTGCCAAACCATAGCGATGGTTGTCATCTAGCATATCGGTTTTTATGTAACCAGCTGCGCCCATACGGACTATCAACGCATCATACACATGTCGCCAATTGATCGAATGTAACTCTTCCAATGCGCGTTGATTCAATAAGTGGTTGTATACAGGTGAATCACAAATTTGTTGGATAGTTTGATGAACTATTGAAGGTAAGCTTAGCAGTTGATCAAATGATAAGTTGCTTACCCGTTGCGGGATTGCGATGGGAGCTTTCAATGCTTGAGCGCTTAATAAGGCAATAAAATTAGCAGAGGCAGTAATACGATTAACTGTCGAATGGATAGAAAATTGCAAGTCATAAAGCTGTTCAAAAGTATACCTATTTAAAATAGGATAAACTAATCGCTGGAGATCAGAAAATTCGCTAGTGCTATTTAGATTGATTACATTAATTAACTCAGCATCCGATTGCATGTTGTCCTAGGTATTAGCTACATCCATTTTCTTTAAAATAAAACACTGATGAATACGATTATTACGCGTGTAATCGAGATCAATTGTATCTTTACTTATATCTTGTACTAAGTATTGCTCTCCAATTTTAGGAGATAATTTAAACTGTCTAAAATTTGTTGAAAAATATAACGTGCCATTTGGGGTCAATAAACTCATTGCGGCTCGAATCAATGATTCATGATCACGTTGAATATCCAATGTTTCCGTCATTCGTTTAGAATTCGAAAAACTAGGTGGGTCTAAGAAAATCATATCAAACCGATCTTGCGTAGTATTTAGCCACTCTAGGCAATCATATTGTACAAACTGATGTCGCGAAATGTCCAACCGATTTAGCTGAAAATTCGTTTTGGCCCAATTAAGATAAGTATTTGATAAATCGACATTAGTTGTAAATGCACCAGCCATTGCCGCATGAACACTGGCCGTCCCGGTATAACAAAAACAGTTAAGAAAACGAGTTCCCGTGGGCAATGCAGCAAAACGTGACCGTAATAATCGGTGGTCTAAAAACAAACCCGTATCCAAATAATCATACAAATTTACATTAAATTTGGCTGAACCTTCATTCACAACCATCACATGGCTTTGTTCATTCATTTTTTCATATTGCTGCGAGCCCTTTTGACGTTTCCGTTGTTTAACCACCACATGCTGCGGTGGTATGCCTAGCACGGATGGCACAATCTGGATGACATCCTGACTACGTCTTTCTGCAACTTCCGTCGGGATCGAGCTAGGGGGGGCATATTCTTGTAAAACTACGTGATCATTATAAACATCAATAGCATATGAGTATTCAGGTAAATCAGCATCATAAACACGATAACAGCTAATTTGATTTCGCTTGGCCCATTTCTGTAAATGAGCTGCATTTTTTTTCAAACGATTGGCAAACATCTCTGCATGAGGAGAAAGCTTATGAATATACTCTCCCGCTCTAAGCTCATTTTTTGCATCCAGTTGGATACAATATAATTTGCATTCCAAGGCGCCGTTATGCACCGTGTATTGTTTTGTTGCTCGTAAGCCGATGCGTTTGGCTAACATAGGATTGGAAGTCAATATTGCAGCTGTCCATCCTTGATAGTGAGTAGATAATACCTGCCCTATCGATTTGTACAAAGGAACCAATTGAGCTGGATCACTTAAACGCTCACCATAAGGTGGATTACAAATGACTAAACCTTGAGTACTTGATGGTGAACTACAATCTTCAATAGATTTAGTTGTCCACTCGATCAATGAAGCGACACCCGCTCGTTCAGCATTAGCCATGGCCGCAGCTATAGCCCGCCCATCCATATCCGACCCTTGCAACTTTTTAGCAAAGGGCGTCATTTGCTTTCTTGCTTCCTCACGGACCTGCGTCCACAGCGCTTCATCATGTTCCACCCAATACATAAACGATTGATGATGGTGCAATAATCCAGGCGCAATGTGAGCGGCCATCATCGCAGCTTCAATGACCAAAGTTCCTGAACCACAACATGGATCATGAAAACCACCGCCTGCTTCAGCCAATTCAAGCCATTTTGCGCGAACCAACATAGCTGCAGCAACATTTTCTTTCAATGGAGCAGAGCCCGTATCTAAACGGTATCCGCGCTGATGTAAACTATATCCGGTAAGGTCAAAGCTAACCGTTAACGTATCTTGTTTTAAATGAGCATGCAACAGAATTTGGGGAGTTTGCCGATCAATCGTTGGACGATCATTAGTGCGCTCACGAAAATAATCACTAATGGCATCTTTAACTACTTGAGCACCAAACATCGAGTTACGTATAGTAGTCGATGTGCCATGAAACTCAATGGCTAAAGTATGATGTACTTGAAAAACCTGTTGCCAATCATAGGCAAAACACAATTGATAAATAGCCTGTTGATCGGGGGCTTCTCCTGAAAAAAGAATTAATTGCACTCGATTTGCCAGACGTGACCACAGGCACAATTGGTAAATAACAGATAAAGTAGCTTCGCCGTAAACACCCTGAGGACTTACACGAGTAACCTCTAAGCCAAGAGATTTTACCTCGTCTTCTAAAAGGTATTCCAGTCCCTTAGGACAACTGATAAATAATGAAAACATAAATTAAATATAAACTCTTAAATAACGGAACAAGGCTTTGTGAGCACCCAAGTTTTGGTTCTTAGCATGTTCATCTATTGCCTTTTTAACCAGCTGTCGAAGTTGTTGTATGTCTTCGGGTTGATATTCATCAATAAATGCAGTCAGCGCGTCTTTACCCTCAGACATTAATCGATCTCGCCAGCGTTCAATTTCATGAAATGATGCTGTTTTTGCGCTATCATCCGCCATCATATCTTGATATTCAGCGAGAATTTGTTCGTAATCAGCTGAACGCATCAACTTTCCAATTAGCTGAGCTTGCCGTCTAATCGCACCATGACTTTTCAATTTTTTGGCATCAAGTATCGCGATGCGCAATTGATCCGTAAGTGACAATTGATCTAATTTTTCAACACTCCACGAAATGAGCTGAATCCCCACTTTTTGCAGTGCATCAGCTTCCCGCTTTTTTTCTGATTTACTTTTAAGTTCATCCACTATTACATCGCCTCTTGAGTCAGAGTCGCTACACCAAATCGGGATCTCAAATAGGTGCGACTTATAGCAAATAGGTTATAACATAAAATCATTAACAATAAGGAGTGCAACCACGTTACAGTAAAATGACTAAAGATAGGCAGAATAATTGCAACACCGATACACCCTCCCAAACTTAAAATAAGGGTACGTTTTAATGGAATTTTATCTTGTTGCAAAAACATCATCGTTGTTAACGGTTGCTGCATAGCACCCGCAGTCATCATAATAGGAAAAGCAACGACAGGGGATACATTCAATAAAAATAATACACCCTGTATCATAGCAAATAAACCGACACCAGCTGAGGTCAATGCACCACAAACGACCATACCAAAGAAGCCGATCACAAGTTTCCATGAATGCAGCTCGATAGCTGTACCACCTACCGGTAAAATGTTGAGTTGCTTACAGGCTAATAAAGCAATAATAATAGAAAAACAAATCATCATCGCCAAACGAATACCTTGCTTGCTTAAACGGCTAATGACACCGCCTCCAAGTAGGCCACCAATGCATGTACCAACGACTAAGGATAATAAAGTGGTTACATCAACTTCAACAAACTGCATAAAGAAGAAAGATTCAATTGCACCAGGGATGACTTGTGCACCATTATTCATAGCTGGCAATTCTTCGTCTTTAAATGTACCTAAAATTTTAGCTAGCATTGTATTAACGGCAAAACTACCTACACCAATAGTATCTGCAACAAAAGCCACTATACCGCTACCTAATAATCTAAAATAGCCACTAGCTGATAGCGGTTGAGCCGGTTGCTTGCGTAGTTTGTATAACATCATCGCAACACAAGCAAGTGTGAGTATAACAATAGAATACGTGAGTAATTTTATAATCATTGTGATCTCTGTAAGCCCAAAATAGGCCTCATTTTATCATAAAAACAGAATTAAATCACTAACGTATATAATGCTGCTTCTATAACCAATACACAAAGATGAACAAGAATAACCAAACTACGTCTACAAAATGCCAATACCAAGCAACGGCTTCAAAAGCAAAATGACGTTCTGGAGTAAAATGGCCATGCAATGAACGAACAAAAATAACGATCAGCATGATTGTACCAATGGTTACATGCAATCCGTGAAATCCGGTTAACATAAAAAAGGTTGTGCCATAAATACCCGCATCTAATGTTAAATTCATGTCGGTATACGCATCATAATATTCATGTGCTTGTAAAAATAAAAATGCCACGCCTAAGGCAATTGTTAAAAACAAACCAATTTCCAATTGACGTCGTTTATTTAATTTTAAAGCCCAATGAGCCCATGTAATCGTAGCTCCAGATGTCAATAAAATCAGCGTGTTCATAGCAGCCAGGCCCCATGCTCCCATTGCCTCATAAGCCCCCACAAATGTGTGGTTATTAGGATTAATCAATAACGGCCAGGTCGCTTTGAAATCCGGCCATAAGGTAATATGAGTTATTGGATGTATCTCACCGCCCAATTGAGGAATAATAAAATAGCGAGATACAAACAAGGCACCAAAAAATGCGCCGAAAAAACAAACCTCAGAGAAAATAAACCAGCACATGCCCCAACGAAAGGAACGATCCACTTGTAAATTAAATTTACCTTTTTGGTTTTCATAAATCACTTGGCCAAACCAGCCAAACATCATGCCAACTAAAATAAAGAAACCTAAGGTAAAGAGGTAAGGACCATACCAATCAGAGTGCATCCATGAAGCTGCACCGACCAACATGGTTGTTAAACCAACTGAACCAACCAATGGCCAATGACTTGGCTTAGGAACGTAATATGCGCTGTGCGCTGCCATCATGTATCTCCTAATTAATTACTATCTGTAACTGCTCTGTCGTCACCCGAGCTACGCTTGGGATGGCGGATGGGGCAAACAGTCACTCTTAAAATTTAAATTCTATTTGTCACATCAAACAATGCATACGCCAACGTAATGGTTTTCACATTTTTCGGCAAATCAACATCCAAATGAAATAACAGAGGCATGTCCATTGCTTCGTGACCGTTCAATGTTTGCTGCGTAAAACAAAAACATTCAGTTTTTTTTATATATTTAGCTGCGATACCAGGCGTCACACTAGGAATCGCCTGTACAGTCATTTTATTATCCGTCTTATTTTCCGCATAAAAAGCAAGTTGCACAATTTCACCTGGATGAACTTTGATTTTTTGTATTTTAGGGTAAAAAAACCAAGGCACGCCACTATTATTTGTTGCTACAAATTCAACTAAAACTTCTCGCTCTGCTACAACCGTAGCATCTGCAACCGTATATTGCGCTGTATCTTGCGTTACTTTACCGTTGATTCCTAATGTCTTGCATAGACTGTTATAAATAGGAACCAACGCGAATCCAAAAGCAAACATACCAACAACAATTACAGCTAAAATACCAACCAGTTTTATGTGTTTTTTATATAACATGTCCCATCATCACTTAATGACAGGCGGGGTAGTAAAACTGTGATAAGGTGGTGGTGAAGACAACGTCCACTCCAACCCATGAGAACCTTCCCAAACGCGGCCATCCACTTTTTTTCCATGCCGTATGGTCCAAATCACATTATATAAAAATAACAATTGTGACAGGCCAAATACAAATGCGCCAATCGAAGTAATCACGTTAAAATTTGTAAACTGTAATGCATAATCAGGTATACGTCTTGGCATACCTGCCAAGCCTAAAAAGTGCATTGGAAAGAATGTAACGTTGACCGAAATCACGGATAACCAAAAATGCCATTGAGCCAAACGTTCATTATACATATGCCCGCTCCATTTAGGCAGCCAATAGTAGGTTGCCGCCAATAAAGCAAAAATTACTCCTGGAACTAAAACGTAATGAAAATGCCCAACTACAAAATAAGTATCTTGATATTGATAATCGGCCGGAACTAAAGCGAGCATCAAGCCGGTAAAACCGCCAATTGTAAATAAAAATACAAACGCAATAGCAAACAACATCGGCGTTTCAAAAGTCATCGATCCCTTAAACATGGTGCTGACCCAGTTGAAAACTTTGACGCCCGTAGGTACAGCAATCAACATGGTCGTGTACATAAAGAATAACTCAGCGCCCAAAGGTACTCCTGTGGTAAACATATGATGTACCCATACCACGAAGGATAGAAAGGCGATACTTGCTACGGCATAAACCATGAATTTATACCCAAACAACGACTTACGACTAAATGTTGGAATAATTTCCGAAATAACACCAAACGCAGGTAACACTAAAACATATACTTCGGGATGACCAAAAAACCAAAAAATATGTTGAAATAATACCGGATCACCACCACCAGCTGCTTCAAAGAAACTGGTTCCAAAATGGCGATCAGCTAACATCATCGTTACTGCACCTGCTAATACAGGCATGATGGCAATCAATAAAAATGCAGTAACTAACCAAGTCCAAACAAACATTGGCATTTTCATTAACGTCATACCAGGAGCACGTAAGTTTAAGATTGTTGCAATAATATTAATCGATCCCATAATGGAAGAAAGCCCCATCATATGAATCGAAAAAATCATAAAATCAGTACTTGGTGGCGCATATTTGGTGGATAAGGGTGCATACATTGTCCAACCGAAATTAGGCCCCCCTCCAGCATGAAACATTGTTGAACCCAATAAGATAAAAGCAAACGGTAAAAGCCAAAAACTCCAATTATTCAATCGTGGCAAGGCCATGTCTGGCGCGCCAATCATCAGTGGAATTTGCCAATTCGCCATACCAGTAAAAGCAGGCATAACTACACCGAACAACATAATTAAACCATGTAATGTCGTCATCTGGTTGAAAAAATTAGGATCAACAAAACGGTGACCCGGCACAATTAACTCTGCACGGATAATCATTGCCATACCACCAGCAATGAAAAAACTTATCATAGCTAACCACAAATATAACGTTCCGATATCTTTGTGATTTGTGGTAAATAACCAACGTTTTACGAAACCCAAAAAACCTTTACCTTGTTCAGGACCGTGGTGATCATGATCATCTGCTATACTATAACTCATTGCAAACCTCCAGCTTGAGCTTTGTGAACCATTGTCGGTTGCTTATAATTACCTTGTCGCACTTTTGCAACGTCGTTTGGTTGAACTTCATCATTTGTATTATTATCCCAAGCATTTCGCTCATACGTCACAATGGCGGCAATTTCAGTATCTGTTAATTGATCCGCGTAAGGCTGCATCGCTGTGCCAGAGATACCACTTAATATCATATCAATATGTCTTGATATAGGATGACCCACGGCCACCGAACTTCCTTTTAATGCAGGGAACATGGGAGGAATTCCTCGACCATCCGACTGATGACAGGCGGCACACGCAATTTCATATTTTTCTTTACCTATTTTCATCAACTCTGCGCGTGTAAGGTTAGGTATTTCTTCAGGGACAATCTCTCGATTAGTTGAAGATATTTTTGGCTGAGCAGCAACCCATTTTTCAAATTCCTCTTGGCTTACCGCTTGAACCACAATAGGCATGTATCCGTGATTAATACCACACAACTCCGCACATTGCCCTCTATAAGTACCCGGTTTTTCAATTCGTGCCCATGCTTCATGCATAAAACCAGGAATAGCATCACGCTTCACACCCAATTCAGGAACCCACCACGAGTGAATAACATCATTTGCGGTCACTAAAAATCGAATTTTCTTATTCACTGGTAACACGAGGGGTTTGTCGACCTCAAGAAGATACCATTCACCTTTAGGCTGCTGGTTATGAATTTGAGCAAATGGGGTTGAGAGCACGCTGAAAAAACTAATTCCTTGGTCCATATATTGGTATTGCCACTTCCATTGATACCCAACAATTTTCACGGTAATTTCTGAGTCGGCACTATCTTCCATATTGATCAATACCTTTGTCGCAGGAATAGCGAGAGCGACTAAAATCAAAAAGGGAATAATTGACCAAACAACTTCTAAAATAAGGTGCTCGTGAAATTCTGCCGCTTTATAACCGCGTGACTTGCGGTGGTAAAATAGTGAGTAGAACATGACGCCAAACACCACTACCCCTATTACTGCACATACTAGAATAGCGATCATGTGCAAATCATACATATCTTTACTCAGCGGCGTAACCCCGCGATACATATTCATTTGCCAATTATCGGCAGCTAATGCCGCTGGTGCAATCATAATTGCCCAAATGACACTTAGCATTTTGCTGACGTTTAACCTAGTTAGCATTCCCATCCCCATCTAAATCAAATTATTTAAGTTGTTACAGGGCTTACTCAAAAGCGAAAATATCGCCATTGAGCGCCACTATAAAATCAAACTGCATTTACCATAGTGAATAATCACCATCTGTTTTGGACTGATTGACCATGTATTTAATAGCATCCATAATTTCACCCGTACTGCATTCAGCGCAGCCACCTTGCTTTGGATGCTTATCACCATTAATCGTATTTGTTACTAACACATCTATATTTTTCTTAATCAATGGCTGCCATGCTTTTTTATCTCCAATGACCGGAGCTCCTGATTTTCCTGTACTATGACAAACACTACAGTGCTCATCATATAACCGTTTACCTCGTGTTGGAAATTTCTTTGCTCCGTATGCAGCCAAATCCAGTCGCTCAGAACGTGACAACGACTGATTTAAAATATAATCCACCGCAGCAATCACATCATTATCAGAACAGGTAACACAGGCACCTTTTATTGGCATACTGTTGTAACCATCTAGCACATTTTTATATAGACCAGCCAAACCACTTGTCTTCAACCGACGATACCAATTGGGACCATTACCAATAATTGGGGCTGCCATTTCACCATTTTGGTGGCAAATAATACATGAGCTCAAATAAACTTGCTTCCCTCGGCTCAAAGTAGGCGGGGCATCCGATGGTGGCAAACCTAGCGGCTCTTCACTTTCAACGGTTTTTAAGTACACACCAATAGCCACGCGGTCTGACTCAGTTAAATATTTCAAGCTATTATGATTTACTTCTGCCATAGGACCCGCGACAGGCGATTTATTTAATAATTGGTTAGATACAAATATATTTGCAATTTCTTCCGGTGTGGCATCAGCTAAACCCAATTTTGTAATGTTGGGAGCCCAATACCCGTCAACAAAACCACCTGTTAAATAATTTCGTGCTTTTGGTGATCCTAATGGGTTGAGGGGTGTGTGACACATGCTGCAGTGTCCTAAACCATCAACAATATATTTGCCACGATTCCAGGCAGCTGATTGCTTTGGATCTTCTTTAAATAGCGTATTAGGATAGAAAAACAGTAAATCCCATCCCCAAAGCGTGAAACGAGCTCCTGGAACGTTAAAAGGAAACGGCAACGCTTTATTTTTTTGTTTAACCGGTGGAATACTCATGAAATATGCATATAACGCACGCGCATCCTCATCCGTTACATTGGCAAAATAAACGAAGGGAAATACAGGGAAATAATTGCTGCCACTAGGATCCCGTCCGTGCTTTAAAGCCTGAATGAAATTTTGCTCTGTCCAGCCACCAATGCCTGTTTCTTTATCTGGTGTAATATTAGGACTATAAAATGTGCCGAAAGGGGTCGCAATTGATAAGCCACCTGCATATGCAGGAGTATTGCCTTTGACATTGGTATGACAAGAGATGCAATCGCCCATTTTTGCCAAGTATTCGCCGCGCTGTATTAGCTCCTCTTCTTCCGGTGTGCCTGCTTTTGTCTCTGGATAAGCAGGATAATAACCATCAATAAGTGGTAAGGAAGTGTTCTCGCCATGAGCATTATTTGAGGCAAAAAGCGATGGAGACAACATAGCTGCCATTACTAATGCACACAAACTCATTATCTTATTTCTAAAAAAAACGCTCACGCATCCTCCTCAGGATCCCAAAGCTCGCATTTTATACCTGTCTGAGCATAACTTGCAATAATAGTCTGCACCCAGTAAGCTTATCCTTTTTTGAGGAATCACTATGAACTGGACTTATGCTGTTGAATTGGCTGACCTAAAAAAAAACAATCGAATTACAACAACTATTGATGGTAACAAAATACTGTTTATTTGGCACGAAAATAAAGTACATGCTGTTGAATCTCAATGCCCTCATTTTAAACTTCCATTAAATAAAGCAACTATTACTGCAGAAAATGAGATTGTTTGCCCATTTCATCGCAGCGCGTTTGATCTATGTACTGGTAAAGTAAAGTGCTGGGCACCATGGCCTGCCGTTGTAAGCGGATTACTAGGAAAAATTTCAAAGCCTAAGACATTAAAAATATATCCTACGCTCATCGATAACGAGCGCGTTATGGTTGATGTTCAATCTTAAATACAACATCAATAACAATGCATTTCAGGATTTGAACGTTGTAGGGGGAGTATCATTATTTTCGTTCTGCGGAGTGGAATCGTCACGGTTTGCTGCTTTATGATGAAATAAACCCTGTTTAATTACACCAGAATCGAGCTTTTCTTTTTGATCAGCCAAATAATTAAGTACATCTTTTTTATCTAATTTTTTCGCTAATTGAATTGCGGTAGTAACAACAGTACCACTTTCATTATTAATAAAATGGTTATAATTGAAAGAAAAATTCAACAGAGCTCGTTTCTGATCGTTATTTAATTCGAGTGATCCCTGCTGTGAACCTAAAATCGTCTGAAGCGTATTACTATCTCCACATCCGATAGCTTTAACAAATTCAATCAATAAATCTCGATTAAGATTCTTCTGCTTGAGCGCTTCATCGTAACAAGCTATAAGAGGGCGTTTTGCATTTCCACTGCTATGACCAAATTGCACCATATAGCCCCCAAGTAATAATTCCCTCATTATTATTGTAGCATACAAATACAATTTGTTTTTATTATGCGAGACTAATTTGCGTTACACAATGTCTTAAACCAAACAGAATAAGGCTGATATAACCACCATTTAAGAGGTACACTCCCATAATGCCGCCGAATTACTTGCATGGCCTCTTGGTAATGACGTCGACGTTGTGTTTTTGTTTTAGTCTCTGCATGCTCTCTATTCACTGCCACAAATTCATCAAGCATCACAAGTGGGCCTGCTGATTTATATAATCGCCACCATAAATCATAATCCATTGCCATGTGTAATGATGCGTCTACCCCACCAATTGCCTCCCAGGCAGAGCGCCGGATCAACGTTGCAGGCTGAGAAATGATGCAACGTAATGCTAACCTACGCTCATTGAATGGTTCAACCCATATGGGATTACGTGATTGATCGTGATCACGGACATTCCATGCTCTACCGTAAACGGCTGGCGCATGAGGATTATTTTCTAGTGCTTGGACTAAACGTGCTAAACAGTCGGGTAAAAACCAATCATCACTGTTTAGCCAACAGACATAAGGCGCCTGTCCTTGCGCAATACCTTCGTTAATAGCAGCGGCTTGGCCTTGATCTGGATAACTACGCCATCCAGTCAATCGATCACTCCATTGTTGAATAATTTCGACGGAATTATCGCTAGACCCCCCGTCCATTACAAATACTTCAACCGGATACTGTTGCTGCTCGATCGAACGCAATGCCTGGTCCAAAAAACGACCTTGATTATAAGATGGGACAGCGATTGTAATTAATGGTTTTGAAATCATGAGTTTTGTGCGCTCACATTTTGAATTCGGTTATAGCGACTAGTGCCTTTTAAAAAATCGTTATATGCGGCTCGTATCCCATCTTGTAAATTGGTTTGAGAAACCCAACCCAAATCTCGCATACGATCAACATTAAGGAGCTTACGTGGTGTGCCATCCGGTTTAGTCGAATCGAACACAATTTCTCCAGAAAAACCTACCACATCCATCACTGTTTCAGCTAATTCTCGAATGGTAACATCGACACCCGAACCAATATTAAAAAGCCCTTCTTGAATATTTTTTTCCATAAGAAAAACACAAGCGTCGGCCATATCATCGACATAAAGAAATTCACGCATTGGATTGCCTGAACCCCAAACCACAAAGTGTGAATCGCCCCGTACTTTTGCTTCATGCGCTTTGCGAATAAATGCGGGCAAAACATGACTATTATTTAAATCATAGTTATCATTTGGACCGTACAAATTAGTCGGCATGACACTAACATAGTGTGTTCCATATTGGCGATTATAATTTTCACACATTTTAATCCCTGCAATTTTAGCTATAGCATAGGGTTCGTTGGTTTGTTCCAATTCCGACGAGAGTAAATACTCCTCAACAATCGGCTGGGGACAAGCGCGAGGATAAATACAACTCGAACCCAGAAACAATAGCCGCTGCACATTAGCTTGCCACGCCGCATGGATAACATTCGTTTGGATCATCAAATTTTGATAAATGAACTCCGCACGATAGGTGTTATTAGCGTGAACGCCGCCCACTTTTGCGGCAGCTAAAAAAACGTACTCAGGTTTTTCATCAAGAAAAAATTGATTTACTTGCGCTTGATTAGTGAGATCAAGCTCTGAACGATCCCGTAATAATAAATTATGATAGCCAACTTTTTGTAAGCATCGAACAATGGCAGAACCGACCATTCCTTGATGACCGGCAACATAAATTTTATTGTCCATATCAACTATCCTTATTCATGATAGTCATAAGCAACGTATCCATGCTGTTTAATTAGTTCATCTCGCTTTGCGCTGTTTAAATCTTCACGAACCATTTCAATAACCAGTTCTCTAAATGTTGTTTTCGGTGTCCAACCCAATTTTTCCTTCGCTTTGCTTGGATCCCCTAATAATGTTTCGACTTCAGCCGGACGGAAATAGCGTTCATCAACCCGAACAATCGTCTTACCTTGAGCATCTTTACCGATCTCAGTGACGCCTGATCCCTGCCAGGTTATATTTAAACCAATTTCATACGCTGCAATTTCCACAAAATCCCGCACACTGTACTGCTCGCCAGTGGCAATTACAAAATCTTCCGGCGTGTCTTGTTGGAGCATCAACCATTGCATTTCAACAAAATCACGCGCATGCCCCCAATCTCGGCGAGCATCCAAATTGCCAAGGTAGAGGCAATCTTGCAAACCCAATTTGATACGAGCCAAGGCGCGCGTAATTTTTCGCGTAACGAATGTTTCCCCACGAATTGGACTTTCGTGATTAAATAAAATACCGTTACAAGCATAAATGCCATACGCTTCACGATAGTTTACCGTAATCCAATAAGCATATAATTTAGCAACAGCATAAGGGCTTCGAGGGTAAAAGGGCGTCGTTTCTTTTTGCGGCATTTCCTGAACTAAGCCATAGAGCTCGGATGTTGACGCTTGATAAAAGCGTGTTTTTTTCTCAAGACCGAGTAAACGAATAGCCTCTAAGATCCGTAATGTACCAATTCCATCAGCATTAGCCGTATATTCTGGCGTATCAAAACTCACAGCTACATGACTCATCGCAGCCAAATTATAAATTTCATCCGGCTGAACTTCTTGAATAATACGAATTAAATTAGTCGAATCGGTGAGATCACCGTGATGTAAAATAAAATTACGATCAGACACATGTGGATCTTGATACAAATGATCAATACGATCGGTATTAAATAACGATGTCCGGCGCTTTATGCCATGTACCACATACCCTTTTTTTAACAAAAGTTCCGCAAGGTATGTCCCATCTTGTCCAGTAATGCCTGTTATTAGTGCTGTTTTCATAATTGTCTCTGCTCAGTTTAGTTACGCTCTCAATGCTTCATCCATATTTTCGTGATAAATTGATCGCCACTTCTCAAGAATTTCTTCCGCTATCTCATTCGGAAACGCATTATACCCCTTATTAGCTTGTTTTGATAAAATTAAATCAATAGCCAAATTGTGCGAGTATAAAATTGGATCTAAATACCTAAACGCCGTAGGCTCAGTTAAAGAAAAATTAAACGCCATTTTATTAAACAACACTTCGTTTAACGCAAAATTTGCGCCAAACTCATCTTCCGCGCCCATATTTATCAAGATCGATTTGCCAAAATCGGTTTTTTTAAACCCATAAAACTCAGAAAGTAGATGTTTAACACCTGTAGCGGTAACCGTACAATGCGCATTAGCAATTGCATCTTGAATCTGCGAGCGGTTGGCGGCATCAATATAACACACGCCAGGATATCGGACTGTAAGATTTTCTTCGATTTCCACGACCGTAATGTGATCTGTAATTTGTTTTATAGCATGTACAATACCACGTCCGACTTTTCCTTGGCCAAAAATAACAAACGATTGATTATTTATTTCGGTACCCATATGCCCGCTTAATGCGCGAAAAAAGCCATCGGCAGTGCCTAAAAATGTTTCTAACACTTTTAATTTGGTGTCATCAACTGAAACAACCGGATAATTTATAGCTGTAGCTTGATATAGTTTGCTACCCGATTGTGTTAATTCTACAGCGCCTAATTGGGGTGAGGGCAAATACATGAGCTCGGCACAGCAATCGAGATGTAAATCAAATAAGCCATTACAAGATAAGACATCTTCCACCTTAAAATTAGCTTGTGTCAATAAGTCCGCAGCGCGTTTTTCAAAAGGTAATGATTTTGGAGAAGTCGAAGTGACATGAGCTCCTCCTAAGGCAAGTGCCTCTATTTTAAAAACAGTCATCCATGTCAAAGGAACATTATGTAATATAGTTAATCCCTGATAAGGTTTTTCATCTTGTACTTGTTCACGATAATTATCTAAAAACGGCATACTATTTTGAGGAAGGGCTTCCCGCGCCTGTTTTAGCATATTAAAGTTGTACATGACTGTTTTCCTTTCAAAAAGACGTATTTTTGACGAACCCGAACTATTTTGCAAGGATTCGTTTCAGGTATTATTTATCAAGAAACCGCTTGCGCTGAAGAGAAAAACCGCACCAAATCATTCATCTCCTGCAATTTTACCTCTGCATTGATTAAATTGAGCTGTACTTGAGTCGTCGTTTGTTCGCGTTGATTCACTAGAAATAATGTACTATCGCCTTCGTAAAACTTTTTTGTTTCCCCTGATTGCACTTGATGGGCCAAATTGAGTTCTTTATGAAGTAGCCTCACTTGTTGATGATAAATTCGTATACCAATAAATAGATTTGTGAGTTCGTTTTTTAGTCGTTCATATAAAAATTTTCGTTCGGCACAGATTTGCTCAAGCTCTCGAGTAGCACTAATTAATTTTCCCTTCGCTTGTCTCTGAAATACAGGAAATTTAAACGACACGCCGATCATCGCTGCTTGAGGAATTAACAAAGGATATCCACCCGTCCCATTCTGCTTGAAAGTATATGCCGTACCATCTAAATAAGGTAACAGTTCGTTTTTAGCCAAATTTTGCTTTAGTTTAATTATTTTCGAATAATTGCGAAGCTTTCTAAGTTGCGGATGGTGCTCTAATTGCAACATACTTTCTTGGGGTTTAACCGGCTGTTCTGACAAATAAGGCGGTAAATCCCTTGCTGATGGTTTTTTAGGATTACCTTCTTTATCTCGATAATAAAGCGATAAGTTAATAGCCGCTTGCTCAAAAAGCATTTTCCCCTGATTCAGCAACTGTTGACGTTGTAGCATTTGTTGTAAATTTTCGGCCATTGCCAATCGAGGCGCATCGCCTTGGGTAGCCTGTTGAACAACTGCTTTTTGTCTTACTTCTGCTAATTCGAATAAGTGTTTAAATATTTTTACTTGTAATCCTGCCGCAACCCATTGCCAATAGGCTTTAATTGTTTCTTGATAAATTTTAATTTTAGTAGCTGCCGCATCGTGTTGTTTTATACGAATTGTTTCTGACTTTGTCAGTAAACGTGCTCGATCTTTATCAATAACGCGATCTCGTAATAAAGGCAATGACAGTCCTGTTCGGTATTCACCCCCAGAGTTGGTGAGATAATTTTGATAATAAATAGGCCAATCCCCACGGCCATTTCGATACCCGGCAAACAATTTCACACCATTATAAAGTGTAGGAACATCAAACTCCGTATCGCCATAATTACTAATATAACCACCAATCGGCTGTGATCTCGTATCAAGATTAATCGATGGATCAAATTTTCCTATAGCACTAATGTATTCACCATGAGCTTTATTGATCTCAAGGCGGGCTATTTTTATTTGCGGATAGCAGTGCGTTACACTGAACAAAACATCTTGTAATTTCAAGTACTGTTGTGGCTTAGCAGCAATACTATTCAGTGAAAGAAAACATAAAAAAATACTAATCCACAGATTATTTTGAGAAAAGGTACAAAAAAACATCATGGCATATTCTTCTCAGGGTAACTTTCTGGAGGAAAACCATTAAATTGACGCCAAATCTCATACCACAAAGGCACTTGTCCCAATTGAACCCAGCCGTGAACACGAACCCCTTGCCTTAAAAAAGCTATATTAGGCCATGGCTCACTCGGCACAATAACCACCCGAAATACACCAAGACCATTATCGGTAGCATCAATAAAAGAAACTTTACCTTCAAAAGTGCCCACAGCAACTTGCGGCCAGCCGCGAAATTGGACAGCCGGCCATCCTTCGAATTGTAAGCGAGCTATCTGACCAATACGTACGAACGGAATATCATTGCCATCAACCCATAGCTCGACGGCTCGGGATTTAGTTTGTGGAATAATCTCAGCCAACACATCACCGGCTTTCACCACAACACTTTCTTCTCCCGTCAACCGTTTAAAGATAATGCCAGGAACGTGCGCTTTAACTGCTTGTGTTTCTTGGCGTGCAATCAGAACATCAATATTAATTTTGTCGATATTTGCTTGAGCCAGATCATTTTTATATTTTGCATATTCAATTTGTGCCAGCTCATATTGCCGCTTAGAATTAATCCCTTGTGTATATAGCTTCTTTTGTCTATCTAAATTAGCTTGTCCGGCAGCCAGTGATTGTTGCGCGGCCTCAATTCGGAGCAAGATAGCATTTTTTTCTAATTCTAATCGTGAGAGCAACTTAGGGTCATTATCATGAATTTTCACAATAAGATCACCGGCGTCCACCTGACTTCCCTCATTCACATACCATTTTTTAATACGGCCATTAATCGGCGAATTGACTGTGTGTTGCCTATCTGTAGGGGAAAATGCGATTACCCTACCATTCCCTAAAGCAAACTGTTGCCAAGGTGTGATCGCTAAAAAGAGAAGAAGAATGAGTAACACAATTAAAATAACTTTGGCTATTTTTTGTGGCCTTGGTAATTTGTTAATCATTTTGTATGCATACAAGTTCATGAAGGAATTACCAAGCCATTGGGTATCTGTTTAAAATCTGAGTGTTGGCTGACAACAATCAACAAAGTATTTTTTAATTCCCGCAATTGCGTCATTAATTCATCAACTTTAGCCCTATCGATAAAATCTAATGCCCTATCAATAATAAGTAACTGAGGTTTTAAAAGAAGCGCTCGGACAATCATTAGCTTAATTAATTCAACTTGAGAAAATAATGTTTGCCATTCATACATTACGGTATTTAAACCATGGTCCAGTTGCATAACTGTTTCTAATAGGCCAAAACGTCTCAACTGATTTATTATTGTTTTATCAGACACGCCGCGCTGATTAAGCACTAAATTGTCATAAAAAGTTCCAACGAACCACTGCGGCTGCCCAATTATCAAACTGTGGTTACGAAGTGCTATTCGATGCGCTTGTGTACAAAAAATATGATTAATCAATACCTCAAAACTACTTTCAGTTCTAAACCCAAGAAGCCCTTCTGTAAACGCATCGCAGCGTTCTGGATCCGGGGAATGGATCAACAGTGGGTTATCAACAGTCACGGATGCAACGGTTTTCTCTTTTATTTTCAACTGAATACTTGTTATGGGTGCAAAGAGCTCGTTAAAGTGTTCATTAGCTTGCTCTATTGGCAAATCCAACACTTTATCAATTTTATCTGCTGCGGCAACTAAATCGTAATAGTTTTCTAACAATACTCCAAATCGTTTAAAGGCATAAATCAAAGCACCTAAAACAATTTCAGCAGCAACCAATTGCCCAAGACTTAATTGGTTATGTATCACCAAATATCCACCAATGACTAACAACAAGCCACTTGCAATAGCGGCTAAGCCATAAAATCCGATCTGATGTTTGATAAGCTGCCAAAAATGGGCGTTTCTCGCTATCAAGAACGCAACCAACTTTTTATCCGTCTGTTGTATGGCATAACGATGATATAAATTAAAGCGAAATAAATAGCGATTGAGCAAAATTTCTTCCAGCCACGCACCAATAGCATGTTTTTTTGAACATTCTTGCCTAGCACTCTCCATGCCTTTGCGATAAGGGATTAAAACACTTAACAAAACACCCAATATAATTAAGCCATCAAAAACAAGAAACAGAGGGTGGTAAAAAAGCAGGAGTAAAAGACCAAAAAAAAGCTGTAAATTAAGTCCAATGCCATACAACAATAAACTAGCGAGGGCCTTATTTATTGTGAAAATTTCAAAATAGCGATTAACTAACTCTGGACCATGATGACTAGAAAAATTATCAAGCGACAAATGGGTAAACTGATTTGTTAGGGCGATACTTATTTTAACCGTAAGTTTTTGTTGAATAACTTCGATAATCACCATTTGCCAGATATCAAGCGCTCCTAAAGCTATCATCAGAACAAATACAATTAAACTTAATGTAATCACAGGCTGAAATAATTTACCAAAAGCAATTAAGTTAATTAAAGTTTGCGCCGCAAGGGGAATACTTAAAGATAATAAGCTAACGAGAATACTCATCATCGCAATAGATAATAGTGTTGCACGATCTAATACGCTAATAATTAAACGCATTTCTTTTTTTATCATTAATTATATTCTCGTTAGATAGCTAATGTCTTATGCCAGAAGTTTCGTGCCGTCCGAATCATAACAAAAGATGGTCTAATGGGGAATGATTGATTGCGGCTATCCAATCATCTCCTCATGAACTGCTAAGAATACATTGACAGCCATACATTTTTTTGCGATATTACCGACGCGAGGTTGGACTTGCTATGTGTCATTCCACTGGGTCAATTGGCGACACACTGATTGACCCTTTCTATTCAATTCATTTAATTTATAAATCACTCTGTTAATGTCATTCAGGTTGTTCTATATTAATCAGATAATCTTCTGTTTTTGAGCAAGGATTTATGACTCCTTCGATGGTCAAAGAACCCAGCCTACTGATTCGTAATGCAACATTGAACGATGTGCCGGCTATTAGTAAGATGATTGAAAAGACTTACGCTGGTATTCCTGACTGGCCTGCCTGGCCATTAAAAGCGCTTAAAAGCCACATTAAAATATTTCCTGAAGGCCAATTCGTCGCCTTATTTGATGGAAAAATCGTTGCTTATTCCGCATCTATTTTAATTTCCGGCGACATAGCACTTAAACCCCATACATGGGATGAAATTTCAGCCCATGGTTTTGGTACAACCCATGACCCCCAGGGTGATTACCTTTATGGCATAGAAACATGCGTGGATCCCGATTATTGGGATTACCATATAGGACAACGCATTTATGATCTTCGCAAAGAATTTTGCGTACGCTGGCATTTAAAAGGTATTATTGCCGGCGGCCGTTTACCAAGGCTTGCAGCAGAAATTAAACAAGGTAAAAGTCCCGAGCAATATATTAATATGGTCCAACAAGAAAAAATAATGGACCATACGCTGGCATTTCAACTGCGTAATGGCTTTGAAGTTATTGGCGTTTTAAAAAACTACCTTCCCGAAGACGCAGAATCATCTGGATTTGCTACCCATCTTATATGGCGTAACCCAGAGATTGCTGATCAAGATGAAACTCCTAAATCGAAAGGACAAATATACGCGCACCGACCTAACCATCATTATCTAGATGTGGACCATGCTCGAGTTGCAACAGTTCAGTATGAACAACGAAAAATAAATTCTTTTGAAGAATTTTCAGCGCAGGTAGAATATTTTATTCGCGTTGTTGCCGAATATCATACCGATTTTGTATTATTTCCCGAATCATTCACCATGCAATTATTATCCATTGAAAATAAAGCGCTCTCGCCTGATAAAGCCATTTTAAAGCTATCAACTTACACAGAACGGTTTAAAGAAATGATGGTTGATTTTGCTTTAAAATATAATATCAATATTATTGGTGGCTCCACTGCAACCCAAGTTGATGATCATATTCAAAATATTTCTTACATATTTTTACGCGATGGTTCAGTGCATGCTCAAGCAAAAATTCACCCCACCCCCGATGAGCGGCGTATATGGCGCATGCAAGGTGCGTCAAGAGTCGATAAAATTATGACTGATTGCGGCCCTATCGGGGTATTAATTTGTTATGATTCCGAATTTCCAGAACTAACTCGCCATCTTGTGGATCAAGGAATGCTCATTCTTTTTGTGCCGTTTTGTACGGATCAACGTATGGGCTATTTACGAGTACGATACTGTGCCCAGGCGCGAGCTATCGAAAATCAATGTTATGTTGTCATGGCTGGAAATGTTGGTAATTTACCTGGCGTCCACAATATGAATGTACAATATTCGCAAAGCTGTATCCTCACACCCTGCGACTTTCCTTTCGCTCGTGATGGCATAGCCGCAGATACCACGCCCAATGTAGAAACAATAGCTTTTGCTGATTTAAATATTAAGACATTGATTGCCGGCCGAAATACCGGCTCCGTAATTAATCTCAAAGATAGACGAGACGATCTTTATTCGATTCAATGGCATGAGCCTGGTTCTAAATAACAGCTTAGTTGTACTTCGTTTCTTAATCTGCGACACTTAATTATTCTGAAAAACAAGGACCGTTAGTGAAAAAATTTGTACTTATTTGCGCCGCATTAAGCGCAATCCTTTCTAATCATTTGTACGCCGGCACCATGAGTTCCGATGATAACGAGCCTTGTTGGGGACCTGCTGAAGCATGCCTCAATACGCAACAGCCCGATACCCATTCTCAACGAAATCGAATCATTTCTTTCAGTATTGGACCGGCTTGGAACCGCAACGGCCAAAGTCAAACTATTGTATTACAACCAACACTACAAAACCGATACGTCCACATAACCAACAATAATGTTTTTCCGTACGGTGAATTATTTTTTGGCATGCAAACACCATTAAAAACGCTTTTAGGCCAATTCGGCATTGCAGTGGGTGCGGGCGGTAACGCTAAATTAAAAGGCACTATTTGGCAGAATGCAAATCCAGCTCTAAATACTGAAACATATACTTACGCAGTCGATGAAGCTCGGATTATAGCCAAAGGTAAAGTGTTAGTAGATATTGAACTTTATGGTATCCATCCTTATGTTAGCGGTGGTCTTGGAGCAAGCTTTAATCATCCGCACGCCTTTAAAATTTCGCCAAATAATAATGGTAACGCAACCCCCTACCAATTTAAATCTAACGTAAATACATCATTTACCTATACGCTGGGAGCTGGTTTCCAAGAAATATTAAATGATCATTGGCAAGCTGGCGTAGGTTATGAGTTTGCAAATTGGGGGAAAACATCTCTAGATCACGCACCTGCGCAAACGATTAATCAAGGTCCATTAATAAACAATTTCTACATCAATAGCTTTTTATTAAATTTAACTTATGTGATGTAACAGCGGTGAGCAGGACGTGACCAATTATTGACATAATAGTAATAAAAAACTATAATTCACGTCCTAATTATCACACTGTGTATTTATGTCGATCTTTGATAGTCACGACCTCCACTATTATACAGCCCTCCGAGAAAACCGTAGAAAATTAGTTGAAGCATTAGCTATTTACTATATAGATAGAAACCAAAATGAAAATGATCCTATTTTTTTACAACAGCTACGACAATACATCATATATATAAACCAGGGTAGACATAAATTAAACACAATATCTGAATCAGCGCTTCATGTTTATAAACGAAAAATATCACAACATACCGATGTCCCATTACCTGAAAACATAACCTTAGCATTTCAAATGTTTGAAGAACGGGCTAATGAATTTCAGAAAAATAGAGCCATCGTAGAGCGGCGCCGTTTGTTCATTCTCCCTGTATTAACGACCATGCTATCTTTATCTGGTTTATTTATAATCGCAGCAGGCATTACCATCGGTGCAACTCAAATAGGAACCATTGTTGCTTTGATTTTCTTTCTTTTTTTAGGCAGTCTGGTGTTTATCATGCCTCAAGCTTATCTTCGATATGCCCCTAAAAATACGCTAAAAGCTAGACGGGAAAAAATAGACTCGCTATCGCTTAGTATTCAAAGAAATGAATTTGAACCTGATACGTTCAAGGGATGTGCTTTTGTTGAGCAACACCTTGAGGAGGTTCTCGATGAAAAAAAACCTATCACTAAACTTAAATCTCGCACAACCATTCATCCAGATCGCAATTGGCTTTGGCATGTTAAAGTAGAAAGGAGTCCAAACGGCTCAAATACCGACATTTCATTGAATAGTTCAACATTAACAAATACGCCATAGACGCTTTGCGCAAAGCCTGTAAAATACGTTATCATACGACTTCTTCATAATGGTCAGGACTTGAGCAGAAAAGAGCGGGCACTAAATGATTGATTTTAACACTTTACTTATTCAAAATACCTCTCTGTTTTCAGGTTCGATTACACAGCGGTTGTTTTCGTGCTTTATGGCAACCAATTCCGTATTTTTTTTCAGTTTATTACTTGCTGCGCCAGGCTATTTAATTACACAATTACTTGACGTACAAAAACCAGCTTTAACATTATCTATCGCTTATGCATTATGTTTTGCTACTTTGACAGGTTATGCCGCTTATTCGTGGCATTTCCCGGTAGCACAGGTTTTTGTAGGTATACTTTGTTTTGGATTCATATTGGGTGTGTTTTATATTGCTCGTATTGCTCAAAGCAAAAACCCAAAAGCAATCTTAAAAGATTATTGCAACCAGCAACTTGCCCCTCTGTGGATTAGCTTATTTGTTCTTTTTATATTTAATTTACTTGTTATTCATTCACGAGTCGTTACCACTGGCGGTGGTGGAAATAATGATATCTATTATTGGGCATATAATGCCGGACAATTTTTAGACCAAGTCAACATGGCGCACGTATTACCCTTTGAAGTAGAGTGGCCCAGCCTGCCAATGATTGACGCCGCTGGAACAAGCCTTATTTTGGGTTTAGTCGCCGTTTTTTACCACAGCTCGCCTTTAGCTGTTTCATCCCTTTTTATTGTAGGGATATTGGGATGGATTAGTTTAGCTATGACTGAATTGATTATGCAGTTTTTTCCATTTAAACGACGAACTGCATTGAGCATCGCACTCATCATCATCTGTGGTGCATTTTTCCGCTATATTACCTATCAATATTTTCAGGCGCAGCTATGTGCCACTTTTGTATTTTTGGTTTTGCTCAATAGCACAATCGCTATGGGAATAGCAAAGCAACCCTGGTCAATTATTTCCTGCGCAGTTAGATTTAGCCCTTTATTAATATTACTTACATTTGTTTATCAAGCTGCCTTCATACCTTTTTTAGGTGCGCTGCTTCTCTATTGGTTTATTTTGACGTGGCAAACGACAAAGGGCCACCTGGTCAGTAATGTGTTCAAAATGGGTCTCGCTATTGGACTTGGGCTGGCTGCCGGTCTGGTCGTTTTCCCCGCGCTAGGTCCCTATTTATATAGCCGAATGATTGAATCAGCAAGTGCCGCAAACGGTTGGCCACTGGCTTTTCTACATGTTTTTTATCTTTTTTCCTTACCGCTTCCCCATACATTGGACAGAGGGCAACTTAATTGGAACTATTATGACCAAGCAGGTTTGCTTTCTGTGATTTTAGGCCTGGTGATCCTAGTCGTTTTGACTAAAAAATCAACTAAGATGCTATCTACAAAGCATGCCGAATTACTACGTGCGGCAACTTATTGTTTTACAGCTTCCGTTATCATTTATATTTCTGTTTTTTTAATCAAAGGTCATGTTTATCAAGCATGGAAACTTGCTTCTTACGTGGTAATGCCCATTAGCTTTATCCCTATTTCCGTATTTGTTTTATGGCTTAGCCTGCAAGTAAAAAATAGCAAAAATAAATCCGTGGCATTCCTTAAAACACATCAATCATTAATTAGTATTGCTCTTATAGTTTCAACCACAGGCTATTTATTAGCAGCGGCATATAATTCTGGTGGCATCAGTAAACGAGGTGTAATAGAAAACTTACAAAATCTTTCGCCGCAAATGGGTAATGCAAAAACTGTTTTACTAGATTTACCACCGTTTAGTGATACGATGATTGCTTTTAATTTATGGTCATTACAACGGAAATTATTGCCATTAAGCGAATCCTATTTACCTCGAGCAAATATTACGCCGCAGAATCTTTCAGGCAACATGACATGGGCAACTAGTGCGAATTGCGCTACTTTTCTTGAGCAAACTGAAAACCAAACTCAACTACCTGACCTTAAATTAGAACCACCCTACGCATTGTTCAAAAGCGATCATATTATTGGTGGTTATTTGTTTAACAGCGCGGAACCGTTTTGTTTGCTAGGACGTCAAGTTACTGTTTTATCTAACCATCAAGATAAAGTAGAGCTGCAGTTAGATTTACCTTCATTGCCTAAAAATAAACGCCTACAACTTGCTCTCCAGCTGCATACGCTATCCAATATGAATAAATATATAAGCGTTAAGATAAACGGACAACAACACATGCACGTCGCAATTGATGATAAAGGCCGAATAACCTTCACGTTGAAACCGAATGACCTGGACACGCAGCCGGTTACATTATCATTTAGAGCGCGCACAGCAGGATCAAACCCATTATTTGATTATATGATTATGAGCTTGGTATGAAAATTGTTTATTTGAAATTAAAGGAGGCATAATCTTATGTCTAACATCTTATGTGTTGACCTAGATGGCACATTACTGAACACAGATAGTTTGCACGAAGCAATTTTTTGCTTTATCAAAAAAAATCCATTACGCATTTTCTGGCTTTTTTTTTGGTTATCTCAAGGACGTGCATATTTAAAACAAAAAATTGCCCAATATACTCAATTAGATGTGAGTCACCTACCTTATAATCAAGAAGTACTGACATGGATAAAAGAAGCGAAAGCACAAGGGCAAAAGTTAGTCTTAGTAACGGCCGCGCACATCTCAATTGCCGAAAAAGTAGCTGCCCATTTAGGCTTATTTGATGAGGTACTTGCTAGTCGTGATGGTATGAATTTAAAATCACACGTGAAGGCCTCTACGTTGAATCAACACTACGGCCGAAAACAATATGATTATATGGGAAATAGTCACGCAGATGTAGCTGTTTGGCAAGAAGCTGATCAGGCAATATTAGTTAATACATCCTCCCGTTTGCTTCGTAAAGTGTCACGCAACATATCAGTGAGCAAAGTGATTCCACGGCAAAAGTTAAGCATGCGGGCCTGGTTTAAAGCAATTCGTGTGCATCAATATGCCAAAAACATTTTGGTTTTTATTCCTTTGTTAGCCAGCCATGCAATTATAAATGCCCCAGCAATCTTACATACGGTATTAGGTTTTATTTGTTTTTCTTTAACAGCTTCAAGCGTCTATCTTTTAAACGACTTACTCGATTTGAAAGAAGACCGTGCACATCCCACTAAGTCTAAGCGTGCTATTGCGTCCGGCATGCTGTCTATTCCAAAAGCATCCATGCTTTCGCTTGCGTGTTTGACAATTGCGATTAGTGCGTCCTTCTTTTTACCGCCAGCTTTTCAAGCTGTGTTAGCCATTTATTATGTGTTAACGCTTGCTTATTCATTTCAATTAAAACAAATCGTGTTAGTAGATGTAATCGTTTTATCTATTCTTTATACCCTACGCATCGTCGCGGGAATTGCCCTATTAGTGGAAGTAACGTATTCACCGTGGTTGTTATTATTTTCGATGCTCTTCTTCTTAAGTTTGGCCTTTTTGAAACGCGTATCTGAGCTACACCTATTAGATAAAAAAGGGCACAAACAATTACTGGGACGTAATTACCACACAATTGATCTATTAGTGTTTGCAACGTTCGGTATTGTCAGTGGTTTTATGTCTATCCTGGTGTTTACCCTGTACCTTAGTTCTGACGTGGCGATACGGTTGTACCATCATCCCCAATTGTTACTATTAATTTATCCGTTCATGCTCTATTGGCTATGCCGCATATGGCTACTTGCAATGCAAGGTAAAGTCCACGATGATCCTGTTCTACACGCCTTACGTGATAAAACCAGTTATTATATCGGTATTATTATTTTAATTATTTTGTCCGTTGCGACTGTCTAAATGAGTCACATATGAAACAGTTTAATTGGGGAAATTACCCCGTAGTAAAACAACCACAGCTTATATCACCCAGTTGGCGCCATGAAAATCCGTTCTTATTGAATGAAGGGAAAAGTGTATTACCACATGGAAATGGGCGTAGTTATGGTGACAGCGCGCTCAATGCCGACGGAGTCTTAATTGACACACGTCTTTTGAATCATTTCATTCATTTTGATTCAAATACCGGTGTAATACGCTGTGAAAGCGGTGTGTTATTAGCCGATATTTTATCGCTTGTTATCCCCACAGGTTGGCTACTCCCTGTTTTGCCAGGCACGCAATATGTAACCGTTGGTGGCGCTATTGCCAATGATGTGCATGGAAAAAATCATCATCAAACGGGTACATTTGGTTGTCATGTAACGCAATTTGAACTATTGCGTTCGGATGGCAATCGATTGATTTGTTCTCCACACGAAAATATAGACTTATTTCAAGCCACAATAGGTGGATTGGGACTAACTGGATTAATTGTTTGGGCAGAAATTCAATTAAAACCCTTTCCATCCCCTTTTTTAGAAGTAACAACAACTCCGTTTAAAGGAATGGCCGAGTTTTTGCAATTGTCTTCTGAAGCTGAACATCAAGCTGAATACACTGTTGCGTGGTTGGACTGCCAGGCAAAGGGCGAACGATGGGCCACGGGTCTATTTATGTCAGCAAATCCATCAACAAATCCCGGACGAATTACGCAGCGAAACAAAAAAACAGTTCCCTTTTATTTGCCATCCTTTACTTTAAATACGTTAAGTATAACAGCGTTCAATCGTTTATATTATTACCTGAGCACAAGGCAATCCGTGCAGACAAAATATTTTGAACCGTATTTTTTTCCTCTGGATAACATATTACATTGGAATCGAATTTATGGTCGTCGCGGTTTTTTACAGTATCAATTTGTTTTACCTTTTGAAGCTGAAGACGCCCTAGCCCATATCCTCAAAAAAATTACTCAAAGTGGCTTAGGATCGTTTTTATCCGTATTGAAAACATTTGGAAACATCCCTTCACCTGGATTACTTTCTTTTCCTATACCAGGCGTTACGCTAGCGCTTGATTTTCCAAATAAAAAATCGGTATTTACCTTACTTAATGAATTAGATCAAACAGTTATGACTGCAGGCGGACGAGTCTATATTGCCAAAGATGCACGGATGTCTGCAGCGGTGTTTCAACATTATTATCCAAACTATAGTCAATTCGCCAAGTGGATTGACCCTAACATATCATCCAGCTTTTGGCGTCGAGCCATCATTTAATTCGGAGATTGTACAATGCAACAAATATTAATAATTGGAGCTACTTCTGCCATTGCGCAACGCGTTGCTTGTACCTATGCAAAACAAGGTGCCGCATTGTTTCTAGTTGGACGCAATGCGTTACAATTAGATATTGTGAAAGCAGATGTGATTGCACAAGGTGCCAATCGAGTTGAGTGCTATGCATGGGATGCCCATGCATTGGATAAACAATCTATGCTACTAGATAAGGCTCAACAATTCCTAGGTCAAATCGATGTTGCATTAATTGCGTACGGCTCCTTACCGCACCAACAGCAATGCGAGCAAGATGTTGCTCTTACTTTAAGAGAGCTGCAAACAAACGCAATCAGTGTTATCGCATTATTATCCGAGCTAGCAAATCGCCTTATCGCACAAAAATCAGGAACAATCGCGGTCATTAGTTCGGTGGCGGGTGATCGTGGGCGAGGCAGTAACTACGTATACGGCTCAGCTAAAGCCGCTGTAAGTACGTTTTTACAAGGATTGCGCGCTCGCTTAGCCAAACACAATATTCATGTTTTGACAGTGAAACCTGGATTTGTTGATACCCCAATGACAGCTCACTTAAAAAAGAGCGCCTTATTTGCTTCACCTACTAAAGTAGCAAACGACATTATATTGGCCATTCAAAAAAAGCGAGATACGCTTTACACACCTAATTTTTGGCAACCGATTATGTTGATTATAAAATGTTTGCCTGAGCGGATTGCTAAACGAATGAATTTTTAAAAGGATAACTTCAATCCTTTTGTCCTCAGGAACGTTGCCGCAAAGGAAATACTTTAAGTGAGAAAATGATTAGAAACGACATCGCTTCATTTTTTCGATATAATTTTCTCACCGTATTACAATCTATGACTCACGATGACTTATATCATACCAACAATCCATTTTCCTTTTCCTATTATCTCTGCTCAACCTCGTAATCTAGTCAATTTAATGACCGGAGAATTATTACATCCTGAAATAAATTTTGTCTTAAAAGAAATGAAACAAACGAATACGGATGGTATTCAGTTTTATCCAATATTAAATGAATATAAAGAACGGATCGGAAAAAAATTAAACACAGCCCCCGACACCATGCTCTTTTCCGCTGGCACGGCACTGATGATTTCTATTCTGATGGATGCGTTCGGTACCACCGCAAAAAAATTAATCATACAAATTCCGTCCTACCCTACGTGGATAAATTACGCAGCATTAAGAAAGATAGAGATTGAAAAAATCATCTTTGGGCAAACAATACCACAAGCATTTTGCTTTGATAATTTAATTACTGCATTAGAACGTTCAGAATCAGCAATGGTAGTGATTACTAATCCTCATAGCCCTACGGGATTTTGCTTTAGCAAGCAAGAAATGAAAGAGATATCCCGCGTTTGCTCGAACAATAGCCACCTACTTATCGTTGATGAATGTTATGCCGCATTTTCTGAATATAGTCACGATGAGTTAATCAACTCTAACGAAAGAGTCATTCTTCTTCGATCGTTCTCTAAATCACATGGTATTGCAGGTATAAGAATTGGGTTAACCATTACTTCACAAGAAATTTGCAATTATCTTTCACACTGGCAACCTGAATTCACCGTATCCGAACATGCCATCAGTGTTCTAGAGCATATGCTGATGCATCAAGAGCGCATCAATCAAGTATGGGAAGATATCGTCACTAATCGAGAAAAATTTATATTTGAGTTAAAAAAAATACGACCTGACTGGCAAGCATTGCCCTCCGCCACCAATTTCGTTGTTTTTAAGTTAGAGCATCAAGATACCCCCTTACTTTTAACAAATTTTTTTGCAGAACATGGTATCAGAATTCATAATTTATCATTTTTACCGGGCTTGAATCAATGTATACGTATTACTATTACTCACTGGGACATCATGCAAAATGTGCTAAAATTATGCAAAGAATTTAATGACAATAGAACTCATTGACATGGCTTTCATCTTTGTTAAAGTATCACTATTATTTATTTATGATGGAGCAATTAATGAGCACAGGAAAATTATTATTCGGAATAAATGCCGTTCTGTTATGTTCACTCTCTTATGCAGGTTCTATGGGCGCAGCAACAACGGGCGCACCTAATATTCGCTATCTTGCTGGCGAGGCAAGTTATACCTGGCCGCAACTTGACTCATCCACTCTCAATTCACAACAAATAGGCATAACTAGCAATGGATGGGGTGGTCGTCTTGCGGCAGGAATAGAAAGTCCTTATACGGAAAAACTAAGCTTTATTGGAGAAATCGGTGGTGGCTACTATGGAAAAACCAGATATAATAATGCAGCACTTGGTATTCATGCAAACCGTTCCATTGATGGCTACGATGCTTTAGTAGGCGCTATTTATCACATTAATAACCTAGGCGTAGTAGGTGGTTTCGGTTTTATGGGACAAAATCTTCGTACAAATGTCTCTAAAAACCTCTCTCGCTCGATTCCCGGAGGGTTATTTTCTGGCACCAAAACATTCAATACATCGCAAACGCAAATATTGCCAGAAATTAAAGTCGGAGCACTCTATGATCTATGGAATAATTGGAATCTGACTGTAAATTACATGCATGTTTTCGGATCAACCGTTCATTCCAACGTAACACTGGCAGGAAGTCCAGGCTCCATTACTATGAATGGTTATGGCGATCGTCAAAACCCAACGCTTGATTCAGTCTTATTTGGTTTACGGTATAATTTTGTTTAAATAACATTTAATAAACAACCACGGTGAAGAATGATCTTTCTTCACCGACTACACCCAATAATATTAAACTCTCACCGGAGTCTTACAGTATGGTATGGGAAAAATTACAACAGTATGAAAATATGGCTGTAGTAAAGCGATACGCTAAAACATTCAATAAAGACCTTGAGTTCAGCAAAGAAGTATTTAATCAATTACTCAAATGGTTTTATATTAGTCGGAAGTGCTGCATAGAAAAACTCCCTGCGCGAATTACGAGTGATATTAATGAAATTGACAATATGTGGCATACCTTTTTACTCTTTACAAAAGATTATGCTGCTTTTTGTGAGTACTATTTTAAAGATTTTATTCACCATACGCCGTTGTCAGAAGATGACCACATTGACACAGAAAAACTCAAAAAGGAATTAAAAAGACAACTTGGAATTATTAATCAAGAATTTGGTATTGAGACCGTCTGTTCATGGTATAAAGAAAGGAAATATTCTTAATAATCAGCATCCTGAATCAACTCATTTTTAATGAATTGATTCAGCCGACATTATTTATAGGCAATGTATTGTACACCCGCAATTTTGTGCATTGCGAGCTATCATTTCATCGACAAGATTATCAATCATTATTTCTATTTCTAAATCTGACATGTGCATTTGCTACTCCTAAGTTACATTATCCCTACTTCCACAATAATACTCGAATTCCTCATCTCGTCAATATGTTCTTCCCTATGAGCGCATTTGGGCCACTACCGCTATCAGGCATAACGAATCGTCCATCCCAAGATCTTAAATCAATTAATTGCAATTTTCGCGGCCTCGTTCTTGGCTTGTTTTATAAAATTTTCTTGTAGCTTGAGTAAACAAAGGATACCCTAATCGCGGGAGACGTAAAAACTATTTGTTAGCTAAAAGGACATACTAATGAGAGCAGATTTTGTTATTGTCGGAGCAGGTATCTTAGGACTCACCATCGCTCGTGAGTTGAGAAATCAATACGCAAATGCAACAATTGTGGTTATTGAAAAAGAAGCGCAAGTTGGATTGCATGCTAGTGGACGCAACAGTGGCATTTTGCATGCGGGAATCTATTATAAATCCGATAGTATGAAAGCCAAGTTTTGTTTAAACGGTGCGCGCGCGATGGCGGCTTATTGTGATGAACACCAGCTACCAATCAATCGCATTGGTAAACTGATTGTACCTGCAAAAAAAGAAGATGTAGCTGTTTTAAATCAACTGTACGACCAAGCATTACAAAATGGCGCTCAGGTTAAACTCATTAAAGGTGACGAGCTTAGAAAAATGGAGCCGCATGCCCAAGTGATTGGCGACACGGCGTTGTTCTCACCTGAAACAGCTGTCGTGGATCCTAAAGCTATTCTAAAACATATGTATACTGAGCTGGTTAATCAGCAAGTTACATTTCATTTTAATCGGTTGTGTTCGAAAATAGATGTATCTCAAAAGAAATTGGATATTGGTCCCAATACCATTTCCTACGGGCATTTATTCAATACAGCAGGTCTTTATGCCGATCAGATAGCAATCGCCTGTGGTCTAAGCGATCGTTATACAATGATTCCATTTAAAGGAATGTACTTTGAACTTTCGCCTAAATCATCACTAAAAATTAATCATCTTATTTATCCTGTGCCCGATATGAACGTACCATTTTTAGGAGTGCATTTTACGACGAGTATTCACAACACCATATACGTAGGCCCAACAGCTATTCCTGTTTTAGGACGAGAACACTATAGTGGATTAAAAGGGATTCGTTTTGCTGAAACGCTTGATACTTGGCGTCATCTCGGACGACAATATGTTACAAATAAACAAGGATTTCGTTTCTATGCGCATCAAGAAATACCCCGATTCCTTAAAGCCCGTTTTGTTGCTTCAGCAAAAGCACTTGTCCCTGAATTAAAGACGCAAGACTTAATTCGAAGTAAAAAGGTTGGGATTCGTGCGCAGCTATTTGATAAACAAAACCAAACTTTGGCAATGGATTTTATTGTTGAAAAAACCAAAAATGAGACTCATGTGTTAAATGCCGTGTCACCTGCATTTACCAGCTCATTTAGCTTTTCAAAACATGTAGTTGAATCATTGGCAAACGCTTAACGACTGTGAATACAACACGGAGCAACCAGTAGTAGGTTAGAGGTGTTATACTGCCTGGAGATCCATCACCTGCACGCCAAAGAGGTACGTCATGTCGAGCGGTGCGAGACATCTCCAGGCGATAACGTGTAGATTCATCAATCCATGTGCCTGTATATTGCACACATTGTGTTATTGTTCTCATATCTTAACATTTAACAAAACCAATTATGTTTGATACTGACGAGCTTATTGCGTTATTTAAAGAATTAGGAAAAATCGCTGCTGATTCGAATCATTCATCTAAGAGTGCGGTGGAACTGTTATCGAAAGAGTACCTTATTTATCTAAATAAGAAATTAGTTAATCCTGAAAATCAAAACATAAAGCCTGGCTATTTTAAGTCAATAATCAAGAGTTTGATCGGCAAATTAGCATTCGATGCAGACAAAATGAACTTAATATATAACGATTTAAACGATAAGCAAACTCAGCATATTATCTTGCTTCAAGCGGATAACACGTTACCTGATTTACTTCAAAACTATTACGATGACGCATTTCACATTGCATTACCCAACATGATGTCCTCGATACCACTGAAAACGGGATTCCAATATTTTTCGTCCTCTAACAAGGCGATGACGATGACGATGACGATGACGATGACGATGACGATGACGATGACGATGACGAAAAGTGTAAGTATCAGCGATTTATTTGAAAACGATCAGAAAAACAAAGAGCTGTTCTAATAAACATGATAAACGCTCCTTTATTATATACCGAGGTCATGAATGGTCAAGATGGGTTCGAAATTCTTTATGATTTAATAAAATCGCCAATAGATAATAACTCAAAAAACTTCCCATCATGGCACTATCTAATTTAGGCAGGTATTTATGGGGAAAAGAGAAGTTTATCGATGATAACACCTTAAAAACTGCATTATTTGATTTTTTTAGGAGCCATAATGAAGTAACGGTTATTCCTGATGTGCTCCAAGCTATATCGTATTGCCATCCAAAAAATCTGACTCATGATGAAATTTCCGATCTTATTGATCTCCTTGTGTTAGAAGATATACCCATATATCATCGTGACGGTGCTCTTTCATGTCTGCTGTCTTTATTCCATTTAGGTTCTTACTCAAAGGAGGCCGAACGTTGTTTTCCTTACATTTTAAATTTATTTCTCTTAGGACCTCTTAGAAACGAAGAACGAAATCCACTTTATCGTATAATTGGTCAGGATTTGGTGTTGTTTTTAGACAATCATTGTAAAATTATTGCTCCATACTTGATAAGCTCGCCCGCTCTTATTAGTCAATTTATAGATCTTGCTTGCACACCCCAGACCTATTGTGAAAATGACCCAGAGATTCGAAGTTCCTTAATAGAGTGCGTTTAAATGGCTAGTTGTACAAATCAAGTCGCTCAAGACACCATTAAACTCACACTCCTCAAGCCAGATAACTTAACAAAAATGGTAAACACAATATCAAGTTGCAACAATACGGTGATCTTCATCCCGTTGTTAAAACTCACTTTGCCACTATACGCTACTGCAGAAATTCCTGAGATACACTGGCGTTTCGGTGCGGTGGACGCGATGTATGCCCGCCTGGACTCAGGCCTTTTACCCAAAGATGAGGTTCATATTTATAAGAGCCTGCTTTATTTAGGTATTTTTCATTTAAAAACTCAACTATTTTGTCAGGAAAAACAGATTGCGAGCAAAGCTCTGGTGTTTTTGAACCCCCTATCTATTAATATAATAATAAGAGAAGTAAAAAATCTTTGGCGCATCTTATTGGATTTCTTTGTTACAACAGAAGCCCTGCTTCATAATTCACAGTTTATTGGAACAATTGTGCATATCCTCCCTCACATTCAGGAGGCTGTCAAAAGAGAAGCCTTACTCATGTTAGAACACATGATAGCCGATAATGCTCAGGTTACAATGACCTACGCTAATCAAATATTGACAACCATTACACCTTGGATGAAGACCAATAATATGGAGGATCAGGTACTCATTATCAAGGTAATTCTCTGTACGGTACGATTTTTAAAGCCGTCGTTGCGAGGAGCGTAGCGACGAAGCAATCTAGTGACCTTACAGATGCCAATGATTACATCAGTTTTTCATACAAGTCATCCCAATAAGGATTTACTTTCTCAATCAAAGC
>JAUYSP010000054.1 GCA_030696305.1 Legionellaceae bacterium | reverse complement strand
GATGTGACTTAAAAACTCCGATATCTGGATTGCTTCGCTAACGCTCGCAAAGACAATTATGACTGTATAATATCAAAATTAGTATTTTATGCTCAATAATTTATAATGGGACAGCCCTAAGACTTGTTCTTTTATCTATTTTTTACTAAATGCCGCTTGACTGAAAACCGTGCGCCAAGAAATCCTAAAGTAGTTGCTATTAAAAATAATAAAATACTTTGTGCAATCGACATACCGGATAAACTAAAATGCATTTGGTAATAGACAACAAGTTGATTGATTTTAGTATTTAAGCTGAAAACAAATAAATCAACGCAAATCACAGCAAGAATCGCTGCAATTAATCCATACCAAATTCCCGAATATAAAAATGGACGCATAATAAATGCATCGCCAGCGCCAATTAATTTCAATACCATAATTTCATCATGGCGATCTTGAATGATGAGGCGCAGTGTATTGCCAATAACTAAAACAACAGCTAATGCCAACATGATCATGAGTGCATGCATTAATTTTGAGATGAAATTTAAAAACGTAAATAAGTGATTAATTGATTCTATATCCAATTTTGCTTGTTCAACGTGCTGATAGGATTTTAACACCCCAAACAGTTGCTCAATTGCTTTGGGGGTATTGATCGTGACAGCAGGAATCACATCTATCACCGTCGGCAACGGATTTTCAGGTAAATACAACATAACGTCTTGCATTCCTTCTTGTGCTTGAAGTATTTCTAGACCCTGCTGAGGTGTTTTTAGATTAACTTCTCCTACGCCAGCGGTGGTGGTAATCCGTTCGACTAAGCTATCTACCTCACCAGAAGAAACAGATGTATCCAAATATAAGGATATATGACTACTTCGTTGCCAATTCGTAGTTAACTGTGTGATCGCATCAGAAAAAATCCAAAACAAAGACGCTAAGCTCAAGGTTAACGCAATTATCACGGTTGTCATCAATGTTGGTAGCGGTTGCTTACAAATAAATCCTATACTTTGTTGCAATGCTTGCTTATGAAAAGCTATCCACGATTTCATATTCATTAAGATACTCGTCCTCGTTTTAAAACAACGATTCGATGCCTAGTTTCTGCGATCAAAGGTAGATCATGTGTCGCAACTAATACAGCTACGCCAGCGCGATTAAGCTCATTGAAAAGCGTCATAACATCTTTGGCTAAAGCCGGATCGAGATTGCCTGTTGGTTCGTCAGCAAGTAACAGTGCGGGTTTATGAACAATTGCTCGCGCTATTCCGACCCGCTGCTGCTCGCCACCCGATAAATGCACTGGCAAACAGTTTTCCTTGGATAACAAGCCAACCATGTCTAACGCCGCGTGTACTCGTTTTTTAATAATATGAGGCAACTCGCCTTGAATTTGTAACGGTAGCGCTACGTTAGCAAACACATTACGCTCTTCTAAAAGATGTGGGGATTGGAATGTTATACCTAAATTTAAGCGGTAACGAGCAATATCACGGGATTTTAAACGACTCAGTGACTCACCTCGTACTAAAATATCGCCAGAAGTTGGTCTATCCAATAACGCAAGTAATTTTAACATCGTGCTTTTACCAGCACCTGAATGCCCGGTTAAAAAGGCCATTTCGCCTTTTTCTAATTTAAAATCAACCTGACTCAATGCATCGAAGCCACCGGGGTATTTTTTACTCACCTGATTGAATGTGATCATCATTAAAAATTGCATCCACAAATTGAGAGGCATCAAATGCCCGTAAATCATCAATTCCTTCACCTATTCCAATATATCGAAACGGTATCCTTAACTCATTGGCGATGGCGAACAAAATGCCACCTTTTGCGGTACCATCCAATTTTGTTATTGTAATACCAGTTAAACCAATTGCTTCATTAAATTCTCGTGCTTGGTTTAAGGCATTTTGCCCAATACCAGCATCTAAGATTAACATGGTTTCATGCGGTGCTGAAGGGTCTATTTTCTGCAATACGCGCTTTACTTTTTTTAATTCATCCATCAAATTATGTTGCGTATGTAAACGGCCTGCTGTATCAGCAATCAACACGTCTGCGCCTCTTGCTTTAGCCGCTTGAAAAGCATCAAAAATTACCGAGGCACTATCTGCACCAGTATGCTGTGCAATAACAGGAATTTGATTACGCTCACCCCAAACTTGTAACTGCTCCACCGCCGCTGCTCGAAATGTGTCACCAGCAGCTAACATCACTTTTTTACCTTGCTGTTGATATTGCTTCGCGAGTTTACCAATGGTTGTGGTTTTACCCGCACCATTAACGCCTATCATTAAAATGACAAAAGGCGACTCAGTAACCGAATTCAGACTCAATGGCGCTATATGTGTAGTGAGGGTTGATTGTAACTGTTTCTTTAATTGTAGAAAAACAGCATCCCCATCCGCTAGTTCATTGCGTTTTAATGCCGCACTTAACTCATCTAAAATCGATTGCGTCATTTCAACGCCTAAATCAGCAGAAACTAATAATGATTCTAAGTCTTCGAGTAATTGTGCATCAATTTCTTTTTTACCAAGCAGCAGACGACCAATCCCCTCTCCCAATTGATGGCGGGTTTTACTTAATCCACGTCTTAAGCGAGTAAATACGTTTTCTGAGGTAACGTGATTCGAATTATGCTGCAGAGAAGCCGCGTCATTATCATGGACTAATTCTGCTAATTCAGCATTCGATTCCTCAACCGGCGTTTGATTTTTTCTTAACCACTTTATCATCGTTTACTATACAAAAAAATGGGAATGTGGCATTATACCATCATATAATCTAAATATGCTCTTCTTTAGTGAAACAATCTATTCGAATCATCGGTGGTCAATACCGAGGAAAAAAATTAAGCTTCCCAGCGATCAATGATTTACGCCCCACCCCTGACCGTGTGAGGGAAACGCTTTTCAATTGGCTGATGCACGACATTCATGATGCACGCTGCCTCGATGCGTTTGCCGGCAGCGGCGCGTTGGGATTCGAGGCCTTTTCTCGCGGTGCAAAAGAAGTTCTATTTATCGAACAAGACTCCATTGCGTATGATAATTTAAAGAAATTATGTTCTTCCTTCCAAACACCTAAACTTTCTGTAATTAAGCAAAACGCATGTGAATACATTAAACAACAAGCCGAACTAAATGAGCGACAGTTTGATATTGCCTTTTTTGATCCGCCTTTCAAAAAACCTGAACTACTAGACTGCTTAGCTTTTTTAGATAACGCCAATTTACTCGCCTCAAGCGGTCTGATCTATATCGAATCAGCAATTGAAATACCACTTGATCCTTCACGTTGGAAACAACTAAAACTCAAACAAGCCGGACAAGTTATCTATGCTTTATATCAGAAAGTACCTTGACAAGCCGAGGCGCTCCTGTTTCAATCTCTACATATACCACCGACTCCGAAGCATCATAAATAAAAATGAATAATAAACTTATCGTGCTTTTCCTAGTCACACTGTTTATGACAGGGTGCGCAACCAATACTTACAGAAAACCGCCCTACAACGCTCCGAGTGATGATGCGAGTATTAAGCTAGCCGAAGCAGCTAACTCCGTCAGTGACTCCATGTTGCAAATGGCAAAAACTGAAAAAGTACTTACGCCACCAAATCAGGACAATACCTTAACGATTCCGAATTCTTCTAGTTTACAGACTCACGCCTCTGTTGACTGGTCGGGTCCCATTGCAGAATTAACTGCGCGTATTGCGAAAGCAGCCCATTACCATTTCCGAGTACTGGGCCAAGCACCCGCTATCCCTATTTTAATTAGCCTTAACCTCAAAGATGAAAGCCTCGGGGAAATATTGCGTAATATTGATTATCAAGCCGGTCATAAGGCATTTATACACGTTTACCCTAACAGTCAGGTTGTTGAATTACGATATGCTAATATTCATCCGTAGAACGTATTGGATTCTTACCTTGTTGATAGTGTCATGCGCAACAAGCAACCAGTCCACCCAAGTAGGCGATACAGCGTCACTAGCCGGCTTACAATCTATGTCCAATATGGGTCAGAAAGCAAGCGCCCGTAAAAAGGCTACCACTGGTAAAATCCGTGAAATGGCGCTTAAAGAAACGGCTCTTAGCTTAGGAGCACAATCCGGTTTAGCCTGGCGCGCCCAAATAATAGATGATCAGTTAGTCGCTCAAACTCGTAATCTAGATACTATTTATGATTTCAATGCACTATTGTTAGAAAATAATGTTTTACCCCCTGTATTATTGGAAGGTCGTAATACCTTAAATTTAGCAGATACCCAAACCATTCGCATTTCTGATCGCACATACAAGGTTGCTAAACAAGCCCATTTTGTTACTACTCCACCTGAATGGCGACAATACTTATGGATGGATTATACCAAACCTGAGTACCCTCATGTCAGCTTACTTCCTACAACAAAGGAAGAACGCGAAATTTGGCAAGCCTATGTTGCAAAAGGTTGGCAGCAAGGCGTTGATCAAGCGAACACTATTCTTGAAGAAAGTATCGCTAGAATTAAAGAAGACTTTACCGGTATGATTCTATATCGCAAATTATTAGCAATGAATATGGTATCACCGCCTTATGTATCACATGTTGACTTGGGTGTGACAGGTGATGGTGAAGAAATTCATATTGATGATAGAGTATTACGTATCACTGCATTACCGGCTTTAAACATCAATAGTAATGAATGGAAAGCTGCTATTCAAAAGGATGAAGGTGCAATTGAGCAATTCAATTCGATGGAAAAACGCATTGAGTCGTCTCAAATTAAAATTTCTAACAAAACTTGGCATCCCGTTATTGACCCTATTACATAGAGTTCGCCATTATGAATAATGATTTAATGCCAGATGAACCCACCCGCTTTACCCCCGTTTTTATGGATAAAATGCTTGAGCATGCACAACGTTTAAATGCTTCGGATATCACCATTCAAACGGGAGCACCTATTTATATCGAAGTATATGGTAATCTACTAAAAATCACGAATCGCCCCCTATCAAATACTGAATTAGGCGACTTAATCAACAGCATTTATGGCCCTAATGCCACCACTCAATTACTTTCAGGCAAAGATATTGATACCCATTACGAATTTCGTCCTAACCGCGGGGTACGCTTTCGTTACCGAGTAAACGCTACTGCCTGTTTGGTTGATGGACATGATGCGATGCAATTAACATTGCGGACTATCCCAACCACCCCACCTAAATTAGAAACCATGGGGTTACCAGATAATATTATCAAGGCATTAGCCCCGCAAGAAGGGATCGTTTTTATTACTGGAGCAACCGGCTCGGGAAAATCAACATTATTAGCATCCATCATTCGTGACTTAATTGAAAAACGCGATTCAAATCGCAAAGTACTCACTTATGAAGCGCCAATTGAATTCGTTTTTGATGAAATTGAAACGACATCTTCTATTGTAAGCCAGTCCGAAATTCCCCGTCATTTGCCTTCCTTCGCTGAAGGCGTACGCAACGCTTTACGTAGAAAACCTCGCTTGATAATGGTGGGAGAGTGTCGAGATCCTGAAACAATCAGCGCAGCGCTTGAAGCAGCGCTGACTGGTCATCCTGTTTATACGACATTACACACATCCGGTGTGGCAGAAACTATGCGTCGCTTAGTGACTTCATTCGCAGGAGAAGAACGTTTAGGTCGTACGATAGATATACTTGAAACTATTCGATTAGTTATATGGCAAAAATTAGTGCCTACTGTCGATGGAAAGCGGGTTGCATTGCGTGAATATCTAGTCTTTGACGAAGAAGCACGCGATATATTATTAGAAAGTGATCCCAATGAAATTACGACTACGACACGTAAATTGGTGAGACAACGCGGGCAGCTGATGACGTTAGATGCAAAAGAAAAGTTAAAACAAGGCATCATTAGCGAACGCGTGTATAAATTAATTATTGCTGGTACAAAAGAAGAGAATTTGTAGGGTCTGGATTCCTCAAAATCGTACCTCATGATCCAACATCTTTGCAAACCGATGCGTAATTTTCGGTGACTAATCCACCCACCCTCTTCATGGTCACTACCTCTCTTCACCCACAAAGGACGAAAGGACATTACGTAGCACTCACACTACCACCAGAAGCACCTTTATTCGCACCGACTGCAACCGACTCAGCCATACCCATAACAGAGCCACCGATCTTCATACTACTCTTACCAGTAGCCTCTCCGGTGTCTTTTGCTTGTCCTTTTACATCTTCAGACCATTGAGCAGTATCTTGACCATATGACTCACCTTGAGATCCAATCCATCTAAGAATCTTATCTGGCAGAGCATAAATTAAGGTAAACGTTTTTTGCACAACCGTGACATACATCGTAGTGTAAGTAACCAAACAGAAAAATGAAGCATATATAGCTGCCCAATTCGTGTAAGGTGTACCTAGAGATGAGTTAGTCTCAGGTGACGGAGTTAAAAATTTCAAAATATGAAAAAAACCACTATTCAAAATGAAAACAGTCACATAACTTAATGCGATCGCAGCGACATAGCCAATAATCATCATTGCGGGCCTTAAAAAAACGTTCACCAAAATCATCAATGCTTGTTCTGCTTTACCCAACGCATCATGCCCTTCCGGATGAGTCACACCCAAGGCCACAATGGGTCCTGCAACCATCGATTCAATAACCGCCATTAACCATGCGATAGTTCCAAAAGTAAAAATCATGTAAGGAACAAAGGGTACATAATAGGCATCCACAAAACCGATACTTGTCATAATACCTAACCAAGAAGATAAAAACGGTAACACTAGCAAAATAGCTACTAAGGCAAGCCCTTGGGTCAAAATTCCAAATACCACGGCAAACGCAATTAAATTTAACCAAATATCAACCGATGCATTAATAAATGTACCACCCATAAATGCTAATGCAATAATTGGATGGACCATTGTTGTTTGTAACAGTTGAACGCCACTATTAAAAACGGTCATTAAATCCGTTAAAGGAAAATATAAGAAGGACTGAAGCATTGCGTCAAATGTACTAACAATAAATCCAATAAATACATTTGAAAGTCCTCGAAATATATCGTTATAGAAAAAGCTTTCCAAAGGAGCGAAAAATCCATGGAACTTTTTCTTTGGAATATTCAGTTTTGTTCCTCCAACTTGAATATTAAAGTTCATTCTAAACGAGGGCATAACTAAACCAGGCTGTCCCGGCAAATGGACCATAGCACCATTAGTGATATACCCATAAACAGTTGAAGAGCCCGTTGTCGTTACAGCTTTTGCGGTGGTGTCCACGAGTAAAGGCACAGTATCAGTCAAAACCCCTGAACCATCAAATAGTGATGCTAGTTGTTTTACTGACGTGTCAATTCCATCAAAAAACAAACATAATACTGAGGTAGAGCAATCTTTAAAAGGATCTACTGAAAATAAAGCGACATCAAAATCAGTCGTGTCAAGACCTGAATCCTCATCAATAATATTTGATTTGGAAGTAACCATACCATTTAAATAAACCAAATCAAAAAAGTACGCGCCAGCCATGATCCAGCCTTCTGCTTTGGAATCTTTGATGAATGATCTTAATTTATTTACCGACTTTGCATTTCCTAGGTCACTAACTAACTTCAAGGCTGGTAACATAATACCATCGTAGTCTAGTAATGCATTTTGCAATTCATAACCAGTTAAAATAAGCGATTGATTAGCAGCCGACCTATCAGGCCCCCAATTGGTACAATCAGAAGAAGGGATATCGCAAGTTCTCGAGCCTGAGCTTAAATAAGGCAAGCCAAATTGATTAAGGGCTATATTACTATATTTTGTAGCTGTCGAATTTGAAGTTTGTTTATTAATTTGTGGATCATTGTTTACCATCGTCATGGCAACAGGAGTAAGATCTGAATAAATTTGCTGAATCGCTACCACACGTGATTGCTTGGTCGTGTCACGATCGCTACATGATAGTGTCGAAGCACCTGCCAATTGTGGATCAAACTCATTCCATTTAAGCGTTCCACATACCCCATTTAGTTTAGAATAGGTATTATCTTGAAAGTGGGGCATCATAACTGAAGTTGGCGGTGGTGCAAGCTGCTTTACAGCACTATCAGGTCCCGCACACTCCGATTGAGAACCCTTATTGTTTACATCAATTACGTTTACTGTGCTAATAAAATCAGGAACAGGATTATTGCAAAAATAAACCATATCAGGATTTACATTGGGATTAGTTTCCTTATTCAGGTTGTTAGGCGCGCAGCTGCCTGAGCCATGCTCTGCATTTTCTAACAATGCAGTACGTTGGTTTTCTAACAAGACTTGCAGACCCCGCATACAAACTTGCCCAGCCAATATAAGACCGGCTCCTTTAGACAAGTTAACCAACGCTTTATTACTACTTGAACTGGAGGGAGTTGTTGAATTAGCACTTATTTGGGCCTTAACAATTGACCCGCCTCGATTCAAATAATCTAATGTGGCGTCCCAAATTTTATCCGCAGCACCCACGCCCTGCACAACCACCCACATGATAAAAATTTGCATTAAACAGTAACCAGATGCTTTGGGAATTAAAAACGCTAATCCAATCGTAGAGCGCACAGGAATCCAAATCGAAGACCATTTTTGCCCTAGCATTTGCCCTTCATGGGCTGTATTCATGGTACCAACAATGAGCGTATACATTACTACTATCCCGCCTAAAGCGAGGACTGCTGCATTAAAAACACCGAACATGGTGCCCATAATTTGACTGCCAGTACCATGTAATACGCCATCAACGACGCCAAATATATTACCAAGAAAAATAACCGAATAATCCGTTGCAGGCGGAGTAAAGCTCATTGAATTATCAGCGATAGCCATAAGGGGACACAGGAACAAAAATAAAAAAAACCATCTATTTTTCATTGGCCACCATCCATAAAACTTGCTTTAAACCACTCTGATATTTTGCAACCTAATTTTCGATGCCTAATTTGAAAATACCAGAAGTGATAACGAAAGGCCAAAGCCAAGGTCACACACATCAGTACTAATGATAAAAGAACGCCCAAATAACTACCATACAATAGTTGATACATGCCATATGAATAAAACAAACAGGCTAAAACAATCATCAAAATACATAAGCGTTTCAAACTTTTTGCTTTTACTATGAGATCCGTTTCGGTTAACTTCAACTCAGCAACTACATCTTCAAAAGACTTTATTTGTGATGCCTTTGCTGGTTGGATAAGGAATAAGCGACGGATAGTATTCATAAAATAATTTGAGATGGTTTGAGTTCTATCCCAATCAGCCCATGCACGAAAATTGAAAACTCGCTTAAAAAAACCAAGCTTGGACGTTTTGGGTGTATCGCTCATAATTTTATTTCTTCTCAACTGGGTAGACATTTCTTTCTCATAATATATGATAATAGTTATAAAAATGAAACGTGTCTACTTACATGCCTGATCTAAGCCACAAAGCATCTGCTGAATATTGGTTTGAGTACTCTGATCCCATGATCTATCGTGTCATTACGTTTATGGAAAGTGTGGAAGATTGGACTTTGGATGGTAATCCAGAGCTAGAGGATGCGCTAAGGCAGCTGGGCAAGGAATTAGATGACCTTGAGTCGATTGACATGAATAAACTCGGTCACGAAGACCTATTCATTCAACTAGCTGGTAATATTAAATCTGGTCGTGGTCTACGTCTATTACAAGCAATTGATATGGTGCATCCTGGTAGCGCATCGAAAGTGCTAGTGCACGCGGAAGAGACCAGCTTATCAAGCGCTGATCCAGCCGGTTTTTTTCTCAAACGCAATATTGTATTTGAAAGATTACGATTACTATCTCGGGCTTTTTCCGAATCCAGATTAAAGCTTATTGAGCGTGCGCTTGAGGGGGAAGAATGACAATAGAATTTAAACACATTACTGCCATAGTACTTCTATCGTTCAGTTTAACTGGATTTGCACAAGATTATAGTGCCAATCCGGATACTTCCACACCTGTTATGGGTACGGATGCAACCGCCAAATATCTAAAAACACTTGGTGATTATTTAGGCTATGATTTAGAAAGTGATGTCAATTTGGGCGACACAATGCTCGATTATACTGCCAATGTTGCTGCAGCAACCACAACAGGACAAAATTTAATTATTTCATTGCTACGATCCATTCCGATTAATGGGCTCTATGCATACTTCTTCACTAATACTAACTACGATGCTTTTAATGGCGCCGCTAATCAACTCTTTCAAAGTTATGCAACTGCCAATAACGCCAATGGCATTTCAGCCACCTGTAAATTTGATCAAGCACAATGGCAAAGTGATCCGGTAACCCAAGCAGTATTAAATATGGTCGGTACTCCTGATCCAAGCAGTTGCCCTCCATCAGTAGGCCAGGCGACGCAATCTTGCTCACCACCGTGCTTATCGTCCGTCGATGTGATGTCTACCGTTTTAAACGACGTTACCCGGAATGGCAGATTACCTAACGAAAATGATTACGCCAACTATGACAGCAACACGAGCCTATTTATCAGTCAACTTAATGGCGATAATTTAATTGCTCCTCTGGTTTACTCCCAGCCCAGTACAAGTGAACCACCTAAGACTGGAGGAACACCAGGACTACCTGCAGCAAACCAAGCACAACAAGCACAAGCCTTCATTCGTTATGCAACTGAGGGCGTTATACCTGTACCAACGCTGTCAAAATCAGATTACAGCAAACTCTATTCATTGGCTTACCCACCAAGAGATACTAATGGTAATATCGACCCGAGTATTGACTTAGACAATGTGAATAGCGCTCAAATAGCACTTAGAACTTATTTACTTAATTTACGAGTTTACGCTGCAAAAAGTTCCGTTGCCATTAGCAATTTATATGGAATATTAGCAAAACGTATGCCTCAATCAGTCTCAAATAGTAGTGGCGGCTCTTCGACTACGAGTCAAGCGGTCAATGAATTTCAAATGGCCACATGGCGGTTATACAATCCTGTCACTCAACAATCAAATGATCAATGGGCTCAAAAAATTAATGCAGCCTCTTCTTCCACAATTCAAAAAGAAATGGCAGTTTTATTATCGGAAATTAATTATCAGTTGTATCTCAATCGTCAACAACAGGAACGTATTCTGTTGACTGACTCGATGATTTTGATGCAATTATTATCAGCCAACAAACCGAGTGGAGAATTTCCCACTTCGGTAGATAAAGATCCCTCTGTTGATAGCAGTACACCAGCTGGCCAATAATAATAGCTAGCGCGTTGATAATGTTTTATTGTTCCGTATGTTGTCATATCGTCAATAAATTACTGAGTTAACACCTATCTCTGTACGGTACGATTTTTAAATCCGTCGTTGCGAGGAGCATAGCAACGAAGCAATCTAGCGACCTTCGTGGGTGCATCTGATTTATTGAAGTAGCTCACTGATTCATTGATAATCCATATTTTTTCCGCCAAGAAAGGACATGGAGTCATGAACATCAATGAGATGTGGATAGCTTTACTAAAAAGCATGGAT
>JAUYSP010000037.1 GCA_030696305.1 Legionellaceae bacterium | reverse complement strand
ATATTAATTTTGATATTATACAGTCATAATTGTCTTTGCGAGCGTTAGCGAAGCAATCCAGATATCGGAGTTTTTAAGTCACATCGATCTGGATTGCTTCACTTCGTTCGCAAAGACGGCTATTTAATGGGACAACCCTGTCAGGGTGTGTTGACCCTACTCTTTTTCTGCATTAAATTAGGGTCTGTTTGATATTTCGACGTCCCGCGGCGTGTCCGCGGGATCCAGTTCGATCTATAGCTGTGCAATAGAATTGTGTATTGAGCAATATCTCTGGATCCCGCGGACAAGCCGCGGGACGTAGGCTCTGTGGAAATGAATTGTCAACAGACTCTAGTAACTATATTAAAAATACGCGTCGTTGCAGAGGCTAAATTTAACCCGTTCATTTTGTCGGTTATTTCCAACCTATTTTTTTCGACCATTTCAATAGCATTCAGTAATGTGGTTGTAGTTAGCTCTTCTTCTTGGATAACCGTGCTAATCCCCTGCTGCTCAAAATAAGTTGCATTTTGAATCTGATCTCCTCGACTCACTTTGCGAGAAAGCGGCACTAATATATGTGGCTTTTTTAATGCCAATAATTCACATAATGAATTAGCCCCCGCACGAGACAATACCAAATCACTTGCTGCAAATAAATCAGCCAGCTCTTCATTCGCATATTCTAATTGGCAATAGCCAAGATGACTTAATAACTCATTATCAATCTTTCCCGAACCACATAAATGAATGACTTGATAGCGTTGGCACAATTCAGTTAAAGATTGTCGAATGCATTGATTAATCGTCACTGAACCTTGCCCACCGCCAATCACTAACATACAAGGTTTTTGATTTGTAAAACCACAACGAAGAAGACCCTGATCTTTATTTCCATGAAATAGTGACTCACGAATAGGGGTACCAGTCACTTCGATTTGAGCAGCCCCTTTAATGTGTTTTTTAGTTGACTCAAACGTTAAACAAATCACATTAGTAAACGGAAAACTTAAGCGGTTAGCCAAGCCAGGTGTCATGTCTGATTCATGAACAACGATAGGAATACGATTCAAATATGCACCAATTACCACAGGTAATGCAACAAAACCACCCTTAGAAAAAATAACCTGAGTTTTTAATTGTTTTAATTTAAAATAGGATTGAACAATGCCGATTGCAATATGAATAGGGTCAATAAAATTCTGCCAACTGAAATAACGCCTTAACTTACCACATCGTATCGGATGATAAGGAATATTAATTTCTTCGATCATCTTTCGTTCAACACCAGTTTTGGAACCGATATAATGGACAGTCCAACCATCTTGTTGCAAGCTTGGTATAAGTGCCATATTGGGCGTCACATGACCAGCCGTGCCACCACCAGTAAGTACTATATTTTTGCTCATAACAATAATCCTTAATAAAAGTGGCAAGCAAACCAATGACTAACAACGCTGTCGTGAACGTCTATCTATATGATGCCCACGTTTCAGTCAAGGAAAAACTCTAAGGTAAATCACTTATTAATAAACTTAAATCAATGGCTCGTACTGATTTAGTTAATGCGCCTACAGAAATATAATCCACCCCCGTATGAGCAATAGCTGAAATTGATGATAAATCAACATTTCCAGATACCTCAAGCTCACAGGGACTAGTTTTACACATTATTACCGCCGTCTCTATCATGTTGATATCAAAATTATCCAACATAATACGATCGGGTTTCGCATCTAACGCTTCCTGTAATTCCTCTAAAGTCTCCACTTCAATTTCAATAAACAACCCTTCTTTAGATTGATTCGCCAACGAAATGGCCGCTGTGATTGAGCCACAGGCTTTAATGTGGTTTTCTTTAATTAAAAAAGCATCGTATAGTCCCATGCGATGATTAATGCCACCAGCACAAGAAACTGCATATTTTTGCGCTTGGCGTAATCCAGGAATTGTTTTTCGAGTATCTAATAAACGGGTTTTATATCCTTTTAATTGTTGAAGATAAGTGTGCACCGTTGTTGCAGTACCTGATAATAGCTGTAAGAAATTCAGTGCTGTACGTTCAGCAGTCAAAATATGTTGCACAGGCCCCTGCAACTCGCAAAGTGTTGTAGGTGACGCTTGCCATGATCCTTCCGTAACAAACCATTCCAGCGATATACTGGAATCAACTTCAGAAAAGGCACATTCCACCCAGGCCTGTCCGCACACTAACATGGGTTCCCGCGAAATAATTACAGCACGAACCAATTTATCATGGGGCAATAAAGTAGCTGTCACATCGCCGGAGCCTATGTCTTCTTCTAATGCTCGCCTCACATCTGAAAGTATATTCATTACATAACCTGCCTATATCGCGTTTTCATCCAGATTGGTGTCAATACAGTAGTTACTATAACCATCAATACGATCCCTGAAAATAAGGTATCTGGGATAACCCCTAGCGTTTTGCCTACTGAAGCAAAAATTAAACCAACCTCTCCTCTAGGCATCATTCCAATACCGATAAGCAATCGATCATCACGCCTGGAACCACCAAAACCACTGACTAATTTGCTAATAATGGCGACCAAAATTAAGCTTATAGCAATCAGTAAAACATCCCAACTCAAAAATGTTTCAACTCTAACTTGCATACCAATCAAAATAAAAAACAGTGGTGCAAAAATTGCCTCTAGCGGGGCCATCAACTGCTTGATACTGGTAGAATTTTTAAACTCACGTTCACGGGACTCAAAGAAACCATCGTGTATAATAATGCCTGCAACAAACGCACCGATTATGCTCGACATATGCACTAAGGTTGCCAACCAAGAAAAACACATCAAAAAGACAAAGCTAACTAATAATTTCGCTTCCCAAAGATCTAAAAAATCAGCACAAGCAATCATTCGTTTTAAAATCAAGGGCCCTAACAGGAGCATCGCTGGAAAAAATAATAATGCAGATGCAATTGTTTGAGAAATCGATAACAGATTAATCCCATGTTGTAGCACCATAGCACTTACAATTGCTAAGAGAATTAGCCCTAACACATCATCGATCATTGCTGCGCCTAAGATCGTTTTAGCTTCCCGCGTGTTTAGTTTTTTCATATCTTTCATCACACGTGCAGTAATTCCGACACTGGTTGCTGATAACGTGGCTGCAACAAATAAAAGCTCACTGAATTGGGCTTTAGGCATAAGGAGAGATAAAACAACCAGCCCTAAGATAATGGGTGCCAATACCCCGATGCAAGCAACTTGAAATGATTCGCGACCGGTTTTTTTGAGCTCTTCTAACGAGCTCTCCAGCCCAACCATAAACAATAAAAATATCACCCCATAACGAGAAAACATATCCACCACTACAGTTACCCTGATCCAATCATGACCGTTTGGACCACCTAACGCAGTCAATACTTGATTCGCGTAATGTGGATCAGGAATAACAGTTTGTACTGCTGCAGGTAGGGGAACACCTGATAACATTTTTTGAATAATAGAAAAAATAGCCGGGCTGTCACGCAAAATAAACATCAAAGGCATACCCCAAAAATAACAAATATTTCCGAGCAAAATACCCATTAATAATTCACCTAAGACGCCGGGTTGATGAACTAGTTTAGCCAAATATCGACCTAAAATACCAAAAAATAATATTAATGTACCCCAAAAAATTACCGAACTGGCTGGATCAAGTTCTGATGCAGAGTTCGCAAAGGCTAATGTAGGCATAAAGCTGAGCAAGATAACAAGAAAATAATAGTTCATGTTTGATTTCTTAAAGTAGTCATAAGTTAACGGTCTGTGGATGCTTCCATTACTCGACAGGACATAAGCCGTTTTAATTAATAATCGTCTGGCAAAAGATACAACCGTCTTTGCGAGCGATAGCCAGCAATCCAGCGGCATTAAAGTCGCTAGATTGCTTCACCAGAGCTCCGCTTCAGGTTCTCAAAAACGAGCTTGTTTCATCCACCCACAAAAGCAAAGCGTAATACAGTTATGCTGTTTCACCAATTTTTCCTAAAAACAAACACGTATCCATAACAGAATCAGGATTTAATGAAATACTGTCAATACCTTCTTGCATTAACCACATAGCAAAATCAGGGTGATCGGAAGGCCCCTGACCGCAGATTCCGACATATTTTCCTTGCTTTTTACAACTAGAAATTGCCATATGTAATAATGCTTTTACTGCCGCATTCCGTTCATCAAATTGAGCAGCGACTAATCCAGAATCACGATCTAAACCGAGAGTAAGCTGTGTTAGATCATTTGAACCAATCGAAAAGCCATCGAAATATTCTAAAAATTCATTAGCGAGCAACGCATTAGAAGGAATTTCGCACATCATAATAATACGCAACGCATGCTTTCCGCGCTGTAATCCATTCAGTGCTAACACATCAATGACATTTTTAGCCTCAGTAACTGTGCGAACAAATGGGATCATGACTTCTACGTTAGTCAAGCCCATATCTTCTCGAACGCGTCGCACGGCCATACATTCTAGTGCAAAACAGTCTTCAAAATTAGGTGATACATAGCGTGATGCACCACGAAATCCAAGCATTGGATTTTCTTCTTCTGGTTCATACAGATTGCCACCAACTAGATTGGCATATTCATTTGATTTGAAATCCGATAACCGAACAATAACTGGCTTAGGATAAAATGCTGCAGCAATAGTTGCGATGCCCTCTTTTAACCGCTCAATGTAATATTCCGTTGGCGAAGCATATGCAGCTATTTTCTCATCAATAAATTGCTTCAACTGTGGATCTGTCAATGAATCATATTGCAATAACGCCTTTGGATGAATGCCTATTGTATTCGAAATTAGAAACTCAAGCCTTGCTAGCCCAACACCTGCATTAGGAATTGATTGAAAAGCGAATGCGCGCTCTGGATTACCAACGTTTAACATGACTTTCACTGGTAATTTCGGCATCGTGTCCACATCTAAGCAAACACGTTCAAAAGCTAATATACCTTTATAGATATAGCCATTTTCACCTTCTGCACAACTAACAGTGACTTCGTCGCCATCATGAATGGTTTTAGTTGCATCACCACACCCTACTACGGCCGGAATGCCAAGTTCACGGGCAATAATCGCAGCATGACATGTTCGTCCACCACGATTCGTTACAATGGCCGAGGCGCGTTTCATCACGGGTTCCCAATCGGGATCGGTCATATCAGAGACCAACACATCACCGGGTTCGACGCGATGCATTTGACTCACATCACTGATCACTCGCACTCGTCCTTGACCAATACGTTGTCCAATACTTCGACCTTCACTCAATATGGTTCCATGTTCTTTTAAATGATAACGTTCCAGTACTTGTTTATTAGCACGACTTTTTACTGTTTCAGGACGCGCTTGCAGAATATATAATTTGCCATCTTTCCCATCTTTTGCCCACTCAATATCCATGGGGCGGCCATAATGTGTCTCAATAGTTAAGGCATGTTTCGCTAACTCTTCTATTTCAGGAATAGTTAGCGAAAACTGCCGTTGTTCGTGGGCCTCAACTGCTATTGTTTTAACCGAATTATCGTCACAATAGACCATTTTATTGGCTTTTGAACCAAGATTACGGCGGACTACGGCGGATTTCCCTGCACGTAGCGATGCTTTATGCACATAAAATTCATCCGGATTAACGGCTCCTTGAACAACTAACTCCCCCAATCCATAAGAAGACGTAATTAAAACGACTTGATCAAACCCAGATTCAGTATCCATGGTAAAGATCACACCACTAGAAGCCAAATCACTGCGGATCATGCGTTGAATGCCAGCTGATAAGGCCACTTCATGGTGATTAAAATTATTATGAACGCGGTAAGAAATAGCTCGATCGTTAAATAAGGACGCGAAAACATGCTTGATAGAAATCATTATTGCATCAAGCCCACGCACGTTTAAAAACGTTTCTTGCTGGCCAGCGAAGGAAGCATCAGGAAGATCTTCCGCAGTTGCAGATGAGCGTACAGCAACACTAAAATCGTCATAACCTATCGTTTTAACAAGGCGAGCGTAAGCATCACGAATATCAGCTTCAAAATTAGGTAAAAATGGTGTTTCAATAATCCAGGCGCGGATGGTTTGGCCAATAGTTGCCAATTGCCGAACATCATCAACATTTAAAGTATTCAGCAATTCATGAATTTTTTTGTCTAAACCATTTTGAGCCATAAAAGCTCGAAACGCATCGGCTGTTGTAGCAAAGCCATTGGGTACCGCGACATGTGCTTCAGCCAAATGACAAATCATTTCACCTAAAGACGCATTTTTCCCACCCACTTGATTGAGGTCGCCCATGCCAACCTGCTGAAAATCCATTGTATTCAAACTGCCGGCCATCGTGTCCCCTAAATTCACTAATAATAATGCCCCATTCTACTGAATTTATAGTGTAATGTGAATGCACGTGTGGCAATTATCAATACGATCGAATCCGTTGGTGAACAAAAGCAACTAATGGGGGAAGCATGGATACGGCAATAATCCCATAAATAACCACAGAAAAATTTTCTTTCACAAATGGCAAAGACCCCAGAAAGAAGCCCATACCAAGCAAGCTACCAATCCAGAGAATAGCACTACCGATGTTATACAAATTGAAACGATTGAAATTCATATAACTAACACCAGCAATAAACGGTGCAAACGTACGGATTATAGGAATAAAGCGCGCTAAAACGATGGTTTTTCCGCCATGTTTTTCATAAAACTGATGTGCTTCTTCAAGATGTTTCTTATTAAAAAACCAGGTGCGTTTAGCTGAAAAGACTTTAGGACCTATGGCTCTTCCTATCGAATAATTTACTTGATTTCCTAAGATTGAAGCAAGAATTAATAATGGCAATAGTATTAATATACTCAACGGATTTTGTGGGTGAGCAGCAATACTTCCAAGTGCAAAAATTAATGAATCACCAGGTAGAAATGGCGTCACAACTAACCCTGTTTCGCAAAAGATTACGGCAAATGCCACCAGATAAGTCCATATCCCATGAGCTGCCACAAACGAAATTAAATAACGATCCAGATGCAAAATGTAATTCAATAAATAATGAACATGTTCCATTTTTTTGTTTCCTATTTTTTCGAGCCACAAAACGTATCATATTTATCACATGAAGGGTAGCAAGAGTATTTAGTTGCTTAAATTATTTGCATGAAAACGTAAATGGTCATCAATGAATGTAGCCACAAAGTAATAGTTATGACCATAATGCGCATGGAACCTTAAGTTTAAATTAACACCAGCTTGTTCACATGATGCCATCAACAAGTCTGGTTTAAGTTGTTCCGCTAGAAATGGATCCGCACTACCTTGATCAATAAGAATTTCTCCGTGTGGCCATCCGAGCGCTTTAATTAACGCGCAACCATCATAATCTCGCCATGCATGTTGATCACTTCCCAAGTAATGACTAAATACTTTACTCCCCCACGGTGTCAGCGTCGGTGCACAAATTGGAGCAAAAGCTGAAAGACTACGGAAAGTTTGATTATTCTTCAAACCAATAGTGAGCGCGCCGTGCCCCCCCATTGAATGACCGAATATTCCACAACGCATCATATCTACAGGGAAATTTTGAGAAATAATTCTTGGTAATTCAACACTGATATAAGTAGACATTTGATAATGTTCCCGCCACGGAGATTCGGTCGCATCAACATAGAACCCAGCGCCTTCACCCAAGTTATCATATTGGGTATATTCAGGTATGTTTATTTCACGAGGACTGGTATCGGGCACTACAATAGCCATACCAAGCTCAGATGCGACTCGCTGTGCACCCGCCTTTGTGATAAAATTTTGCTCAGAACAGGTTAGGCCGGATAACCAATACAGCACAGGTACCGATGTTTTTTCCACTGCCGGTGGCAGATAAATGGCAAAACGCATCTTACTTTTAGTTACTTCAGACCAATGAGCATACACACATTGCTCACCCCCAAAACTTTGATGCTTTTCAATTAATCGACACGACATTTAGAGACTCCAATTAAAAAGTAAGGACGGTCCGAATCGACTCGCCGTTATGCATCAAATCAAATGCATCATTGATTTTCTCAATAGGCATAACATGTGTAATCAAATCATCTATATTAATACGGCCATCCATATACCAGTCAACAATTTTAGGCACATCACTACGCCCGCGAGCACCTCCAAATGCAGAGCCTTGCCACACCCGTCCAGTGACTAATTGAAAAGGACGAGTAGCAATTTCATGTCCAGCAGGGGCCACACCAATAATTGTCGAAACACCCCACCCTTTATGACACGATTCCAGCGCTTGCCGCATTAATTGAACATTGCCCACACACTCAAAAGTATAATCAGCACCACCATTGGTTAATTCGACTAAATAGGCGACGAGGTCTCCGGCCACTTCTTGCGGATTAACAAAATCAGTCATACCCATTTTAGTAGCAAGCTCTTTACGATCCGGATTAACATCAACACCAACAATTTGAGTCGCTCCAACCATTCGAGCGGCCTGAACAACATTTAAACCGATCCCGCCTAAACCAAATACAATCACGCGACTTCCCGCTTCTACTTTTGCCGTAAACATCACAGCCCCAAGACCAGTCGTCACACCACAGCCGATATAACACACTTTATCAAACGGTGCATCGGAACGAATTTTAGCCAAGGCTATTTCTGGTAATACGGTATAATTCGCAAAAGTGGACGTGCCCATATAATGATGTATTGGCTGCCCTTTCAAATGAAAGCGGGTGGTGCCATCTGGCATCAACCCTTTACCTTGGGTTGATCGAATCGCCTGACAAAGATTTGTTTTTCGCGATAAACAGTATTCGCATTGACGGCATTCAGGGGTGTACAAAGGAATTACGTGATCACCTGGTTTTAAACTAAGCACCCCCTTCCCAACCTCCACAACAACACCAGCCCCTTCATGACCAAGAATAGCCGGGAACAGGCCTTCAGGATCTAATCCAGATAAAGTATACGCATCCGTATGGCAAACTCCCGTTGCCTTAATTTCAACTAATACTTCGCCGTCTCGCGGCCCCTCTAAATCTACTGTTTCAATCACAAGCGGCTTATCAGCCATAAATGCCACTGCTGCTTTCACTCGCATTCTTTCGCACCCCATTATTCCTAATACAACAGCTTAACGTGGGAAATTTATAAAATACAGAAATATTATATATACTATGAAACATAAGCTAGAACATATGCGACTTTGGCCATTTTGAACCAAGCTAGTGTTCAGATAATAAGGGATTTTCAAAATAAGGATAATCATGACCAAGCTACGGCATTCAAAAAAGAAAAGATTGCAACCGGTCAGGGGGAATAAAGCTCCCCTACATGATGATCTGATTACTCAATTTTTAACTCATGTTACCTCCTCACCAGATACAGTAGCCATTGTCACAACTGAAAAATCCGTCACCTACCAGGAATTATATTTTGAGGTTATCTATTGGAAATCATTATTCAATCCATCAAGCCATTGCGCTATTATTTGCCTGGATCGCACACCTCGCTTGTTAGCTGTATTACTAGCATTACAATGGCTTGGTATTACCTACATTCCTGTCGACCCGTCTGTACCTGCTGAACGACTTCGAACAATTATTGATGATAGTCAAGCGCAATTGTTTATTTATGACTCAACAAGTCATATCGATTACACGTCACTGTCTTGTCAACTCATGAACCTGTCTGAGTTTGAAAAACTCTCTTTTCCAACCCATGATACGATCGATGCCTATCGACCCAATCCAAATAACATAGCGTATATTATATATACATCAGGTTCCACGGGAAAACCTAAAGGTGTCGCTATTTCACATCGTGCATTAACTAATTTTTTAGCAAGCATGAGTCATCAATTTCTTCAAGAAGAAGATGCCATGGTATTGGCTGTAACCACAATTACATTTGATATTGCATCACTTGAATTGTATTTACCTTTATGGAATAAAAAATCTCTTTTTATGGCTAATCAAAAACAGCATAAAGATCCGCTTAGCCTCAAAAAAATCCTAAATGAATACCCCATTACTTTATTACAAACTACCCCATCATTATGGGTCATGTTACTTGCTGTGGATTGGTCAGGAAAATCCGGATTAGTCGCTTTAAGCGGCGGCGAACAATTGACTCAAACGCTTGCACAATCTCTTTTAACAAAAGTTTCAGCATTATGGAATATGTATGGACCTACGGAAGCAACGGTGTGGTGCTCATTAAAACAAATTCATCCCAATGAACCGATAACCGTAGGACGCCCTATTGATAACATGGAAATGCGAGTTATGGACTCATCACATCATATTTTACCTCCTTATGTAAAAGGTAAACTGTATGTGGGAGGTGTGGGATTGGCTGAAGGATATGTCAATAATGAACGCTTAACACAATCAAAATTTATTTCCTGTAAAAGTGCCATCAACGGGCGTTTATATAATGTGGGAGATATCGCCTGCTCTACACCCAATGGAGAATTTATTATTTTTGGACGAAGTGATAATCAAATTAAACTGCACGGTTATCGTATTGAACTGGAAGAAATTGAAGCGCACATACAAACTGTGCCAGACATTTTAGAATGCGCTGTAACAGTCCACAATGATCAGCTGATAGCGTATCTATGTTTGTCTAATCCAGCAACTTTTTCTGAAAAAACGCTTGTAAAGCATTTGGAGCTTCATTTACCAAGCTATATGTTACCTCATCGAACTATCATTTTGAGCAAATTACCAACATCAAATAATGGTAAAATTAACCGTAAGGCCTTACCTCTTCCACCCAAATTAACAACAACGATTGTCACTGAATTATCGCCCCTGGAACTAACCTTAACTCACATTTGGGCTGAAGAACTTCAGTTATTAACGGTAGGCATCCATGATAATTTTTTTGAGCTGGGTGGGCATTCTTTATTAGCCGCAAGAATTATTTCAAAAATAGCACAGCAAATTAAAAAACGAATCGCTCTCAATGATTTTTATCTTGCGCCAACTATTGCTCAATTTACTCATGTTATTGAGCTCGCCCCAGAAATTGTCCAATCTTCAGAAATTAAATCTGAACGCTTTAATTCCAATCAAAAAAAATTACCATTACATGATTTTCAATTGATGTTATGGATAGGTAAGATTTTTGAGCCTCAATTATCAAAAATGAATGTCGCAGCTCGAAAACGCGTTCAAGGACCTCTAAACAAAATTGCACTCAATTTATCGCTACAATTAGTTTTTCAAAAGCAAGAAATGTTGTCTTACACTATTAGCCCGTTTTACCCTACTCAAAAACCTCATAAAAAACACTCATTACAATGGATGGAAACCTCATTACTTGATTACAACGATGATGACTGTGAGTCGGTTCTTTTATTAGGGTTGAACGATTTATTTTACCATCAGAAATGGCGCATCGACGCTCCAATGATTGTGGCTAAATTGTACTACCTAAAGAACGACCAATTAGAATTGCATGTATGTATGTCGCATTTAATTTCAGACGAGCATTCTTTAGATATATTTTTCCATGATCTTTCAAATGCGTATTTATTTTACACGCACCATGGCATATTGAATGCTCAAGAACAATTTCGTTTTTATAAAAATTACGTATTGAATCAAATGGATACACTAGTAAAACACGCTGAAATTGATACCCATTTCTGGAAGAATTATTTACAAGACGCAGGACATTTCCATTTCCCTCAAAAATATTTTTCTAAAAAGAGAGAAAAAAAAACGCATTCACCCTCTACCCATATTGAAATACCGGAATTACTTTTAAAAAAATTACGTCAACTTTGTGTTCAAAATCAAGTTACATTAAATGATGGGTTATGCGCAGCTATCGGTTTATCCTTACTTGCATGCTGCAATAATGAGATCGACCTACCACACTCATTAATCTTAAATACAGTTAAATCAACTCGTGATAATCCAAATTACGATCAAGTTATCGGATGTTTTCTTCGTATCCATCCCATTAAGCTGGATTTGAAGCACACAGATGATCTCATTGATTTATCTAAAAAAGTACAACGATCAACTTATGAAACAGCCGAACATCAACGAGCATCTAGCCTGATTAAGCTGGCCTCTATCGGACAACTAATTTATGCAAAAAAATCAGTCAAAACATGGATTTTTTCTTTGATAATTGGCATTTTTTCTCGAATTTCACCACGATTTAGTTTCACAAAAGCGCAATTCAAAGCGTGCTTAACTTTAGCCTCCGTTGAGCGGAAAAATAATGTTTTAATTAATGTAAATATTTTGAATAATTTCTTTTTCGATGAATCGCATAAACATAAACAACCTATTTTAGGCGTTCCAAATCCAACAATCCCCCTGACCCCCTATCTTATCAATATACCAGAATCAGTATTTGATGTTTGCTTTCATAGAAGTAATGATCAAAATAAACCATTTGTCGTTATTTCCTCACCATTAAGTATCGCATTTCAAAAACGATTTGGAGTAACGTTATTAGATGTTATTCAAAAAGCACTTTAAATAATGCGTGTTACCAGCGACGGTAATTACCATTATCAACAGGTGTTGCATTAAATTGAAAAGAAGAGAAATTAACGTGTCTATTTACAGGAGCATCAATTGAAATTATTAGTTAACATCGTGATATTGAATCTATTTATTAATAGCTGGTCATCCCCATTAATGGCACAACCTAATTGCCATAATGTGAATGAAAAAAATTATTTTCAATTCAGCATCGCGCAATATCATACACAAAGACAATCTGGACAAACAATTAATGTATATGTCCGATATGCTTACACTCCCCATTTATCACAAGATAAATATCCTGATTACCGGGTATTACGAACAGCAATATTAAAATATATGGAACCATCCAAAGAACTGCCCGCCGAGGTTTATTGGGAAATCATCGCTACTCAAATGGGCAAGGAATTAATGAAAAATTTTCCGATTAGTGGCGTAAGTATTCAACTGGATGTTAAAGGTAATGAAAATCCTGATCCCAATAAGTCTGAACCAGGCGATCATGGTCCTATATTTACTATAGGAGATATTGCGCCACTCGATATCCATCATTAGGGAACAGACCCTAATGATTCAGAGAAAATATTTACATACTGAAATCATAAACATTCACACCACCATAACCGACTACACCATCATGGTTGAAGTCAATTTCATTCGCATCAGGTCCATACCCAACATTATAGTTAGCCGCTTGATAGTTCATTGACTGACTCGCATAACCCGAGCGATAAATCAGCCCATCATCATAGCTAGGCTTATTAGTGGCACATCCGTTTAAACACGTCAACGAAACAACAAATAAGCTAATCATTAGCATTTTTGTTTTCATACTAACATCCATATTAATCATATTGTAACTATATTATATGCAGTGAATTATTAAACATCAAATTGAAACTCGTTTCGTGCTGTGAAAATTATGGATTAAAATATGGATCTATATTTTTCTCTTTTTGACTTATTATGTTACAATGTGCCTTTGGATTTAAAACATCCTTCACATACGCTCATATGAGCTAGAGGTTGCAGTAATGACTCAAGATCAAGACCTTTTATTAAATAAACACCTCACGATTGACTATCTGAGAAATGCCATATTATCTGAAAAAGCAAAGGCTTATCAAAATTTTCAAAACGCTATCAAACAGATTATGAAAACAAGAAAACATTTATCAGTAGACACTGCGGTAGAAAATAACGAACAAGAATATGAAAGTGACGGCGATAACCAAAGAAAAATAAAGGATAATTTTAATAGCAAATCACCCATGCGTAAAAAACACAAAGAACAAATATTGGAGTGTCAATATACTTTAAACCAAACGCTTCTAGAAATTCAATCTGACTATAAAAATATCATTAAAAATCAGTACTCCAATGCATACTCGCTCGCTGATAAAACTTATAATCAGAAAGTTGCTTCTGCCCATTCTCTCTATCAAACAAAAAGTAATGCAGCGAACAAGGCTGCGTCCCAACTTATTCAGAATGAAGCAGAAAAAATTACACCAGAAGCATGGCGGGAAAGCTTTCAAATAATTGCAGAAGCCACTGGATTGAATGGTATTTCGTCCGATATCCACACTTATCTCGCCACTGATACAATCCATGCTGAAATTCAACCTTTATTAACATTTGATGACCTATTTAATGAGCTACATAAAGAAGCAAAATACTCCAATAGCTCCATTTTGATAGATATATTTTATGATGTACCACCAGAAAACCAAGAATTAACGAAGATAGTGTTATCATTTTTCACTCAATCTCAGGAGATCTTTGTAAAACAGATCGAACTTATACCCGAATTAAAAAAGCATCTCATCAATACGATTATCAAAGCAAATCACCATCTTATCCAATCGAACTCGCTGGATGCACTTTATCTTTGTAAAACCCATGTGATGAATGCAATAACTCATTTTTCTAAGTGCTGGGCTTATGAAACAACGCCTATTTTTAAGATTTTAAATAAAAAAATGGAGGTTACTGCAATCGCATCAAAGCAATACTATCAAGCAGAGAAGCAATTTAAAGAAGAACGCGAACAAGCGATTAAAACAGCCCTGGTTGAAAAAGAAGAAAGCCAATCAATAGCTTATACACTGATGCATAAAAAATTAAATATCCTTGAAGCCGCAGATCTAGAAAATAAGAACCAAGATAAATTCGTAGTTAATGTAAAAAAAATCACCTTTTTTGAAAACAGAAATGAGCGTCCCTCTAATCCGGAAGATCCTCTCAATGACAATAGCGATGAAAACACATTTAATCCGGAAGATATCCTCAATCACTTATATAAGTGATAGTGGGATACGCTCTATTTACAAAGTATCATTTACCGATCATAATTTGATTACTGTTCATTAATCAAGTTAAAATCATGCATGGTGGTAAAAGAGTAGGTGCTGGCCGCCCTAGCGGAAAAAACAAATACGGCGAGGCCACTAAGCCCATTCGTATTCCTATTTCCAAATTAAATGCTATTACGAGTTTTTTAGAGGAAGATCATACGATGTATGAACTTCCATTATATGCTAACAAAATAAGCGCAGGCTTTCCTTCTCCAGCCGATGATTATTTAGAAACTAAATTAGATTTAAATAGTTATCTAATAAAACATCCATCGTCAACTTTCTTTGTAAAAGTTTCTGGCGATTCGATGATCAATGCAGGAATTCAATCAGGAGATATGCTCATTGTTGATCGCAGTATTGAACCTACAGATGGAAAAATTGTTATTGCCGCGCTTGATGGTGAACTCACAGTAAAACGTCTGTACAAAAAAAATGGTCAATTAAAGCTTGTAGCTGAAAACATTCAGTATAAACCCATTGATGTGGTGGAACAGGAAATTGTCATTTGGGGGGTAGTAACTCATGTTATCCATGAGGCTAAATAAATGTTTGCTTTAGTTGATTGTAATAATTTTTATGCCAGTTGTGAACGCGTTTTTCGGCCAGATCTAACGACTACACCCATCATTATATTATCCAACAATGATGGGTGTGTAATTGCTCGTTCAAATGAAACCCAAGCACTCGGAATTAAAATGGGCGAACCCTATTTTAAAATTAAAGCATTTTGCCGGCAGCACAAAATACAAGTATTTTCATCAAATTATACACTTTATGGTGATTTTTCTGAAAGAGTCATGTCAGTCATTCAAGCATACTGGCCAGACATGGAAATTTATTCGATTGATGAGGCATTTTTGGATTTATCAACAATGCCTCTACACTTGATTGATGATTTTTGTACAAAACTACGCAACCGAATCTTCCAATGTACAGGTATTCCGACATCCATTGGTATCGGAGAGACTAAAACGCTATCCAAAGTTGCAAGTTTTATTGCAAAAAAGAAACTGGCTATACCCGTATTTAATATCATTAATAAAAAGCATTGGTTACAACAAATCGAAGTAACAGACATATGGGGAATTGGGCGTCAATGGTCAAAAAAATTAAACGCATTAAATATTTTCACCGCTCATGACTTAGCACATACTCATTTTTCTTTATTAAAGAAAAATTTTAATGTCGTGCTTTTAAGAACGGCCATGGAACTCAATGATCAAATTTGTCTAGAGCCTGCAGAATGGCAAGCTAAAAAATCGATTGTTTCATCCTGTTCTTTTGGGGAACTGCAAACCTCATTATGCGCGCTTAAAGAGGCCGTCAGTTACCATTGCGCTACAGCATGGTCAAAAATGCGAAAACAAAAATCCAGCACTCAGTACTTATCTGTTTTTATTCATTCTAATTCTTTTAGGACAGATTTACCGCAACATTCTAATTCCGCCAGCTTTAAGTTAATCCAGCCTTGCGATGATATAAGAAGTTTAACTCGATATAGTATTCACTGCCTTGAGAGCATCTATAAAGAAGGTTTTCATTATAAAAAATGTGGGGTCTTATTAACTGACCTAACAGATAACAGCTGGAAACAACAGGACTTATTTTCTGTAATCTCAAAGGAAGAACAACAAAATAGCGAACGTGTCATGCATGTTATGGAACAGATAAATTCAAAATTTGGTGCACGCACTATGTATTTAGCAGCTGAAGGTGTTACAAAAAAATGGTCTATGAAACGAGAAATTAAAACCCCTTGTTATACAACCAATTGGGCCGAAATTCCTGTTGTATACGCGCGATAACCAATATAGCGAGTATCCATTTCGGACCGCGAGCAGCCTCTCAAAAGCTTAAAATAACATCTATCACCACCAGCTCCAGCTGGTTCTGACTGGCGATGCAGGTACCGTTATCGAGTCGTAAAGATTAATACCTATGGCCTGAACAGCTTCTGCAGAGTGAACCTCACGTGCTTGTGCGAACTTGTTTACCTTTACGTTTACAGTGAGGACCTCTCGATTGGGATAACTAAGGGCCTTATAGAAAGCAAAATCATGTCTAAAAAAAGTATTTTTAGTATTGAAGATCAGCGTATTTAAAGAAGTATCTATGTCTTCAGTTTGATCCCAGTGAATACCTGACAAAATAGCTCGATTCGGTGATTCATTTGGTAATGGTTCTTCCTGATAACCAAATAGTAGACTAAGGATATTGCGTAAAAGAATCGATACGCAAGCTAAAACGACGTTTACTATATGGATAATAGGTGTCGCAATATTACAGAGTAATTGTATAAAAGAGAGAAAAGCACTTTTCCATTGCCTCGTAGCAAGATAATACAAGCTTTTGAAAAAATTCAATACAAAATCACGCACACAAAATACAAGACGCAAAACTAGCATCAAAGGAAAAAATAGAGACCTGTTTCTGAAATCCTCAGAGTGATATGGATAAATTATAGACACAGCTAATAATGTGGTACACATTATAGCATTCGCCAAATTACTATTATCAAACGCGTCCGTAGGAGTCTCGGGTTTATTGAGTTTTAGATAGTTTGAATATGGCCTATCCTTATATAAAATCTGTCGTAGTTCACTACTTCGTTCGAGAGCATTTTGAATTTCTTGAGGAGATGACTTTGGCGACTTGATTGCAAATAGTTGAAATCCAACTCTCAACGGTTCTAAAACCTCAATATCCATCGATTCACGGTTATTATGCATTGATTAATATCTCAAATAGCGTGCTATTAATTTGTAAAATTTTATAGCAATATATCATATTAGAATTTCCAGATCTAATAGAGTGTATGAAAAGATCGCTAAGCTAGATATCCGATTTTTCTGGGTAGGATCACTACTGGATCTTTTTTCTACTGAACTTTTAATGTTATCTTTGATTTGTTTTATAGTATACTGATTGTCAATAAATCAATGAATTAGATACAAATGACATTAGATAAAACTATTGAACTAAGTAAAGAAGCCATAATTTACGCTAGAAAAAAAATAAACGCATCCTCCACTGATTTATTTCTTCAATTAACAACCGATCCTTCTAAAGAGAACGAATATTATATGGCGGAGAACAATATAGAGCGTTTACGAAATAAATCATCTTTTAATTTAACAGCAAGTTTGAGAGATTTATTTCGTGTGCCAGATATAGGAAGAGATGAAACTGTACGTGAAATCAAAAAAAACACTGTATTAATTAAAGAAAACCCCGTAGGGAATTGTAATGAATATTCCTTTTTAGCCCTCAACTATTTACGTAAAAAAGCCATCCATCGTGCCGAGTTATGTGGTGTTGTCGAAAATGGGGGGCATGCTTTTGTTGTCATTAATAGAGCGGAAACCTCTAATAGTTTAGATATAACCACCTGGGGAGCTTGTGCCGTTATTTGCGATCCTTGGGCAAATCGTACTTATCCAGCTTCAAAATTATTAACTGAATTACAACTCGATGATCCTAACGATAAGTCTTTACAACCATCTCATCCTAAAAGACATCAATTTCTATGGGGATGTTCTATAGGTGGTAACTCAACTAAAAACAATCAACTGGCAATAAAAGAAGCGGAAAAAAAATTAAACGTACTGAAAAGACTTTTGATAACCAATACCGCCCTCACTTGTAACATAGATCGAGATATTGCAACCCTGCCTCAACGAGCTAGAGAAACAAATGCCACAATGACACTCGAGCGAGAGTTAACTAAAATTATTCGAAAGTATCTAAAAGCCTATTTAGACTTAACTCCAAAGGCGTGGGATTTAGAATTCACGCTTAATTATTGGGAAAAAATTACGAACCTATTTAACGGTTGGAGAGCATCGACCCCTAACCTCGATCATGCATTTACGCATATCATTGAGTATCATGATCAAACTATAGCTTTATTATTAATAAATTTGTTAGAAACAGACCATATAAAAAATATTTTATCCCCATGGATTCTCCATAGCTTGATATTAAGAAATAGATCACATGTTTTTCTTAAATTATTATCACAATTAGACTCCGAACAAATCAACAGGAGGCTCATCATGCCCAATGGGGTTTATATTAATCGAGAAGGGAACATCAACTTATTTTATTTAATCTACACTGAAGGATTGTTAGATTGTTTTAATGCATTATTAAAACGAACAAATGCTTCCGATTTTAATAAATACTGTCAAAATAAAACGTTTCCCATCTGGGTATTAATACGCTTTGGTGTCGAGGCTTTTTTCAGTGTAATGAATAAAACTCAAACCAACGGACCATTACAAACGAAAGTATCTCCAATCTCTATATTTATCCCTTCGAAAACTAAAGAACACGCCACGCCGCTTGTTCCATCGAGTTACATGCCCGTTAAATAATATACTTGCGGCCTCGGGACGTCCAGGGCAAAATCATGGGTACTAAAAAATTAGCCGAATTGATTTTTAATCATGATTTCCGCCTAATTATCGACGTCCCGCGGCTCGTCCGCTGGATCCAGAGATCTAGCTAGATTCTTGGATCCAGCGCATAAAGCGCGGGACGTCGGCGAATAGTTGAATTTATAGTCACACATGATTTTACCCTGACAGGACGTCGAAATATGAATTGTAAACATTTATTTGTGTTATACTGTTTGCTTGGCGTTAAAACTCACCTTATGTACATATTTTGTAACAGACAAAAAGTGAGTTAAAAAGCCAAGACATGCATTACTAAATATAATGCCCTTTATTTATGCATAACTATTTTGTACTGCATATCGTTGTAACTGGAGTTCATAATGAAAATAAAAATAGCACTATTATCTTTTTCTATCGTATGCATGACTGCATGCACTCACACCCCCTCTGTCGGCGAAAAAATGGTCACTCATTCTGAAGAGACAAAAAGGCTAGGTGAACAATGGACCAAAGCTGAAGAAAGTATTCTTGACTCAAAAAAATTAGACGAAAAGGGAAATGCGCTAATCAAAGAAGGCGATAAACAAATCACTCAAGGCAGAGCGTTAATTGACAAAGGTGAGAAAAAAATAAGCAAAGGTAGTAAGATGATTGATCTTTCGCATACGCAATTGCGAGAAGGACAACGCTCTCAACATGAAAGTAAATCTCAATTTATTCAAAAATATCCCGATGGCTTAAAATAAGCTCTGAACTAGAGCAATAATATGGACTCCCTTTTTTTCTTTCTTAGTTTCTAGCGGAAACCATTTTGGTTCATCTAGTAACCGTTTAAGGGCTGGATGAACCCGTTCTATCACGTACTTTCACAACTTACCTTTTATTGCTAAAACACCTCTACTTTAACATGGATTATAAAAAAGCAGGGGTTCTGTAAGCATCCCCTTGTTTGATGGAACACTTATTGTCATCGTGGATATCGTGTTTTTGCAATTCTAGAAATTAAAAAATAACTTTGCTTATTTTCAATAAAATCCCTCTGTACGGTACGATTTTTAAAGCCGTCGTTGCGAGGAGCGTAGCGACGAAGCAATCTAGTGACCTTACAGATGCCAATGATTACATCAGTTTTTCATACAAGTCATCCCAATAAGGATTTACTTTCTCAATCAAAGCCAATTTCTTTTTTCTTTAGCCGCCTTTAAGTTGTTTCTCTCGAGCTATGGCACTCACCATGTCCTCAATAAGCTCATAGTACACAAGATGTTTACATCCATGTTTTTTAGTAAAGTTATTCACATCTGCGTATTTATGCTCATATACTCGTTTGATCAAATCACCTGTGACACCAGTGTAGATCGTCCCATTACGCTTATTCGCCATAATATAAATGGCGGGTTGTTTGACCGACATGTTTTTTCCTTTTTGTTGGACCTTTTCATGTAACCGTGCATTCCATTGGACTCATGCACAGAAACCCGAGTATATCTGATAAAAAACCATGAATACACTGAGTTCCATTGAGCGCGGCATCGCGCAATATATCAAGACCATAACGAAAGTAGCTGATGGATTTTCGACCATGTTTTTTGATTTTAATTGCCCTTTGGGTATGCCGCCATTCTCCAGTTTTGTACGCCCAACAAAAGACAATAGTTAGCAATACCAATAGTTTTTCAATACGTTCGAGGATGGTAATATGTGTATCTTCGAAATTAAATCCTCTGGACTTTAAACATGAAAAAAGCGTCTCGATTTCCCAACGTTTTGCATAATGCAAAATAGGATCTGGCATTAAGGAATCAGTCGCCACAATTAATAACTTTCCATCAGTTAAGCGAAGAGCACTCAAATACACTTGTTGTTTCCAGAGTTTACGTTTGTTTTGGATAACTCGATGCTCTCCTGGTTTTAAATCGTAAAATAATCCATCAATGCCTACCTCTAGCTCGCGTGCATTAGTTGTAATCACATTCCCCTTGATGCGGATACAAAACGGAATACCTTCCGTTAATAGCCAGCTAAACCAATCATCACCAACAAATTCACGATCAGCAAGTAAGCCCGCTATCATCGTTTTGCCAAATTGTTTGATAAATCGGTCGATAATTTTTATCCGCTCAGCTGTATTGCTATTGCCTTTCTTGGCCAATAAATCCCAAAATAGAGGAATAGCTATCCCTTTATAGACAATGGATAACATCAAAATTTTGACACCTTTTTTACCCCACCGCCAATTTGTTCTGTCCATGCTGAGGTATAATGGCTGGCCTGATAAGGCAAAAAAATGAATGACCCATGCTGCAATGACAGTAAAATCAATTTGAAATTCTCTGAAAAAACGCTTAATTCTGATATATCTTGAATCCTGAGTCGCCGTGCTTGAAAAACCACAGGCTATCTCAGTTAAATTGACTGTTCTGACCTTAATTAAGGCTATTAACATGGTAGCGAAACATT
>JAUYSP010000035.1 GCA_030696305.1 Legionellaceae bacterium | reverse complement strand
ACAATTGACTTACCAGCAGCTGAATGAAGAGTCTAATCAACTTGCACGATACATCCGTAAACAAAATCCGAGTGAACTGATTGCTATTTGCATGGACCGTTCATTGGAAATGATTGTGGCGATTCTTGGTGTGTTAAAAGCAGGTTGTGCGTATGTGCCGATTGACCCCAATTACCCGCAAGAACGGATTGATTATATTCTTGCCGATACGAAAGCCAATTTGGTTTTAGATAATAGCTTGAAAGATAAGCCGTATCGTCAGGAGTCTAAACAAAATATAAAACCGTTGAGTGGTCCTGATGATTTAGCTTATGTGATTTATACATCTGGTACGACAGGGAAGCCCAAGGGTGTGATGATTGAACATAAGAGTCTGAGTGCATTCATACACCTTTTCCCGCAGAGTGAATTATATAGTCTGGGCAAACCATTATGCACGTTAGCCTTAACGCATTATATTTTTGATATTTTTGGGCTTGAATATGGTATTACACTAACGCAAGGCGGTATGCTTATTTTATCTGATTTATCTCGTGTAAACGCCGATTTCAATCAGTATCCGGTGAATTTTATTCAACAAACGCCCTCTATATGGGCGCATTTACTGGATATATTGCCTATAAACAAATTAAAGGATGTGATTTGTCTTGTAGGCGGAGAAAAATTGGTGACATCCGCATCATTGATATTGACACAGGTGTGTTCGGCTGTATTCACCGTTTATGGTCCAACAGAAACAACCATCTGGAGTACAATATTTTCTTTGCATGACGCTTTACTTTGTAATGTAATTGGTAGGCCGCTAAGTAATGAATACGCCTATGTCCTTGATTCCAATTTCAATCCTATTCCTCTAGGTGTCATCGGCGAGCTCTATATCGGTGGCGCCGGACTCGCACGCGGCTACCTCAATCAACCAGAGCTGACGAAAGAGCGCTTTATTTCCAATCCATTTGGAGAAGGTCGACTTTATAAAACGGGCGATTTAGTCCGGTGGTTATCGGATGGCAATCTTGAATACATAGGTCGGAATGACTTGCAGGTCAAAATTCGTGGTTATCGGATTGAGTTGGGTGAAGTTGAGGGCGCACTTTTAACGCACACGGATATTAAACAATGCGCAGTTCTTTGCCATGATGCTAAGCTGATAGCATATTACGTAGGTCAACCCCAAGAAAACTTACAGGCCTATCTAAGTCAGAAACTTCCGGAATACATGATACCCAGTGCATTTATTGGCCTGGAGTCGTTCCCTTTAACGATAAATGGCAAGCTGAATAGAAAGGCGTTGCCGTTACCTGATTTTATTCAAAGCGCAACGCAATACGTTGCTGCACGGGATGAAATGGAATCGCTAGCTTGCCAACTATGGGAGCAAGCACTTGGCGTTGCGCGGGTAGGCATTGAAGATGATTTTTTCAGTTTAGGCGGCCATTCGATTTTAGCCATCCAAGTCAGTCATCAGATGAGCCGGGCATTAAGGCGTAATACATTAGTGGCAGATATTTTTAAGCAGCGAACGATAGCGAAGCTTTGTGGTGTACTCAAAGGGTATGAAGCGCTGGCAGAGATTGCACGTATTGCAGATAATCCTTCGCCGCTATCGTTTGCTCAGGAACGATTATGGTTTATTGAGCAATATGAAGGAGGAACAGATGCTTATCATATTCCATTATTACTGCGTAGAGAGGCTGGGTTAATTGAGTCGTTACAACGTGTTATCCAACGTCATGCTATTTTAA
>JAUYSP010000038.1 GCA_030696305.1 Legionellaceae bacterium | reverse complement strand
GCTTTGATTGAGAAAGTAAATCCTTATTGGGATGACTTGTATGAAAAACTGATGTAATCATTGGCATCTGTAAGGTCACTAGATTGCTTCGTCGCTACGCTCCTCGCAACGACGGCTTTAAAAATCGTACCGTACAGAGATCCTAGGCATTATCAATTAAACTATTTTGATTTTGAAAATAGGAGTTATGCAAGAATCCATTCCTGTGGCTTTTTTGCTAAATATCCTCTTGGAATTGCGGGAGAAATTGTTGGGGCATGTGCTGGTGCCGTTATTACTTTATCAACAGGAATTGTTCTTACTACGACTGCTTTATCCCTAGTACTAGCCACCTTAGCGCTGGTTTTAGCTGAAACCATTTTAACATTATTTGTTGCTGCTATACGTTGTTGTGTAGTCGGTCCAGATCAAACCGCTAGAGAGTTTGGATTTGTGATGAGTTAGATCGATAAAGTTAAGGCAACGTCAGGTATTTTTCGAGGGGACCTATTACCTGTTGAAAATGTTTTTCACAAGGACGTTACTTCTAAAATCTGATCATAATATGGGACGCACATGCTGATGAAATGATTCTAATAAGAGGCAGTAAATCTGGATAATATGTTTGATATTATTAACTTATTTAAATAGGAAATTATCACGAAGCTCCCCTTTTAATTGTGCTGTAATTGAATTTTTGATCATATTAAAAATCAAATAGATCGAAATAATTACAATTAATGTGTTGTAATTTAATCCAATCATTAAGTATTAAAAAAATCTAATTGTTTTAAAATAACCTATTATATTTGAATATAACTATCTGGAGTCCAGAAAATTCCAGTAATTTTATATAAAAATCCGACTTCTGAACGCGGAGTAATTTATATTTTAGATAAAACGTCAATTGCAGAATTTCAGTCCATTCATAGTAGTGGGCGAATTGAACATATCAGGGATTGTCCATCATCACACTTAGCAGGGCTTGATGTGTATTTTGAATTCAGTATCATGGACACACGCTGGCCGCTTGATACGCAAGTTTTTCCTGAGCAATTAATTAATAAAATGGCTCCGGTTATTATTTCCGATCAAAAATCAATCATCGAATTGGATGGGCAAAATGCTGAGAAAGCAAATAACCGTCTTCGTGGATCCAGTATTTTAATTACTGTATGTAAAGACCGGCAGTTTATTGCCATGCTCCTCAATAAAAACAACCAGGAAGATTTACTACATTATGTCCACAACCCTAATAAAGTATTCAATTGGAACATCCCTGTTATTCCAGTTTGTCATGTAGGTATGCCTACTTTTGACCTAGCAGTCAGTGAACTATGACAAGTTAACTTGGCTGGATTCCGCGAACGATATATATAACCGGTTAGTGATGCCATATTTGAATATGGTTAAGACTCTCCATGATCAACAGATTAATCATGGAGATATTTCTGATGAGAACGTGATTCTTTCCGAAAAATTTCAGCAGCTATTTTTTATCGATTTTGAAACGCTGGGTTCTTCGCCTTATGTTGCAGATTCCAGTATAAATAAAGAGAATTATTATCTTTGGCATGCGGCAAGATTGTATGATCTTAATTCTGTAGCGAATGCTATTAATGGTATATCGAACAGTTATTGCCCTGATATTTCAAAAAGTGATTGTATTGTTGAGTATTTTAACCAATTATCAATTACTCTCGATGACGTGGTTCATCAGTATATGGAAAACGAGCCCAATGTTGAATGGATTGAAAAACATAAAAATATAACCATTACCACAATTGTTGATGAAGTAGAAAAGCTGCACAATGCTCGGGCAAAAGTTAACGCCGACAATATGCCAGAAACGCGTGTAAGTCCATGTTCATTTTACAAGAGTAGTATTACCCATGAAAATGAAGAAATAAAAAGTGATGCGCCACAAAATAAAAGACAAAAAACATCACCCTAAACAAAAAAATATTTTCTGGCAACGACTTAACCCGGTTATTGGCAATATTTTTGTGATGAGATACAAAAAGATGGGGGTAACAAACCTTCATACTCGCCCTTTATCAAAAACAGGAATTCTATTTTTTTGCAATTTTCATCCATTTCTTAATTGTATCCGCTGTTTTATCAAACACAGAAAGCAGTTGTTGGTATAATTTTTCAGCTAATTGCGAATGCCCAGCCTTGAGATAACGCTCAAGATATTGGCATGCGTATTTCATTTTAATAAGCCCTGTATAAGCAGCACCTCCTTTCATTTTATGCGCTAATCTTTCAATTTCAACCCAGTCTTTTTTTACATAAGCGGCTTCAATGGCCGCTTTTTCAGTTGGTATTTCTTGAGTAATCAGCGAATTTAGAACGTCATTGAGGACATCCTTATTATTACCCATGCACTGTAGAGCTTGTTCAATATTCAGTAAAGAGAATGCATCAAGCTCAAATAATTCATCTTCGGTATCAGGTAAATCAGGACCAAGTTTTACGGAACTAATTTCCGTTGGTTTTTGATCAGGTGATGTTTTTGGTTCTGGGCTAGATGAGGTAAATTTAGAGATAATGGTTTGCATCGTCGTGAATGACATTGGTTTAGTGAATACATCATTCATTCCTGCCTGTATGCATTCAACATGAATTTCTCCGTCGGCATGTGCTGTTAACCCAATGATGGGTACTGGTTTTTTATGTTGAGCGATTTCCCAAGCACGAAGTTGTAGAGTAAATTCATTTCCTGAAATACCAGGCAAACCAATGTCTGAAATGATTAAATCAAATGATTGTGTTTTTGCAAACTCTAATGCTGATTCACCATCGGTTGCAGAAATGAAGCGGTAACCGGCATTAGATAATAAGGATTCAAGTACTTTAAGAGCAATAACATTATCTTCGATTAATAAAAAATAGAGGGCATTATTAGAGTTGGTTATAGAGGGTGATCGAATGTGTGCGTCCGTTGGTAGACTCAAAGGTGGCGTTTTAACTTCGGTTTTTTTAAATTCTTGTAAGGGTATGAGATTGTCATCATGGATATCATTAACATGACCTACTTTGCATGTTATATCAAAATAAAAGGATGTTCCTATCCCTTCTTGACTGATTAATTTAATTTCTCCACCTAATAGTTTTGCATAGGATTGCGCGATATGAAGACCTACTCCATGTCCTTTATATAATCCTTTATAAGAGGGGGATACTCTAAAAAAACGGTCGAATACTTTTTGTTGCTGATTTAGGGGAATCCCAATACCGGTATCGGTCACAGAAAAATGAATGATGGCCTTATTATTAACCACTTTAATAAGCTTAGTTTCTATAGTGATAGAGCCTGTTGAAGTGAATTTGATTGCATTGCCTAATAGATTCAATAAAATATGATGGATTTTCGTTCGATCATTGACGATATATTCTGGGATAGCATTATCCAATTTGACTAGTAAATCAAGATTTTTTAAAGTAATAGTGGGCTTTTCAATTTCTACTATATCTTGGATACATTGATGTAAATTAAATGTTATTTCTTTAACCTCATTCTCATTAATACGGTCAGCTGAAACAACATCTAAAATACTATTTAACATGCCCAATAATTGCTCGCCACATTCGTGAACGTCATGAGCATACTGTTTTAGTTCAGGACTTTGCTCTTTAATCTCTAAAAGTTCCGACATGCCAATCACGCCTGTTAAAGGCGTCCGTATATCGTGACTCATATTCGCGATGAACTCGGTTTTGGCTTCGTTGGCTGCCTCGGAAGCCTCTTTTGCGATTATTAAATCAGATTCAATCTTTTTTAGATATGAAATGTCAATTGTATTACCGACAATCCCTATTAGCTCATCCTCTTTATTCCAAAGAGGTATTTTAGTTGAAAGTAATACTACTTTTTCACCAGATGGTAATTGAGTGTTTTCCTCTATAGACAGTTCTATTTTTTTGTCCATTACTGTTATATCGCTTTTTCTATATCCATCGGCTGTACTTTTATCAAACAAATCATAGTCAGTTTTTCCGATAACGTCAGCTTTGTTGAGTTTATTAACAAATCCCATACGTTGTAAGCTTTGAACGCATCGTTTGTTCAGGCCTAACCATACACCCTTGTTGTCTTTCCAATAAATATCGCCTGGAAGATTTTCAATAAGATTTGTTAGCTGGAAGTTCTGCGCATCCAGGTCAATAATTTTTTTCTCTAATTTTTTTATTATTTTAGTTAAATTAGCTATTAGAGTGCTATCTGGATTTTCTGCGGGGTCCATGTCGTTGGATAATCCTATATGATATGAATTATTAGTATAGTTAATAGAATGATAATCAACAATTAATAGATAAAATATGTATTCGGTTTTAAAATAGAGTAAATGGATATTATATTGACTATGTAGTATATTATTTATACCAACCATATTTTGGGCTATTATTATGTTAACTCCAAATGGGCAACTTGCTAATAAAATAGAAAAAGTTATGTTGCTTTCTCTTTGGACTCATACTTTGATTGACGAAATAGCCTCTCAAAATAAATCCAACACAAAAAAAGTAATTTCTGCAGGACTTGGAAAACCCACTTATCCCATTAATGAACAAACAGTTGCTTCATACTTAGCTTATTGGCAACGAATAGATAATTTAAGAAAAAAATGGCACCTCAGTCCGGAAGAAATACAAGAAAGCACCGCTGTAGATTATGGTGATCCTCGTGGTGACAGTGCTCCGAGGGCCTTGATGGCTGAGATTATGTCGAAATGGTATTTAGCAGAAATTAAGCCGGAACATGTTTTATTTACTGTGGGAGGCATAGGAGCGTTGCGTGTTATTTTTGAGACGTTTAATACACATTATGAAGAAATACCTGGTTATCGCATCATTACTCCTTTTCCATATTATAGTGCTTATTCTAATAATCCATCACATCGTTTACATCCTATTAATGTAATGAAATCTCCTGGTTATAAACTCACGTCAGAAGCACTTGAGGAAAGCATTAAAGAAGCATATACGTTAGCAGAAACAGATCATGGTTTACCTAAAGCTGTTTTAATTTGCAATCCATCTAATCCATTGGGCAATATTGTTGAGGAAGAAGAGTTAAAAAAAATAGCTGATGTATTACGTGGATATCCGGATCTATATATTATTTTTGATGAAGCATACGTTGAAATGTGTTATGTGGAAATGCCTTCATTTTTGAAGATTGCTCCGGATTTAAAGCATAGGGTAATTATTTTGCGCTCAGCAACCAAAGCATTATCAGCTGCGGGTGAGCGTATGGCTATTCTCTTGGTATTTGAACCAACATTAATGAATGAGATGCTTAACAAAAATATCAGTTACTTTATCCATGCCCCTCGTTCTGCACAATTAGCTTATGCAGAAACAATGGCAAACTTCGATGAGACTGAACGAAATAAGCTGGTTCTATTTTATAAAAAGAAAGTGGAGTATGTCATAAAACGTTTACATATGATGGGGGCTGCTATGCCTGATCCATTGTATAATGTAGAAGCAACCTTTTATGCTTTGGCTGATCTTAGTGATTTGTTTGGTTTGGAGTTACCCTGTGAGATGCAGAGAGTATTTAAGAATGTAATATCTGCTAAAATCGAGACTGGTGAAGAGCTCGTATATTATTTATTATTTAAAGATTTGGTTATGGTTTCTCCACTATCGTATTTTGGATTACCTACAGATAGTGGATTCGTACGCATAACTTGTAGTGGTAATGAACAAGAATTGCAGGAGTTGATGGATAGATTAGAACAACGCTTATTTAAAGCAAGAAAAAGTAAACAGTTAACGTTACTTGAAAATATTAAAATAAAATTACCTGATCTTAAAAACGTTGATTTTCATATGCATGAGATAATTTTCAAAAAAATTGACCACATTATACATCAGGAAGATACTTGTTTGATGTTAAAAAAGAAAAATAAGGTTTTGGATACACTTCAAGCTACAATCATTAACTTTTTAGACTTTATGCATTAAAGGTAAGGCAAAGATGTAACATCATGTGGTCAACTTGTATACCGCCATAGTAGTGAGTTTATGGTGAAAAAACGATCAAAAATCTATGGTAACTTTTATAGTCAATAAGTTAAAGTATTAATCAATATCGTTATTCCTTCGCCGTACTTTTTTATATTATTTTAAAAAAATCATCAAAATAATATAAAAATCAAATAGATAAATGCATGTACATCATGTCTAAGGTGTGCGGCGTCCCTTTTATGATATTATTTTGTTCATTTATTTACTCAGTATTTTCATTAATCATGGTTTACTCGTATTTGGTCGTGGTTTGGAAAAATTACTGTCACCAATTAATGATCTAAAAACCGATTCTATACTGGAAAGTATTTCACGGATCCGTCAGAAAATCAGACCTGGTCGACATGAACCAAGACAATCAAAAAAGCAGTTAATAAATCGAGGAGCAGCAGTGTGTTGGCACCTAGGAATAACAAATAACAACAAGCAGTAATATGATCAATATTTGATCACCCATGTTTTTTTTGATATAATTGCGATACTTTTCAGGACGCTGCTATATTACTATGCTTAAAGTCACTACAACTAAACCCCAATCATTTTTCGGTATGAAATTTAAAGAAATTTTCACTGAAAAAAATATATTCACAAATGATTTGAGACGCAGCGCCTTCACGCAAAATCCTACGCCGATTCCTGAAATTGATTTAGTCTATGTGTTATCTGCTAGAACAACAGCATTAGGTGAAATCGCGGATATTGAGCTTCTTCAGCACAATAAAAGGCAAGAGGATGAGTTTGATCTTGTAGATGATATACATAGAATGAGACTCGGTATTCAGATTGCAATTCAGGTATGTGCATTAAGAGCAGGAAAAAATACTGAAGAATTAACTGACGATGACTATGTTATTCCCATTTTTTATAATGGCAGAAAAATTCATAATGAAGATTTGAAGAAAGCGCTGCTAAATCCAGAGTTGCAGAAACAACTTGGTAAAGATCCTCTTCCTTATTATCCAGCAAGATTATTTACAATTTCAGCCATTTATAATCCTAGAAAAAACACAATGGAGCAAAATACAGTAGCGCAGGCTCAGTCATTTCGAAATTATCTTGAATATCATTCCCACGAGCATATTGCAGTAGTGTCGAGTGCTTTTCATTTGCCTCGTGTTGCGAGAACGCTTGGTTTAGATTCGCCTCAAATGGATGAGGCATCTCTTGAGGAAGAACTCGTTGCTAAGATTTGCGAGTGGCGTTCTAGTCCATCTATGAGGGATAAAGCAAATTTAGACCGGCGAAAGACGGAATATGCCAATCCGATTGATAACCTCAAATTATATCTGTTTGGTGTGCATAAAAATGAAGCTAGAAGCGGTATTAAGTTAGACCTTATTGGGGAAAATAATGCTATGCAACAATACACCGCTGACGCTACGCCATCTATTTCCAGATATTTGAGTAAAAATGTGTTTTTTACTGATATTGACGTTTTTTCTTATAAGAGTTTAGCTAAGGCTATCTCTTGGAGTAGATATAGTAGTGCGAACGATACAAACATCGAAATAGAGGACACCACCGATAAAATGGCTATATAGGCACAAATGTGTGTAATAAAATGACTGGAATTACCATATTAGCCATACCAAATTTATGTCTGTCAGAGACATTTAAATAACCTTCTTGATATGATTTGCTGGTTGGAAACAGTGGCTGCTGTGATCTAATATTTTTCATGATTCTCCAGTTTTTAATGCTTTGTCGTTTTTAGGTGTAACAGGTGGATACCAGTGCGAACTTAGCCTTAAAAAATAAATCTGGACAACCGGAGGTGAGCATGGCAGGATGATTTGACTGGTTAACTCAACACAAAATTCGTCTCATTTACCCTAGCATGCTCCGGTCTAGCAAATTATTTATATCTTGGGAAATAGGCGTTTGGTTTGATTAATGTTCCTTGGGCTTATTATTAATAAAAGACTTAATTCTCTTGTTTTAATTAGTTATTGAAGCTTATTTGTTTATTCTAACGGAGAATTTCTTACATTAATTTCTTGTCACGTAGAGATTATTCATATGAAATATGCTTTTGCTCTCCTATTTTTTTCTATATTTTTTCTTCTATCTTGCCAAAACAATAGCAGTACCCAAAACATGGGCTTGGCAGAAGCGCAGAAATTCATCGACCGTTATACGGAGCAATACGTGCAGCTTTATACGGACTCGCAACGTGCGCAATGGATATTGAACGTTGAGATAAAGCAGGGTGACTCTAGTAATATGGTGGCTGCACATAAAACTGATAAAGCTTTGGCTGAATTTACCGGCAGCAAAGAGAACATTGAGCGGGCCCGTAAATACCTCAACCAAAAGGATAAGCTAACAGATATACAGGTAAAACAACTGGAGCGGATACTCTATTTAGCCGCCAATAACCCTCAAATCGTGGCTAACCTTGTGAAGCAAAGAATAAAAGCCGAGAATGAACAAACGCATAAGCTGTTTGGCTATCAATATATCTTGGCTGGCAAGAAGGTCCGTACTAATGACTTAGATGATGTTCTTAAAAAGGAAACGGATGTCAATAAACGTTTAGCTGCATGGGAGGCAAGTAAACGGGTTGGTCCTACCCTTAAAGAGGGGCTTGTCAATTTGCGCAACTTGAGAAACAAAACAGTGCAGGCACTTGGTTATCCTGATTACTTCACCTACCAGGTCAGTAGCTACGGTATGAGCGCCAACGAGATGATGCATACTATGGATAGCTTTATGAACGAACTATACCCATTATATCGCGAATTGCATACCTGGATGCGTTATGAGCTGGCGAAGAAATATGGTGTGAGCAAGGTACCAGATTACCTGCCGGCACACTGGCTTCCCAACCGCTGGGGGCAGAATTGGAGCTCCATAGTAAATGTAAAAGGCATTAACCTTGATGGTATCCTTAAGAATAAAACGCCTGATTGGATCGTAAAATCGGGAGAGAATTTTTATGTAAGTTTAGGTTATCCAGAGCTTCCTGAGACCTTTTGGGAAAGGTCTAGTCTTTATCCTTATCCTTCCTCTTCTGAAGTTAAAAAGAACAGCCATGCATCTGCTTGGCATATTGATCTTGACTATGATGTACGCAGCCTTATGAGTGTGGAGTCGCATGCTAAATCGCTCAAGACAGCCCATCATGAATTAGGGCATATCTATTACTATCTCACGTATAGCAACAAAGACGTTCCACCATTGTTACGTGCAGGTGCTAACCGTGCATATCATGAGGCTATAGGAACGCTGATGGGCCTTGCTGCTATGCAGAAGCCTTATCTTATAGGCCGGGGACTGATTGATGCCTCCGTAAAAACAGATAGCACACAGGCTTTGCTTAAAGAAGCGCTTGATTCTGTGGTGTTCATTTTCTTCTCTTCAGGTACGATGAGCCATTTTGAGAAAGCTCTGTATATAAATAACTTATTGCCTGAGCAGTTTAATAAGAAATGGTGGGAGTTGGCTAAGAAATACCAAGGTATTGTTCCGCCATCAATAAGAGGTGAGGAATATTGTGATGCTGCTACCAAAACACATATTAATAACGACCCTGCCCAATATTATGATTATGCTTTATCTTATACAATCTTATACCAGTTGCACAATTATATAGCCAAGAACATACTGCACGAAGATCCTCACGCTACCAACTACTTTGGCCAGAAAAGCATAGGTGACTTTATGATGAAAATCATGCGTCCTGGCGCCTCTAAAGAGTGGAGACAGGTGCTTAAAGAATCAACAGGCGATGAGCTGAGCGCCAAAGCTATGATGGAATATTTTCAGCCCTTGATGAGTTGGTTGCATGAGCAGAATAAAGGAAGGAAATATAGCCTGCCGGAAATTATGGGGTAAGTTTTAAGACATTCCAATTTATGGCCGTGGTACATGTCTCACATGTTTAATTGTTCATCAAACTTGCGTCACTAGGTCATAGTGACGAATTCTTCAGCGCTGGTTGGATGAATAGCTACGGTGGCATCAAAATCACGTTTGTAGGCACCCATATTTACAGCCACACCGAAACCTTGCAGCATTTCGTCAGCGCCGTAGCCAATGACGTGTAGTCCAATAATTTTTTCGTCTTTCCCTTTAGTCACTAATTTCATGGCCGTTGGCGTTTTTTCTTCGCTCAATGCATCAAACATAGGATTGAACTGTGTTTTATAAATTTTAATCTGTTTTGTGCCAAATTTATCCAACGCGTCTTTTTCACTTAGACCCACACTGCCAATGGGGGGGTGCGTAAATATGACAGAGCAAATATTCTCATAATTTAAATGAGCCTTTTTTTGTTCGCCAAAAAGACGATCAGCAAGTTTTCGGCCTGCAGCAATAGAGACAGGCGTTAATGCCGGTGCGTCAGTTACATCCCCAATGGCATAGACACCAGAAACCGAGGTATTTTGATAACGGTCAACAATGATGAGCCCACGTTTATCTTGTTTAACATCTATGCCAGAGAGATTTAAATCAAACGTTCGTGGGGCTCTGCCAATAGCAATAATCACTGCATCCATATCAGTTATTAAAGTCCCCGTCTGACATTTAAGTGTTTTTTTACCATTTTCTTGCAAAATAATTTGTTGAGCTTGGTAATTAGGATGAATGATTAAACCGCTTTGCTGCATAATTTTTTGTAGAGTTTGTCCTAACATGTCATCAAAACGACTCAATAGGCGATCACCTCGTAGGAGCAAATGTGTTTCTGTCCCCAGACTATGTAGGAGGCCTGCTAGTTCGACACCAATATAGCCACCGCCAATAATTGCAACTTTATTAGGTTGCTCAGTCAGTTGAAAAAAACCATCCGAATTAATAGCATGATTTATTCCCAATAGATCATTCGGAAAAATGGGTTCACCACCTGTTGCGATGATGATGTGTTCGGCTTTGTATTCTTTGCCACAAACACCCACGGTTTTTTGGTCAAGAAAGACTCCCTTCCCAGGTAAATGAGTGATATGGTATTTATTTAATCTTTCCGCGTAAATTTCGCGTAATTTTTCAATGTAATTATTTCTTTTTTTTACAAGCATCTGCCAATCTAGTTTGAGGTCGACTGGAGCGAAACCATAGTCTAGTGCTTTTCGTAACATATCAGCCATTATTGACGCGTTAAACATTATTTTTTTAGGAACACAACCATGATTTACGCAAGTACCTCCTAAATGATTTTCTTCAATAACCGCAACCTTTGCTCCATAAACCGCAGCACGGACGGCACTGGCAATCCCACCACTACCGCCACCCAGTACAATTAAATCAAAATCCATAATATTATCCTCATTCTAGATTGGTGTTCTAGCCCAGAATCCGATGAAATTTCCGGGTAAAATTGGGTGTTCAAACTAGTTTTCACGCATATCAAATTAGCAATATCAAAAGGAACATTATAGATGCCAGCACCAATGTCCTAAGTAATATTTTTACCATAAAGCGTATCAAAATGCGTTGGATTTTACTCTGTACGGTACGATTTTTAAATCCGTCGTTGCGAGGAGCATAGCGACGAAGCAATCTAGCGACCTTCGTGGGTGCATCTGATTTATTGAAGTAGCTCACTGATTCATTGATAATCCATATTTTTTCCGCCAAGAAAGGACATGGAGTCATGAACATCAATGAGCT
>JAUYSP010000036.1 GCA_030696305.1 Legionellaceae bacterium | reverse complement strand
GTCCCATTAAATAGCCGTCTTTGCGAACGAAGTGAAGCAATCCAGATCGATGTGACTTAAAAACTCCGATATCTGGATTGCTTCGCTAACGCTCGCAAAGACAATTATGACTGTATAATATCAAAATTAATATTTTATGCTTAATAATTTATAATGGGACAGCCGTGTAATGAACCCATCTAGAGCCTCTTCTCTTGACATCGGGAGAAGAGGCTGATGCTAAAATGTTACGCTTGATTTACAAGATATGATAGAAAATAATCTAGTAGAAACTGGGTTTCATATTATTGATGATTTTTTAGATCGCCCTATCTACCAACTACTATGTCAGCAGGCCCAAACAACATACCAATCTGGTCACTTTAAAGCTGCCAATGTCGGTCGAGCCACCACCGAAGCTCATAAACCAACAATTCGTAACGATGACATTTGCTGGCTTGATCCTGATCCAAATAATAGCCCGTTATTGACGTTTTACACCGCCATCGAACAGCTTCGAACACAACTAAACCAATCCTTATTCTTAGGCTTAAATCATTTTGAATCCCATTTCGCTGTCTATCAACCAGGCAAATTTTATAAAAAACATATTGATCAATTTAAAACAAACAAAGAACGGCGTATTTCTTGTGTTTATTATTTGAATGAAACTTGGCAGCCCAGTCATGGCGGTGAGCTCATTATTTATAATCAAAATGAAGAAATTATTTCTCAAATAGAACCGATGGGAAATCGTTTCATTTGCTTTAATAGCACACTCCTTCACGAAGTGCTAACGACGCACCACACACGCTACAGCATTGCTGGTTGGCTCAAAACGCGGTCTTAAAGAAAAGCCTTGCAAATAAAGTTAGACTAACGTTAGGATCCTTAAATATTTTTATCAAATTACGATAGCCATGACGCCAACTCAACCCTACTCAATCAAAACAGAGATCTTAGCAGGATTGACCACTTTTTTGACTATGGTTTATATCGTATTTGTGAATCCTGCCATTTTGCATGATGCTGGGATGGATCAAGGCGCTGTATTCACTGCAACGTGTTTGGTAACAGCATTTGCTTGTATCATGACCGGCGTATTTGCTAAAACCCCCATCGGGGTAGCACCGGGAATGGCTCTCAATATTTATTTCACGTACAGCGTAGTGCAGGGTTTAGGCATCGATTGGCAACATGCCTTAGCTATGGTGTTTTTATCCGGCCTGTTATTCTTGTTCGTCAGTATGACAAAACTACGGCGCTTATTAACCGAATCAATTCCCAGTAATTTACAAATTGCCATTCTTATTGGAATAAGTTTATTAATTGCTTTGATTGCATTACAAACAAACGGTTTAATTGTAAGCGATCATCAGCATCAAATGATGCACTTAGGCAACTTATCTCGCCCGCAAAACCTGCTATTTTTGTCAGGGTTTCTTCTAATTTTGATCCTTGATCATTATAAAATCCGAGGTGCAATTATTATTAGCATCTTGTCCATTAGCGTACTCAGTTTGCTATTAGGATTAACGACTTGGCAGGGTGTAGTTGCGTTACCACCATCCATTGAACCAACTTTTCTTAAATTAGATTTCTCGGGTCTAACATCTACGGCGGGTTTGAAAGCGACATTCACTTTCTTTTTAATTGTTGTTTTTGATGCGACAGGAACATTAATTGGCTTATTGAATGAACCCGCGTTTAAGGACCGTCCTGATTATTTACGTCGGTTAAGCAACAGTTTATCAGCAGATGCAGCAGCTTCCGCAGTTGCAGGATTGTTGGGATCTGCAAGTACCTCGCCTTACATTGAATCAGCTACCGGTATAAATGCAGGGGGACGAACAGGGATTACAGCGATAGTGGTTGGAACTGGCTTTATTTTAATGTTATTTTTCTTTCCTTTGGCTCAAGCTATTCCCACATTCGCGGTCGGACCCGCATTATTGTATGTGGCATGTTGTATGATGAAACATGTGACCGAACTAAAATTAACAAGTATAAGTGAAACAGCGCCCTGCATGTTAACCATTATGATGATCCCTTTTACCTCATCTATTGCAGATGGAATTGGTGCAGGAATTGTATTATATGCTTTACTTAAAGTATTAACTCGGAAAAAAGTAGATCCGTTGGTACTGATTTTAAGTGCCATTTTTGTGGTATTTTTTTTAATTAGCTAGGATATTATGATTACGCGCGTTTCCCAACTAACAGATGCTGAGCTTACTGATATTGAGTCCCTACTTGCTGAATGCAAGCATGCGGACGGGAATTTCATTCCTATTTATAAACACTTAATTGATAAACGACACCCTCTCGCTTGCAACGTATTATGCTATCAAGACAAACAATTAATTGGTTTTTTAAGGACCTATTTTTTCTATGTGGATGCCTGCGAGGTTGCCTTAATGGTTGCACCAAATTATCGACGACAAGGCATAGCCTCTCAATTATTTCGCGAAATATTACCTCTTTTACGAGAAGAGCATATCAATTCACTCATTTTTTCAACGCCACCAAATTTATGTGAAACTTGGTTATCTGATTTAGGATTTAGCTTTCGTAATAGCGAATATCAAATGCGATATAATGCTCAAAAAGAAGTTACTACTCAAATAAAACCCGTTACTATTCGAATGGCAACTTCAGAGGATATTCCAATATTATGCGCCATTGATGATGCTAGTTTCCCTAATAAAAAAACGGAACCCGATGCGTTATATCAAAGTTTATTACAAAGTTCCAATTGTGACTTATTCGCTCTTACTCAGGACAAAGAGGTGGTAGGAAAAATACATGTATTTACTGAATCCGATCGAATTCGGCTCACCGACCTTGCTGTTTTTCCACAAGCACGAGGTCGTGGATACGGTGCGGCGTTAATTAAGCATTGCATTAATCACGCCTTAGTTAGAAATAAAACTAAAATTTATCTAGATGTTGAAACAACCAATGAAAGTGCAATAAAAGTATACAATGGGTTAGGGTTTGAGATAACAAATTCAAACAGCTACTGGGTCACACCAAAAGATGCAACTGATTTTGGTTTAGATGTGTTTATAGAACACAAATAAACCAACAAACAAAGCGATTAGTATAAAACCAATTGTCTAAAATAGTAACTTATATGGACTCATCTGTAATACACTGAATCCTGAGTGGGACGATTTATATCGATCGATATGTTGAACATCATGCCACTACAGGGAGATCCTTCGCGCAAAAAGACGCGCTCAGGATGACGTAGCTGGGGAGTTACGATTTTTATCTATATTGATAGGTACTAGGGGCGGAATCTGGTGATGAATTATATACCAAACTTTTCAACTGTTGGAGCAGCATACTCTCCAGTTTATTCGGATGCTCTGTTAACTTGATTCGAAGAACGATCTCCTCTAATTCTCCCATAACGATCTTGGGTGGTATACTTGGGTTATCCAGCATAATATATAAATTTGACAGACCCGGAATAGCTTTAAGTCTCTCAATAATAATACCCTCCGATACTCCGCTGTTTATTTTAAACGTATTTAAAATAGCTTGTTTAATATTATGGTTCATAAGGGTTCTCTCCATTATTGTAGTTTTCTGATTCCAGATCCGTTACTTTGGATACAGAATCGTTATCCTTTAATTGACTTAGTTTCCCTCTTAATTCATCAACTCTATTAGTTTTCACGTTTGAGCGCTTTAAAATAGACTTTAATTTTTCGACGCACTCTTTAGCTGTTGGTCTATTCTTAGGATTTTTTGATTGCATTTCATTAAGCAGTTCAATAACCTCATGGCCTAACTTGTCCTGATAAGGAGCAAAATCGTAAGGAGTGTTCATATATAATGTTACAAACGCTTGAAAGTGCTCTGTATGAGTCAAACGATTAAGCGGCGACGTAAATAAAGCGTCTTCTAGTGAATCACATTGAGCAAATGTAGTTTTAATAGCTTTAAACAACTCGGCATCAATCTTATTATCAATTCTATTCAATCTTGCTTGAACCAGGTCTCTTTTATCTATGCCCAGCACTTCGGCTAAAATAGAGGTCATAGTATAGATATCTTGCGAGGTATTTGTCTCAACGCCAATTAAGTACTCAGGTGGAAACTCAAATGCAAAAATAGAACTATTCGTATTACAATACTTTAACTGCTCAGCCTCATGAATATTTCGTGCGCACCCAAAATCGATAATATGCATTTTACAGGTCACAGGATTATAAAGAATGTTTTTGGTTTTTAAATCATTATGAGTCACACCTTTTTCATGCATATTTGCTAAATCAGTCAATAATTCCGCTGCCATTAATTCCCGAGCTTGCCGCTTCAAAAGCTCGTCATCATGACTACGCAAATACTTATCCAATTGCACCCCCTGAAACAACGGCATGACTAAATAAGTCTTTTCACCACTGGTAAATTGTTCAAAACAACCGTCGGGATATACCTTGAGAAATAAGTTATGTTCTTTTGCTAATAGATCGCTATGACGAGTTTCCATTTCTTTAACTGCAACAGATGGCATGACAGTTGGTGAGTGAGTAGCATGGCGCTCTGCCTGATAAACAGTACCCCAACCGCCGTGACCAATGGGAGTCTTGTTTAGAGCATAAAAATGCGTGTCACTGGGCTTTAAAATATATGGATCCTTTTTTTTATATTTCGGTTGCAATATTTTTTGTGCTTGGATAGTACTCACGATAGGCTTGTATTTTGGCAAGCTGACATCCGCTTGATCTGCAAATTTTGCCAAGATCGGATTATTCGTACGCAGGTTAGGATCCTGGTTCAGGGCTCTGGATAAAGCCGCCGTATAATGAGCGCGTTGCTTAGTGTCTAAATGCCGTAAATTCACACCCAAATCACTTAAAGCACGCTCACAAATGACATACAATTTACTACCAAATAAAAAGTTTTTAGGTGAAAAAAACCTATATTCCGTTTTAATGTTTTTCATGTTTATCAATAAAAGTCCTATCAGCGCATCTTGATCATAGTCTATATTTAAATCACCATATACTTTAACTAACTCTTGAAATGATTGATAAATATCTTTTCGAAATACGCTGGTAGGCTTATATTGACTCAGTCGGTTAATAGTTGACCAATAACCAGCTAACCCCGTTTCCGGATTGTCTTTTACAGGCTTCGCCAGTCTAAATTGAGTAAGATAACTTTGTCCTTGTCCATTTTTCGCTTGCATAACACGTCCCAAGTAGTTTGCATCGCCAAAAGTTTGCGTGTTTTTAATCAATTCATTTGTAATTAAATAACAGTCATTATCAAGTGCCCACTGTAGAATAGACTTATTCTTAATCAACAATGAAGCATTCACTTGAAAGCGCCCCATTACTTCCAGCGCGAACGTTTCATTAATAGGTTTTTGCTGTATACAATCTAATAAACAATCTGAAATACCTATTTTTTCAACGAGAACCATCGGATCCATATCTACAATCAGTGCCTTATTTTTGTCGAAAAATCCGACGTTTCTATTATATAAATCCAACGCTTGCTGATTATGACCTTCACGCAAAAAAGCAAAAATCCCGGCTTTCACCGCAATGTTCGATGTAACACTGATATTAAACACAGCATTCGTTAAATTACGTTTCGAACGAATATCTTTCTGTGCCTTCATCAACATGCTCACTAGCGTAGTATTTCGTAACAACTCGCCTAAGTTTTGGTAATAGGATTGCTTCTTATCACGCGACTCTTCATTACACTCAAAAACAGAATCTGTCATAATGCGGGGCAGTTGCACCAACAGCTGTTTCACATTATAAGTCTGGCCTGGTGCATCGTAGATCGTTGTATTATAACTACTAAGAAGTCCTTTTTTATGAGCAAGCAATTCATAAACCATAATTTTATTCGCACTGAGAGCCTCTCCAAATGATTGATCGCCTGTAGCACCCATCAGTGGACCAGACAAAGCCGTACACGCAAGCATGGATTGATGAGACATACCTTCGACATAAATTCCACGATATTGCCTGCCGGGTTGTTGGGAATCCCATAGAACGTCTTCTGTTTTAGTCTTCGTGTTATAGAACACAATCCGTTGAAAACCATCTGTCTTTAATTGCTCAACCATATTTTTTAATGCCGCTCTTTTCATCTCCAACTGTTTGCCAACCATAATGACATCATGGTTTTTAGGGCTATCCAAATAATATTCTCTGTGTATTTGTAAATAATGCTCTGTTGGGTTGACGTTGGGAGTATACGTATCATGACTATATTGCATACTCAATTCGGTTCTATTGCGATAATCCTCACTATCGACTATCACCTCTTTTAAACTCTCATCCAAATCCCGATATTGATTTTTAGTAGGGTCAGGGTTAAGCAATGATTCCGTTAAAAGAATCCCTTCCTCCACATCACTCAATCCCGTGCGAATTAATTGCGAGTATTTAATATTTTTTAAGCGTAGTTTCCGGTATAAAACAGCCAATGCAAAAGGATCGGCAACGGTGTGACCTGCCCCATATTCAGACATCATCATTAAAGATATGGGCTCTTTGGAGTTTACTGCATCATCAACTTGCTCTAATAAATCGGAATCAAACACGGGTCCTTCAATGAGCTCTCCCACATCAATATGTTGATTCGGATCGGTCGAACGAGTACGACGGTCTAATTCATCGGGAGTCAAAATCTCCGTGCCAAACTCAACATCACCACCCAACTTTTTAATTTGATCTTTACCTTCCTTCCGGGTAACGATATAGATGGGAGGAGGAGTAACTCCTTCATTGATGTATTTTTGTTTTAAACTTTGTGATAATTTCAAGGCAAACAAAAAGTCACCATATCCTCCAAACCGGTCGCTCACGACTATCACTGTGGCTTTGGTCATCTAAACCCCGCCTGACAAATAAGCAGATAATTAGTCTAATTATAGCACAAAATTAATATTCCGTTGACTCCAACTCCCGCGAGTATAGAAATTATAAACAACCTATTCCTTAATTTACGAAAATACTGTGACTAAAAAATAGCTAGAAGCAGGCTCCCCTATTGTGAATCCCTTTCCAAATACCCCTCCGGCTCAAGAAGCCGGGTATATTTTTTTATCTTACCGTGCCGTGCTTGTCGATGATCTCCTCCGCAAACAGGCATGTCTGTGATAGTTGATCTACGGTGTCAGGTAGTTTTAATCGAACTCATTTAATAATGGCGCCCATTTTTGTGGTATATGAATATACCCAGTCTGCAAAGAAAGCCCTATTGACAATTGATCTTATGATTATCATTTGTTAAAATTTCACCCATCTTAGTTTTAATGTAACTTCCCAAGTACGTCATCTTGAGCGCAGATCTTTAGTGCAATCTGAGATCCTTCGCTACGCTCAAGGAGACGTACATGGGTGTTGCTTTTTAATGTTCTCATCTAATGTAGCAAGCCAGTATAGGATAAACAATGACGAAACGAGTTGTAATTACCGGTATGGACATCACCTCTTCTTTGGGAAGTGGTTTAGAGGTATTTTGGAATGCCGCTGTCAACGGTGAGTGCGGTATTAAACGTATTCAATCCTACGATCCCTCCCCTTATCCGACCCAAATCGCTGGTGAAATTACCGATCTTTCGTTAGAACATCTTCCTGAGTTCAATAAGCCTAAACGTTACCCCAAAGTAGCTCAATATGCATTATTTTGTGCACACAGTGCCCTTCAACAATCCGGATTAACACCCACCGAACTGCAGCGAGCAGGCACTTTTATTGGTACAAGTTTAGGTGGAACTCCCGAACTAGAAGCGGCCTACGAAGCATTTTATTCTGGCCATTGGAGAAAAGTACCGGCACTCAGTGTCATTCGAGGTATGCCAAATTCTGTTGCCAATCATATTGCTATTGCTTTTGGCCTTGGTGGACCAAACTCAACTATTTCAAATGCCTGTGTATCATCAGCAGAAGCAATTGGTTCAGCCTACCAGCAAATAGCCCAAGGACGATTATCAACCGCTATCTGTGGCGGAACAGAATCCCTGGTTTGGGAAACGATTATGACTGGATGGTGTAAATTGCGTGTTATGTCAACGCAAAATGAACAACCACACCACGCAAGTCGTCCTTTTGACTTAAACCGAGACGGTATGGTTATGGCTGATGGTGCAGGAATCTTAGTACTTGAGGAATTAGAGCAAGCCAAAGCGCGCGGTGCAACTATTCTTGCAGAAATTATTGGCTATGGCGCTAGTTGTGACGCTTATCATGTAACTGCGCCGAATTCAGAAGGACAAACACGATCAATTAAAGCTGCATTTGACGAAGCTAAACTGTCTCCTGCTGATGTACAGCATATCCATGCACATGGCACTGGCACGCAATTAAATGATGTGACTGAAACAGAAACGATTAAGCAAATTTTTGGCTCCCGTGCCTATGACATTCCGATTACAGCACAAAAAGCAATGACAGGACACGCAATTGGCGCGGCAGGTGCAATGCAGGTGATTTCTATTGTATTAAGTCTACAGCACAACATCTTATTACCGACAATTAACCTTGATAATCCAGATCCAAAATGCGACCTAGATTATGTACCCAACAAGGCAAGACCCAAGCAATTTGACATTGCTTTATCCAATCATTTTGCTTTCGGTGGTGCAAACGCGGCTTTACTCTTAAGACGCTATTAACTTTCTTAACATACCGCTATAATTGTTGAGTTTGCTCGACTAAAAGGTATTACATGAACATTTCTTTGTCTCAAATTGCATCTCTGGTCCAAGGAACAGTTGTTGGCGATGATAAACTAATTATCTCGACACTATCTCCCATTGATGACATTACCGAAAACTCATTGGTATTTGCCGAAGGTAGCGATAACCTAAAGCGAGCCGAGGCGTCTAAAGCAGCTGCAATTTTAGTTGCAAACACTGTGCATGAAGTCAATAAACCTATTATTCAAGTAGCAAACCCATTCAAATCGTTTCTTCAATTGCTGGTCCATTTTTATCCGTCACATAAGCCGCAAGAAGGTATTCATGCTTCCGCCGTAATCGCTCCTGATGTGCTATTAGGAAATCATGTATCTATTGGCCCCTTCGTAACAATCGAATCAGGCAGCACGATCGGCGATTATTGTGTCATTAAAAGTCACGTCCATATCGGCCACAAAGTCAGGCTAGGTGCGCACTCCGTTATCCATCCTAATGTTACAATTTATGATAACTGTCTCATTGGAGCACGGGTGTTTATTCATGCAGGCACGGTCATTGGCTCAGATGGCTTCGGATATACATTTGAAAACGCACGACACGTTAAAGTTCCTCATGTCGGTAAAGTCATTATTGAAGATGATGTTGAAATTGGAGCCAACACAGTGGTAGATCGAGCAACCATCGGTTCAACAATCATCGGCGAAGGTACTAAAATTGATAATTTAGTGCAAATAGCTCACTCTGTAAAACTAGGTAAGCATAACATCCTTTGTGCATTTACTGGCATTGCCGGCAGTACGACTAGTGGCAATAATGTTGTATTTGCAGCAAATGTCGGTGTCAGCGATCATGTTTCTATTGAAGATGGTGTGATTTTAGGTGCTCGTGCCGGTGTTCCTCCTAAAAAACATTTAAAACAAGGTAATATTTACTTAGGGAATCCTGCTCGACCTAAAGATAAAGCAATCGAACAAGAACTAGCGACTACTCGGATCCCGTTCATGCGAAAAAATATTCAAGCATTAACCGCAAAAGTAGCGCGGCTTACAGAGCAATTAGCTCAACTTGAAGTTGAAGGTAAATAAATATGTCCAGACCGCTTATCCTGGTTGATGGATCATCTTATTTTTTCCGTGCCTTTCATGCCCTACCACCCTTAACGAATAGCAAAGGTCAACCAACAGGCGCTATTTATGGCGTAGCTAATATGATCAAACGTTTGATTAAAGATTATCAGCCTGAGCAAATAGCTATTGTATTTGATGCAAAAGGAAAAACGTTTCGAAACGATTGGTACCCTGAATATAAAGCGCATCGGCCTCCCATGCCCTTGGACTTAAGCTCTCAATTTGAACCTTTAATCCAAGTATTAGAAGCGATGGGATTGCCCTTGCTCATCATTTCAGGTGTAGAAGCCGACGATGTCATTGGCACGCTTGCATATCATGCAACAGCTGCAGCACAACCCATTGTGATATCGACCGGTGATAAAGATATGGCTCAACTTGTGAATGATCATATTACTCTAGTAAATACCATGAATAATCACACAATGGATAGCTTAGGAGTCAAAGAAAAGTTTGGTGTCTTACCAGAACAAATTATCGACTACCTCACATTAGTTGGTGATACATCTGATAATATTCCTGGTGTTACCAAATGCGGGCCGAAAACTGCAGTGAAATGGCTTACTGAATATCAAACATTAGATAATTTAATATCAAATGCCGATAAAATAAGCGGAAAAATCGGTGAGTACTTGCGTGCGAGTTTAACTCACTTACCTTTATCGAAAAAATTGGTTTCAATTAAAACTGACGTGGAATTACCGCTTACTTTATCTGAGCTTACTCCTAGACCCATAAATCGAGAAAAATTACTTGAACTCGCTCGTGAATTAGAATTTAAAACATGGATTAAAGAGCTGACCAGTGCAGAGGAAAATCCTTCGACGCCACTGAGTAGCACAAAATCGTCCGAAGCTCACTTTGAGGTGATTACCACAGAGCATCAGTTGGCTAAGTGGTTAAAAGAAATACAAAACACCCCTTTGCTTTGTGTGGATACTGAAACAACCAGTTTAGATGCCATCTGTGCTGAAATAGTGGGCATTGCCCTGGCAATCGAGCCTAGTCGTGCTGCTTATATTCCATTAACTCATACCGATGGCAGCCAGCAATTAAATCGTGAATCGGTCTTAATGGCATTAAAACCGCTACTTGAAAATCCAAATATCAAAAAGGTAGGGCAAAATTTAAAATACGATTATAGTGTATTTAAAAATTATAATATTACACTTCAAGGCATTTTATACGATACGATGCTTGAATCTTACTTGTTAAACAGTGCCGGCGGACGGCATGATATGGACACGTTAGCCCTTAAATATTTGCATTATAAAACAATAAGTTACAAAGATGTTGCCGGTTCAGGGGCAAAACAGATCCGTTTTGATCACGTACCAGTTAGCCAGGCAGCCCCTTATGCGGCAGAAGATGCGGAAGTCACCTTAAAATTACATCAAACGCTTTATCCTTTGATGGCCGAATCACTTCAACATGTTTTAAGCGAGATCGAAGTCCCTCTGCTAACCGTCATTGCGGAGATAGAGCGCTGTGGAGTATTAATTGATGCGGCGTTGTTAGCGCAGCATGGACTACGGCTCAAAGCAGATATGCTTAAACTTGAGCAAGAAGCTACCACACTAGCAGGAAAGCCATTTAATTTAAATTCACCCAAACAACTGCAAAGCATTTTGTATGACGACCAACAATTACCTATACTTTCAAAAACGCCAACGGGCCAGCCATCTACAGCTGAATCAGTACTCCAAGAGCTCGCTTTTGACTATGAATTGCCTGCAATTATTTTAGCATATCGAAGTTTAAACAAGTTAGTTTCAACTTATATAGACGCATTACCGAAACGAATTAACCCACAAACTCAACGAATACATACCTCTTATAACCAAGCAGTTACGGCCACTGGCCGACTATCCTCCAGTGAGCCTAACTTGCAAAATATTCCAATAAGAACTGAGGAAGGGCGGCTCATACGTAAAGCATTTATTGCTCCCCCCAGCCATCTGTTGTTAACTGCCGACTATTCTCAAATTGAGTTGCGTATCATGGCGCATTTGTCACAAGATCCTGCACTACTCCACGCATTTGCACAAGGCTGGGATATTCACGCAGCGACAGCAAGCGAAATATTCAATGTACCATTACAAAATGTCTCGTCAGAACAACGCCGGCGTTCGAAAGCTGTAAATTTTGGTCTCATTTATGGCATGTCAGCTTTTGGTCTTGCTAAACAATTACGCATAGAGCGCCATGATGCCCAAGGCTATATCGATCGTTATTTTGAGCGTTATCCGGGTGTTTTAGCCTATATGGATAAAACAAGAGCACAAGCTCATGAGCAAGGCTATGTTGAGACGCTATTTGGTAGAAGATTGTATTTACCCGAAATTAACGTGCAAAATATGATGCGTCGTAAAGCTGCTGAACGCACCGCAATTAATGCGCCATTGCAGGGCACGGCTGCAGATATCATCAAAAAAGCTATGCTTGCTGTATCCCTTTGGCAAAATCAATCGCCACATTCACCTGCAACCATGATCATGCAAGTCCATGATGAGCTCGTATTTGAAGTTCAAGAAGGTGCTATCGACAGCGTTAGAAACGATATCCGAGAAATTATGGAACATACCGTTACGCTGTCAGTGCCACTTTTAGTATCGATTGGCGTTGGAAAGAATTGGGATGAAGCGCATTAATTATGGGTCCGTTGACCAATTCATTTTCACAAGGCCTACGTCCCGCGGACAAGCCGCGGGACGTCGAAATATGCAGTGTCAACAGACTTTATTCTTCATCCTCTTGAATGGGTGTTTTGAATTTAGAAGCGTCCACACGTTCGCGTAATTCTTTTCCTGGCTTGAAATGAGGACTGTATTTTTCAACAGTAGTCACTCGCTCACCCGTTTTAGGATTATGGGCATTACGGGGTGGACGATAATGCAGCGAAAAACTACCAAAACCTCGAATTTCGATGCGTTGACCATCAATCAGCGCATCACGCATTAATTGTAATAATTGATTAACACTATTTGAAACAGCTCGCTCGGATAAATGAGTCATTTTCGCAGAAAGGTTTGCAATTAGTTCTGATTTAATCATGCTCACTCCGTATGTGCCGTTGTGAAAATAGTTACCAATAGGCTTTAGAATATACTGATTTTAAATAGATGACAATATAGCGAGTGAAGCGGTTTGATAGAAAAATTACTGTATTGTTTGACTGCATTCGCAAAGATGAATTAAACCCCTAATTTAATGTCAGTGTGCTCTTTTAAGTGACTTGACGGTGAATGTAACTTGTAACTATTCCCCAACTCATTTGCACTTGGGTCATACGGTTTAATTTGAATTTTTTGGCTATTAGCGGTTTTGTCGTAGTAATAATAGTGCAGCATTGATCTAATTGATCTAGCCGTTGATTAAGAGCTTCCCATGTTTCTCCAAAATAACCGGTTGAATTGATAAAAATTAATGTGGCGTCATTAAAATTGGCATTAAGAAAATTATCTTGGATAAAATGTATTTTACGAGCAATTAATTGATAGTTGGGTACCTGGATTAAACGATGCCGTTGCTGTAGTGCCGCGTCATGTAATTCAGCAAATAATTCTATTCCACAGCTTTTTTTTATTGGAAAGACCATGGCACAGGCAATTACATTTTTTCCAGTACCACTACCTAAATCATAAAAGACGGTCTTATTATCAATTGGCACTAACGAAAGAAGTGCAATAAAAGACAACGGCTCAATTTCTCCATACACGTATTCGAATGCATCTTGATGGCCGCGTGCTTGTTGCGACAATAGAAAACCATTAATATCTGCGCTTATTTGTGACAAAGTAGCCATGTGTGTTGGCAGAGACAATGACCGTTGCCAACTCCAAATTTTAAATTTGTTTAGCCCATTTACTACGCAAAAATAAAAGATAGTACAGATAATTAATACGTAAATAACCATCTCTGATTTAACTCCCTATACTAAAATCTTCGTACCTCCCCACGTCATCCCGAGCGAAGCGAGGGATCTCCCTGCAGTGGCACGGTCTTTAACATATCGAATGATATAAATCATACCACTCAAGATTCAATGCATTAATCAGCTCATCCCTCTTTTTTTGCGACCATGCTTTGATCTGTTTTTCTCTTTCAATAGCCACGACGATATTTGCACATGCCTCATAATATACCAAGCGATCCACATTATATTTCTGGGTAAATCCTTTTACCAGTTTATTCTTATGTTCATAAACGCGGCGAATCAAATCACTGGTGACGCCGGTATATAAGACGTTATTGTGTTTATTGGCCAAGAGGTAAACGTACGATTCCGTATGCATAGGAAGTTCCTTGTTTTGCTGGACTATTTATACCCTGTCAATATCCTGCAGGGATGAGCATATTACCAGAAAATACAGATTGAATGGAATTCAGAACATTAAATCCTTGCTTCCGTAGGGTGCTAATAAATCCGTGAATACGGGCAAATTGCTCAACCCCTTGCGTGGAGCGAAAGCCACCAGATATTTTTTGCTTACATTTCATCATGCGTAAATCACGCTCAGCATCATTATCGGTGAATGGAACGGCCCGATTATGAAGAAACCTCAAGTGTTTTTTGATGTTAATCAGAAAAATATTTAGACGGTCATCAATAAAAAAAGAATCGTACTTTTCAGAAATCTCTGCCACTGCAGGGAGATCCCTCGCTTCGCTCGGGATGACGTAGAGAGTTACAAATCTTCTTACATAATTTGATAGATTTCTTTTTATGAGTCAAACTAAACTTTAAATATGCATGTTATAAGGAAATGTCATGATTTATTCAACTATACTTGAAACCATCGGCCATACTCCCGTTGTTAAAATTAATCGCATTGGTTCAGATCTTGCATGTGGGTTGTATGCTAAGTGTGAATTTTTCAATCCCGGTGGGTCAGTTAAAGATAGGATTGGCTATGCAATGGTAGAAGGAGCCGTTCGAAACGGTAAAATTAAGGCTGGAGATACCCTTATTGAACCAACATCGGGAAATACTGGCATTGGTATTGCACTTGCAGGAGCGGTGATGGGTTTCAATGTCATCATTACCATGCCTGAAAAAATGAGCAAAGAGAAACAGGTGGTGCTAGAACGTTTAGGCGCTACCATATATAGAACACCCACTGACGTTGCGTCAGATCATCCAGACAGCCACATTTCTTTAGCTAAACGATTGCAACATGAAATTCCTAATTCCCATATCCTCGATCAATATGCCAATCCCGATAATCCGGGTGCTCACTATTATGGAACAGCTGAAGAAATCATTGATGATTTTGCTGATGGATTAGACATGGTTGTTGCAAGCGTGGGAACCGGTGGAACAATTACTGGAATTGCTAAACGTTTAAAAGAACACAATCCAGCCATTCAAATTATTGGCGTTGATCCAATTGGTTCAATTTTAGGGGGCGGAAATGAAATTAAATCGTACTTAGTAGAAGGTATTGGTTACGATTTTTTTCCAGATGTATTAGATAATACGTTGATTGATTCTTACGTTAAAACAAACGATAAAGAATCGTTTTGCATGGCACGTCGCTTAATCCGTGAAGAAGGATTACTTGTAGGTGGCTCTAGTGGAGCAGCAATGTGGGCTGCTGTACAGGCAGCAAAATCTTTAAATAAAGATCAAAAATGCTTAGTCCTTTTGCCCGATTCTATCCGTAATTATATGTCTAAGTTTGCTTCGGATGATTGGATGCGGGAACAGGATATGTTGTAGGATTACTTCAACTATCAGCTGACATGTATAGACTGCGGAGTTGGCGGCAAGCTCTCATCAGGGCTAAATCCGACAACGTTCGCTTTTGCATCTTCCACGTGCCGGGCAATGGCAACTAAATCGAACGCCTCCCAGTATACCCTGCGATCCACCGCCTGGCCTGCGCCCCGGCCTTTATACATAGCAACATTAGAACCAAACTCCGCATTAAAACAACCAGATGACCGATCGTAAATATCGAACGACTTCCACTTACCGTTCTTGTATTTTTCAACCTTCAAGCTGCGTATAAATGGCAGCTCTTTATAATTATCAGGCATGCGATAAAATGATCGATTCTTTTCACAATATCGCTGCAATAACCACATGACTTCTTTTTGTATGCTACCAAGCTCTTTTTCCCAAATGTTAGCGGCTATAATTAAATCGTTTGTGTTATTCGAGTCCCCGAGACGAATACATTTTCGGTAGGCATTATAATAACGATTGAAATCAAGCTGTATATCACAGTAACTGACTTGGGTGGCGGTAGAAATAAAAAGCTTATCAAGTAAAGCCTCTAACTCTTTAGGCCATTTTTCTTGCAATGCGCATAGTTCTGCATGGCTAAAGAATTTTTCTTGATAATCGTTTTCTGTGGCGAACTTTATAAGCACATGGCCATTATCGCTCAGTTGATTTTTCAACTCTTGAAATTCCTGTCTATTTAATGTTGAGAGTATCCTGCTTAAAGGAATTTCGTTGCGTACGTATTGATGCCCTTCTCGTACTAATTTAATCGGTTGTTGGTTTTCAGCATCTCGCATAAGTGTGCTGATAAGTTGATGTTCTTCATTACTGGAGCGTCTGGCGCTCATCGCTTCCATGTTATCCATGGATGATTTAAATCGGTTATAAGCGTCTTCGTCTAGTGGTTCATCGACTTGAATCTCTCGGATTGTACGTGCCTCTTTATCAGCATAATACCAATGAACTTGATTTGTATTATCTTTGTAATAAATCAATCCGTTGGGGTTTTGGAGCAAGGGAAATGTCGCAGACATTGGTTCACCACATGCCGAGTAGGCTTGTGTCACTTTAAGAAACTCGTCAAAAGGCATAGTCATTGGGTCTTTCGATACCTTCACCAAATCGGCCCCTCCGCGACCACGTGATCCACGTTGATTTTTCCAATCACTTAAAAAACGGTGAACCTTATCTTCGGGTAACGTTTCTGCAAACTGTGCTACTTGCTGCGGCATGTCGTCATCACACACCATATCAATCAACTCAGCAGGAGAAATATCGCGGAACACCTGCCCAGATGGGTCGTTGACTTGGACGCATTTTTTGAAAAACAGACTGGTTTTATTAGCATCAGTTACATCTTGAGATTCTTCCATTAGTATTCCAAGCAATCGTTCTGGGCTGCCTGTTAAGACTGCATAAGCCGCTTCTGTTTCGGTTAAAATGGGTTTAAATAAGGTGGTTTGCAGATGCAATTTTTTTTCATGATGAACTCGGACTCCTTTCTCAGCAGAAACGGCATCTCGACGCGTGAGCCACTTACTGCCAATGTCCTTGATTAACGCATCAGGTAATCTCTCAAAAAATTCAATGTCTAATTTTTTTATTGTATCTGGTTTTGATTCATTCTTTTCTTTAGATAAATTAGACATAGAGTTTTTCATGTTGGGATTAAGATTTTGCTCTGGAGTACTTTTTAAGTGCTTTTCCCCCATCTTCTTTTCCTCAAAATATCAAAATGTAATTTTATTATACACTATTTTTTGAGGTTGCTTTTTTGATGCGTTTCCTAGATTTAAATAGGCAGCCTGATTCTTCATTTTGAATATGCTTGCCTTTTTATAACGCTACATAAAACGGAACATCTTATCAAATAATAACTCTACAATTTTCGTCGTTTTAAAAGAGCTACACCCAATTGATTCGTATGGTCATGGGCCGATGGAAATAAATCACATCGACCCTAGAAAATACGACTTAGGTGCGAGGGAGTGTCACGCCTGTCTGACCTTGATATTTCCCTGCTCGATCGCGATAGGACACGGCGCAAACTTCATTAGCTTCTAAAAATATCATTTGGGCAACACCTTCATTTGCGTATATTTTTGCAGGTAAAGTCGTCGTATTCGAAAACTCTAGTGTTACATGCCCCTCCCATTCGGGTTCAAGCGGTGTAACATTTACAATAATACCACAGCGTGCGTACGTGGATTTTCCTAAACAAATGGTTAATACGTTACGAGGTATGCGGAAATATTCGATGGTACGCGCTAATGCAAACGAATTGGGCGGTATAATGCAAACATCTGACTGCACATCAACAAAACTATTTTCATCAAATGCCTTTGGATCAACTATAGCTGAATTAATATTCGTAAAAATTTTAAATTCATTTGAACAACGAACATCATATCCGTAACTAGAAACTCCGTATGAAATAATACGACCGGCTTCGTTCTCACGCATTTGACCTGATTGGAAAGGCTCAATCATGCCCTGCTCTAACGCCATTTGTTCAATCCATCGATCCGATTTTATCGCCATGTTTGATCCTTAGTTGTCTAAAAGTAGATACCAATTTGAGCAAATAATGAGTCCGCATGCCCGCCAGTTCCATAAGTATTCATATTCGATAGACCTGTAGGTGCGGCTCCATTTCCATATTGATTACGATTGTAGTCAATATCGTGTCGATATTCCAAGCTTTCCACAGTATCTTTCCATATTGAAATATTATATACCGCATTGATTCGCTGACGCGGCATATTCAAAGCTAAAGATTGCGCAGATAATTGGTATGCAAGTCCAACCGATGACGGTCTGTCAAATGATACAAACGTTACACCGCCTTCAATTTGAGCAGCTTGAGGTAAAGCACCTAAACCATTAAAACTCAAATCATTCGGATTAAAGCGCCCAATGGAACTAGCCCATTCTAACGTAATATTATAGCGATCAAAACTAGTAGTGAGATGAGCATCAATACCAGGTACTTTATGAACTCTCTCATTACCATTTGTGATTGAAGCAAAACCACCAAAGGTAGTGAAGGGGACTGAGCCGGTGTACTGGATTCCACCTGCCTCATTTAATGAACTAACAAAACTCACACCAATTTCGGTTGTTGAACGAAATGCATCCATGATATAGCCCAAATTGACGCCGCCAACCCCGGTACTGCCTAACGTAGTATCTCCTCTAAACCCATATAACGCCGCAAATAGGCCGGTGTTTTCTCTAGATTTATATCCAAAAATAACTGGCCTGGCCTTGATTCGGCCAAGCATCATCGGTAATGTCGGACTTACCATTGCTGTTGAAAACCGACCAAAAGGAGCGAAAAGCTGACCAGCAGTAAGATAGATAGGGCTTACATCTAAATCGCCGATGTTAATAAATCCCATGTTTAAACCAACAGAAGAGTTTGCAACACGCTGGCCGCCCCCAGAAGGTGGTGCCGCATTGTAAGCCAATCCCATGTATGCCTCTACTTTGTCATTTAGAATTGCAGCAATGTCTAATTCGTCTGAACCCAAATTCCAGTCACCTCTTGAGGTTCCAAAATAAGGCTGACCAATGGTCCCAATTGGTTCAACTTTCCCACTTAACGCAAGGATAGGCCGGTTTGGCATAGGGTATCCCATTTTTTCATAAGCTCGGTCTAAGCTACGGCGTTGTTGCATCAGTCTCACATCTCGGTTAATACTCGAAATGTTCACGATATAGTCGGAGCCATCAAACGCCGGCCGGCTACCTAAATAAGGTGATGAAACAACAGGTGTTCCGGCTATGTAAGCTAAAACATGATTATCAGCAACTAAAGCCGTTGGATAAAAATCAACTGATTCAGGGTCAGCATCCTCTAATGAGTGAACACTAACAGAACTTTCATGGAAAACAGGTGCGACACCATTCGGTGATTTTACGGGTTTAGAAACAACAGATGATGAGGGTACCTGGGTTCCCTGTTGAAGTTTTGGTGCCTTAACAACTTTTTTATTGCGTTTTATAGTTCCGTTCGTCGATTTTGAAGCTTGTGGGGGTTGATCCGCCTGTGGAACAGGTACAGGTGATATCTTTTTAGTGGTTAATGTTGGTTTGGTATCAACATGTTTTTGATTTTGGTTTGATTGATGTACAAGTTTTTTTTGTAATTGATTTAGTTGCGCTTGCATTGCTGCAGCTTGATCTTGTAATAATTTAATTTGCCGCTGCAGTTGCTCATCATCTGCACTTGCTACAGACGGTAATACGACAAGAGCCATAACTAAAAGAAGGACTTTATACTTCATACACCAATACTCCTGAATGTTTTTCTTACTGAACTACGCAATCGCGGTCTCCAATTGAATTCTTTATACAGTGTTTAAAACCGTATAAAATCATTTCGACTTGAGATTTGAGATTGTGTAAGTCCTGTTTTATTTTTGTGTGTTGGGCTTACTTTTTTAACAAATGAATTTTGATTTGATAGGTTGCATTATTCGGGCGGATTATACTTGTCAAAAGAGTAGATGACTAGAGGAAATAGAACTATTTTTGAAATAAATGAATGTAAATTCGAGGGTATAAAAAAACCCGCTAGTTAGCGGGTTTTTTTATTATATCTACCAAATTACGCTACGTTACCAAGCCATTTCAAACCAACGAAAGGACCTTGGATACCGAAGTCAGCGCTAACAGAGTTATCTGTAGCAACACGGCCAGTTGAACGAATTACGTTGAAGTAGTTAACCCACATCCAACCTGCATCTAATGTCAAATCACCTTGTGCCATAGCATAAGTATATGTAGCACCTAGTTTTCCTTCAAGTTCAGGAACAACAACTGTAGCAGAACCGTTTAATGTAACACCACGGCCAATAGCTACGTCAGTTTCTGTTACGCTGAATTTGCTAGAACCTGCTAAAAGAGCCGATGCAGCATTAGCATAGATTCCTAAACCATTGCCCCAATCATATTTCATATCCGCGCCAACACGGGGACCGAAGCCATTGTATGTTGGGTTAGAAGTAGTTGCTAGATTAAATGCTCTAGTACCACTAAGACCAAGTACTGGATCAGTAAATACTTCAGTACCAGCCATACCTAGTGTTGAGTTAGCAACTACACGAGCGTATTCAAAACCACCGTGGAAACGAATGCTTTTGTTTTCGCCGAAGTCAACGTGTTGACCAAACTCTAAGTTCACAGCATCCCATTTAGGTTCGATAGAAGCTGAACGACTAGTGATAGTAGTTGTGTTACCTGGAAGAATACTTGTTCTAGCATCGTTGAATATATTAGCGTTGATTGTACGAACTGCGTTAGATGCACCAGAACGGCTGCTGTTAATGTGGTACCAATTTAAGTTCAAATCGTTACCTGTATTGAAGTGGTAAGCACCTTCAATCATAAAACCCCAAGCCCAGTTTGGATTTCGACCGAAGTCAACTGCTTCACCGCCAGCTGTAGAAAGAGTTCTAGCAAAGCCACCAGCATTACCGCTAGCACTTGGTTGCAAGTATAAAGCTTTTCCACCAAGTTCCCAAGCTGTGCTTTCGCATGGAACAGTTACATTCACTGCACTGCAAACAGGACCCATTGTTCCTGCAAACACAGCACCACTACTAAAAGCAAGAACAGCTACTGCTGTTTTTTTCAAATTTAACATACTTTTCTCCACTTTTTTATTATTAAACTTCCGTTTTTTTTAAAAGCCACAACGTTAGCATTGACTTCAGTACGCTATCATCGCTCTAATCGGAAAACGTACTTGGGACGATTATCAAGCCAGAAATTCCAATTGTCAACAGTAACACTCCAAATTCTTATTCATATACAATTTAAGAGTTTAACGTGTTACGATTTAGCCAGTATTATCGGATAATACATGATTGTCAATGTTTTTTATTATTTTTTTAATATTTCCTATTAAACATGTTATCCTACGAGTTTTTCGAACCTCGAGACCTTATTCTTGCGAATCTTATCGATACTGAGACCAGATGATTGGCATGTTCACTTGCGTGATAATGAAGCACTGAAACATACCGTTTCAGCAACAGCAGCTCATTTTGCACGAGCACTAGTCATGCCTAATTTAACTCCAGCGCTAACAACTTTAGCAAGCATATTGGCATATCGTAAGCGAATTTTATCATCTCTTGATAAATCAAATTCGTTTGAACCCTATATGACATTCTATTTAAATGAAACGGTTGACCCAAACGACTTAATTAATGCAAAGCAATATTCTTATATTCTAGGAGCTAAGCTTTACCCCGCGGGTGCAACAACCAATTCGGCTCAGGGTGTCACATCGATTCGAGCCCTGTATCCTCATTTTGAAATGATGCAAATGCATGATCTGGTTTTACAAATTCACGGCGAGGTGACTCATGGCGATATTTTTGCACGTGAAGCGTTATTTATCAAAACACATTTAGCATCAATAGTGCGCGACTTTCCTCGATTACGTATCGTTTTAGAGCACATTTCTACTCAAACGGCCGTTGAATTTGTATCCCAAGCCTCTCCATATGTTGCTGCCACTATTACTCCGCAGCATTTACTTTTCAATCGTAATGAATTGCTAGCTGGTGGCCTTAAACCGCATTACTACTGTCTGCCTATTTTAAAACGTGAAAAAGATCAATTGTCACTGCAACGAGCGGCTGTCAGTGGAAATAGCAAATTTTTTGCCGGTACTGACAGCGCACCGCATGCTCAATCGCAAAAAGAAAACGCATGTGGCTGTGCCGGAGTTTATTCCGCACCCTATGCTCTCGCCATGTATACTGAAATTTTTGATAAATTGGACCAGCTCCCCAAATTAGAGGCGTTCACTTCACGATTTGGTGCTGAATTTTATCAGTTGCCAGCTCAATCAAACCATATAGAGCTTATTAAACAAGCTCAGGTTATTCCAATGTCTCTTCCTGTTGGCGACTTTCAAGTTGTGCCATTGGCGGCGGGCAGTACACTTACGTGGAGCATCCATGCCCCTATCGAATAAAACTATCAAACAACGATTTCGTGGATTTTTACCGGTTATTATTGACGTAGAGACAGCTGGTGTGGAACCAGAAAAAAATGCTTTATTGGAAATATGTGCTGTATTTATTACGATGGATCCTCATGGCTTTTTCGTGCCCTGTGATTTCTTTTTCGAACATGTTTTACCCTTTGAGGGCTCAAGATTGGATGCCAAATCCCTTGAGTTTAATCAGATCGACCCCTATCAACCATTACGATTTGCGTTAGATGAAAAACAGGCTTTGGAAAATATATTTTCCCCGATTAACCAAGCGTTAAATCAAACTCATTGTCAACGAGCCGTACTTGTCGGTCATAATGCTTGGTTTGATTTATTATTTTTGAAAGCCGCCGTTGAAAGAACCGGGGTAAAATCTCCATTTCATGCGTTTACATGTTTTGATACCGCAACATTATCCGGGCTTGTATATGGGCAAACTGTCCTGGCTAAAGCTGTCAAAACCGCGGGGATCGATTTTGACCCGAATGAAGCACATTCCGCAATTTATGATGCTAAAAAAACGGCCGAATTATTTTGTGTCATATTAAATACGTGGCAAGAGATGCAAATGGAGTGCTAGATTCAAGTAAACCGTCATTGTAAACACCCAGAGTAGGCCCAGGCTGTAAGGTCTGGGCGGCGTTCACTTGTTCACAATGACGAGTTTAAAATTTCAGCTAAGTAAAAAAATTAAGTGCTAAAGATCTTCAGAATGCGCTGCTAAATAAGCTGCTACGCCCTGTGGAGAGGCCTTCATCCCTTTTTTTCCTTTTTCCCAACCAGCAGGACACACTTCGCCATTTTCTTCAAAAAATTGAACAGCATCAATAATACGCAATAATTCATCAATATTACGTCCGATTGGTAGATCATTTACCATTTGAGAGCGTACCATACCATTTTTATCAATAATAAATGCACCGCGAAATGCAACGCCTGCAACAGGATGTTCAACACCATAAGCTTGGCAAACAGTGTGAGTCATATCAGCTGCTAAAGTATATGCAACATGGCCAATACCACCCTGTTCAACAGGTGTATTTCTATAGGCATTATGCGTAAAGTGTGAATCAATAGAAACCGCAACAACTTCCACACCTCGACTTGCAAACTCCGCCATTCGATGGTGTAAAGCAATCAATTCTGAAGGACAAACGAAAGTAAAATCAAGTGGATAAAAGAATACTAATCCATATTTACCTTTCAAATTATCATGTAAGTTAAATTTATCAACGATTTCTCCAGAACCAAGAACAGCTGGTACTGTAAAATCAGGTGCTTTACGACCGACTAACACGCTCATATATATCTCCAAATTATTATTAAGTATTATATTAAAGTATGACTACTCTACTTGCTGTAGTAACGGCTCTAATTCGCCTTGCGTATACATTTCTGCAATAATGTCCGAACCACCTATCAACTCACCCTTAACATACAATTGCGGGAATGTAGGCCAATCTGAATAATGTGGAAGCACCTGACGAATATCAGGATTTGCAAGCACGTCTACTGACGCAAAATTCACGCCACAAGCTTCAATACATTGCACAGCACGCGCTGAAAAACCGCATTGCGGCATTTTAGGACTTCCTTTCATATATAACAAAATAGCATGCTCGCTAATTTGTTTTTTTATTTTCTCAATTGTTTCTGCAGTATCCACTTAACCACCTAATTCAATTATTTAAGGGCCTAATTATGGCGAAAATCAGACCAGATAGCAATATAAATCCCGCGGTGCTTGGGGATTGAATTTATCCCCCCTTACGCTGACAATTTATCATCGCTCAGGGGTTCTAGCCGGCAACCGTCGAAATTTCCGGACGATTTTGGCAAAGTTTATAATATCTCGATCTTTATCCGCGGAATAAACAGCTCTTTTTCCCAATCCATTATTGCATGAATATAGTCACAATTAGGCACACTCAATTTCTAGTTCCTTGGTTGCTTTATCCCTATGTTGTAACTACTATATTATCACTAATATGACTGTAATTTAGCAACGGATGCGAACGTTGTGCTTATATTGGCTGATAGTGGTTTAGAAAAAACTTTTATCAACATGCTGGATTTAGAGTATGTTGCTCATGACAGGAAATTCAATACAAATGAATCCGATCAACACGAACGAATTTGAAACAGCTGCTCAGCAAAAGTTAAATATACCCATCTACGATTATATTGCTTCAGGCGCTGGTGATGAATATACACTCAAAAGAAACACCACCTCATTTGAACATATCCAAATCATTCCCAGACTGTTTGGCAGTACTAGCACCGTGACAACCGAGATTGAGCTATTCCAGCAGTTTTTATCACAACCTGTATTTGTTTCTCCAATGGCGTTTCACAGCCTGGTTAATCCATTGGGTGAGACGACCACGGTTGCAGCTATTAATGAAATTGGGATAGGGATGACCGTCAGTACCTTGAGCTCGGTTAGCCTTGAGGATGTTGCAACGGCAGCGACCTGTCCGCTTTGGTTTCAGTTATACATCTATAAAGATCGGGCGATTACACAAGAATTAATTCGACGCGCTGAAAGGGCCGGCTATAGTGCATTGGTTGTTACGGTGGACACACCCATCATGGGCAAGCGCGAACGCGATATTAGTAATCAATTCAAATTGCCTGATGGCGTTTCAGCTAAAAATTTAGTGAATCAACAACTTGATTTAATATGTAGTGATAAAGCGGGATCAAATGTCAAAAATTATACGGATGATTTATTTGATCGCACCCTAACCTGGAAAGATATGGAATGGATTCAATCGGAAACTAAACTTCCCGTTATTCTTAAAGGAGTCATGCATGAGGATGATGCGGCGATGGCTTTAAATTTAAATGTTTCAGCAATTATTATCTCTAATCATGGTGGAAGACAATTAGATGGCATGCCTGCGACGATTGAAGTATTACCTGAAATTGCCAAGCGCGTTGCTAAGAAAATACCTATCCTGATTGATGGCGGGTTTAGGCGAGGAACGGATATTTTTAAAGCAATAGCATTAGGCGCAGATTGCATCATGGTTGGAAGACCTGTACTTTGGGCATTGGCTTGTAATGGTAAGGACGGCATAAAACGTTTATTTGATATTTATCATACAGAATTAATAGAAGCCATGATTTTATGTGGTTGTTCAACAATAGAGGACGTAACTAAATATGGACGTAACATGATGCGATTTTCAAAATGATCCGAATCGAACACATTGAACTATATGTAGCAAATCTACCGTTGACGCTTGATTTTTATAAACGCACATTTCAATGTATTCCTTTGGCTTATCTGAAACAAAACGATCAATCGTCCATATTAATTCAGCACGGTTCAATCCGCCTGATTTTAACGTCATCCTCAAATCCATTAAGTCGCATTTCTCAATTTATTCATGTCCATGGTGACGGGATAAAAGATATTGCCTTTCTCAGCGACAACGTCGTGAATCAATTTGAATTAGCGATTAAAAACAAGGCTAAGCCCGTTCTGGAGCCTATGGTTTATGAAACAATGGATGGAAAAATACTAAAAGCTACTGTGAGCACGTTTGGTGATATCACACACACGTTTATTCAGCGAGATCTAATAAATAGCGTAGCCCTTCCTTTCTATCAACAATTTCCCAAGACTCCCGACATCAATCGATCCATGCTCGGACATATTGATCATCTCGCCATATGCGTGAAGCAGGGTGATTTAGCTTATTGGATTGAACATTATAAAACCGTCTATGGTTTTCATTTATCGCATGAAGAATCTGTGGTAACAGAACATAGTGGTATGAATTCCGGCGTGGTCCAGTCAGCGGATTGTTCAATTAAGATCGTTTTCACCGAGCCTATGCCAAGCGTGAAACGCTCACAAATTGAAGAGTTTCTTACCTATTTCCGCGGTGAAGGAGTTCAACACATTGCCTTTTCAACTCAGGATATTCTATCAGCCAGTCAGTCATTGCAAACTGCAGGCATGCAGATGTTATCGATTCCTGATGAATATTACGTTATCCAAAAAAATAAATTCAAACAGTGCCATTACGATTTCGATAATCTGCGCAATCACTCCATCTTGGTTGATAAGAATGACTCAGGATTCCTCTATCAGGCCTTTTGCAAGCCAATGAATATCAAGCCGACTTTATTTTTTGAGATCATTCAGCGAGCTGGCTGTGATGGATTTGGTAGCAACAATATTAAGACCCTATTTCAAGCCGTAGAACAGGAGCAACTCAAACGTGAGTCAAATCAATCTTGATGATTTTGCATTACCTGCATGGGTAAAACAAAATGAAGCATCTGCCATGGAAAATCAGCTAGCATGCACCACCAATACAAACGTTATTTCCTTTGCGTTGGGCTTACCAGCACTTGAGTTTTTCCCTATGGATCATTTCCAAAAGGCCATACTCGATGTATTGACAGCAGGTTATTCTATTTTTCAATATACCCCCCCTCTAGACGAACTTAAAATAAGAATTGTCGAGCTGATGTCGAAACGTGGTGTTTCATGCACTCCCAATCAAATATTACTGACATCAGGTGCACAACAAGGTATTAGCTTACTCACCCGATTATTGTTAAATCAACATAGCATCGTGATTACTGAAGAACTGGCATACCCCGGCATGTTACAAGCATTAGCGCCATTTTCACCTGAAATTTTAACAGTTCCTACGGATCCAAAAACCGGATTATGTATTGAAGCAGTTGAAGCTATTCTTAAAAAAGGCATCCGACCTGCTTTTTTATACCTGGTTACTGATGGTGGTAATCCACATGCAGTCAGCTTGAGTTTAGAAAAGCGATTAGCATTGGCTGCGATTGCAAATCAATATGAAATGCCCATTATTGAGGACGATCCCTATGGTTTTCTTTCCTATCAAACCCCAATAAACCCATTAAAAACCTATGGTGGTGATTGGATTTTTTATGTCGGGTCGTTTTCAAAAACAATAGCTCCCGCCCTGCGCGTAGGCTGGATTGTTGCCCCCGAATGCCTTATTCCAAAACTCGCATCTTTAAAAGAATGCAGCGATATTAATATGTCAACATTGATGCAACACACGGTTAACATCCTGTTAAGGGATAAAATAATTGATAATCACATCACAACCTTATGTCAGCACTATTTACAACGTAGAAATCAAATGGTCTCAAGCTTAACGTCCCATTTCCCTCATGAGGTGACATTTCATATACCTGAGTGTGGTGTTTTTCTATGGGTAGATTTTGAAAAAAGCATGAATACCAGCCTGCTATTACAAGAAGCAATAAAGCACCATGTGGCGTTTATACCCAGTGAAAGTTTTGCCGCCACAAAGCAGATCCAAATTTATAATGGCATGCGGCTTAATTTTTCTCATGCTAATGAAACAAACATTGAGGAAGGCATCAAGCGATTAGCTTTGTCATTTAAAAAATACACCCATTAATTTTCAAGAAACACATGTTATTGTTTATCAATAATCTCAGTTCGGAGTTTCAGCCTGAAGATGTAATGACTGATTGTTGTTTCTCGAGCAATTTAAATACAGACAACGTCGATGGTTCAATAGTGTGATACTGTTTCCAAACCCCAGTTCGGAGTTATGTAGATATTGAAAAAAGGAGCTGACGCCCCTAACATGCTGATTTTTCTCGTCTAAAAGGAATTTCAGTATGCTGAAGGAGTGTCAGCTGGTCTTTATTTTTTGCGAAATCGATGATTTTTGCAAGGAATTAGATAAAAATATGCCTCAACCGTTATTAACAAGCCCCAAAAAAGTCGAGAGTCGTCGAGGGCCTACTTGTTGCTTGTCGATTAGCGAAATTATGACCATCCAAGTTTTTTATTGTAACTAGTCCACCATTGCTACTTTTCTATTTATTAACAGGCTTTCTAAATTGTCAATGTAATTTAGTTATAATCATCCGGATGTACCGAATATAATGTTAATTAAATCCTCAGAAAAAAATACCTGAACAATTATAAGACGCATATCAATGATACTGCATCAAGCTCAAATTGGCACAATCGATTAATAACGGCATTAATCAAACTTTTAGAATCATTTTATTCCGCCGTTTAGTTTCTTGTATAAAATGTGCTATTCTGACCACCCTCATGACACATAACAGGAGAAATTTATGTCATTTACGCTACCGAAGTTACCCTACGCAATGGATGCTTTAGCACCCCATATTTCTAAAGAAACATTAGAGTATCATTATGGAAAACACCATCAAGCTTACGTTGATAATCTAAATAAATTGGTTACTGATACACCTTTTGCCAGCAAAGATTTAGAAGCTATTATCAAGGAAGCGAAAGGTCCTTTATTCAACAATGCAGCACAAGTGTGGAATCATACTTTTTATTGGCATTGTCTCTCACCTCAAGGTGGTGGTGAGCCGACTGGAAAAGTTGCATCTGCTATTATAGATAGCTTTGGTTCATTTGAAAAATTCAAAGAGCTGTTCACACAAACGGCCATCGGCACATTTGGTTCAGGTTGGGCTTGGTTGGTGCAAGACGCTAACGGCGAGCTAAAAATCATTAGTACCAGCAATGCAGGAACACCAATGACCGAAGGAGTTACGGCATTATTGACATGTGATGTTTGGGAGCATGCATATTATATAGATTATCGGAATGCACGTCCGACTTATCTCAATGCGTTTTGGAAGTTAGTAAACTGGGAATTCGTGAATAAGAATTTTAAATAAATTCATATAAAGCGGTCTGTGTTGAGCAAGAACGTAGTGGTTACTACTTCTTGCCTTCACAAGACGGTACAGATTTAAAAGTAGAGTGCCGCATCCCTGCAGCGGTGCAAATCCGTTGCCTCGCATCCTGCAAATGACATCCTGTCAGACAGTCCATGTCTTCCCTGTACTTACAGTTTAGCTTGTTTACAGTCTGTGTCACGGGGATAATGGATGGTTAAGCTGTAAGAAATATCTCAAAATATCCGACGAATCGTCTTGGTGTTGATAATAAACATACTTTCGCCACTTAAAATAGTCGTTAATGCAGGAACACCAATGACCGAAGGAGTTACGGCATTATTGACATGTGATGTTTAGGACCATGCATATTATATAGATTATCGGAATGCACAGTCCGACTTATCTCAATGCGTTTGGAAGTTAGTAAACTGGGAATTCGTAAATAAGAATTTTAAATAAATTCATCTCTGTACGGTACGATTTTTAAAGCCGTCGTTGCGAGGAGCGTAGCGACGAAGCAATCTAGTGACCTTACAGATGCCAATGATTACATCAGTTTTTCATACAAGTCATCCCAATAAGGATTTACTTTCTCAATCAAAGC
>JAUYSP010000021.1 GCA_030696305.1 Legionellaceae bacterium | reverse complement strand
TATTAATTTTGATATTATACAGTCATAATTGTCTTTGCGAGCGTTAGCGAAGCAATCCAGATATCGGAGTTTTTAAGTCACATCGATCTGGATTGCTTCACTTCGTTCGCAAAGACGGCTATTTAATGGGACAACCCTGGGGTTCATTATAGGGTCTGTTGACAATTCATTTCCACAAGGCCGACGTCCTCCCGCGGCTTGTTCCGCGGGACGTAGAAATCTGAATTGTCAACAGAACCTGATGCACAATTATAGATTTTTAATCGCTTTTTTTAGTAGCTAATTTTTCTTTAATACGTGCTGCACGGCCGGCTAAGTTGCGTAAATAGTATAATTTTGCACGGCGTACATCACCACGGCGTTTAACGGTAATGCTGTCGACAACAGGACTATATGTTTGAAATACACGTTCAACACCGACATTGTGGGAAATTTTTCGTACAGTGAATGCAGAGTTTAAGCCACGATTTCGTTTAGCAATTACAATGCCTTCAAATGCCTGCAAACGTTCACGCGTGCCTTCTTTTACTTTTACTTGGACCAAAACAGTGTCGCCAGGACTAAACTCTGGTATTTCTTTGCCTTGCATTTGTTCAGCGTTAATTTGATCGATGATATTAGTCATTTGTTGCTCCTCATATCCGGTTTCATTTTATATTTCAGATGAATTACCGTGTTCACTTTTAAATTCGATAAGCAATTGCTTATCGGTATCACTTAATTGTAACGTCGCTAGCAAGTCCGGTCTTTTTAACCAGGTTCGACCTAGCGATTGCTTTCTTCGCCAACGTTCTATATCTCGATGGCTTCCACCTAATAACACAGGCGGCACTTGTTTCTGATTTATCATAGCCGGACGCGTATAGTGAGGGTGATCTAATAACCCATTCATAAACGAATCTTGTGTTGCTGACGCCGGATGTCCAAGACTCCCAGGTAGCAATCGAATGATAGCATCCATGAAAACCATTGCCGCGTATTCACCACCGCTTAAAACAAAATCTCCTAAGGACCATTCTTCATCTACGTGATGAGCAATAACCCGTTCATCTATCCCTTCATATCGTCCTGCTATAAAAAGAAGTGATTGAAAATTTGCCGCTATTTGGTTCAGATCCGTTTGCTGGATTTGCTTCCCCTGCGGACTTAAATAAATCGTTTTACAGTTAACTGGCATCTGGGAGTGCGCATGTGCGATGGCCTTTTGCAAAGGTTCATACATCATAATCATACCCGGACCACCACCATAGGGCTTATCATCAATTTGCCGATATGGACGGTTTGACCATTCTCTAGGATTCCAGTAATCGACTTTAGCTAATCCCTGTTCTATAGCGCGGCCTGTTACACCATACTGTAAGCTGGTAAACATTTCTGGTAATAACGTGATCACACCAAAATGGATCACGTTAAAAATCCGCATCCCAATCAACAGTAATCGTTTGCTGATCTTTGTCTATTTTTACTACAAAATCATCCAGTAAATACGGAATCAAGTGACGTTTTTCACCGGTAACAACTAAAACATCATTCGAACCTGTTGCAATAATATCAGTAACACGTCCTAGACAATGTCCTTCTAGAGTTACAACTTTCATACCAGTAAGTTCATGCCAATAAAATTCATGCGGTGGTAAATCGGGCAGTTGCTCGCGTCGTATTGCAATGTCTTTATTCGTCAACGAAGCAATCTGTTCTCGCTGTTGATAACCATCTACCTGAACTAAAATAAATTTAGTGTGTTCTTCAAGCCCAGTTAATCTCAACGGCTCCCATTCACCCTTAACGTTAATATACAATGGATTATATTCCATGATATTCGGTTGAGGTTCAGTGAATGATATTACTCGAATGAATCCTTTAAGACCTTGCGGGCGGCCAAAGCGACCCACAACAATCCAATCATTATTCTTATCCACGCGCCGCTTCTGCTGCCTTAACATGTTCTTTTACTAATGATGCTACGCGATCAGACAATTGTGCGCCTACACCTTGCCAATGCTTCAACAGATCCATTTCCAAGTGCAATCGCACTTCAGCACCACGCGCAATAGGGTTGTAATAACCTATGCGAGTAATATAATTACCATCACGACGTCGACGACTGTCAGTTACAACGATGTGATAAAACGGACGCTTCTTTGCGCCACCTCGTGATAAACGAATAACGACCATTATTTCCTCTATTTTAGTTATCTAAAAATGCCGTGTATTCTACGAAAATTAAACTCAGAAGGCAAGCCTTTATTCATCTGATAAAAAATCTTTCATGTTGGGTAGCGAACCCATACCCGGCAATCCATTCATTCCTCGCATCATTTGTTTCATGCCGCCAGGCTTGGACATTTTTTGCATCATTTTCTGCATTTGGGTATATTGTTTCAATAGGCGATTTACATCTTGTATTTGTGTCCCTGAGCCTAATGCGATACGACGTTTCCGTGACCCAATGATTATTTTGGGAATTCGGCGCTCTTTTTTGGTCATAGAATTAATAATTGCAATTGTTTGGGCAATTGATTTGTCATTTATTTCATTTTTTGCTTCTTGCGGAATCTTATTCATCCCTGGTAATTTAGTTAGTAAACCTGAAATACCACCCATGCTGCTCATTTGTAAGAGTTGTTCTTTGAAATCATCTAGATCAAAGCCATTTCCTTTTTTAATTTTCTTTGCAAGTTTTTCGTGGGCTTTTTTGTCCGTTTTACGTTCTACTTCCTCGATTAAAGATAAAATATCACCCATACCTAGAATACGTGAAGCCACTCGCTCAGGGTGAAATGGCTCAAACGAATCAACTTTTTCGCCAAAACTCATAAATTTAATAGGTTGACCGGTGATATGTCTAACCGATAAAGCAGCACCACCTCGTGCATCCCCATCTGTTTTTGTTAAAATCACACCCGTTAATGGTAGTGCTTCATGAAAGGCTTTTGCTGTATTTGCAGCATCTTGTCCTGTCATACTGTCAACTACGAATAATGTTTCTATTGGCGTAACAGCTTTGTGGAGTGCCTTGAGTTCGGCCATCATGCCATCATCAACATGTAAACGGCCTGCGGTATCAATTATCAGAATATCTATGAAATTCTTTTTTGCGCTATCCAATGCTTTTTTGACTATTTCAAGCGGCTTTTCATTTGATTGACTTGGGAAAAAATCAACGCCGATCGACTCTGCGAGTAATTTTAATTGTTCTATCGCAGCAGGTCGGTAAACGTCCACACTGACAAGCATGATTTTTTTCTTTTCAGTTTCTTTTAAATGGCGAGCTAATTTAGCACAGGCAGTTGTTTTTCCCGAGCCTTGTAACCCAGCTACTAAACAGACAGCAGGAGGCTGTGTGTTTAGATTGAATTCCACGCGAACATCACCCATAATTCGGACTAATTCATCGTTGACAACTTTAACGAGTGCTTGCTCTGGTTTTAGGCTAGTAGCTATTTCTTGCCCCAACGCCTTTTCTTTTACTTGTTCAATAAAAATTTTGACCACAGGCAGAGCCACATCTGCCTCAAGTAATGACAAACGCACTTCACGAAGTGCATCTTGCATATTGTCTTCTGTTAAACGTCCCTGGCCGCTGATATTTTTAAATGCACGGGTTAATCGTTCAGTCAAATTTTCAAACATAGTATTCCTCTGCGTTTGGCATAAAGTCGTTTTTTGGGGATTATATCACATACTTGCTTTTTTTTTAATTTATGTACGGTTACAATGGTTTTGATATTTATTAATAAAGGATTAGTAGTGAATTTTTCGCTGGGGCTATTACTCTTTATTGTTTTCATTCTAATTTTTATTTCGGCGTTTTTTTCTGCAGCAGAAATTGGTGTTATGTCGTTGAATCGATATCGTTTACGACATTTGGTTAAACAAAATCATAAAGCGGCTATTCGGGTAAATGAAATGCTGGTTCATCCAGATCGTTTGCTTAGCATCATACTGATTGGCAATACACTATGTAATATATTTGCTTCAATGGCTGCCACATTAATTGGTCAACGATTATATGGCGAAACGGGCGTTTTAATCGCGACAATGCTTTTAACCTTTTGCGTTTTAATCTTTGCTGAAATGACGCCAAAGACTTTAGCCGCCCTTTATCCACAAAAAGTTGCTTTTGTTTGTTCATTACCCTTGTTGTTTTTGCAAAAACTGTTTGCTCCTGTGATTAAACTGATTAGTTGGATAGCTACGGCACTAATTAAATGCGCCGGTGTGTCGGTGGATAAACAACATAAAGATATTTTATCTGGAGAAGAGTTACGATCAGTGGTCCACGAAGCAGGAAGTTTGTTACCTACTGAGCATAAAGGGATGCTGATTAGTTTACTTGATCTTGAGCAAGCCTGTGTGGAAGATATTATGATTCCAACCGCAGATATTATTGGAATTGATTTGGACCAACCCTGGCAAAAATTGTTAGAACAATTAGAAACGATGCAGCATACACGATTACCACTATATCGAGGCAGCATTGATAATTTAGTCGGTATGATTCATTTGCGCAATGTTTTAAATTTACTTTTAGATGATCGACTAGACGTGGATAGCTTACTTAAAATTGCAGAAGCTCCTTATTATATTCCTAAAGCCACACCATTAAATGTTCAAATTTTAAATTTTCAAAAAATGAAACGACGTAGTTGCTTTGTTGTGAATGAATACGGTGATTTGCAGGGTTTAGTTACTATGGAGGACATTCTAGAAGAGATAGTAGGGGAGTTTACTACCGATATTGCTGCTTTAAGTAAAGACATTACTCCTCGTGAGGATGGCGCATTCATTATTGATGGTAGTATGACATTACGAAATATGAATCGCATGTTAAGTTGGCAATTACCATCGATAGGTCCGCGTACATTAAGTGGGATGATTATTGAGTATCTTGGATATATACCACCTGCTGACTGTTGTTTGAAGATAGAAAATTATCATATTGAAATATTAAAGGTAGGCGATAACACGATTAAAAGCGTACTTATGACGAAAAGCTCAAAGAAACGGAAAAAAGTAAAGTCATAAACGTGAGCTAAAGAGATTTATCGTTTATTTTTTTGAGGTCACCAATATTCACTCTGTTGATATTCATGAGTTACCTACTAATCCACATTCGTTGCCAAAGCATAAATATTATAGTAATGATATAGTTACAGCATATGGATAAAGTAACCAAAAGGTGGAAAGTGAGCACGATTCATTTTGATTATATTAATGCAGAAAATGGCTTCGGACAATTAGCCGTATATTGTGCTGAAGAACAGAAGGATATTATAAAATTCATTGAAGAAAACAAACAAACTATTCAAGAAAAAATACATCAGTGTGGCGGTGTGCTGTTGCGAAACTTTAATATCAGAGCCGTATCAGAGTTTAATCATTTGGCTCAAACCATATCCCCTAATTTGTTAGATTATGTGAATCGCTCGACACCCAGAACCAAGCTGGGTGGGAAAATATACACAGCCACGGAATACCCCGCACATAAACATATTGTCTTGCATAATGAAAACGCATACACCCAATCATGGCCAGATAAAATAATGTTTTTTTGTGTGATTGTTCCTGAATCAGGGGGTGAGACGCCAATTGCTGATAGTCGACATGTTTTTAATAAAATAGACAAAAAAATCATTAAGAAATTTAATGAAAAAAAAGTAATGTATAAAAGAAACTATACGCCAGGGATTGATTTAAGTTGGCAAGACGTGTTTCAGACGACAGAAAAGAAAGCAGTTGAGCAGTACTGCGATAAAAATAATATTCAATATGTATGGCATGAGCCAGGCACGAATGGCTTAGTGCTGACTACGCAGCAAATATGCCAGGCAACCGTCAAGCATCCAGTGACATCGGAAGACGTTTGGTTTAATCAAGCACATTTATTTCATATATCCTCTCTAGATGAAACCGATAGAAACACGCTTTCATCTATTGTCTCAGAAGATAAATTCCCTCGAAATGTATACTATGGTGATGGTAGTGAAATTGAGGTAAGCGATCTTCATCACATTTTGGACGTCTATCAATCGGAAAAAATTGTGTTTCAATGGCGGAGGGGGGATGTCATGATATTGGATAATGTGTTGATGGCGCATGGACGAAATCCGTTTGTTGGGGAGCGTAAAATTGTGGTTGCAATGAGTGGGGAATAGATCGTTGTCAAGATTTAAACATTGTATGGCTTTTGGGTAGCGAAGATTTAATTATAAAAAGGATGTGTGAATAAATGGATTTTGGGATTGAAAAGTCGCAGGAAGACGACGCTGTCTTGTATTGGAAAAGCAAGCTTGCTGATATTACCCCACTTCAAATACCAACGGATTATCCAAGACCGATTACTATTGATTATCACGGTGCATCGGTTGAATTTGAATTACCGAATGAATTAAAAACGTTGTCTGCAAAATATAACGTGACGCATTATACGACCTTGCTTACGGGTCTTGCGATTACTTTGTCGCGTTACACAGGGCAAACGGATTTAACGATAGGTACGCCGGTTGCTAATCGGCAGCATCCACAGCTTGAGCATTTAATTGGATTTTTTGTAAACACGCTCGTGTTACGTATCCAGCTGGACTCAAATCACACGCTGTCACAATGCGTCAGCCAAATCCAGAATGATTTAATTGAGGCACAACATCATCAAGACCTGCCATTTGAAAAATTGGTTGATGAATTGGGTGTAGAACGAGACACCTCGAGGCATCCTGTGTTTCAAGTGATGTATACCGTTCAATATGGTGATGTAGATGATGACACAGAAGAAGGGAGTATTTCGCTAAACTATGACGTGGCAAAGTTTGATTTAAGTATTGCTTTGTACATCACGC